>NZ_JBQJJH010000002.1:0-859341 GCF_052077995.1 Streptococcus sp. V728 | reverse complement strand
TTACTCAGAGTTAAGTGACGATAGCCTAGGAGATACACCTGTACCCATGCCGAACACAGAAGTTAAGCCCTAGAACGCCGGAAGTAGTTGGGGGTTGCCCCCTGTGAGATATGGAAGTCGCTTAGCTCGAGGGAGTTTAGCTCAGCTGGGAGAGCATCTGCCTTACAAGCAGAGGGTCAGCGGTTCGATCCCGTTAACTCCCATTTAAGCGGGTGTAGTTTAGTGGTAAAACTACAGCCTTCCAAGCTGTTGTCGCGAGTTCGATTCTCGTCACCCGCTTTGAACTTTGTTCAAGTACCAAGTTTTTTACTTGGGCGCGTAGCTCAGGTGGTTAGAGCGCACGCCTGATAAGCGTGAGGTCGGTGGTTCGAGTCCACTCGTGCCCATTTTTTATAAATATGGTCCGTTGGTCAAGGGGTTAAGACACCGCCTTTTCACGGCGGTAACACGGGTTCGAATCCCGTACGGACTATTTTGTTGGAGGATTACCCAAGTCCGGCTGAAGGGAACGGTCTTGAAAACCGTCAGGCGTGTAAAAGCGTGCGTGGGTTCGAATCCCACATCCTCCTTTATTTATTATTAACGCGGGATGGAGCAGCTCGGTAGCTCGTCGGGCTCATAACCCGAAGGTCGTAGGTTCAAATCCTGCTCCCGCAATATTGGCTCGGTAGCTCAGTTGGTAGAGCAATGGATTGAAGCTCCATGTGTCGGCGGTTCGATTCCGTCTCGCGCCATATTTTTATAACATACGGAAGGGTAGCGAAGAGGCTAAACGCGGCGGACTGTAAATCCGCTCCTTCGGGTTCGGGGGTTCGAATCCCTCCCCTTCCATCCTCTACGGGCATAGTTTAAAGGTAGAACTAAGGTCTCCAAAACCTTCAGTGTGGGTTCAATTCCTACTGCCCGTGTTTAATAATATGGCGGGTGTGGTGAAGTGGTTAACACACCAGATTGTGGCTCTGGCATGCGTGGGTTCGATCCCCATCACTCGCCTATTTTATATTATTGGGGTATAGCCAAGCGGTAAGGCAAGGGACTTTGACTCCCTCATGCGTTGGTTCGAATCCAGCTACCCCAGTTACTATTTGCCGGCGTGGCGGAATTGGCAGACGCGCTGGACTCAAAATCCAGTGTCCGCAAGGACGTGCCGGTTCGACCCCGGCCGCCGGTATAGTAATACAGACAAGGTTTTCGGACTTTGTCTTTTTTATTTTTTCTTCCAATTTTTTTCTCATAGTTACTTAAAATTACTTTTCATAAATTTCACCTTTATTGATATTTTTTACTTTATTTTTACTAAATCTTCAATTATTTCACATTATTTTTAACTAAGATAGGTCTATACCATTTACAAATTAATTATAAAGGTTTATAATGTAATTGACATAATAAATATCAGAAAATTGTTTTATGGAGGTAAAGATTATGCCTAAATATATTAAAGCTGATCAATTTTTCTATCCGCATGGGGTTCGTCGTCGCGGTTTCTTAGAACTTGTTGAAGGAAAATTTGGTAAACATGTAGATCAAGTGCCAGAAGGTTCTGAAATTATTGATTATAGTGGTTATAGTATTGCACCAGGTCTTGTGGATACTCACATTCATGGTTTTGGTGGGGTTGATGTTATGGATAATAACATTGAAGGTACGCTTCATACAATGAGTGAGGGTCTACTTAGTACGGGTGTAACCAGCTTTTTGCCAACAACTTTAACTTCATCATACGAACAATTACTTGCTGTTACTGAAAATATTGGTGCCCGCTACAAAGAAGCAACTGGGGCTAAGATTCGTGGTATTTATTTTGAGGGACCTTACTTTACTGAAAAATATAAGGGAGCTCAAAACCCTGCTTATATGAAAGATCCTAGAATGGATGAATTTCGTGCTTGGCAGAAGGCTGCTAATGGTCTTCTTAATAAGATTGCTCTTGCTCCAGAACGTGAAGGTGTAGAAGACTTTGTTCGTACTATTACTGGAGAAGGTGTAACGGTTGCTCTTGGTCACTCTAATGCAACATTTGAGGAAGCCAAAAAAGCTGTTGATGCTGGTGCAAGTGTGTGGGTTCATGCCTATAACGGTATGCGTGGCTTGACTCACCGTGAACTTGGAATGGTTGGTGCTATGTATGAATTGCCACACACTTATGCAGAATTGATCTGTGATGGTCACCATGTGGATCCTAAGGCCTGTGATATTCTGCTTAAACAAAAGGGTACTGAAAATATTGCTCTTATTACAGACTGTATGACAGCTGGTGGTTTACAAGATGGTGACTATATGTTAGGAGAATTCCCAGTAGTAGTAGCGGATGGGACTGCTCGTCTTAAATCTACAGGGAACTTGGCAGGTTCTATTCTCAAACTTAAAGATGGTTTGAAAAATGTTGTTGAATGGGGGATTGCAAATCCTCACGAAGCTGTCATGATGGCAAGTTTGAATCCTGCCAAATCTGTTCATATTGATGATGTCTGTGGACAAATCCGAGAGGGTTACGATGCTGACTTTATCGTTCTTGATAAAGATTTGGAATTGGTAGCAACATATCTTGACGGTGAAAAACGTTATCAAGCATAGAAATATAAAGCAGTGACTAGTCTTAGTTGCTGTTTTTTTTGTTAGCTGTATTTCTTGTGTGATTTCGTAAATTAGGAAGACTTTATGGCTGTTACTGAAAACGAGCAAATTTCTTTCATTGTGCAAAAAAATTCGCTATAATATACGATACAAAGGAAATGAAACTATGTATCGAGTTATAGAAATGTATGGGGATTTTGAGCCTTGGTGGTTCATAGAAGGATGGGAAGAAGACGTCATAAAGAGTAAGAAATTTGAAAATTACTATGACGCTTTGAAGTACTATAAATCTTGTTGGTTTGAGCTGGAAAAGAAAATTCCGCTTTACAAAAGTCGTGGAGACTTAATGACTATATTTTGGGATCCAGAAGATAAACGTTGGTGTGAGGAATGTGATGACTTTCTGCAACAGTACCATTCGCTTGCTCTACTGGAAGATGGTCAAGTTATACCAGACGAAAAGTTTAGACCTGGTTATGAAAAACAAACTGGTTTAGATATTCACCGAACTTGTCGTATCAAAAAAGATAGAACAACTTTTTAATAAAGTTGTTCTTTTTTATATTTTCTTCGAATAATAAACTGAGGAGGAAATATGGTACAAGCACTTGCACAAGAATTGATTAGTCTCGCAAAAAAGAATGGAGCGCAGGACATTTATTTTGTTCCCAAGAATCAGGTTTATGAGCTACATATGCGAATTGGAGATGAAAGACGTCTAATTGATACCTATGATTTTGAAAAATTAGGCGCTGTCATAAGTCATTTTAAGTTCATCGCAGGGATGAATGTTGGTGAAAAACGACGTAGTCAGCTTGGCTCCTGCGACTATCATCATGGCGACAAGGTCTCTTCACTCCGTTTATCAACTGTAGGAGATTATCGTGGATACGAGAGTCTAGTAATCCGACTTTTACATGACCAAGAACGTGAGTTACACTTTTGGTTTCACGATCTTAAGGAACTGAAAAAGGGCTTTAGGCAACGCGGGCTTTATCTTTTTGCAGGCCCCGTAGGAAGTGGCAAAACTACTTTGATGCATGAATTAGCCAAGTCATTGTTTAAAGGACAGCAGGTTATGTCGATTGAAGATCCAGTCGAGATTAAGCAAGAAGAGATGCTACAATTACAACTTAATGAAGCAATTGGGCTGAACTATGAAAATTTGATAAAACTCTCCCTACGGCATCGTCCAGACCTTTTAATTATTGGAGAAATTCGGGATAGTGAAACAGCCCGTGCTGTTGTACGAGCCAGTTTAACAGGGGCTACAGTATTCTCGACTATTCATGCAAAGAGTGTTCGTGGGGTCTATGAGCGCCTTGTAGAACTTGGAGTTAGTGAAGATGAACTCGCAGTTGTTTTACAAGGCGTTTGTTACCAGAGACTAATTGGGGGAGGAGGAATTATCGATTTTGCAAACCAAAATTATCAGGAACACCAGGCAAACAAATGGAATGAACAAATTGACCAACTTCTTAAAGAAGGACATATCACTACCATTCAAGCTGAAACGGAGAAAATTAGCCACTAGTAAGCAGAAGAAAATCATCACTCTCTTTAACAATTTATTTTCGAGTGGTTTTCACTTGGTAGAGATCATTTCCTTCTTAGATAGAAGTCATTTGTTGGAAAAGGAATATGTATCGCAGATGCGTCTAGGACTCTCGCAGGGAAAATCCTTCTCGGAAATGATGGGGATTTTAGGTTTTTCAAGTTCAATTGTCACGCAACTTTCCTTAGCTGAAGTACATGGGAATCTTCATTTGAGTTTAGGGAAAATTGAGGAGTATCTTGATAATCTTGCTAAGGTCAAGAAAAAGTTAATCGAAGTTGCGACCTATCCAATCATTTTGTTAGCTTTCTTATTGCTTATTATGTTGGGTTTGAGGAATTATCTCTTGCCTCAGCTGGATAGTAGTAACATAGCTACCTTAGTGATTAGTAATCTACCACAAATTTTTCTTGGGATTGTTCTAGCGTTAGGTCTTGTCTCTTTAACAGGACTGATATTTTACAGAAAATCTAAGAAGATACAAGTCTTTTCTTTTCTAGCTAAAATTCCCTTTCTAGGTGTATTTGTTCAGTATTATCTGACGGCCTATTATGCTCGAGAATGGGGTAATATGATTGGTCAAGGTCTGGAGCTATCACAAATTTTTCAGATGATGCAGGAGCAAGGAAATCCTCTTTTTAAGGAAATCGGACATGATTTATCCCTGTCCTTGCAAAATGGGCATGAATTTTCTATGGTTGTGCGGAATTATCCTTTTTTTAGAAGAGAGTTGGGACTAATCATTGAATATGGAGAAGTCAAGTCCAAGTTGGGAAGCGAATTGGAAATCTATGCGGAAAAAACGTGGGAATCCTTCTTTACCCGAGTTAATCGTACGATGAACTTAGTTCAACCCCTGGTCTTTATTTTTGTAGCTCTGCTAATCGTTTTATTGTACGCAGCCATGTTGCTGCCAATGTATCAAAATATGGAGGTAAATTTTTAGATGAAAAAAATGTTGATGAAATTAAAAGAAGCCAAGGTTAAAGCTTTCACACTGGTAGAAATGTTAGTCGTATTGCTCATCATTAGTGTTCTACTCTTACTGTTTGTGCCAAACCTAACTAAGCAAAAGGATGCAGTCAATGACAAAGGTAAAGCAGCAGTCGTCAAGGTGGTAGAAAGCCAAGCTGAACTCTATACTCTAGATAAAAATGAAGATGCCAGTCTAAGCAAATTACAGGCAGATGGACGTATCACTGCTGAGCAGGCAAAAGCCTATAAAGAATACCATGCAAAACAAAATACAAGTCAAACAGTTGCGGATTAAGGCTTTTACCATGTTAGAAAGTCTATTGGTATTAGGGATTGTTAGTCTGTTAGTCGTGGGTTTGTCGAGTTCAGTTCAGTCGACTTTTGAGACTGTAGAGGAGCAGATTTTCTTTATGGAGTTTGAGGAACTTTATCGGGAAACGCAGAAGCGAAGTCTGGCTAGTCAGCAAAAGATCAACTTAATGTTAGAAGAGAGAAGTATTGGAAATGGCTATCATAAATTAACCATCCCTAAAGGAATTCAACTACAGTCCAATCAGTCAATTTCCTTTGACAAGTCTGGTGGGAATTCGTCTCTGGCCAGCGTGAGATTTCAAACAAGGAAAGAAGTGGTTCGATACCAACTATATCTAGGAAATGGAAAGATTAAACGTATTCAAGAAGCAAAAAATTAAGGCGGTTATTTTACTGGAAGCAGTGATTTCACTAGCTATTTTTGCCAGTATAGCAACTCTCTTACTGGGACAAATTCAAGAAAGTAGAAAAAGAGAAGTAGAACTTCTAAAACAGGAAGAAGTTTTGCGAGTGGCTCGTATGGCTTTGCAGACTGGACAAAAGGAGTTGACTGTCAATGGCCTTACGGTTCATGTTGTCTCGAATGAGCGAGGTTTGGAGGTATACCATGGAACGGAGAAATTACTGGCGATTCAAGATAAGTAGAGTCAGAGCCTTTACTCTTTTAGAATCCCTGGTTGCTCTTATTGTGATTAGTGGGAGTTTACTTCTTTTTCAATCTATGAGTCAACTCTTGGTTTCAGAAGTTCGCTACCAGCAGAAAAGTGAGCAGAAGGAATGGCTCTTATTTGTGGATCAGCTGGAAGCAGAGTTGAATCGAGCCCAATTTGAAAAAGTGGAGAATGATAGGCTTCACCTTAAACAGGAAGGCAAACCCATTGCCATGGGTAAATCAAAGTCAAATGATTTTCGGAAAACAGATGCTAGTGGACGTGGTTATCAACCCATGGTCTACGGTCTAAAATCAGCTCGAATTCAAGAAAAAGGGCAGGAGCTGCACTTTCACTTTCAGTTTGAAAAGGGACTAGAGAGGGAATTTATCTATCGTGTTGAAAAAGAAAAAAGTTAGAGCAGGAGTTCTCCTATACGCTATTACTATTGCTGGAATTTTTAGTCTTTTGTTGCAGTTTTATCTAAATCGGCAAGTAGCACATCATCAGGATTATGCCCTTAATAAAGAAAAGCTTCTTGCATTCGCAATGGCTAAGAGAACCTATGAAAAGGCTAATTCTGAAAATGGAGTCCAGTCATTTAATGCAGGAAAGGCAACTTATCGTAATGACCAAAAGGGTTTTACAACGATTGTTAACACAGGAAAAAATCAGTTTGAATTTCACTTTTCTCCTTTGAAAAAGACCGATAAAAAGACTAAGAAGACAGAAAATAAGTCCAAAGAAGGAAATGAGGAGAAAAAAGAAGAACAGGTGAAAAAAGAAACTGCAAAGTCTTCTGAAGTTACTCCTTCAAAGAAAGATACAGAATAGCTTGGATTTTTGCTTCAGTTGTAAGGTTGAAGGCCAGTGAGTTAGGACGAGGTTTTTGTCTAAAATCATGCTATAATAGATACATATGGAGGACGGAATATGTCAGGTGTAAAATTGTATCTAGTACGTCATGGGAAAACAATGTTTAATACAATCGGTCGTGCTCAAGGTTGGAGTGATACTCCTCTAACAGCTGAGGGAGAACGAGGCATTCATGAATTGGGGATTGGTTTGCGGGAGTCAGGTTTAACCTTTGAACGTGCTTATTCAAGCGATTCTGGGCGGACCATTCAGACAATGGGAATTATCCTTGAAGAACTTGGTTTGACAGGGCAAATTCCTTATCGCATGGATAAGCGAATTCGTGAATGGTGCTTTGGTAGTTTTGATGGTGCTTATGATGGAGATCTTTTTATGGGGATTATTCCTCGTATCTTTAATGTCGATCATGTGCATCGTTTGTCCTATGCGGAGCTAGCTGAAGGTCTGGTAGAAGTAGACACAGCAGGTTGGGCTGAAGGCTGGGAAAAACTAAGTGGTCGTATCTGGGAAGGTTTTGAAGCCATTGCCAAGGAAATGGAAGCTAATGGGGGTGGGAATGCTCTCGTAGTCAGCCATGGAATGACTATTGGTACCATTGTTTATTTAATTAACGGCATGCATCCGCATGGTCTTGATAATGGAAGTGTGACGATTCTTGAGTATGAAGATGGTCAGTTCTCAGTTAAGATTGTTGGGGACCGTAGCTACCGTGAAATTGGTCGAGCTAAGTTAGAAGAGCAAGCTAGTTCAGAGCAATAAACATTCTCTACAAAGGCAGAAGATTTTTTTAAATGATTTAATAGAATGCTGATGTCGTCATTGCACAAGCTTGCGAGAGCTGAGTGCTTTGACAATAGCATTCTTTTTTGTTAGAATAGCATCAACATGAAAGCATAAGAAGGGACTGACAGAGCTGTCGTTCCCTTTTGTCTATCTTATAAGGGGGAAATATGCTGTTTCAGAAAATAAAAGCCTATAAATGGCAGGCTCTGGCTTCCTTAATTATGACAGGTCTAATGGTAACGAGTTCACTCCTGCAACCACGTTATTTGCAGGAAGTTTTAGAGGCCTTGCTAGCAGGAGATAATGAAGTTATTTACAATATCGGTTTTTGGTTAATCCTGGTTGCCTTGATTGGTCTAGTCGCAGGTGGAATTAATGTTGTATTAGCAGCCTACATTGCTCAGGGAGTTTCGTCAGACTTACGGGAAGATGCCTTTCGTAAGATTCAAACTTTTTCATACGCTAATATTGAGAAATTTAATGCAGGGAACCTCGTTGTCCGTATGACCAACGATATCAATCAGATTCAAAACGTCGTTATGATGACCTTCCAAATCCTCTTTCGACTACCGATTTTATTTATTGGTTCCTTTATATTGGCTGTTGTCACCTTGCCTTCGTTGTGGTGGGTGCTGGTTCTTATGGTCGTTTTGATCGTTGCTATGACGGGTCTTATGATGGGAATGATGGGGCCTCGCTTTGCAAAATTCCAGACCTTATTAGAGCGTATCAATGCTATTGCAAAAGAAAATTTACGTGGTGTGAGCGTGGTCAAATCTTTTGTTCGAGAGAAAGATCAGTTTAATAAGTTTACGCAAGTGTCAGATGAGTTGCTGGGAGAAAACCTTTATATCGGCTATGCTTTTTCTATTGTTCAACCTGCAATGATGTTGATTTCTTACGGTGCTGTCTTTCTTTCAATCTGGCTTGTAGCAGGTATGGCAGAGTCAGATCCTTCAGTGGTTGGTTCCATTGCTTCCTTCGTGAACTATTTGAGTCAGATTATCTTTACTATCGTTATGGTCGGATTTTTGGGGAACTCAGTCACTCGTGCCATGATTTCCCTCCGTCGTATTCGTGAAATCCTTGATACAGTACCAGCTATGACTTTTAAGGATGTGGAAGATGAAGAATTGGAAGGAAGTCTCAGTTTTGAAAATGTAACCTTCACCTATCCAAATGATGAAGAACCTATCCTAAAAGATGTTTCCTTTGATATCGCAGCTGGTGAGATGGTTGGGGTTGTCGGAGCAACCGGTGCAGGGAAATCAACCTTGGCTCAGTTGATTCCACGACTGTTTGATCCTCAGCAAGGTTCTATCAAGATTGGAGGAAAGGACATTCGTACAGTTAGCGAAGGGACACTTCGCAAGACAGTCTCTATCGTCCTACAAAGAGCCATTCTTTTTAGTGGAACCATCGCAGATAACCTCAGACAAGGGAAAGGAGATGCAACAGTTTCAGAAATGGAACGCGCAGCTCGTATCGCACAAGCTAGTGAATTTATCAGTCGCATGGACTTGGCTTTTGAAAGTCCGGTCGAGGAACGTGGGACCAACTTTTCTGGTGGACAAAAACAACGAATGTCTATTGCGCGTGGGATTGTCAGCAATCCTAAAATATTGATTTTCGATGATTCAACCTCTGCACTTGATGCCAAATCAGAACGCTTGGTTCAAGAAGCCCTTAACAAGGATTTGAAGGGGACAACTACGATTATCATCGCCCAAAAAATAAGCTCTGTTGTTCATGCGGATAAAATTTTAGTGCTTGATCAAGGCCGTTTGATTGGTCAAGGCAAACACGCTGACTTGGTTGCAACAAACCCAGTTTATCGAGAAATTTACGAAACGCAAAAAGGAAAGGAGGAGTAGGATGAAGACATTTCGATTTTTTTGGAACTATTTTAAAGTTTACAAGATATCCTTTGTCGTTGTTATCACTATGATTATCATTGCAACGGTAGCACAAGCCCTCTTTCCAGTTTTTGCAGGTCAAACAGTCACAGAGCTGGCTAATTTGGTTATAGCCTATCAAAATGGAAATTCAGATATGGTTTGGCAAAGTCTATACGGACTCCTTATTAATCTTGCCTATATTTTGATTGTTTTAGTAGTATCTAGTCTCATCTATATGGTCTTGATGAGCCGTATTATTGCCGAATCGACAAATGAAATGCGTAAGGGGCTTTTTGGCAAGCTTTCTCGCTTGACCGTTTCCTTCTTTGACCGTCATCAAGATGGGGATATCCTGTCACGTTTTACCAGTGATTTGGATAATATCCTCCAAGCTTTTAATGAAAGCCTGGTGTCTGTTATGACTAATATTGCCCTTTATATTGGCTTGCTGATTGTCATGTTTGCAAAAAATGTTACCTTGGCTTTGATTACGACTGCTAGCACTCCGATAGCAGTTGTCATGTTGTTCTTTATCTTAAAGCTAGCGCGGAAATACACCAACCTCCAACAAAAAGAAGTTGGGAAACTCAATGCTTATATGGATGAGAGTATCTCTGGACAAAAAGCAGTTATCGTTCAAGGTATCCAAGAAGATGTGATTGCTGGTTTTGTCGAGCAAAATGAACGGGTTCGAAAAGCAACCTTTAAGGGAAGAATGTTCTCAGGAATTCTCTTTCCTGTCATGAACGGAATGAGTTTGGTCAATACAGCAGTCGTTATTTTTGTAGGTTCAGCTGTATTGCTGAATGATAAGAAAATCGAGACAGCAACAGCACTTGGTTTGATTGTCATGTTTACCCAGTTTTCGCAACAGTATTACCAACCCATTATCCAATTAGCGGCGAGCTGGGGGAGTTTGCAACTGGCCTTTACAGGTGCAGACCGTATCCAAGAAATGTTTGATGCAGAGGAAGAAATTCGCCCTCAAGATGCTCCAGCCTTTAGCGAATTAAAAGATGGGGTGGAGATTCGTAACATAGACTTCTCCTACCTGCCAGGAAAACCGATTCTGAAAGATGTTAGCATTTCAGCTCCAAAAGGGAAAATGATTGCAGTGGTTGGTCCGACAGGTTCGGGGAAAACAACCATCATGAACCTCATCAATCGTTTTTATGATGTGGATGCAGGTAGTATCAGTTTTGATGGTAGAGATATCCGCGAATTTGATTTAGATAGTTTGCGAAGCAAGGTTGGAATTGTCTTACAGGATTCTGTTTTGTTTAGCGGAACTATTCGGGACAATATTCGTTTTGGTGTCCCAGATGCCAGTCAAGAAATGGTTGAAGCAGCAGCCAAGGCCACGCATATCCATGAATATATCGAAAGTTTGCCAGACAAGTATGATACATTGATTGATGATGACCAAAGTGTCTTCTCGACCGGTCAGAAGCAGTTGATTTCTATTGCTCGTACCTTGATGACAGATCCACAGGTCTTAATCTTGGATGAGGCAACATCAAACGTTGATACTGTAACAGAAAGTAAGATTCAAAATGCCATGGAAGCTATCGTGGCAGGAAGAACTAGTTTTGTAATTGCCCATCGCTTAAAAACCATTCTCAATGCAGATCAGATTATTGTCCTTAAGGACGGTGAAGTTATTGAGCAAGGAAACCATCACGAATTGCTCAAGCTTGGAGGCTTTTACTCCGAACTTTATCACAATCAATTTGTCTTTGAATAATACTCTTCGAACATCAAATTCAAACCACGTCAGCGTCCCCTTGCCGTATATGTGTTACTGACTTCGTCAGTTCTATCCACAACCTCAAAACTGTGTTTTGAGCAACCTGCGGCTAGCTTCCTAGTTTGCTCTTTGATTTTCATTGAGTATAAGCAAAAAAGTTGTCCTAATTTTGGGCAACTTTTTCTTATAAAAAAAATTTATCACGGACTTAAAAAATACATATTAGACAGGAGTGAGGAAGGATGATAAGATAAGATTATCAATAGAAGATGAAAGGAAATCAGTAATGGCAAGAACAGTTGTTGGAGTTGCAGCAAATCTATGTCCCGTGGACGCAGAAGGTAAAAATATTCATTCATCAGTCTCTTGTAAATTTGCTGAGAGTATTCGTCAGGTTGGCGGACTTCCTTTGGTCATTCCGGTTGGTGATGAGTCGGTGGTCCATGACTATGTAGAAATGATTGATAAGCTCATCTTGACTGGGGGACAAAATGTTCACCCTCAGTTTTATGGTGAGGAAAAAACGATTGATAGTGATGATTATAACCTAGCTCGTGATGAGTTTGAGCTCGCTCTTCTACAAGAAGCCTTGCGTCAGAATAAGCCAATCTTAGCCATTTGCCGTGGGGTTCAGCTTGTCAATGTTGCCTTTGGTGGTACACTCAATCAGGAGATTGAAGGTCATTGGCAAGGTCTACCCTTTGGGACTTCACATTCCATTGAGACAGTTGAGGGAAGTGTTGTGTCAAAATTGTTTGGTAAAGAAAGTCAAGTAAACTCAGTGCACCGTCAGAGCATTAAAGACTTGGCACCAAATTTCCGTGTGACGGCTGTAGATCCACGTGACCAAACTGTTGAAGCAATCGAATCTATCGATGAACACCGCATTATCGGCTTGCAGTGGCATCCAGAATTTCTGGTCAATGAAGAAGATGGCAACTTAGAATTATTTGAGTATTTATTGAATGAATTGTAACGACTAGAAATCTAGTCGTTTTTTTGTTTTGCTTCTTCAAATTTTAATATTGTAATATTTTTTACGCAAACGTTTGAATTATGATAAAATTTGGAAAAATTCAGTATAAAAACTTGAAAAAATTCAAGGTAAGCGTTATGATAGAAAAGAAGAAATATTGGAGGAATACTATGTCACATATTAAATTTGATTATTCAAAAGTATTAGACAAATTTGTTGCACCACATGAAGTGGAATACATGCAAGCACAAGTTACAGCAGCTGATGAATTGATCCGTAAAGGAACTGGTGCTGGTAGCGACTTCTTGGGTTGGTTGGACCTTCCTGAAAACTATGACCGCGAAGAATTTGACCGCATCTTGAAAGCTGCTGAACAAATCAAAGCAGACAGCGATGTTTTGGTCGTTATCGGTATTGGTGGATCATACCTTGGAGCGAAAGCTGCCATTGACTTCTTGAACCACCACTTTGCAAACTTGCAAACAAAAGAAGAACGCAAAGCTCCACAAATCCTTTATGCTGGAAACTCAATCTCATCTACTTACCTTGCTGACTTGGTAGAGTATGTTGCAGACAAAGACTTCTCAGTAAACGTAATTTCTAAATCAGGTACAACAACTGAACCAGCGATTGCTTTCCGTGTCTTTAAAGAACTCTTGGTTAAGAAATACGGACAAGAAGAAGCAAACAAACGTATCTACGCAACAACTGACCGCCAAAAAGGTGCGGTTAAGGTTGAAGCAGATGCTAACGGTTGGGAAACATTTGTGGTTCCAGATGACATCGGTGGACGCTTCTCAGTATTGACAGCAGTTGGCTTGCTTCCAATTGCTGCATCAGGTGCAGACATCAAAGCCCTTATGGAAGGTGCGAATGCTGCTCGTAAAGACTACACTTCAGATAAACTTTCTGAAAACGAAGCTTACCAATACGCAGCTGTTCGTAACATCCTTTACCGTAAAGGCTACGCTACTGAAATCTTGGTAAACTACGAGCCATCACTTCAATACTTCTCAGAATGGTGGAAACAATTGGCTGGTGAGTCAGAAGGGAAAGACCAAAAAGGTATTTACCCAACTTCAGCTAACTTCTCAACAGACTTGCACTCATTGGGTCAATTTATCCAAGAAGGAACTCGTATCATGTTTGAAACAGTTGTCCGCGTTGACAAACCTCGTAAGAACGTGATCATCCCTACTTTGGAAGAAGACCTTGACGGACTTGGTTACCTTCAAGGAAAAGACGTTGACTTCGTTAACAAAAAAGCAACTGACGGTGTTCTTCTTGCCCACACTGACGGTGACGTGCCAAACATGTACGTGACTCTTCCAGAGCAAGATGCCTTCACTCTTGGTTACACTATCTACTTCTTCGAATTGGCAATCGCCCTTTCAGGTTACTTGAACGCTATCAACCCATTTGACCAACCAGGTGTTGAAGCTTACAAACGTAACATGTTTGCCCTTCTTGGTAAACCAGGATTTGAAGAATTGAGCAAAGAACTCAACGCTCGTCTATAATAGATTTAAAAAAGAGTGGTTTTACCACTCTTTTTACTATTTCTCGAAAAGAGAAATTGGACTCTGGCACGACTTGTGATATAATATAGAGAGCAAAAAGGCAGACGCCTAGATACTTTATAGGAGAAGATATGTCAAAAGATATTCGTGTGCGTTATGCACCAAGTCCAACAGGACTACTACACATCGGAAATGCCCGTACAGCATTGTTTAACTACTTGTATGCACGCCACCATGGTGGAACTTTTATCATCCGTATCGAAGATACGGACCGCAAGCGTCACGTCGAAGACGGAGAACGTTCCCAGCTTGAAAACCTTCGTTGGTTGGGTATGGACTGGGATGAAAGTCCTGAAACGCATGAAAATTACCGCCAATCAGAGCGTTTGGAACTCTATCAAAAATACATCGACCAATTGCTAGCCGAAGGAAAAGCCTACAAATCTTACGTTACAGAAGAAGAGTTGGCAGCAGAACGTGAACGTCAAGAAGCGGCGGGTGAAACACCTCGCTACATCAACGAATACCTCGGCATGAGCGAAGAAGAAAAAGCTGCTTATATCGCAGAACGTGAAGCAGCAGGTGTCATTCCAACGGTTCGCTTGGCAGTGAATGAGTCAGGTATCTACAAA
This sequence comes from Streptococcus sp. V728, assembly GCF_052077995.1. Classification (NCBI taxonomy): domain Bacteria; kingdom Bacillati; phylum Bacillota; class Bacilli; order Lactobacillales; family Streptococcaceae; genus Streptococcus; species Streptococcus sp. V728. The sequence continues at coordinate 844,840 of NZ_JBQJJH010000002.1, read as the reverse complement.
TGGCATGATATGGTCAAAGGTGATATCGAATTTGAAGGTGGCAATATCGGTGGTGACTGGGTCATCCAAAAGAAAGATGGATACCCAACTTACAACTTTGCCGTTGTCATCGATGACCACGATATGCAAATCTCTCACGTCATCCGTGGAGACGACCATATTGCTAATACACCAAAACAGCTCATGGTCTATGAAGCTCTTGGTTGGGAAGCACCAGAATTTGGTCACATGACCTTGATCATCAACTCTGAAACTGGTAAGAAGTTGTCTAAACGCGACACTAATACCCTTCAATTCATCGAAGATTACCGGAAGAAAGGCTACCTTCCAGAAGCAGTCTTTAACTTTATCGCTCTTCTAGGTTGGAATCCTGGTGGGGAAGACGAAATCTTCTCTCGCGAAGAACTCATCAAACTCTTTGATGAAAACCGCCTCAGCAAGTCTCCAGCAGCCTTCGACCAAAAGAAAATGGACTGGATGAGCAATGAGTATATCAAGAATGCGGATCTTGCGACCATCTTTGAAATGGCCAAACCATTCCTCGAAGCAGCAGGACGTTTGACAGACAAGGCTGAGAAATTGGTGGAACTCTACAAACCACAAATGAAGTCAGTGGATGAAATCGTTCCATTGACAGACCTCTTCTTCTCAGACTTCCCAGAATTGACAGAAGCTGAGAAAGAAGTCATGGCTGGTGAAACAGTGCCAACGGTACTTGAATCCTTCAAAGCAAAACTTGAAGCCATGTCAGACGAAGAGTTTGTGGCAGAAAATATCTTCCCACAAATCAAAGCAGTCCAAAAGGAAACAGGTATCAAAGGGAAGAACCTCTTCATGCCTATCCGTATCGCCGTTTCAGGAGAAATGCATGGTCCTGAATTGCCAGACACCATCTACTTGCTTGGACGTGAAAAATCCATCCAACACATCGAAAAAATGTTGGAAGAAATTGCAAAATAGTACCTTAAAAAGAACTCATATATTGAGTTCTTTTTTTGTGTTTACTTATTTGAAAATGCAAAGATTTTATTGTATAATATGAGGTGACAGGGCAAGGGAAATAAAGTAATGCGATGGTATATTCTTTACAATGAGACTCGTATTAGCCCAGACATTACATTTAATGTTGGTGAGTCTACTTATTTTTTCTTTGCGTTTTGCTGGATGTAAGGAGAGATTCCTCATCTATGCAGTTACCATCCGCTACAAAGACCTTGTTTTCGATCACAAGAGTTTTTCTATAAGGATTTTGGTCGCTATTGGCCATTATTTAGAGAACCTATCAACTCTTTCTTCTCCAAAAATAGAAAGAAATCGGATTTGTCCTGTTACCTTGCGTTAAGCAAGGTTTTTTTGTGGAATAGTACTAGGCAATTTACGATTTTGTTTTGGAGTGGTATAATATTAACTATCCTGATGAATAGAGGAACTCAAATGAAAGAATTTAACAAATCAATCAAATTAGAGCATGTGGCTTATGATATTCGTGGTCCAGTTTTGGAAGAAGCTATGCGCATGCGCGCAAATGGAGAAAAAATTCTTCGTTTGAATACAGGGAACCCAGCTGAGTTTGGCTTTACAGCTCCGGATGAGGTGATTCATGACTTGATTATGAATGCGCGTGATAGCGAAGGTTATTCAGATTCTAAAGGAATCTTTTCGGCCCGTAAAGCGATTATGCAATATTGCCAACTGAAAAATTTCCCAAATGTAGATATCGATGATATCTACCTTGGAAATGGGGTTAGTGAGCTGATTGTTATGTCTATGCAAGGGCTTTTGGACAATGGCGATGAAGTCTTAGTTCCTATGCCTGACTATCCTCTTTGGACGGCAGCAGTTAGCTTGGCTGGAGGAAATGCCGTACACTACCTCTGTGATGAAGAAGCTGAATGGTATCCAGACCTAGATGATATCAAGTCTAAGATTAGTTCAAATACCAAGGCTATTGTGTTGATCAATCCAAATAATCCAACAGGTGCCCTCTATCCCAAAGAACTCTTGCTAGATATTATTGAGATTGCTCGTCAAAATGACTTGATTATCTTTGCGGATGAAATCTACGACCGTATGGTTATGGATGGGAATGTCCACACACCAGTAGCAAGTTTGGCTCCAGACCTTTTCTGTGTCAGCATGAATGGTTTGTCTAAATCTCACCGTATCGCTGGATTCCGTGTAGGATGGATGGTCTTGTCTGGACCTAAACATCACGTAAAAGGCTACATTGAAGGTCTCAATATGCTTTCAAACATGCGCCTCTGTTCGAATGTACTTGCCCAGCAGGTAGTTCAAACCTCCCTTGGTGGTCATCAGTCGGTGGATGAATTGCTCTTACCGGGTGGTCGCATCTACGAGCAAAGAAACTTTATTTATAATGCGATTCAAGATATTCCTGGTTTGTCTGCTGTTAAACCAAAAGCAGGTCTTTATATCTTCCCTAAGATTGATCGTAATATGTACCGTATCGACGATGATGAACAATTTGTCCTTAATTTCTTGAAACAAGAAAAGGTGCTTTTAGTACATGGGCGTGGCTTTAACTGGAAAGATCCAGACCACTTCCGTATTGTTTATCTTCCACGTGTCGATGAGTTAGCCCAAATCCAAGAGAAGATGACTCGTTTCTTGAAGCAGTATCGTAGATAAGGCTTTCATAGTAAAAAAGCTGGAAACATTTGTCAGAGCTATTGACAAATAAGTAAGAATCAGATAGAATAGTAAAGTATGTTTAGTAACTGATCACTTTATAGCCGGCTAAACGAATACAAAATCTATGAGGAGGTATTCATCGTGAAACGTACTTATCAACCAAGTAAACTTCGTCGTGCGCGCAAACACGGATTCCGTAACCGTATGTCAACTAAAAACGGTCGTCGCGTATTGGCAGCTCGTCGTCGCAAAGGACGCAAAGTTTTGGCTGCATAACCCAAACGAATTAAACAAAGAAGTCAGTAGGAACTCGAGCCTACTGACTTTTCTGTTATCTAAAAGAGAATGTTCTAAGGTGATTGATTTAGTCTGAAAACTTTAGAAGACGTCTTGAAAAAATCACATTTAGAAAAAGCTCAAAATCAGAAGATTAATTCTCTGATTTTGAGCTTTCTTTATTCTTTCAAATGATAAGAGTAGCTAGCCACGACGACATCTTCGTGCCATCTGAGAGCATATTTTAATTTGAGGCTCATTTGATTGTGAAGGATATTTTGCCAAGGTTTGTTAGGGATAAATTGGGGTACTAGAACTGTAACTGTGTAGTTCTTTTTCTTGGCTTCTTGAGAAATTTTTCGAACATAGCGAACGGTAGGTGTGATGATATCGCGATAGCTAGTAGTAATATTTTTGAGAGTGATATTTGGGAAGTAGTCCGCGAATTCTTGAAGGATTTCTTGGTCTTTTTCCTCCGTTTCCTTGGTGGAAATGTGCATAGCCAAAACCTCATCTCCAATACTTTGAGCGTAGTTAATAGCACCAACGCTGACTCTGGTAACATTTCCTACTAAGACAAGGACGACATTGCCATCGTAGGTTTTCTTTTGAATTCCTTCATAAAGGCGAAGCTGTTTGGCCACTTTTTGGTAATGACTGTGGATGGACAAAAAGAGGAAGGTTAAGACTAGGATAATTGGGAAGAAGGGCCAGATATCTCCAAGTCTGAAGAAGAGTAGAATGAGAACGATAGCATAACAAATGATGGCTCCGAGGATATTTGCAAAGGCAGATTTTAAGAAATGAGAGCCTTTTTCTTTTTTCCAGTGACGAATCATCCCTGTTTGAGAAAGTGCAAAAGGTACGAAAACTCCAATAGTATAAAGAGGAATCAAGCGTTCTGTATTTCCGTTAAAAATGAGCAGAAGAATCATAGCGCCAAAGGCCAAGGTTAGGATCCCGTTTGAGTATCCTAAGCGATCTCCCTTCTCCATAAAGAGATGGGGCATGTACTTGTTCTTGGCCATATTGTAAGCTAACATCGGAAAGGCCGAAAAACCAGTATTTGCAGCGACGGCTAGGATGAGAGCTGTTGAAAATTGGAAGAGATAATAAACAACTTGACCGAGAGCTGAATCCCCTAAAATTCCTTTAGCCATTTGTGAGAGGATTGTTTCTCCGTGTTGAGGAGTAATCCCCATCCAGTAGTTTAGGAAGGTAATTCCTGCAAAGAGAAATCCAAGGATCAGAGACATGATGGTCAGTGTTTGAGCTGCGTTTTTCTCTTTGGGAGTTTTGAAAAATGGAACAGCATTTGAGATTGCTTCAACCCCGGTTAATGAAGCTGAACCGCTGGTAAAGGCTCTTAAAATCAGGACAATTGAGAGACTTGGGACAGTTTGACCAATTGCAGAAGTTGCATGATAGCTGAGAGAACCTGTCAATAGTTGGAAAATACCAAACAATAAGAGGAAGACCGTACTAAAGATAAAGAGATAGACAGGGATCATCAGCGAACTAGCAGATTCCCTCAAGCCTCGCAGATTCAAAAGCATGAGCAAACAGACCAAAAAAATGGAGATGTGGAGGTTGTAGGGATGGAGTGCGGGAAGTGCAGCAGTGATTGCATCCGCACCTGCAGCCACAGATACGGCTACTGTCAGCATGTAGTCAACAAGCAGACTTCCCCCAGCAATCAAACCGAGCTCAGGAGAAAGATTTTCTCGTGTTACCATATAGGCACCCCCACCTTGAGGGTAGGCGTGAATGATTTGTCGGTAAGAAATGGTTAGACTAGCAAGTAGCAAGAGGACAAAAATGCCGATAGGGAGACTCCACCAAATAGCAAGGGGAGAAAGACTAGCCAAGACAAGGACGACCTGCTCAGGTCCATAGGCGATAGATGAAAGGGCATCGCTTGAGAGCATTGCAAGTCCCTGTGTTTTTCCAAGTAGCCCTCCTTCACCTTCAGTTAAGGACTTGAGAGGACGACCGATAAAGGTATATTTTAGTTTTGTAAACATTTTCTTTCCTTTTTTGAAAATTTTAACAAGAGCTATTATACTGCTATGAAAAAATACCGTCAAGGGAAAATGATTGATTTCAAAATATTTTTTTCCTATAAGAATGCGACTAGTTTTTTTGGTATAATAGAAGGTAGAAAAAACGAGGGAATATAAATGATTTTTGATACACATACACATTTAAATATAGAGGAATTTTTGGGACGTGAAGAAGAAGAGCTTGCCTTAGCAGCTGAAATGGGTGTGACTCGGATGAATATTGTTGGTTTTGACAAACCGACTATTGAGCGTGCTTTAGAATTGGTGGACAAGTATGACCAACTCTATGCGACAATTGGATGGCATCCAACAGAGGCAGGGACCTATACAGAGGATGTTGAGAATTATCTGTTGGAGAAACTAAAACATCCCAAAGTTGTTGCCTTGGGTGAGATTGGTTTGGACTATCACTGGATGACAGCGCCTAAAGAAGTTCAAGAGAAGGTTTTCCGTCGTCAGATTCAGCTATCAAAGGAAATGGACTTGCCTTTTGTAGTTCATACCCGTGATGCGCTAGAAGATACCTATGAGATTATTAAGAGTGAGGGCGTTGGTCCTCGAGGTGGGATTATGCATTCCTTCTCAGGTTCTCTAGAGTGGGCTGAAAAGTTTGTGGAGCTAGGTATGACCATTTCTTTTTCTGGAGTCGTGACCTTCAAGAAGGCAACAGATATTCAGGAAGCAGCCAAAGAGTTACCTTTGGATAAGATTTTGGTAGAGACAGATGCGCCTTATTTAGCCCCAGTACCCAAGCGTGGTCGCGAAAACAAGACAGCTTACACGCGCTATGTAGTGGACTTTATCGCGGAACTACGTGGCATGACAACAGAAGAATTAGCTACTGTGACAAGTGCTAATGCTGAACGAATCTTTGGATTGGAACATAAATCATGAAGGAGAAAATTTCCCAAGTCATCGTAGTTGAAGGACGCGATGATACGGCCAATCTTAAACGTTATTTTGATGTGGAGACCTATGAGACTCGTGGCTCCGCTATCAATGAGCAGGATCTTGAACGAATCCAACGTCTACATGAACGTCATGGGGTGATTGTCTTTACAGATCCTGACTTTAATGGGGAAAGAATCCGTCGGATGATTATGACAGCTATTCCGACAGTTCAGCACGCCTTTCTCAAACGTGATGAGGCAGTTCCTAAATCTAAGACCAAGGGACATTCTCTAGGAATTGAACACGCCAGCTACGAAGACTTGAAGACAGCCTTGGCTCAGGTGACAGAGCAATTTGAAGTAGAAAGTGATTTTGATATTAGCCGTAGTGACTTGATTCGATTGGGATTTTTGGCTGGGGCGGATAGCAGAAAACGCAGAGAATATCTAGGAGAAAGCCTTCGTATTGGTTATTCCAATGGGAAGCAACTTCTCAAGCGTTTGGAATTATTTGGCATCCGTTTAGCTGAAGTTGAAGATGCCATGAAATCTTATGAGGATTGAGAAACTCCCAAAATGTAAGGGGAATATGATACAATAGAAGTAATCATAAACGGTTTAATTAGGCTTGGTAGCAAGCATTAGAAAAGTGACTCCATAGGATTTTTGCTGAGTGGAGATAATGAGGAAAAGTTATGGGAATCTTTGATTTTTTAAAAAAGACAGAAGCAACTGAAACAACTGAATCCAATAAGGAAACAGTAGAAACAAAAGACAATGCTTGTGTGGGAGTTCTAGATTTTCTTCCTATGAAGGAAACGAATCAATTATTGATTGTTGGGAGTCTAGAAGGTAGTATCAAGGTTGGAGATCAGTTGCAGTTTTGCAATCCCGACCAAGGAATGGGAAGTCTTGGTACTGTAGAGGTTAAAAAACTTAGCAGTCAAAACAAAGATGCGGATAGTCTTACTGATGAAGTTCTTGCCCATCTAGTGGTTGATAGGATTCCTTCTTTGGATAAACTGAAAAAAGGAAGTGTTCTCTTTAGTTCAGGTATTGAGGAAGAGCAAAAATTATCTAGCTATTCAGATGCTCTTTATCGTGCTTTTGTAGCCATTCAGGAGGGGCAATTGACTAATGAAGACTATTTGGCAGCTAGCCTTGATGATAGCGTAGAGATTTCACGTCTCTTTTTATGGAAATGCCGTCAAAATCAGGAAACTGAAAGTGAAGAAAGCTATCAAGCCAACACTCGTAAGTTGGAACGTCTAGCGGAAATCGTCAAGGACAAGTTGTTAGCAGCAGATTCAGTTTATGCAGTTTATTCAGAAAAAACAGGCGAACCCTATCTTTTTTCAACGACCTATGATAGGGGAGAAGAGGGCTATTTGTGCACAGATCCCATGATCATGCTTTTGACGCCATCTTGGTATCGCCAATTTAAAGAAACCATTGATAGTCGACCAAACTCAGTCGTAAAACTGATTGAAAATACGGAAGATAAAAAAGGGATTGAGAATTTCCTTGGGACAGCCTTTTACTTAAATGGTGCCTTGGGAGCAATCTTTAATTCCAAGGAAGTTAGCATCAGTGCCTCGGCCTTGGTTCAAAAACCAGATTTTTCTAATTTGCCAGAAATACAAGTTCCTGTGATGAACCCTGACCTAGTAAGATGGATGCTGTTAATGGGACAACTGGATAGTCCGACAACAGAAGATGAAGAAGTAATTTACAAACTCTATTATAAGTTCTTCTCTGAAGCTATGCTGAAAGCAAAATTCCTAATTCCTCTAGATGCGGCTTCGGAATTTAAGGACGATAGTCAGGAAGGAAGCTCCTTTGTCTTGGAAAAAGATTCTAGTTTCAACATTCCAGTCAAAGAAGGAAAAGATGGCAGAAATTCTGTGCCGGTATTTACCGATTGGAAACGTCTGCGAATGGTCTTTGACGAAAAATGGAATGGCATGATTGAAGAAGCGGGAGGCATGATTGAAGTTTTTGACTATGCCATTAATCCAACGGAGTATTATGAAGCGGGTGCTTATGTTAGCCTAACAGCTTTTAAAGAAATGCAAAAGTTTAGTGAGGAACTAGAAGGCAAAGCTAACGGTTAGAGAGTTTCTTTACATTGGGAAACTATATAGTTTTAACTACATCCCACTTGAACCACCACCCTTTTTCAAAGATTTTGAAAGGAAATGGAATGGCGAATAGAAGTTATATTTACTTAAAAAACGGAAATGAAGCTCGTATTCTAACAGAGGGAATTTACACGATACCCTATTTTTGGCAATTGTTTTGGGATGAAGAAGATTTAAGAACTCCTATTGCTCTCTGGAAAACAGCAGAAAAACTCGAAGAAGATGAAGAGCAAGCAGAAAAGTTTTACCAAGAGCAGAATGTAGATATCTTGCTTCCTATTGAAAAATTCCGGCAAAACGCCCTCCAAAACCGGTCTTTTTTAGAAGAAAATGTTCCACAATCCGTGCAACTATATGATGCCTTTGTTCGTTATATTCTTGTAAATGTCAAAGATGGTGATATACTCGGATTTGATGTCTTAGATGTTGTTTTTATGGACCAAGTGTCTGTTGTTTCTGATAAACTGTTAAAAAATATAGGAGCTATTCGGGGAAATCAACCCAAAGATTTAGATTTTTCTTTGACAGAAAAGAACCTAATTGGTCTTGCTATGGGCTTTCCTGATTATTATGCTTCAGAATTATTGCCAGAAGATAATATTCTAGATTCGGTTGCCTATCAGGATGAACTGAATAAAATGAATCCTCAAGATGATAAGCAAGGGGGCGATATGACTGGAGCCGATACAAAAGCGAACAAGTGGAGGAATGGTTTAGTATATTTGTTTATACTTGCACTAGTAATTAGGTTGATTTTTTATATGATGGTTAAGAGATAGAAAAGAGAATACATGAGAATTGCAGATTATAGCGTGACCAAGGCAGTGCTGGAGCGTCACGGTTTTACCTTTAAAAAGTCCTTCGGACAAAATTTCCTGACCGATACCAATATCCTTCAAAAAATTGTGGATACGGCTGAAATTGATGACCAAGTCAATGTCATCGAGATTGGGCCAGGTATTGGTGCCTTGACGGAATTTTTAGCTGAGCGTGCAGCTCAAGTCATGGCTTTTGAGATTGACCACCGCTTGGTACCAATCCTAGCGGATACCTTACGTGATTTTGACAATGTGACCGTAGTCAACGAGGACATTCTAAAAGTTGACCTAGCGCAACATATCCAAAATTTCAAAAATCCTGACTTACCAATCAAGGTAGTAGCCAACTTGCCTTACTATATCACGACGCCTATTCTCATGCACTTGATTGAAAGTGGCATTTCATTTAGTGAGTTTGTGGTTATGATGCAAAAAGAAGTGGCAGATCGTATATCTGCTAAGCCAAATACCAAGGCTTACGGGAGCTTGTCGATTGCAGTTCAGTATTACATGACAGCTAAGGTTGCTTTTATCGTACCTCGTACGGTCTTTGTGCCAGCACCAAATGTGGATTCAGCTATCCTGAAAATGGTACGTCGCCCAGAACCGGCTGTAGCAGTGGAAGACGAGAAATTCTTCTTTAAAGTTTCCAAGGCTAGTTTTACCCATCGTCGTAAGACCTTGTGGAATAATCTGACAGGTTACTTTGGAAAGACTGATGAAATCAAGGATAAATTGACTAAGGCATTGGATCAGGCAGGACTATCCCCAAGTGTACGCGGTGAAGCTCTTAGCTTAGAAGAATTCGCTAGTCTAGCAGATGCGCTTAAAGGACAAGGACTCTAGGATGCAGGGACAAATCATTAAAGCTTTGGCCGGATTCTACTATGTGGAGAGTGATGGTCAGGTTTATCAAACACGCGCGCGTGGAAATTTTCGTAAAAAGGGTCATACGCCCTATGTTGGAGATTGGGTAGATTTTTCTGCGGAGGAAAATTCCGAAGGTTATATTCTCAAGATTCACGAACGAAAAAATAGTCTGGTTCGCCCACCGATCGTCAATATTGACCAAGCTGTGGTTATCATGTCGGTCAAAGAGCCTGACTTTAATAGCAACTTGTTGGATCGCTTCTTGGTTCTTTTAGAGCATAAGGGCATTCATCCTATCGTCTATATTTCCAAAATGGACTTACTGAAAGATGGGAGAGAACTGGATTTCTACGAGAAAACCTATCGTGCTATTGGTTACGATTTTGTGACGAATAAAGAAGAACTTTTACCCTTGTTGACAGATAAGGTTACGGTCTTTATGGGGCAGACGGGTGTTGGAAAGTCAACTTTGCTCAATAAAATCGCACCTGATCTCAATCTAGAAACGGGAGAAATCTCAGACAGTCTGGGTCGTGGTCGTCACACTACTCGAGCGGTTAGTTTTTACAATCTCAATGGTGGGAAAATCGCAGACACACCAGGTTTTTCATCGCTGGATTACGAAGTAACAACAGCAGAAGATCTGAATCAGGCTTTTCCAGAGATTGCTAGTGTCAGTCGTGATTGTAAATTCCGCACTTGTACCCATACCCATGAGCCATCTTGCGCTGTAAAACCAGCAGTAGAAGAGGGTATCATTGCTACCTTCCGTTTTGACAACTACCTGCAATTCCTCAGTGAGATTGAAAATCGTAGAGAAACCTATAAAAAAGTCAGCAAAAAAATTCCAAAATAAGGAGAAACCCTATGTCTCAATACAAGATTGCTCCGTCAATTCTGGCAGCAGATTATGCCAACTTTGAACGTGAAATTAAACGCCTAGAAGCAACTGGGGCTGAATATGCCCACATCGATATCATGGATGGTCACTTTGTACCTCAGATCAGCTTTGGTGCAGGTGTAGTCGAAAGTCTTCGTCCTCATAGCAAGATGGTCTTTGATTGCCATTTGATGGTATCAAATCCCGAACATCATTTAGAAGACTTTGCGCGTGCAGGTGCAGACATCATCAGCATCCATGCAGAAGCAACACCTCATATCCATGGGGCCCTTCAAAAAATTCGTTCTCTTGGAGTCAAACCTTCAGTCGTCATTAATCCTGGTACACCTGTTGAGGCGATTAAGCATGTGCTACACTTAGTTGACCAAGTATTAGTCATGACAGTTAACCCTGGATTTGGTGGGCAAGCCTTTCTGCCAGAAACCATGGATAAGGTACGTGAATTGGCTGCCCTTCGTGAGGAAAAAGGATTGAATTTTGAAATTGAAGTGGATGGTGGGATTGATGATCAGACCATAGCTCAAGCCAAAGAAGCTGGTGCAACAGTCTTTGTAGCAGGGTCCTATGTCTTTAAGGGAGATGTCAATGAACGAGTGCAAGCTCTCAGAAAACAACTGGACTAAAGTTGCAGTTTTTGCAGGCGGAGACCGCGGTCACTATCGGACAGATTTTGACTGCTTTGTCGGTGTGGATCGAGGCTCACTTTGGGTACTGGAGGAAAAACTTCCTCTTGCTTTAGCCGTTGGGGATTTTGATTCTGTGACTGTAGAAGAACGTCATTTGATTCAAAAACGTGCCCAGCATTTTGTTCAAGCCCAGCCAGAAAAAGATGATACCGATCTGGAACTAGCACTTTTAACGATTTTTGAAAAAAATCCTCAAGCTCAGGTGACCATTTTTGGTGCCCTAGGTGGTCGCATTGACCATATGTTGGCTAATGTGTTTCTGCCTAGCAATCCTAAATTGGCGCCATATATGCGTCAGATAGAGATTGAGGATGGACAAAATTTGATTCGTTACTGTCCAGAAGGGACCAGTCAACTTGAACCACGGTCAGACTATGATTATCTTGCTTTTATGCCTGTGAGGGATAGTCAGCTGACCATTATCGGTGCCAAGTACGAATTGACAGAGGAGAACTTTTTCTTTAAGAAAGTCTATGCTTCTAACGAATATATAGATAGGGAAGTTTCGGTAACATGCCCGGATGGCTATGTGGTCGTACTGCATAGTAAGGACAGGAGATAGGATGGAGATTGTATTACTACTGTTATTAATTGCTAACCTAGTCGGCCTCTTTCTCATTTGGCAAAGGCAGGACAAGCAGGAGAAATATCTGACCAAGAGTTTAGAAGATCAGGCAGACAACCTTTCAGACCAGCTAGATTATCGTTTTGAACAAGCTCGACAAGCTAGTCAGCTGGACCAAAAAAATCTAGAAGTGGCTGTTAGCGACCGTTTGCAGGAAGTGCGAATTGAATTGCACCAAGGTCTGACTCAGGTTCGACAGGAGATGAATGAGAATCTTCTCCAAACTAGAGATAAGACCGACCAACGACTCCAAGCCCTGCAGGAATCAAATGAACAACGTTTAGAGCGGATGCGTCAAACGGTCGAGGAAAAGTTAGAAAAGACCTTGCAGACACGCTTGCAGGCTTCCTTTGAGACAGTTTCCAAGCAATTGGAATCTGTCAATCGCGGCCTTGGAGAAATGCAGACGGTTGCCCGTGATGTCGGCGCTCTTAATAAAGTCTTATCTGGTACAAAAACTCGAGGAATTCTAGGAGAATTACAACTGGGACAGATTATTGAAGATATCATGACACCTGCCCAGTATGAACGAGAATTTGCAACGGTTGAAAATTCGAGTGAGCGAGTCGAGTACGCCATCAAGTTGCCTGGGCAAGGCGACCAAGAATATGTTTATCTACCGATTGACTCTAAGTTTCCATTGGCGGATTATTACCGCCTAGAAGAAGCCTATGAATCAGGTGACAAGGACGAGATCGAGCGCTGCCGTAAGTCACTCTTAACGAGTGTTAAGCGTTTTGCAAAGGATATCAAGAGTAAGTATCTGGCGCCACCTCGAACAACCAATTTTGGAGTATTGTTTGTCCCGACAGAAGGTCTCTATTCAGAGATTGTTCGCAATCCGATTTTCTTTGATGATTTGAGACGGGAGGAGCAGATTATCATTGCAGGGCCAAGTACCTTATCAGCCCTTCTTAACTCTCTATCAGTTGGCTTCAAAACTCTCAATATCCAAAAGAGTGCCGACCATATCAGCAAGACTCTTGCCAGTGTCAAGACCGAGTTTGGCAAGTTTGGGGGGATTTTGGTCAAGGCACAAAAACATCTCCAACATGCCTCTGCCAATATTGATGATTTATTAAACCGTCGTACTACAGCTATCGAGCGAACGCTCCGTCACATTGAGTTATCAGAAGGTGAGCCTGAGCTTGATCTACTCCAGTTCCAAGAAGATGAGGAAGAATATGAAGATTAGTCACATGAAGAAAGATGAGTTTTTTGAGGGCTTTTACCTAATCAAGTCAGCTGACCTAAGACAGACACGTGCTGGGAAGAATTACCTGGCTTTCACTTTCCAAGATGACAGTGGGGAAATTGAAGGGAAACTCTGGGATGCCCAACCTCATAACGTCGAAGCTTTTACTGCAGGGAAAGTTGTTCACATGCAGGGACGTCGTGAGGTATACAATAACACTCCGCAGGTTAATCAAATCACCCTTCGCCTACCTCAGCCTGGCGAACCAAATGACCCAGCAGATTTCAAGGTCAAATCGCCAGTGGATGTCAAGGAGATACGCGAATATATGGCGCAGATGATTTTCAAAATTGAAAATCCTATCTGGCAACGAATCGTTCGAGCTCTCTATACCAAATATGATAAAGAATTTTATTCCTATCCAGCTGCCAAAACCAACCATCATGCCTTTGAAACAGGACTTGCTTATCATACGGCTACTATGGTTCGTTTGGCAGAGGCAATTGCAGATGTATACCCACAACTCAATAAGAGCTTGCTCTATGCGGGGATTATGCTCCATGACCTAGCCAAGGTTATTGAATTGACTGGCCCAGACCAGACAGAGTATACAGTCAGAGGGAACCTTATCGGACATATTGCCTTGATTGATAGTGAAATCACCAAAACAGTAATGGAACTTGGCATTGATGACACTCGTGAAGAAGTAGTGCTCTTACGCCATGTTATTCTCAGCCACCATGGTTTACTTGAGTATGGTAGTCCAGTTCGTCCTCGTGTGATGGAAGCTGAAATCATTCATATGATTGATAATCTAGATGCCAGCATGATGATGATGTCAACAGCGCTCGCCCTTGTTGATGAGGGTGAAATGACCAATAAAGTCTTTGCAATGGACAATCGTTCCTTCTACAAGCCAAAATTAGACTAGAAACTAAAAAAATGAGCTTTATTTAGACAATAAAGTTCGTTTTTTTTGCTTTAGTGTGATATAATGAGAAAAAGACTAATTAAAAAGAATGGTGAATAACTAATGAAATTAAGAAGAAGTGATCGGATGGTTGTTATTTCCAATTACTTGATTAACAATCCTTACAAATTAACCAGTCTCAATACCTTTGCAGAAAAGTATGAATCTGCTAAGTCTTCTATTTCAGAAGATATTGTCATCATTAAGCGTGCCTTCGAAGAAATAGAAATCGGTCATATTCAAACGGTGACAGGTGCTGGTGGTGGTGTTATTTTTACACCATCGATCTCTACCCTTGAGTCTAAAACGATTATCGAAGAGCTTCGTGATAAACTTTCAGAGAGTGACCGCATTCTTCCGGGTGGCTACATTTATTTATCTGACCTATTGAGCACTCCAGCTATTTTGAAAAACATCGGTCGCATTATTGCTAAGAGCTTTATGGATCAGAAGATTGATGCCGTTATGACTGTTGCGACCAAAGGGGTTCCGCTTGCAAATGCGGTAGCAAATGTTCTCAATGTTCCATTTGTCATTGTCCGTCGCGACTTGAAAATCACTGAGGGTTCAACTGTTAGTGTCAACTATGTTTCAGGTTCTAGTGACCGTATCGAAAAGATGTTCCTTTCAAAACGTAGCCTTAAAGCAGGAAGTCGTGTCTTGATCGTTGATGACTTCTTGAAGGGTGGAGGGACCATTAACGGGATGATTAGCCTCTTGTCTGAGTTTGATTCTGAATTGGCTGGAGTAGCCGTCTTTGCCGATAATGCGCAAGAAGATCGCGAACAACAGTTTGATTACAAATCACTCTTGAAGGTTACCAACATTGATGTGAAGAATCAAAAAATTGCTGTTGAAGTTGGAAACATCTTTGACGCAGAAAAATAAGAATGAACTTAAAATACAAAGGTTGGAACTTTCGTCCCAGCCTTTCTTTGATAATGAATATAAAGGAGTCCTATGAAAACACCATTTATTAATCGTGAAGCCCTAGAAAAAATTGTTGAAGAGTTTCCAACCCCTTTCCACCTCTACGATGAAAAAGGGATTCGCGAGAAAGCACGCGCAGTAAACAAAGCCTTTTCTTGGAATCAGGGCTTTAAAGAATATTTTGCAGTCAAGGCGACTCCGACCCCAGCTATCTTGAAAATCTTACAAGAAGAAGGATGTGGAGTGGATTGTTCTAGTTATGTAGAACTCTTGATGAGTCATAAGCTAGGATTTTCTGGTTCTGATATGATGTTCTCATCCAATAATACTCCAGATAGAGAGTATGCTTATGCCCGTGAATTAGGTGCGACGATTAATTTAGATGCTTTTGAAGATATCGAACATTTAGAGCGTGCAGCAGGTATCCCAGAAATCATCTCTTGCCGTTACAATCCCGGTGGAGTATTTGAACTAGGAACGGACATTATGGATAATCCTGGCGAAGCTAAGTTCGGGATGACTAAGGAGCAGCTTTTTGAAGCCTTTGCTATTTTGAAAGAAAAGGGAGCTAAAACCTTTGGGATTCATTCCTTCCTAGCTTCTAATACAGTGACCCACCTCTACTATCCAGAATTAGCACGTCAGCTCTTTGAGTTAGCAGTAGAAATCAAGGAAAAGTTAGGTATTTCACTGGATTTTATCAATCTTTCAGGTGGTATTGGGGTTAACTATCACCCAGATCAAGAAGCTAATGACATTGCTTTGATTGGTGAGGGAGTTCGTCAGGTTTATGAAGAGGTTTTGACACCAGCAGGTCTTGGTCAGGTTAAGATTTTTACAGAACTAGGGCGCTTTATGCTGGCACCTCATGGAATTTTGGTCACAACAGTTACTCATAAAAAGAAAACCTACCGTACTTATCTAGGAGTCGATGCGTCAGCTGTCAATCTTATGAGACCAGCTATGTACGGTGCTTACCACCATATTACTAATATGATGCATCCTGATGGTCAGACTGAAGTGGTTGATGTTGTTGGTTCTCTTTGTGAGAACAACGACAAGTTTGCAGTAAATCGTGAGCTACCTCAAACAGAAATTGGTGATTTGTTAGTCATTCATGATACAGGTGCCCATGGCTTCTCTATGGGATACCAGTACAATGCGAAACTTCGTTCGGCAGAGCTTCTCTACACAGAGGACGGTGGTGCTCGACTAATCCGTAGAGCAGAGCGACCTGAGGACTATTTTGCGACTCTTTACGGGTTTGACTTTGACAAGGATTAGAAGAATTTTTGAAAATCATGAAAGTTGAAAGTGAAAAACAGATTGTTTTCTAAAAAATAGACAAAATCTATTGTTTTTCCTTTCAAGCGTGATATAATAAAATTATAAAACGGTTTCAAGGAAGGTGACGTTATGTCAGAAGAAACAATTGACTATGGACAAGTGACAGGAATGGTGCATTCGACAGAGAGTTTTGGGGCGGTAGATGGTCCCGGAATCCGTTTCATTGTCTTTTTGCAGGGCTGTCAGATGCGTTGCCAGTATTGCCATAACCCGGATACATGGGCTATGGAAACCAATAAATCTCGTGTACGAACAGTAGATGATGTCTTGGAAGAAGCGCTTCGCTATCGTGGTTTCTGGGGAGACAAGGGAGGTATCACAGTCAGCGGAGGAGAAGCCCTCTTGCAGATTGATTTCTTGATTGCCCTCTTTACCAAGGCGAAAGAAAAAGGTATCCACTGTACCTTGGATACTTGTGCCCTTCCGTTCCGTAATAAACCACGCTATCTTGAAAAATTTGATAAATTAATGGCTGTGACTGATTTGGTTCTTCTTGATATCAAAGAAATTAATGATGCTCAACATAGGATTGTAACCAGTCAAAGTAACAAAACCATTTTAGCTTGTGCTCAATACTTGTCAGATATTGGGAAACCTGTCTGGATTCGTCACGTTCTCGTACCTGGGTTGACAGACCGAGATGAAGATTTGATTGAGCTTGGGAAGTTCGTGAAAACTCTTAAAAACGTTGATAAGTTTGAAATCCTACCTTATCACACGATGGGTGAATTCAAGTGGCGTGAACTTGGCATTCCGTATTCGCTTGAAGGAGTTAAACCTCCGACAGCAGATCGTGTCAAGAACGCTAAGGAATTGATGGATACAGAAAGCTATCAAGATTACATGAAACGTGTACATGGATAATATAAAAAATGAGGTCGAGTTTTCTCGGCCTCTTTTCGATTATAGAAAAGACTCAGCAATTTAGCCGAGCCTTTTATTTTTTATCTCGAATGTTGTTTTCCAGCATTGCGTTTTTTGTTTTTCTTCTTGTTAGAAGTTGTGATAGCTGCTGCTGATTCAGGGGTTACATCTTTACGAGCGCCTGAAGTTTTGCTTGCTTTTGGTGGGTTCTTTGCAAATTCTTCGCGTACTTTTTTGCGAAGTTTTGGACGAATCATGTAGTTGACGATGAATTGTTGAAGAATCATCATGAAACCACCGACAACCCAGTAAAGTGTGACGCTGGCTGGAGAGAAGATGGAGAACATGACGATCATCATTGGACTCATGTAAATCATTTTCTTGAGTTGTTCTCTTTGAGTCTCGTCTTCAACTCCGTGTAGAGAAAGGAGTGATTGGATGTAGTAGAGAATACCAGCGCAGGCGATGAGAATCCAACTTGGAGAACCCAGTGCGATTCCTAAGAAGCTAGCCTCAGAAACACCTTCTGTGTGTTGAGCAGCAAAGTAGATAGCAGAGAAGAAAGGCATTTGAATGAGGATAGGGAAACATCCTACACCACCAAACATACTAATACCATGCTCTTTTTGAGCAGCAAAGAGAGCTTGTTGGGCTTCTAGTTTTTCTTCTTGAGTCGTTGCTTCTTTGAGACGAGTCTGATGTGGCTCAAGGACATGCTTGAGGGCGTTCATCTTCTCAGAGTGAAGGGTAGCCTTCCATGATTGGTAGATACCAAGTGGGAGGATAATCAAGCGAACGATAATAGTTACGATGATGATACCAACACCGAAACCAAGACCTTGATCATTGGCAAAGTATTTGATAGCCTCTGCCATAGGTGCTCCGATGGTATTCCAGATAAATCCGGTTGGCTGACCTGTTGCTTTATCAACCTGGACACATCCTGTCAATACTAATAGCATAGCCACTCCCATGATTGAGAGGGCGATTCGTTTAATTGATTTCACTGTTTTTATTCCTTCTTTAAAAATTATACCTTTCTATTCTACTGTTTTTTTTGAAAATATACAATAGTTCTAGAGACCTAATTTGCGACTTTGAAGTCAGAATAGGAAGGAAAGTTACTCAATTGGACGTCGAGATAGGTCACTTTTGAGAAAGGAGTTGGTCCTTTTCGGATCTCTTGGATGAACTTAGCCATGATAGCAGAAGATTCTGCTTGGGCAAGGATTTCAACTGTTCCGTCATCGTTGTTCCAGACACGACCAGTGATTCCGCCTAGTTCGAGAGCAAGGGTATAGACGCCCCAACGAAAGCCAACGCCCTGAACGCGTCCCTGTGCAATCATTTTGACCTTTTGCATACCAAACCTCCTTGATTGTGTTATAATACTCCTATGACTATTATAACCTCTAAAGCGAATTCTGTGGTAAAAAATGCCAAGAAATTGCATCAAAAAAAATATCGAAAATCTTCTTATTTAATTGAGGGCTGGCATTTATTTGAGGAAGCTGTTCAGGCGGGAGCAACGATTGAGAAAATATTTGCTCTAGTAGAGTATGGAGATAAACTAGTAGATTATCCTCAGACTGTCTTTGTGACAGAGGAAATCTTATTTGATTTAGCAGATTCACAAACACCTCAGGGCATTGTAGCTATTGTTCAAAAGGAAGAGGAGCTGTTGCCGGATTTGACCTCAGGTAAATATCTTTTCTTAGAAGATGTGCAGGACCCTGGAAATGTAGGGACCATGATACGGACGGCAGATGCGGCAGGTTTTTCAGGAGTCATCGTTTCAAGCAAGTCGGCTGATATATACAGCCTCAAAACTCTTCGCTCCATGCAGGGAAGTCATTTTCATTTACCAATTTATCGGATGCCTGTTGATACATTTGTTGAAGAGGCGAAAAAGAGTCATTTGCCGATTCTAGCCACTACCTTATCCCAAAACTCTAAAGATTATCGTGAACTTGCTCGACTAGAGGATTTTGCCTTGGTGATGGGAAATGAAGGCCAGGGCATTAGTTCATTCATGACAGCCCAGGCAGACCAACTGGTTCACATCAACATGAAAGGGCAGGCGGAAAGTCTCAATGTTGCTATTGCGGCAGGCATACTCATGTTTTATTTGAGTTAAATCAATTTATTTTTGTTATAATCAGTAAAAAGATTTCATAAGGAGAAAAAGATATGAATCAAACAATTATTCAAGAACATTCTGGTTTGAATCAATTTTATGCAAAAGTTTATGCTTTTGTAGGGATTGGGATTGCCTTATCTGCAGTTGTTTCAGCCTTGATGTTAACAACCTTCCAAGATGTTCTCGTACAGTTAATGCTTAATGCACGCATATGGCTAATCGTAACAGGAGTCGTTGAAGTTGCTCTAGTGTTATTTGCAAGTGGTTTAGCGTTAAGGAACAGTCCAGCAGCATTTCCAATATTTCTATTATATTCTGTGGTCAACGGTTTTTCACTAAGTTTCATTGTATCGCTTTACCTTCCTGGTACAGTCCTAACAGCCTTTATCTCCAGTGCAGCCCTTTTCTTTGTCATGGCGATTGTCGGAGTCGTCATCAAAAAGGATTTGAGTGGTATCGGACGTGCTTTGATTGCAGCCTTATTTGGTCTAATATTAGCCATGGTTGTTAATATCTTCTTAAATAGTGGCCTAATGGACTATATCATCAGTATTGTGATGGTACTTGTTTTTGCAGGTTTAATCGCTTGGGATAATCAAAAAATTCGTTATGTTTATGAAGAGTCAGATGGTCAGGTCGCTACAGGCTGGGCAATTTCTTTGGCACTTAGCCTCTACCTTGACTTTATCAACCTCTTCCTTAGCTTCTTGCGTATCTTTGGAAATGACGATTAATACTTTTAGAGCTCAAATGAGCTCTTTTTTATTTTTTACTTTCATTTTTACTAGCAAAAGGGTATAATCTTTTTATTATTCAAAAGGAGGGGTACATATGAAAAAAAGTTTTATTCACCAGCAGGAAGAGATTTCATTTGTAAAAAATACCTTTACCCAGTATTTAAAAGATAAGTTAGAAGTAGTAGAAGTACAAGGGCCAATTTTAAGTAAGGTTGGAGACGGGATGCAGGATAACCTTTCAGGGATTGAACATCCGGTATCTGTTAAGGTTTTACAAATCCCAGATGAAACCTATGAGGTGGTACATTCACTTGCTAAGTGGAAACGCCATACTTTGGCACGTTTTGGTTTCGGTGAAGGAGAAGGTCTCTTCGTTCACATGAAGGCTCTTCGTCCGGACGAAGATTCACTAGATGCGACTCATTCGGTTTATGTGGACCAGTGGGACTGGGAAAAGGTAATTCCTAATGGACAACGCAATCTAGCCTACCTCAAAGAAACCGTTGAAAAGATTTATAAGGCCATTCGTTTAACAGAATTAGCAGTAGAAGCACGATATGATATTGAGTCAATTTTGCCTAAGCAAATCACCTTTATCCATACAGAAGAGTTGGTTGAACGCTATCCAGACTTGACGCCAAAAGAACGTGAAAATGCTATCTGTAAGGAATTCGGTGCTGTCTTCTTGATTGGTATTGGCGGTGTATTGTCGGATGGAAAACCTCATGATGGACGTGCACCAGACTATGATGACTGGACAACTGAATCTGAAAATGGCTATCATGGCTTGAATGGAGATATCCTTGTCTGGAATGATAATTTGGGTGCAGCCTTTGAATTATCTTCAATGGGAATTCGTGTTGATGAAGATACCCTCCGTCGACAAGTAGCTATTACAGGAGATGAAGACCGTCTTTCTTTGGAATGGCATAGAGCTCTTCTAAACGGACTCTTCCCGTTGACAATTGGTGGAGGAATTGGTCAATCACGTATGGCTATGTTCCTACTTCGTAAGAAGCACATCGGTGAAGTTCAAACTAGTGTTTGGCCACAAGAAGTCAGAGATACTTACGACAATATTCTTTAATCAATCGAGCCGCAAGGTTCGATTTTCTTTTTTTTATCAGAATTTGGTATAATATACCTTATGAAAATCGTATCAGGAATCTACGGAGGACGTCCTTTAAAGACGTTAGACGGGAAAACAACGAGACCAACATCTGACAAGGTCCGAGGAGCTATTTTCAATATGATTGGTCCCTACTTTGAAGGAGGACGTGTACTAGATCTCTATGCTGGCAGTGGTGGTTTATCCATCGAAGCAGTTTCAAGAGGGATGTCGAGCGCTGTCCTAGTTGAGAAGGATCGCCGAGCACAGAATATTGTGGCAGAAAATATCCGGATGACCAAGGAAACCTCAAAGTTTCAATTATTGAAAATGGAGTCCAGTCGTGCGTTGGAGCAGGTGGATGGCGTTTTTGATCTCATCTTTTTGGACCCTCCCTATGCAAAGGAACAAATCGTGTCTGATATTGAAAAAATGGCGGAGAGAAATCTTTTTTCAGAAGATGTCATGGTGGTCTGCGAGACCGATAAATCAGTAGAACTTCCAGAAGAAATCGCCTGTTTGGGCATCTGGAAGGAAAAAATATATGGGATTAGTAAGGTGACGGTTTATGTCAGATAAAATTGGGCTATTCACAGGTTCGTTTGATCCGATAACAAAGGGCCATTTGGACCTCATTGAGCGTGCAAGTGAGCTCTTTGATCAATTGTATGTAGGAATTTTTTATAATCCACACAAAAATGGATTTTTACCGATAGAAAGCCGACTAGAGACGGTTGAAAAAGCAGTGGCACATCTAGAGAATGTCCAAGTTATCGCCTCTCATGATGAATTAGTAGTTGATGTTGCTAGAAAACTGGGTGTCCATGTTCTTGTTCGTGGTTTGCGTAACGCTGCGGACCTTCAGTATGAAGCCAGTTTTGATTTTTACAATCATCAATTAGCAGGAGAGATTGAGACAGTCTATCTCCATAGCCGCCCAGAGCATGTTTACATCAGCTCTTCAGCTGTGAGAGAACTATTGAAGTTTGGTCAAGATATCAGTAAGTATGTCCCAAATGCTGTCTTAGAGGAGTTAAAACATGAAGAAAAAAACTAGATGGCCCATATATTTAATCATCGGGCTTATTATCACATTTATAGCTTTTACAGTGCCCCTGCCTTATTACATTGAGGTTCCAGGAACTTCAGAAGATATTCGAAAAGTCTTACAAGTCAATAATCAAGCTGACCAAGAGGAAGGTTCTTACCAATTTGTAACAGTTGGAGTTAAGCACGCTAGACTGGTTGACTTGGTTTATGCTTGGCTAACACCTTTTACAGATATTCGAAGTGCTAAAGAGATGACAGGTGGTTCTTCAGATGCAGAATTTATGCGAATCAACCAGTTTTACATGGAAACTTCGCAAAATATGGCTAAATATCAAGGACTCAAGGCAGCTGGTAAGGAAATAGAGCTCAAATATCTGGGCGTCTATGTTTTGACTGTGACAGACAATTCAACTTTTAAGGGTATTCTGAATATTGCCGACACAGTAACAGCTGTCAATGATAAGACTTTTGAGAGTTCCAAGGAAATGGTCGACTACGTTAATTCTCAAACGCTAGGTGACAAGGTTAAGGTTACTTATCAAGAAGATGGGAAAGTCAAAACCGCTGAAGGAAAAATCATTACTCTGGAAAATGGGAAAAACGGTATCGGAATCGGTTTGATTGACCGCACGGAAGTGTCAAGTGATGTGCCAATCAAGTTTTCAACTGCTGGCATTGGTGGTCCGAGTGCTGGAATGATGTTTAGTTTATCCATCTATACGCAAATTGCAGACCCTACTCTTCGAAATGGACGTATCATTGCTGGTACAGGAAGTATCGACAGAGATGGAAATGTTGGTGATATTGGTGGAATTGACAAAAAAGTTGTTGCTGCTGCAAAAAAAGGAGCTACTGTATTCTTTGCTCCAAACAATCCAGTAACTGAAGAAGCTAAAAAGGCCAATCCTAATGCTAAAAGTAATTATGACACGGCTGTAGAAGCTGCTGAAATGATTAAAACAGACATGAAGATTGTTCCTGTAAAAACACTTCAGGATGCAATTGATTACTTGAAAAACAACCCATAAAATATAGTGCAAGTCCATAGACTAGCGTAGAAAAAGAGAAGATGGTATAATAGGCAGATGATTCAATTGTTTTTTACCCTCAGTAGTCATATGTTTTTTGTCTACCTAGTTTTTCAACTTTTGAAAGATTTAGTCAAATGGGATCAAATTTTGAAGGTGACCAAGGACAATGCGAGGAAGGTACGACTTTTGGTAGTATTGTGTAGTATCGGTTTAGGATATCTAATCAGTTCTTTTTTCCTAAATCTCTACCAATTATGGCAAGAAGCTGTACGGACATTATTCTAAATTCGAAAGTAAAGGAAAATATTTATGGAAAAAATTGTAGTTCGAGGTGGCGATAATCGCCTTGTCGGAAGTGTTACCATTGAGGGCGCGAAAAATGCAGTTTTGCCACTACTTGCAGCGACAATTTTAGCAAGCGAAGGAAAAACAGTTTTAAAAAATGTTCCTATCCTATCGGATGTCTTTACCATGAACCAAGTAGTTCGTGGATTAAATGCTCAAGTTAATTTTGATCAAGATGCACACATTGTTGAAGTGGATGCGACAGATGATATCACAGAAGAAGCCCCGTATAAGTATGTCAGCAAGATGCGTGCTTCTATTGTAGTCCTGGGTCCAATTCTGGCTAGGGTTGGTCACGCTAAAGTTTCGATGCCAGGTGGTTGTACGATCGGTAGTCGTCCTATTGACCTTCACCTTAAAGGTTTGGAAGCAATGGGGGCTAAGATTACCCAAACAGCTGGCTATATCGAAGCTAAGGCAGAACGCTTGCATGGAGCCCATATCTATATGGACTTTCCTAGTGTTGGGGCAACCCAAAACTTGATGATGGCTGCAACGCTAGCTGATGGCGTAACTGTTATCGAAAATGCTGCGCGTGAACCTGAAATTGTAGATTTAGCTGTTCTTTTAAATAAAATGGGAGCTAAAGTCAAAGGCGCAGGAACAGAAAGCATCACAATAACGGGTGTTGAAAACTTGCATGGTGCAACCCATAACGTTGTTCAAGACCGCATCGAAGCAGGGACTTTCATGGTTGCTGCTGCAATGACAGGTGGAGATGTCCTAATTCAAGATGCTATTTGGGAACACAACCGTCCCTTGTTGGCGAAATTACAAGAAATGGGTGTTGAAGTCATTGATGAAGACGAAGGCATCCGCATTCGTTCTCAACGAGATAAATTGAAAGCCGTTCATGTTAAGACGCTTCCGCATCCAGGATTTCCGACAGACATGCAGGCACAATTCACTGCACTGATGACGGTTGCTCAAGGTGAGTCAACCATGGTGGAAACAGTGTTTGAAAATCGTTTCCAACATTTAGAGGAAATGCGTCGTATGGGCTTGCATTCTGAAATTATCCGTGATACAGCTCGTATCGTCGGTGGGCAACTTCTGCAAGGAGCAGAGGTTTTGTCTACAGACCTACGTGCAAGTGCGGCTTTGATCTTAACAGGTCTAGTAGCTGAAGGGGAGACAGTTGTCGGAAAACTTGTCCATTTGGATAGAGGATATTATCGTTTCCATGAAAAATTGGCTCAGTTAGGAGCTAATATTGAACGGGTAAGTGTGGAAGCTGATGAAGATGAATAAACAAGCAGCGTATGTGCTACGTCGATTTTTATTAGTTATTATTGTTTTGCTTCTAGGAGTCTTGGCGTTGGGTATCGGCTTGATGATTGGCTATGGTATCGTAGGAAAAGGTCAAGATCCATGGGCAATTTTGACACCCGATAAATGGCATGAATTGATTGCAAAATTTACAGGGAAATAGGCTGGGGAACCGGCCTTTTTCTAGGGATAAAAGTAAGGAGGAAATATGAATAAAAAAACCAGACAGGCCCTCATAGGTCTCCTGATTTTTCTACTATTGACGGCAGGAAGTTACTACATTAAAAAAATGCAGGCTTCCAATAATACACCACAAACACAAGTGACACAAAAATCCCAGTCATCCGACACTCCTAGTCAAGAATTGGCAGAGAGTGTACTGACTGACTCGGTCAAAAAACAAATCAAGGGCACAATTGAGTGGAATGGAGCAGGAGCTTTTGTAGTTAATGGAAACAAAACCAATCTAGATGCTAAGGTATCAAGTAAACCTTATGCTGATAATAAAACTAAAACTGTAGGAGGAGAGACAGTTCCTACAGTAGCCAATGCTCTCATGTCAAAAGCAACTCGACAGTATAAGGATCGCGAAGAGACGGGTAATGGTTCGACCTCTTGGACTCCAGCAGGCTGGCATCAGGTCAAGAACCTAAAAGGAAGTTATAATCACGCTGTAGATAGAGGACATTTATTAGGCTATGCCTTGATTGGTGGTCTAGATGGCTTTGATGCATCTACTAGTAATCCTAAAAACATCGCTGTACAAACAGCCTGGGCCAACCAAGCTCGCGCAGAAGATTCAACAGGACAAAACTACTATGAAGGTTTAGTTCGAAAAGCGCTAGATAAGAATAAACGAGTGCGTTACCGCGTTACGCTACTGTATGCGACAGAAGAGGACCTAGTACCTTCTGTCTCTCAAATTGAAGCAAAATCCTCTGACGGAGAATTGGAGTTTAATGTAGTAATTCCTAATGTTCAAAAGGGAATTCGGTTAGATTACCGAACAGGAGAAGTTACGGTTACAAAAGACTAATAAATAGATAATCCCTTATCGTTTTGATAGGGGATTTACTATAGAAATCGAAATTTAATGTGTAGAAATTGAAAAATATGGTATAATAGTCTCAATTATACTTTTTAGGAGAAGGAAAATGGAAGACCCGAGCAGTCAGGATTTGTTACTGCAGTTTGTATTATTAGTTGTTTTGACCTTTTTAAATGCTTTTTTCTCTGCGACAGAGATGGCTATGGTTTCCCTTAGTCGTTCACGTGTTGAACAAAAGGCTGAAGAAGGTGATAAACGTTATATCCGTTTGCTAAAGGTACTTGAAAACCCCAATCACTTTTTATCAACCATTCAAGTTGGTATTACCTTAATTACAATCTTGTCAGGGGCTAAACTTGCAGACTCTCTTGGACAATTGATAGCCTCATGGATGGGGAATAGCGAAACTGCGCATGCAATCGCAAGCTTCCTGTCACTTGCTTTCTTGACCTATATCTCTATCGTTTTTGGTGAGCTCTATCCCAAACGGATTGCGCTAAATCTTAAGGATGCCTTGGCTATCCGAACAGTGCCATTTATTATCGCTCTCGGTAAGATTGTGAGTCCATTTGTTTGGATGTTATCAGCATCAACTAATCTCTTGAGTCGTTTGACGCCAATGACATTTGACGATGCAGATGAAAAAATGACTCGTGATGAGATTGAGTATATGCTTACCAATAGTGAAGAAACCTTGGATGCAGATGAAATCGAAATGTTGCAAGGAATTTTCTCACTAGATGAGCTCATGGCGCGTGAAGTCATGGTTCCTAGAACTGACGCTTTCATGGTAGATATTCAAGATGACACTCAGACGATTATCGAAAGCATCTTAAAACAAAGCTTTTCTCGAATTCCTGTCTATGATGATGACAAGGACAACGTGATTGGTTTGATCCATACAAAGAGTCTGCTAAAAGCAGGATTTACCGATGGTTTTGACAATATCGTATTGAGAAAGATATTACAGGAACCTCTCTTTGTACCTGAAACTATTTTTGTGGATGATCTGTTAAAAGAATTGAGAAATTCACAAAGACAGATGGCAATTCTTCTTGATGAATACGGAGGAATGGCAGGGTTAGTTACTCTTGAGGACTTGCTTGAGGAGATTGTCGGTGAAATTGATGATGAAACCGACCGTGCTGAAGTTTACGTTCATACCATTGCTGAGAACACTCATATTGTCCAAGGTACAATGACCCTAAATGACTTCAATGATTATTTTGATGTCGAACTTGAAAGTGATGACGTAGATACCATTGCGGGTTATTATTTGACCGGTGTGGGAACCATTCCAACCTCAGAGAAACTTAGTTATGAGGTGGAAAGTGGCAACAAGCATATCATACTGACAAATGACAAAGTGAAAAACGGACGCGTAACCAAGGTTAAGGTTCAAATTCAGGAAGTCGAAGTAGAAGAAGAAACTGAATAAAACAAAAGCTTTATCAGCTAAATACTGATAAAGCTTTTTAATTGTTAAAAAGAAAAGACTCCGCTCGGAGTCTTCGTTAATATAGAGGCGGTAGACGGATTTGAACCGACGATCAAGCTTTTGCAGAGCCGTGCCTTACCACTTGGCTATACCGCCTTAACTTTTATTATTATACCTTGAAAATTGTTTCTCGTCAATAGTTTTCTTTTCTGAAAACATAAGATTCAAATGTTTAAAAAAGCATGCGACAAAATATTCTGAAAATTCGTTTACTTTTTAAAAAAACTGTGGTATAATCTTCAATATCCACAATTTAAAACGAGGAGTTTATAAACATGAAAAAAAATCGGATTTTTGCGGTAGCAGGGGTTGCCCTACTTGCTACAGGTGTTCTTGCAGCTTGCGGTTCTTCAAAATCATCAAATGCTGAAGCACCAAAAGCCTATGGCTATACTTATACTGCTGACCCAGAAACATTGGACTACCTTATCTCTGGGAAACAAAGTACAAAAGTTGCTACTTCAAATGGTATCGATGGACTCTTTACAAATGATAAGTATGGTAACCTTACTCCTGCAGTCGCTGAAGACTGGTCAGTGTCTCAAGATGGTTTGACATACACTTATAAAATTCGTAAAGGTGTAAAATGGCTCACATCTGATGGTGAAGAATATGCGGAAGTAACTGCAAATGACTTTGTTACAGGTTTGAAACACGCAGCCGACAATAAATCAGCCGCTCTTTACCTAGCACAAAATTCTGTTAAAGGATTGGCTGACTATATATCAGGGAACAATACAGACTTCTCTGCTGTAGGTGTTAAAGCTGTTGATGATTACACTCTTCAATATACATTGAACCAACCAGAACCATACTGGAACTCTAAACTGTCTTACGGAATTTTTTGGCCTTTGAACGCAGAGTTTGAAAAATCAAAAGGAAAAGACTTTGGTAAGGCGACAGATCCAACATCATTGCTTTACAATGGACCTTTCTTGCTTAAAGGGTTGACGGCTAAGTCTTCTATCGAATTTGCGAAGAATGAACAGTATTGGGATAAAGATAATGTTCACATCGATACTGTAACACTTTCTTATTATGATGGTTCAGACCAAGAGTCACTTGAGCGTAACTTTACAAGTGGTGCATACAGTTATGCTCGTCTCTTCCCTACTAGCTCAAACTATTCCAAGGTAGCAGAAACATATAAAGACAATATCTACTATACTCCGCAGGGAGCAGGTATTGCTGGTTTAGGTATTAACATTGATCGTCAAAGCTATAAGTACACATCAAAAACAACTGACGAAGAAAAAACTTCTACTAAGAAAGCCCTTCTTAACAAAGATTTCCGTCAAGCTTTGAACTTTGCTTTTGATCGTACTGCTTATTCAGCTCAGCTAAATGGTAAGGATGGAGCAGCCCTTGCTGTTCGTAACCTTTTTGTAAAACCAGACTTCGTTTCTGCAGGTGATAAAACATTTGGTGATTTGGTCACTGAGAAGGTCGTTTCTTATGGTGATGAATGGAAAGATGTAAACTTTGCGGATGCTCAAGATGGTCTTTACAATGCTGATAAAGCGAAAGCAGAATTTGCTAAAGCTAAGAAGACTTTGGAAGCAGATGGCGTGAAATTCCCAATTCACTTGGATATTCCAGTTGACCAAACTTCTAAAAACTATATCGCTCGTATCCAATCATTTAAACAATCTGTTGAGAACGTTTTGGGTACAGATAATGTAGTCATCGATATCCAACAAATCACTACAGATGAATTGCAAAATATCACATACTATGCAGGTAGTGCAGCAGCTGAAGATTGGGACCTTTCAGGTGCAGTTGGATGGAACCCTGACTACGAAGACCCATCAACTTACCTAGATATCTTGAAAACAACTAATAGCGAAACAACTAAGTCTTATATGGGATATGACAACCCATCTAGCCCAGCAGTTGCTCAAGTTGGTTTGAAAGAATATGATAAATTAGTTGACGAAGCTGGAAATGAAACAAGCGATCTTAACAAACGTTATGAGAAATATGCAGCAGCTCAAGCTTGGTTGACAGATAGCTCACTCTTCCTTCCTGCTATGTCTTCAAGTGGTGCAGCACCAATTATTTCTCGTGTAGTACCATTCTCAGCCTCTTACACTCAATCTGGTGATAAAGGTTCAGATGTATACTTCAAGTACCTTCAATTGCAAGCTAACACTGTAACTGCTAAAGAGTACAAAGAAGCTCGTGAAAAATGGCTCAAAGAAAAAGCTGAATCAAACGAAAAAGCTCAAAAAGAATTAGCGAGCCACGTGAAATAAATAATGCTCATCAGAACTTTCTCTCCAAAAGGAGAAGGTTCTTTTGGGATTTTAAAGGAAATAATATGAAAAAATATGTTTTTATGCGTATCTTGCGGTCGTTAGTTTCTATCTTTTTAGTAACGACCTTGATTTACACAATCATCTATACGATGGTTCCACGGAAGTTGATCTTCAAACAAGATACTAACTACAATAAAATTGCAACTACAGCTGATAAACGCGATAACTATGAAAATACCGTTTTTGAGCGTATGGGTTATATCGAATATTACGATACGAAAGAGTTGCAGGAAAAAGCTAGTAGCATTGACCCTTCTGTAACCGTTGATGCAAACGATACAAATAAAGCTATCTACGAAAAATACATCCAACAAATTGGAAACGGTTGGACTTTAGGTGAGTTTACAGAGAGCGGTCAATTCTATGCTACTCGTGAAATCCCTATTTTCGAGCGTGTGTTCAAATTCTATGCAAACTTGCTTGATATTGACCATACAAACAAGATTCAAGACCCAGAAAATCCTAACTTAGAGCGTTATTTGCGTTTTGAAAACGATCCAGCTATCGGATGGTCTTTAGTAGGTTCAGGGACTAAACATAAATACCTCTTGTACTTTAACAGTCAATTCCCGTTTGTTCATCAAAACTTTGTGAACTTGAACTTAGGAGATTCTTACCCAACTTATGCCAATACTCCTGTGCTTCAAGTTATCACACAAGGGCAAGGACAAACGAAGACTTCTGAAGTTCAATTCCCAACTGGTAAGAAAATGTCATCAGTCAATATCTACTCAAGAACATATAAATCTCCAAGTCAAGCTGATGCGCGTGAAGTAGCGAACTACGGTAAAGGTGATCCATATACAGCTACTGAAAGCAACTATCAGTATCCATCTATGATTACCAGTTCTGCTATTGCTGGTTTGATTGGCCTTGCAATTTCGTACGCGATTGCGGTTCCACTTGGTTCTGCAATGGCTCGTTACAAGAATACTTGGATTGATAGTTTCTCTACAGGAGCTTTAACATTCTTACTTGCTCTTCCAACTATCGCTCTTGTCTATATCATTCGTTTGATTGGTTCTTCAATTGGACTCCCTGATTCATTCCCTATCTTGGGTGCTGGAGACTGGCGTTCATATGTACTACCTGCAGTTATTCTTGGTTTACTTGGTGCTCCTGGTTTGGCTATCTGGATTCGTCGTTACATGATTGACTTACAATCACAAGACTTTGTTCGTTTTGCACGTGCAAAAGGTCTTTCTGAGAAAGAAATTTCAAACAAACACATCTTTAAAAATGCTATGGTACCACTCGTTTCAGGTATTCCAGGTTCTATTATCGGTGTTATTGGTGGAGCTACTCTTACTGAAACAGTCTTCGCCTTCCCAGGTATGGGTAAAATGTTGATTGACTCTGTAAAAGCGTCAAATAATAACATGGTTGTTGGTCTAGTTTTCATCTTTACTTGCGTCTCAATCTTCTCTTACTTAATTGGGGATATTTGGATGACAATTATTGACCCACGTATTAAGTTGACAGAGAAAGGAGGCAAATAATGTCTACAATTAGTAATGATAAATTTCAATTTGTAAAACGAGATGATTTTGCCTCTGAAGTAATTGATGCTCCTGCCTACTCATATTGGGGTTCTGTTTTTAGACAATTTTTGAAAAAGAAATCAACCATCATCATGCTTGGTATTTTGATTTCCATCGTATTGATGAGTTTCATCTACCCAATGTTTTCTGATTTCGACTTCAATGATGTAAGTAAGGTAAATGATTTTAGCGCTCGCTACATTAAACCAAATGCTGAACATTGGTTCGGTACAGATAGTAATGGTAAGTCTCTTTTTGATGGTGTCTGGTTTGGAGCCCGTAACTCTATCTTGATTTCCGTTATTGCGACCTTTATCAATATTGTAATTGGTGTTATTGTCGGCGGTATCTGGGGTATTTCAAAATCAGTTGACCGCGTCATGATGGAAGTTTATAACGTTATTTCCAACATCCCACACTTATTGATTGTTATCGTCCTAACATACTCAATCGGAGCAGGTTTCTGGAATTTGATTTTTGCCATGAGTGTAACGACTTGGATTGGGATTGCCTACTCAATTCGTATCCAAATCATGCGTTACCGTGACTTAGAGTACAACCTTGCTTCACGCACACTCGGAACTCCAACATACAAAATTGTCATTAAAAATATCATGCCACAATTGGTATCTGTTATTGTTACGACTACATCACAAATGCTTCCAGCATTTATCTCCTATGAAGCCTTTCTGTCATTCTTTGGACTTGGATTGCCTATTACAGTACCAAGTTTAGGTCGATTGATTTCAGATTATTCACAGAACGTAACAACAAATGCATACCTCTTCTGGATTCCATTGACAACTTTGGTCATGGTATCCTTGTCACTTTTCGTAGTTGGTCAAAACCTAGCGGATGCTAGTGATCCACGTACACATAGATAGGAGTAGACATGACAAAAGAAAAAAATGTAATTTTGACTGCTCAAGATATTGTCGTGGAATTTGATGTTCGTGACAAAATTTTGACAGCTATTCGTGGAGTATCTCTGGAGTTGATTGAGGGCGAAGTGCTTGCACTCGTTGGAGAATCAGGTTCAGGTAAATCTGTTTTAACAAAAACCTTCACAGGAATGTTGGAAGAAAATGGACGTATTGCGAAAGGTAATATTATTTACCGCGGACAGGATTTGACTGAACTTTCTTCTAATAGAGATTGGGAACAAATTCGTGGAGCTAAGATTGCAACGATCTTTCAGGATCCAATGACCAGTCTTGACCCAATTAAGACAATCGGAAGTCAAATCACTGAAGTTATTGTGAAACACCAAGGGAAAACAGCTCAAGAAGCAAAAGACTTGGCGATTGACTACATGAATAAGGTTGGTATCCCTGACGCTGAGAGACGTTTTAATGAATATCCATTCCAATATTCTGGTGGGATGCGTCAACGTATCGTTATTGCAATTGCTCTTGCCTGTCGTCCAGATGTCCTTATCTGTGATGAACCAACAACAGCGCTTGATGTAACCATTCAAGCTCAGATTATTGACTTGTTAAAGACACTGCAACAGGAATACCACTTTACAACAATCTTTATCACACACGACCTTGGTGTCGTAGCAAGTATTGCAGATAAAGTTGCAGTTATGTACGCTGGTGAAATCGTTGAGTATGGAACAGTTGAAGAAATCTTCTACGATCCACGCCATCCATACACATGGAGCCTCTTGTCAAGCTTACCACAGTTGGCTGACGAAAAGGGTGAATTGTACTCAATTCCTGGAACACCTCCATCACTTTATACTGAATTGAAGGGAGATGCTTTTGCTCTTCGTTCAGACTATGCGATGAAGATTGATTTCGAAGAAAAACCTCCTCAGTTTGCAGTATCTGATACTCATTGGGCCAAAACATGGTTGCTTCATGAACAAGCTCCAAAAGTTGCAAAACCAGCAGTGATTGCAGACTTACACGATAAGATTCGTGAAAAGATGGGCTTTGCTCATCTTGAGGATTAGGAGGAAGGAAATGTCTGAAAAATTAGTAGAAGTTAAAGACTTAGAGATTTCCTTCGGTGAAGGAAGCAAAAAGTTTGTAGCCGTTAAGAATGCAAACTTCTTTATCAACAAAGGCGAAACATTCTCACTTGTTGGAGAATCTGGTAGTGGTAAGACAACAATTGGTCGTGCCATTATCGGCCTTAATGATACCAGCAAAGGGGATATCATCTTTGATGGACAAAAAATCAATGGTAAAAAATCACGTGAACAAGCAGCGGAATTAATCCGTCGCATTCAAATGATTTTCCAAGACCCAGCCGCAAGTTTGAATGAACGTGCAACAGTTGACTATATCATCTCTGAAGGTCTTTACAACCACCATTTATTTAAAGACGAAGAAGAAAGAAAAGAAAAAGTTCAAAACATCATTCGTGAAGTAGGACTTTTGGCTGAACACTTGACACGTTACCCTCATGAGTTCTCAGGTGGACAACGTCAACGTATCGGGATTGCTCGTGCCTTGGTTATGCAACCTGACTTCGTGATCGCGGATGAGCCAATTTCAGCCTTGGACGTTTCAGTGCGTGCCCAAGTTTTGAACTTGCTCAAGAAATTCCAGAAGGAATTGGGCTTGACATATCTCTTTATCGCCCACGATTTGTCAGTAGTTCGTTTTATCTCTGATCGTATCGCGGTAATTTATAAGGGTGTTATTGTTGAAGTGGCTGAAACTGAAGAATTGTTTAACAATCCAGTTCATCCATACACACAAGCACTTTTATCAGCTGTGCCGATTCCAGATCCAATCTTGGAACGTAAGAAAGTTTTGAAAGTCTATGATCCAGACCAACATGACTATGAAACAGACAAACCTTCTATGGTTGAAATTCGTCCAGGTCATTACGTTTGGGCTAACCAAGAAGAATTGGAACGCTATAAAAAAGAAATGAAATAATCACTAAAGTTTTATAATCTAGCTAGAAGGCTTCTAGAAAGATTATGAAACTTTTTTATTTTGCAGATAAAAACTTGATAATCTATATAAATTTGATATACTGAATACAATAAGAACTAATCTGTTAGAAATG
This sequence comes from Streptococcus sp. V728, assembly GCF_052077995.1. Classification (NCBI taxonomy): domain Bacteria; kingdom Bacillati; phylum Bacillota; class Bacilli; order Lactobacillales; family Streptococcaceae; genus Streptococcus; species Streptococcus sp. V728. The sequence goes on along the minus strand of NZ_JBQJJH010000002.1, from coordinate 810,497 downwards.
ACATGAACTAGGGGAGAATCACATGGACAACCAACCAAATTTTTTTACAGGAATGGCTAGAATTATTGGGACATGCCTCTGGGTAAAAGGAATGGAAGTACTGACTGAGAAGAAGGAATCTGAGCCAAAAGCCTTAGAGGTTGTTAAATTTCTTGCGGCTTATAAAATGATATCTGCTCTGCCTTGGATTGCGGGACTTCCTAGAAAGGAAGATAAAAAATGAAATTTATTTGGGATATTTTATTTTATATCCTAGTCAAGCCACTGATTGCAATTGTAGAATTCATTTGGTATCTCATTTGCTTATTTTTTTATGATTTCCTTATGAATGTATTGTATTCGATTTTTAATTGGTTTTTTAGTTTGTTTTAGAAACTAAAAATTGGGAGTAGTTACTTATAGATACTCCTATATAATTTTATTATCATAAAAAAGGATGGGAAATATTCCCTCCTTTTTTGTTTATATCAATAAGATTAACGTGAAAATTTATAAAGTTGATGCAAATAACAGATTTGTAGAGAGTCTAGGAAATAGACTAGATTTAGTTTAATCCATTTATGATGGTATAGGTAACTTTTCAAAGGTGATCACATCACCCTTTTGAGTCGCAAGTTGGATGCGGTTGTCTTTGATGCGGGTAACTTGTACTTCCTTGCCATTTACCTTGACAATGCTAGCTTCAATATTTAGGTAGTCTACGACTAAGTCTCCACCCGCATTAGAAAGGAAAGATAGTGTTTCAAGATTTCTTTCTTTCCATTTCATGCTGACTTCAAAGTTACCACGAGCGACTAAGCCTGAGACTTGACCGTCTTTCCATGCATCTGGAAGAGCTGGTAATGGGGCAATGTAGCCTGTGTGAGATTGAAGGAGCATTTCTGCCATACCGCTGGTTGCACCAAAGTTTCCATCAATTTGGAAAGGCGCGTGCGTATCCCAGAGATTTTCTAGAGTTGAGGATCTGAGTTGTTCTGCCAGCAAACGATGGGCACGATTTCCATCTAGGAGACGAGCCCAGAGGTTGATTTTATTAGCCTTAGACCAACCGGTACCACCATCTCCACGATGGTTTAGAGTTGCGCGTGCTGCTTCCAGATATTCAGGCTGATCTTTGCCAAATAAGGTTCCTGGGAAGAGTCCAACCAAATGAGAAACGTGACGGTGGTGGTTTTCAATTCCTTCATTAGTGAATTGAGGGCTGTCTTCCTCATACCATTCCTTGATACGGCCGTCTTGGTTGATGTGAAGTGGTTTGAGCTTGTCAAATTTAGCCTTCACTTCTGTCACCAAATCTTGGTCGACCTTCAGATGATTAGCTGCTTCCATATAGTCGTGGAATAACTGCCAAACTAGAGATTGGTCGAAGGTATTCCCAATCGTGATAGTTCCATGTTCTGGCGAGTAAGATGGAGAAGAAACCCAACGGTCACTAGCCTTGTCGTAGTGCAAGAAGGAATTCCAGAACTTAGCAGTTTCCTTGAGCATTGGGTAAATCTTTTCTTTAAGATAAGTTTCATCCTTGGTGAATTTGTAGTAGTCATAGACGTTTTGCATCATCCAAGCATTGGCAGCAGGAGACCAACCCCAATAGTAGTTCCAGCCAGGAGTAGTCCAGCCAAATGGTGTCGCCTGAGTATGAACCAACCAACCGTTTTCTTGACCTTCTTTGGATTCGATACCGGCATATTCTTTAGCAGCGATACGGCCATAGTAACGCATGTCATCAATATAATTAATCATTGGCTTAGCCGTTTCTGCGAGATTACTCATGTAGGCAGGCCAGTAGTTCATTTGTAGGTTGACATTGAGGTGGTAGTCAGCATTCCAAGGTGGATTGTCTACAGCATTCCAGACCCCTTGTAGGTTGGCAGGAAGGACATCTGTCCGATCACGAGACGAACTGATGAGTAGATATCGGCCATATTGGAAGAAGAGCTCTTCTAGTTCTTGCCCTTTTTCTGGGTTATAGCCTTGAAGGGCCTCTTTTGTCGTTTGGCTAGACTTGTTACCGCCAAGATTCAGTTGGACACGATTGAAGAGACTTTGATAGTCCTTGATGTGGTTATTTTTTAGAGTTTCATAATCTTTTGCCTTGGCAGCTTCTACGATAGACTTAACAGTTTTTTCTACATCAATATCCTTGCGGTAATTAGTTTTCGGATTTTGAGCAAAATTAGTCTTGGCGCTGAGTAAAAGGGTCGCATAGCTGGCTCCAGTGACAGTCAAATAGCCATCTTGGGCAGTGACTTGTCCATCTGTCTTGATTCCAAGATAAGAGGCAAATTGAAGGCCATTGTCTTTGACAGTCCCCTTGAGCAAGATACCATTTGAATCGGTCGTGACTGCCCCTTGTTTATACTTCGAATATTCCCAAGAGTAGTCACCATTCGCAAGTAAATCCTCTGTCAAGCTATTCCAAAGGGTAAAATCGAGGGTCTTATCCCCTTTTTTACTCAAGTGAGTCACAGTAACATCATCAGGATAACTAGAGAAGGTTTCGCGTTTAAAGTTTGTACCGTCTTGAGTATATGAAGTCGTCGAGATGGCCTCAGAAATATCTAAGCCACGATGATAGTCGGTAACATTCTCCAAGCCTTTCTTTTGGTTGTTAAAGACCATAAAGATATCACCAAAAGATAAGTAACGACCATACTGAGCATTGTTTGGACCCACTAGGTTGCGCTCTGCCAATTGTTTGGCTTTTTGACGGTTTCCTTCTTCTAAGGCTTTACGAATTTCTGCTAAGACCTTATAGCGGTCTTGATAGTTCCCCCCATTGTAATCGGTGCTATCAGGTTGTGGCCCACCAGACCAGAGAGTTTTTTCATTGTATTGGATTCTTTCTTCACCGATTAATCCAAAAACCTTAGCCCCCATTTCACCGTTTCCGACAGGCAAGGCTTGTTTTTCCCAGCCGTCATAAGAAGGAGCAGTTGGTTGATCATAATGAAGTTGATAGTTATTTTTATTTTCCATAGTTTTTTTATTATTGAAGCAAGTAGTATAGTGAATTCTATGCTTTTACTATAGCAGACATATTAACTTATTGCAAGGTTTTAAAGGCCTCATTTGTTTATTTTAAGGACAGTGTATATTCTAGATTTTATAATGGATAGTAAGCAAGCCTTTTTTATAGGTAAAGTGAATTAAAATGTTGCATAGTTGCTTTCTGAAAGCGCAAATCAAACTAGTCAGCAGTGGGACTTTATGGTATAATATAGTAGACTTTAAAAGAAACAGGAGAAATATTATGGATCTTATTTTAGCGATTGTCTTGATTGTTTTAGCTTTTCTAGGAGGTGCTCTAGGAGGCATGTACTTGGTGCGTAAACAAATTGAAAAAGAGTTTGCGGACAACCCACGTTTGAATGCAGAAGCAGTTCGCACCCTTTTGAGTGCTAATGGTCAAAAACCAAGCGAAGCTAAGGTACAACAAGTTTACCACCAAATCATTCGCCAACAAAAAGCAGCTCTTGCTAACAATAAAAAGAAATAAAATAGGAAAAGTCTGGGATGAAAGTTCCAGACTTCTCACTATGTTCAACTGATATTTAGAACTAAGACTTTTTCCTTGCATTCTATTGATATTTGATTATGATTAAGTTGGAGACAACTGATGACGAATCAGTCGGTCGGAAATTTCAGTAAGAAATGTAATGATAATGAACTATCAATCAGAATAATAAGACTAGAAAGAAGACTATATGGATAATCGACCAATCGGTTTTTTGGACTCTGGTGTTGGAGGCTTAACTGTTGTGCGTGAGCTCATGCGTCAGCTTCCTCATGAAGAAATCGTCTATATTGGAGATTCGGCACGGGCGCCATATGGCCCTCGTCCTGCTGAGCAAATTCGTGAATATACTTGGCAGTTGGTCAACTTTCTTTTGACCAAGGATGTCAAGATGATTGTCATTGCTTGTAATACAGCAACAGCAGTCGTCTGGGAAGAAATTAAAGCCCAGTTAGATATTCCTGTTCTTGGAGTGATTTTACCTGGCGCTTCAGCGGCTATCAAAGCAAGTCAGGGTGGGAAAATCGGAGTGATTGGAACACCGATGACAGTACAATCAGATATCTATCGTCAAAAGATCCATGACTTGGATCCGGATTTACAAGTTGAAAGTTTGGCTTGTCCCAAATTTGCTCCTTTGGTCGAGTCAGGTGCTCTATCGACCAGTGTGACTAAGAAAGTCGTATACGAAACCCTACGTCCCTTGGTCGGAAAAGTGGATAGTTTGATTTTGGGTTGTACCCATTATCCGCTTCTCAGACCTATTATTCAGAATGTGATGGGGCCTGACGTAAAACTGATTGATAGTGGTGCAGAGTGCGTGCGGGATATCTCTGTCTTACTTAATTATTTCGAGATTAATCGTGGCCGCGATGCAGGGCCTCTACAACACCGTTTTTATACGACTGCAAATAGCCATAGTTTTGCTCAAATTGGAGCCGAGTGGCTTGAAAAAGAGATTCATGTGGAGCATGTAACATTATGACAAACAAAATTTATGAATACAAGGATGACCAGGACTGGTATGTAGGTGTCTGGGACGTCTACGGTGGAATCTATAGCCTCATAAAAGATCCTCTTGATCTTGATTTTATGGATTTGGCTCGCATTTTCCGTGATGAGGAAAATGGTTTTCCAATCACGATTACGGTAATGCGCTGGTCTTCCAACTTCCGCTTGCTATCTTTTATCGTTGAGATTTTAAATGCAGAAGCCGGCCGAAACTTGGAAGTCATTCAACGCCAAGGTGCCTTGCTCTTAGTTGAAAATGGACAACTCTTGCATGTGGAATTGCCTAAAGAAGGAGTGAACGTTCAGGACTTTTTCGAGACAAATAAGGTCAGAGAAACCTTGCTCATAGCGACTCGTAATGAAGGGAAGACCAAGGAATTTCGTGCTATCTTTGACAAGCTAGGCTATGATGTGGAGAATCTCAATGATTATCCAGACCTACCTGAAGTAGCTGAAACGGGTATGACCTTCGAAGAAAATGCTCGCCTCAAAGCAGAAACTATTTCTCAATTGACAGGCAAGATGGTTCTGGCAGATGATTCTGGTCTTAAAGTCGATGTGCTTGGTGGTCTACCAGGCGTTTGGTCGGCTCGCTTCGCAGGAGTCGGAGCAACCGATCAGGAAAACAACGCCAAACTCTTGCACGAATTAGCCATGGTCTTTGATCTCAAGGACCGCTCAGCGCAATTTCACACAACCTTGGTCGTTGCTAGCCCAGGTAAGGAAAGCTTGGTCGTCGAAGCTGACTGGCCAGGTTACATTAATTTTGAACCTAAGGGTGAAAATGGTTTTGGCTATGATCCGCTATTCTTAGTAGGAGAAACTGGTAAATCATCAGCTGAATTAACCCTCGAAGAAAAAAATAGTCAATCCCACCGTGCCTTAGCCGTTAAGAAACTTTTGGAGGTATTTCCATCATGGCAAAGCAAACCATCATTGTAATGAGTGACTCCCACGGAGATAGCTTGATTGTAGAAGAAATACGTGACCGCTATCTTGGGAAAGTCGATGCTATTTTTCACGATGGTGACTCGGAACTTCGCCCAGATTCACCACTCTGGGAAGGAATCCAGGTAGTCAGAGGAAACATGGATTTTTATTCAGACTATCCAGAACGCTTAGTGACTCAACTGGGTCCTACCAAGATCATCCAGACTCATGGACATTTGTTTGATATTAACTTCAACTTCCAAAAGCTTGATTTCTGGGCTCAAGAGGAAGATGCAGATATCTGTCTTTATGGGCACTTACATATCCCAGATGCTTGGATGGAAGGAAAGACTCTCTTTCTAAATCCTGGTTCTATCAGTCAGCCACGTGGTGCAATTAGAGAATGCCTCTACGCTCGTGTGGAGATTGATGATAGCTACTTTAAAGTGGACTTTTTGACACGTGACCATGAGGTATATCCAGGCTTGTCTAAGGAGTTTGCTCGATGATTGCCAAAGAATTTGAACAGTTTTTACTGGAGCAAGAGGAAACCTTTTTAACTCCTGCTGAAAATTTGGCTGTGCTCATTGATACTCACAATGCAGATCATGCAATTCTCCTCCTTAGTCAGATGACCTATACCAGAGTGCCAGTCGTGACGGATGAGAAAAAATTCGTCGGGACTATTGGTCTTAGAGATATTCTTGCCTACCAGATGGAGCAGGGATTGAGTCAAGAAGCCATGGCAGATACAGATATCGTACACATGACCAAGAAGGATGTTGCAGTGGTAGCTCCGGATTATACATTGACAGATGTTTTACATAAGTTAGTGGATGAATCTTTCCTACCAGTTGTTGATAAGGATGGAATTTTCCAAGGGATTATTACACGGAAATCAATCCTTAAGGCTGTCAATGCCCTTCTGCATGATTTTAGTAAGGAATATGAGATTCGAAGCAAATGAGAGAATGGATTCCAGTATTTTTAGAAGAAAAACAAAATCTATCTAGTAATTCTAAGCAGTCTTATAAGTATGATTTGGAGCAGTTTTTGGATTTTGTTGGAAAACAAATTTCAGAGACAAGTTTAAAAATCTACCAAGCTCAATTATCAAATTTTAAAATGAGTGCCCAAAAGCGGAAAGTTTCTGCTTGCAACCAATTTCTTTACTTTTTATATCAAAAAGGAAAGATAGGCACCTTTTACCGTTTGGAATTACCCAAACAGGCTGAGAAAAAGCAAGGGAAGTCGGAACTTTTAGACCTCAGTTCTTTCTGGCAAGAAAGTGCTTATCCAGAAGGACGCTTACTAGCCTTGTTAATAGTAGAGTTGGGCCTCTTGCCGAGTGAAATTCTAGCCTTAAAAACAGGGGATGTGAACCTGGATTTTCAAGTTTTGAGAGTCAATAAAGCTTCTCAACAAAGAATCTTGAGCCTTCCCACAAATTTGCTTGCGGAGTTAGAGCCCTTGATGGGGCAGACCTATCTCTTTGAAAAAGCTGGGAAGCCATACTCTCGTCAATGGGCCTTTCGTCAGTTGGAAGCTTTTTTAAAGGAAAAAGGTTTTTCAGATTTATCTGCCCAAGGATTGAGAGAACAGTTTATATTAAGACAAATCGAAGAAAAGGTTGACTTGTACGAAATTGCTAAAAAATTAGGATTAAAGACAGTCATGACCTTAGAAAAATATAGATAATGGATATTAAATTAAAAGATTTTGAAGGGCCTTTGGACTTGCTCCTACACTTGGTTTCAAAGTATCAGATGGATATCTATGATGTGCCGATCACAGAGGTTATCGAACAATATCTAGCCTATATCTCTACATTACAAGCTATGCGTTTAGAAGTTGCAGGCGAATACATGGTGATGGCTAGCCAACTGATGCTGATTAAGAGTCGCAAGCTCTTGCCAAAGGTTGCAGAAGTGACGGATTTAGAGGATGACCTAGAGCAGGATCTCCTTTCTCAGATTGAGGAATACCGTAAATTTAAACTTTTGGGAGAGCAGTTGGAAGTGAAGCACCAGGAACGAGCTCAATATTACTCAAAAGCACCTACAGAGTTGATCTATGAGGATGCAGAACTTGTACATGATAAGACGACGATTGATCTTTTCTTAGCCTTTTCAACCTTACTGACCAAGAAAAAGGAAGAATTCTCTAAAAGTCACACAACAATCTTACGAGATGAGTATAAGATTGAAGATATGATGGTCATCGTTCGAGAAGCCTTGGTTGAAGGTCAACAATTATGTTTGCAGGATTTGTTTAAAGAAACCAAGGATTTACAAGAGGTCATTACACTCTTTTTAGCAACCTTGGAGTTGATTAAAACCCAAGAAATTCTCTTGATTCAAAAAGAGAGTTTTGGAGATATTTATCTCATGAAAAAGAATGAAGAAAATCAAGTAGAGCAGAGTCAAGCTTGATAGAGAGGAAATATGAGTACTTTAGCAGAAATAGAAGCACTCCTGTTTGTAGCGGGGGAGGATGGCATTAGAGTCCGTCAGCTAGCTGAGGTCCTATCGCTTCCACCGACTGGGATTCAGCAAAGCTTAGAAAAGTTAGCCCACAAGTATGAAAAAGACCAGAATTCCAGTTTAGCACTGATTGAGACCGGTGGTGCCTACAGATTGGTGACCAAGCCACAATTTGCATTGATTTTAAAAGAATACTCTAAGGCGCCAATCAACCAAAGTCTATCTCGGGCTGCCCTTGAAACCTTATCCATCATTGCTTACAAGCAACCCATCACACGAATTGAGATTGATGCTATTCGGGGGGTTAATTCAAGTGGAGCGCTAGCTAAGTTACAGGCCTTTGAGTTGATACGAGAAGACGGGAAAAAGGAAGTTCTCGGACGCCCTAATCTTTATGTAACGACGGATTATTTCCTGGATTATATGGGGATTAATCACTTGGAAGAGTTGCCCGTGATTGATGAGCTTGATATTCAAGTACAAGAAAGCCAATTATTTGGTGAAAGGATAGAAGAAGATGAGAATCAATAAATATATTGCCCACGCAGGAGTGGCCAGTAGGAGAAAAGCAGAAGAGTTGATCAAGCAAGGCTTGGTGACGGTTAACGGTCAAGTCGTGCGTGAACTTGCAACGACCATCAAGTCAGGCGACAAGGTCGAAGTTGAAGGTCAACCAATCTATAACGAAGAAAAAGTCTACTATCTGCTTAACAAACCGCGCGGTGTGATTTCTAGCGTGACAGATGACAAGGGCCGCAAGACAGTTGTCGATCTTTTGCCCAATGTGAAAGAGCGCATCTATCCTGTGGGGCGCTTGGACTGGGATACGTCTGGAGTCTTGATTTTGACCAACGATGGTGACTTTACAGATGAGATGATTCATCCTCGTAATGAGATTGATAAGGTTTATGTTGCGCGTGTGAAAGGAATTGCCAACAAAGAAAATCTCCGTCCCTTGACTCGAGGAGTAGAAATTGATGGCAAGAAAACCAAGCCAGCTGTTTACGAAATTCTCAAAGTAGATCCAGTTAAAAACCGCTCAGTTGTTCAATTGACGATCCATGAAGGGCGCAATCACCAGGTTAAAAAGATGTTTGAAGCTGTTGGCCTTCAAGTGGATAAACTCTCTCGAACTCGTTTTGGACATCTAGACTTAACGGGTCTTCGTCCAGGAGAATCCCGTCGTCTTAACAAAAAAGAAATCAGCCAATTACACACCATGGCTGTAACCAATAATAAATAATGAAAAAAATTTTAATTGCGCCAGTACGCTTTTACCAACGATTTATCTCGCCTGCTTTCCCGCCATCTTGCCGCTTTGAACCGACTTGTTCGAACTACATGATTCAAGCTATCGAAAAGCATGGTGCCAAGGGAGTTCTGATGGGCTTAGCACGGATTTTACGGTGCCATCCTTGGTCCGAAGAGGGTAAAGATCCAGTGCCGGATGTTTTCTCATTAAAAAGAAATTCAAAATAAAAGAATCACATTTGTGATTCTTTTTTGTTGCAGGAAATAAGTTAGATGGTAAAATGTTGATTTCTACTACCTTTCTCCTATAAAAAGTGGTAAAATGGTTGAAAGAAAGAAGGGACTAAAATGACAACATTATTTTCTAAAATCAAAGAAGTAACAGAACTTTCTGCTATCTCAGGTCATGAAGCGCCTGTACGCTCTTATCTTCGTGAGAAAATAACTCCTCACGTGGATGAAGTAGTAACAGATGGCTTAGGTGGTATTTTTGGTATCAAACATTCAGAAGTTGCGAATGCACCTCGTGTTTTAGTGGCGTCTCACATGGATGAAGTTGGTTTCATGGTTAGTGAAATCAAAGCAGACGGGACCTTCCGAGTAGTCAGCATTGGTGGTTGGAACCCTATGGTTGTTAGTAGCCAGCGTTTCAAACTCTTTACACGCGAAGGACGTGAAATCCCAGTAATTTCAGGTTCAGTTCCTCCACATTTGACTCGTGGCACAGGCGGACCAACCATGCCAGCTATTTCAGATATCGTTTTTGACGGTGGTTTTGCAGATAAGGCTGAGGCTGAAAGTTTTGGTATCCGTCCTGGAGATACAATCGTTCCAGATAGTAGTGCTATCCTAACTGCTAATGAAAAAAATATTATCTCAAAAGCATGGGATAACCGTTACGGTGTGCTCATGGTTAGCGAGTTGGCTGAAAACTTGTCAGGCCAAAAACTAGGAAATGAACTTTATCTTGGTGCTAACGTCCAAGAAGAAGTTGGACTTCGTGGTGCCCACGCATCTACAACAAAATTTGATCCAGAAGTATTCCTTGCTGTAGACTGTTCACCAGCAGGTGATGTCTATGGTGGCCAAGGCAAGATTGGTGACGGAACCTTGATTCGTTTCTACGACCCAGGTCACTTGCTTCTCCCAGGCATGAAGGACTTCCTTTTGACGACAGCTGAAGAAGCTGGAATCAAGTATCAATACTACTGTGGAAAAGGTGGAACTGACGCAGGTGCAGCTCATCTGAAAAATGCTGGTGTACCTTCTACAACAATCGGTGTTTGTGCCCGTTATATCCACTCTCACCAAACACTTTATGCCATGGATGACTTCTTAGAAGCTCAAGCTTTCTTACAAGCCTTGGTTAAAAAATTAGATCGCTCTACTGTAGATTTGATCAAAAATTATTAAACTGAAAAGATGGAGGTGATAGGTATGGAAGAACCAAACCTAGAAACCTTGATACGGGACCTTTACAATCATGCCCGTCAAAACTTGAGTGAAGATTTAGTGGCTGCACTCCTAGAGACTGCTAAGCAGTTGCCCAGCACCAATGAGCGATTGCTTGCAGTCCGACTTTCAGGGCTAGTCACACTTGAACTACTCAAGAATCCCAAGACTCCAGCGCCAGAGTTAGTCAATCTGGCTCGCTATATCAAAAAGGAAGAAGCTAGGTACAAGGGTGCAGCTGCCTCCTCCTTTATGATTGGAGAGCTATTTAAAATGCTTTGATTCGTTCGAATCAAAGCATTTTTTTATCTTAGATTTGTTCAGCTAAAACCTTTTCAGCAAGGTTCATAGCGTGGTCTGACACACGAGTGTAGTGTGAAATGATATCGATAAAGTTGACACCAGCTTGGGTAGAACATTCGCCGTTGTTGAGACGTTTGATGTGAGTCTTACGAAGGACGCGTTCCATCTTGTTGATGGCTTCATGGCGTTCAATAAGAGATTGAGCTTTTTCAAGGTCATTGTTTTCAACACTCTCAAGAGCATCTTTAACGAAATCGCTTGTTTGACGGTAAATATCCTCCAACTCTTCTAAGGCTGAGTTAGAGAATTGAACATTCTTGCGTTGCAAGTAGTCGTTAAGATTAATCAAAGCTTCAGCGTGGTCACCGATACGTTCCAAGTCTCGAGAAGAGTCAAGGATGTTGGTTAAGACTTCACTCTCTTTTGGACTCAATGCTTCACTAGATAGACTAATGAGGTAACGTGTTAATTTCTCGTCGATTGTGTTGATAGCTTCTTCCGTCTTGTGTCCTTTTTCAGCTACTTTCTCGTCAGAATTGATGATGTAGTCGTAAGAAAGATCGAATGCTTTAACCGCATAGTTTCCTAAGTGCAAGAGTTCTTTCTTGGCATTTCCTAGGGCGATAGAAGGAGCTTGCTTGATGAGTTGTTCATCCAAGTAAAGAGGTTCGTATTTAACAACTTCGTCTTCTCCAGGGATAAGTTTGGTTACTAAGAAAGCAAGAGCTCCGATGAATGGAAACTGAATGATTGTATTGGTAATGTTGAAGGTTCCGTGGGCGAAGGCAATGGTCATTTCTGGAGCTAGATTTAAGAAGCTCTCAAACCATTGGATTAAGCCTGTAAATGGAACGAGGAAGATAATACAGATAACAGTTCCGATAACGTTAAAGGCTACATGGGCTGCGGCCACACGTTTGGCTGCGATATTAGCACCCAAGGAAGCGATAATAGCAGTGATAGTTGTTCCGATGTTATCTCCAAAGAGAACTGGTAGGGCCCCCTGAAGGTCAATCAGATTGCTAGCATAGAGATTTTGTAGGATCCCGATGGTTGCGGAGGAGGCTTGAATCAGAAGGGTTAGACCTGTTCCGACAAGAACACCCAAGATTGGATTTTTACTAAGTTCTACCATATAGTCTTTAAAGACTTGTAAATCCTTAAGGGGTTCCATAGCGCCACTCATAAGATTGAGGGCAAAGAAGATACCACCAACACCAAAGAGGATTCGTCCGATGTTATTGATGGTTCTATTTTTTGTGAAGAAGAGACAGACTGCTCCGAGAAAGAGCATCGGTAAAGCGTAGTCTCCCAGTTTAAAACCGATGATAAAGGATGTGACGGTTGTTCCAATATTGGCTCCCATAACAATCCCAATAGCCTGACGTAAAGTCAATAGTCCGGCACTAACCAGACCAACTGTAATAACCGTAACACCTGAACTCGATTGAATCAGGGCAGTCATCCCAATTCCAACTAAAATTCCAAAGAAAGGATTGCTAGTATATTTGTCAATGTAATATCGAAGACGATCTCCAGCTGCTTGTTGCAAACCGTCTCCCATGGTCTTGATACTATACAAAAATAGTCCCAGACCACCTAAAAAGTGAAAAATAATTTCCTGCCAATTAATGGACATTTCCTTTTTCCTCCGAAAAATAATCACGGAATTTCTCCCATTCTATTTTAAAGGATTAATAGCAATCTAACAAGTAGTAAATGAAGTTTTTTAAGAAAAATGCTAGTAAAAGTAAAAAAATGCTTCTGATTGTCTAATTTATATCATTTATTCACTCCTTTATAGATATCTATGGACAAGTGTTGACTCTTCCTTTAAATAACGTAAAATAAAAATGAACAGTTCTGCTATTTTAAGAGCAGTTACTTTTTTTAAAACAAAAATAAAGCGCTTACTTTTTGAAGTAAAAGGAGGAAAAGATGAAGAATCCATTTTTTGAGCAACGTTGTCGCTATAGTATTCGAAAATTATCAGTGGGTGCCTGCTCTTTGATGATTGGCTCGGTTTTGTTTGCTAACCAAGCTCTAGCAGAAGAAGTTGCTCTTCCAGCAAATGAAACAACGACGACTACCGTAGCTACAGAGCAACCGTCAAATAACACGGCTGAACAGCCATCGACTGCAACTACAGAACAACTAACAACAACTTCACCTGAAGTCTTGAAGCAGTTAGAGGAAACTGAAAACAAGGTTAGTGAACAACCTATTTCAGAAGAAAAACCAACCTTGGACCAATTGACTACAGCTGATAAGGAAGCAACTAGTCCGGTTGCTGAAGCGTCTAAGGCTGAAGAGGCACCTGTAGCTAAAGAAAATAAGGCTGAAGAAGCACCTGTGGCTACAGAAAATAAAGCTGAAGAGAAAGCAACTGTCTCAGATGTTCCTAAGAAAGAAGAAAAAAGTCTTCGACCAAAAGAAATTAAGTTTGACACTTGGGAAGATTTGTTGAAATGGGAACCGGGTGCCCGTGAAGACGACGCTATTAACCGTTCTTCAGTTGAATTGGCTAAACGTTACCGTGGGCATGTAGTCAACGAAAAAGCCAATAAGGATGCCAAGGTTGAAGCTCTTGCCAATACCAACTCTAAGGCCAAAGACCACGCTTCTGTAGGTGGTGAAGAGTTTAAAGCCTATGCTTTTGACTACTGGCAATACTTGAATTCAATGGTCTTCTGGGAAGGGCTCGTTCCAACTCCGGACGTGATTGATGCTGGTCACCGTAATGGTGTCCCTGTATTGGGTACACTCTTCTTCAACTGGTCTAATAGTATTGCAGACCAAGAAAAATTTGCTGCAGCTCTTCAACAAGATGAGGATGGAACTTTCCCTATCGCTCGTAAGTTAGTTGATTTGGCTAAATATTATGGATTTGATGGCTACTTTATCAACCAAGAAACAACAGGAGATATCGTAACGCCTCTTGGTAAGAAAATGCGTGACTTCATGCTCTATACCAAGGAATATGCAGCTCAAGTCAACCATCCTGTCAAGTATTCTTGGTACGATGCCATGACTTATGAATATGGCCGTTACCATGAGGATGGACTTGGTGAGTACAACTATCAATTCATGGAAAAAGAAGGCGATAAAGTACCTGCAGATCACTTCTTTGCAAATTTTAACTGGACTAAAGAGAAAAATGATTACTCTGTAACAATGGCGCAATGGCTAGGACGCAGTCAGTATGATGTTTTTGCAGGTTTGGAATTGCAACAAGGTGGTTCTTACAAGACAAAAGTAAAATGGGATGCCCTTTTTGATGAAAATGGCAAACTTCGCTTGTCACTTGGACTCTTTGCACCTGATACTATCACGAGTCTTGGGAAGACTGGAGAAGACTATCACAAGAATGAAAATATCTTCTTCACGGGCTACCAAGGAGATCCAACTGGACAAAAACCAGAAGATAAGGACTGGTACGGAATTGCCAACCTTGTAGCTGACCGTACACCAGCAGTAGGCCGTACCTTTACAACATCCTTTAACACAGGACATGGTAAAAAATGGTTTGTAGACGGTAAAGTCTCTAAGAATTCTGAATGGAACTATCGTTCTGTATCAGGTATTTTGCCTACATGGCGCTGGTGGCAAACTTCATCAGGGGCTAAACTTCAAGCTGATTATGACTTTGAAGATGCCTACAATGGAGGGAATTCACTCAAATTTGCGGGTGATTTAGCTGAAAATACCAACCAAGATGTTCGTCTTTACTCTACAAAACTGGAAGTAACAGATAAAACAAAACTTCGTGTTGCCCATAAGGGTGGTAAGGGAAGTAAGGTTTATGTAGAGTTTGCGACTCAGAAAAATTATACCTATGGTGGAGAGAATGCCCGTAAAGAGCTTACTCTAACTGATGATTGGACAAAAGACGAATTTGACTTGAGTGAATTGGCTGGGCAAAAGATTTATGGAATCAAACTCACCTTTGAAAATACTGCAACTGTCAGGGATTACCAATTCAATCTAGGAGAGTTGACTGTTACAGATAATCAAGAGGCTCCTCAAGCACCAACAACTCTAACAGTAGCTAAGCAATCTCTTAAAAACGCACAAGAGGCAGAAGCCATTGTTCAATTTAAGGGCAATAAAGATGCTGACTTCTATGAAGTCTATGAAAAGGATGGCGATACTTGGCGTCTATTGACAGGATCATCAGCTACTACTATCTACCTACCAAAAGTTAGCCGTTCAGCTAGTGCAACTGGAACTAGCCAAGAGTTGAAGGTTGTTGCAGTTGGTAAGAACGGACTTCGCTCTGAAGCAGCAACCACAAACTTTGACTGGGGAATGACTGTTCAAGATACAAGTCTTCCAAGACCTCTAGCAGAAAACATCGTTCCAGGAGCGACTGTTATTGGAAGTACCTTCCCAGACACAGAAGGCGGCGAAGGTATCGAAGGGATGTTGAATGGAACTATCACTAGCTTATCTGACAAATGGTCTTCTGCTCAGTTGAGTGGTAGCGTTGATATTCGTTTGACACAACCACGCCGTGTCGTTAGATGGGTCATGGACCATGCCGGTGCTGGTGGAGAATCAGTCAACGACGGTTTGATGAATACGAAAGACTTTGACCTCTACTACAAGGATGAAGCTGGAGAATGGAAACTAGCCAAGGCTGTTCGTGGCAATAGAGCCCACGTGTCAGATATTACTCTTGATAGTCCAATAACTGCGCAGGATTGGCGCTTGAATGTCATCACATCTGATAATGGAACACCATGGAAAGCCATTCGTATCTACAACTGGAAGATGTATGAAACTCTTGATACGGAGAGCCAAAACATCCCAATGGCTAAAGTTGCAGCGCGTGTTCTAACGGACAATAAGATTCAGCTTGGTTTCTCAGAAGTTCCTGCTGGAGCTACCATCACAGTCTATGACAAGCCAGATTCAAAAACTCCAATCGCTACCTTGAATACAGTAGTTGGAGGGGATTTGGCGACAGATTCATTAAACTTTGAAAAACGTCCTAGCCTTCTATACTATCGTACACAATTACCAGACAAAGAAATCAGTAATATCCTTGCTGTAACAATTCCTCAGGATGATAGAAAGATTAAGGCTGTCAGTCTAGAAACAGCACCTAAAAAGACAAGTTACCAAGATGGCGAGGAATTGAATCTCAAAGGAGGTCTTCTCCGTGTCAAATACGAAGGTGAAGAAGCGGATGAAGTTATCAATCTTACACATGCAGGTGTAGTTGTTAAGGGCTATGATACTCATCACCATGGTGAACAAGAGTTGACAGTGACCTATCTTGGTCTTCCAGTTGCAGGAAGCTTCAAGGTTCAAGTGACTGGTGAAGAAGCTGGTCCAAAAGAAGTCGCAGCCTTGTATATTAGCAAACAACCGAAAATTGACTACTTTGTAGGCGATACTCTTGACTTATCAGAAGGCCGCTTCAAGGTCTTGTATGATGATGAAACGGAAACAGAACATAGCTTTACAGACCAAGGTGTCGAAATTACAGGCTATGATTCTCAAAAAACAGGCCGTCAAAAACTTCAATTGCATTATCAAGGTCAAACTGTCGAGTTTGATGTTCTAGTATCACCTAAGGCAGCGATAAACGACGAATATCTGAAACAAGAAATCACATCTGCTCAAGGACGCAAAGGAACAACAGCTTATACATTTGCGGATGCCGAAAAACAAGCAGCTCTTGTTGAGAAGATTGATGCAGCAAAAGCTATCTTAGAAAACCACGATGCTAGCCAAGAGGCAGTCAACCAAGCCTTGAATAACTTGAAACAAGCTGGTGCTGACTTGAATGGTGTACAGGTTTATCAAGCAGCTAAGGAAGAACTTGAAACTCTTTTAGGGGAAGTTCGTGAGAAAAATGCAGATGATCCAATCATAGCTCAAGCAGAAACTCTCATTGGTTCAACAAATCTTACTCCAGAAGCCTTTGCGGACATGAAAGAAAAGCTGAATAAGAAACTATCTCCTGCAGAAGAAAACCATCATGTAGGTAGCTTAGAAGATGAAACTGCTCCAACAGTTGAAGCTTTACCTGAGTTAGTGATTGAGACAGAAACTCAAGCCTTCGAGCGTCAAGAGCGTCCGTCAGGAGACCTCTTATTGGCTGAACGACGCATTGTTCAGACTGGAGTTGAAGGGCAAATCCGTCACTTTATTGAAGTGGATTCCAAAGGTAACCGTACTCTTCTTCAAACAGAAGTTGTCAAGGAAGCTGTAGCAGAAATTACTGAAGTTGGTACGAAGGTAGAAAGTCGTGTTCAGCCAGTAGAGGGAGTCAAAGATTTGACCATTACCAATCCTGCATTAGTGATTGAGGAAGAAAAAGTTGCATACGGACATGAAGAACGAATAAATCCTAATCTTCAAACAGGTGAACGTCGCCTGATTCAAGCAGGGGTTGAAGGACTTCGTAGAAATCTCGTAGAAGTCGATGCAGAAGGCAACCGTAGTCTTAAGGGGACAGAAGTAGTTAAAGAAACCGTAACTGAGATTGTTGAGATTGGGCCAAAAGTAGCTAAAGCTCCAACTACTCAACCAGTTGTGTCTACTCCAGCGGCTCAGGACACTAAGAAGGAAACTACAAAAACAGAACCTAAGACTGAAACATCCGTTGCGCCAGTTCAAGTAAACCAAGCAGCGAAGCAGGAACCAGCAAAAGCAGAAGGACAAGTTGAAAAACCTGAAGTAAAACAACTGCCAAGTACAAGTGAAGGAGTAGATGCAAATCTTATTGCTCTTGGATTGGTAGGAGTTTTGGGTGGTTTTGGACTTCTCACTCAAAAGAAAAAAGAAGATTAAGCTAGATAGTGTATCTAACATTTACTTCATACAGTAAAAAGATTTGACTTTTAAGGGTCAAATCTTTTTTGTATAGAGGAAAGCTGTAGAGTATCCAGTTATGGCTTCAAGAGAAAACCTAATTTACTATCAAGAAATGGTTGAGGGCAAAAGTTTAAGGTTTTGCTATCTCTTTTATTGATTTTGTGATATAATTAACACGTAAAAAAAAAGAAGGAGTCATATCTAATGGCAAAATTGACTGTTAAAGATGTTGAGTTGAAAGGGAAAAAAGTTCTCGTTCGTGTTGACTTCAACGTACCTGTAAAAGATGGCGTGATTACTAACGACAACCGTATCACTGCAGCTCTTCCAACTATCAAGTATATCCTTGAACAAGGTGGACGTGCAATCCTCTTCTCTCACCTTGGACGTGTAAAAGAAGAAGCAGATAAAGAAGGTAAATCACTTGCTCCTGTAGCTGCTGACTTGGCTGCTAAATTGGGTCAAGAAGTGAAATTTATCCCAGGTGTTACACGTGGTGCTGAATTGGAAGCAGCTGTTAACGCTCTTGAAGATGGACAAGTTCTCTTGGTTGAAAACACTCGTTTCGAAGATGTTGATGGCAAGAAAGAATCTAAAAACGATCCTGAACTTGGTAAATACTGGGCATCACTTGGAGATGGTATCTTCGTAAACGATGCCTTCGGTACAGCTCACCGTGCACACGCATCTAACGTTGGTATCTCTGCAAACGTTGATAAAGCTGTTGCTGGATTCCTTCTCGAAAACGAAATTGCTTACATCAAAGAAGCAGTTGAAGCTCCAGAACGTCCATTCGTAGCTATCCTTGGTGGATCAAAAGTATCTGACAAGATCGGTGTGATCGAAAACTTGCTTGAAAAAGCTGATAAAGTTCTAATCGGTGGTGGGATGACTTACACATTCTACAAAGCACAAGGTATCGAAATCGGTAACTCACTTGTAGAAGAAGACAAATTGGATGTGGCGAAAGCTCTTCTTGAAAAATCAAACGGCAAATTGATCTTGCCAGTTGACTCAAAAGAAGCGAACGCATTTGCTGACTACACTGAAGTGAAAGACACTGAAGGTGAAGCAGTAGATCCAGGATTCCTTGGTCTGGATATCGGTCCTAAATCAATCGCTAAATTTGACCAAGAATTGACTGGTGCGAAAACAGTTGTATGGAACGGACCTATGGGTGTATTTGAAAATCCTGACTTCCAAGCTGGTACAATCGGTGTGATGGACGCTATCGTGAAACAACCAGGCGTTAAATCAATCATCGGTGGTGGTGACTCAGCTGCTGCAGCTATCAACCTTGGTCGTGCAGACAAATTCTCATGGATCTCTACTGGTGGTGGAGCTTCAATGGAACTCCTCGAAGGTAAAGAACTTCCAGGTCTTGCAGCTTTGACTGAAAAATAAGAACATAGAACAAGGAGGACTTAAGTTCTCCTTTTTTTGCGCTCTTTTAAAGTTTGGGAGTACCGATGGATAATTGGACAGAATCCAAAAAAAACAGTAAAATAGAGAAATACCAATCTAAATGAAATTTGAGTGATAATCGTGGAAAAAAGAGAGAATCTTACTAAAACAGCTATTTGCGGTATTATCAATGTCACCCCAGATTCTTTTTCTGATGGGGGCCAATTCTTTGCTATTGAAGAAGCCTTAAAGCAGGCTCGAAAATTGATAGCTGAAGGTGCCACTATTTTAGATATCGGTGGGGAATCTACTCGACCTGGAAGTAGCTATGTTGAGATTGAAGAGGAAATCCAACGTGTGGTTCCAGTCATTCAGGCTATCCGTCAAGAAAGTGATGTTTTGATTTCGGTCGACACATGGAAAAGTCAAGTTGCAGAAGCGGCTCTAAAGGCTGGAGCCCATATAGTCAATGACATTACAGGTCTTATGGGGGATGAGAAGATGGCAGAAGTGGTTGCCAAAGCAGGAGCTCAGGTGGTCATCATGTTTAATCCAGTCATGGTACGTCCTCAGCACCCTAGTTCACTTATCTTCCCTCATTTTGGATTTGGAGAGCCTTTTACAAAAGAAGACTTGGCTGAATTTGAACAACTGCCAGTAGAAGAATTGATGACAGCTTTCTTTGGCCGTGCACTTGCAAGAGCGAAGGAAGCTGGTATTGCAAAAGAAAACATCATGCTGGATCCAGGGATTGGCTTTGGCTTGACCAAAAAGGAAAATCTCATCCTTCTACGTGACCTTGATAAATTGCACGAGATGGGCTATCCTATCTTTCTAGGAGTCTCTCGCAAGCGCTTTGTCATCAATATTCTGGAAGAAAATGGCTTTGAAGTCAATCCAGATACAGAAGTAGGTTTCCGAAATCGTGATATTGCTTCGGCTCATGTAACCAGTATTGCTGCCAGACAAGGTGTGGAAGTGGTGCGTGTACATGATGTAGCCAGTCACAAGATGGCAGTCGAAATTGCGTCTGCTGTCCGCCTAGCAGATGATGCGGAAAATTTAGATTTGAAACAATATAAGTAAGATGAATAAAAACGAAACGAATCAGTGGATAGCAAACTATCGGACAGATCAACCGCATTTCGGCTTGGAGAGGATGGTGGAATTGTTAGCCTTACGTGGCAATCCCCATCTTAAGCTCAAGGTTATCCACATCGGTGGAACCAATGGTAAGGGATCTACCTTAGCTTTTTTGAAGAATATGTTGGAAAAGATGGGACTAAGAGTTGGTGTCTTTAGCTCTCCCTATCTGATTCATTATACGGATCAGATAGCCATTAATGGGGAGTCAATCCCAGAAGCTAAACTAGAAGTCTTAATGTCGGAATATCGCTCACTACTTGAAGGGGAGTACGCTCCTGCCTTGCAGGGAACGACAGAATTCGAGATTATCACTGCTATAGCCTATGATTACTTTGCCTCAGAGCAGGTCGATGTGGCTATTATGGAAGTTGGTATGGGTGGACTTTTGGATAGTACCAATGTCTGTCAGCCTATTTTAACAGGTATCACAACCATTGGACTGGATCATGTAGCTTTACTTGGTGATACTTTGGAAGCCATCGCAGAGCAGAAAGCAGGCATTATCAAGTCAAGAGTTCCTCTTGTAACGGGGAACATTGTCCCAGAAGCTATGGTGGTTATTGACCAGATTGCGAAAGGGAAAGAGGCTCCTAGGCTTATTTATGGGGAAGATTATCAAGTCAGTCATCAAGAGAGTGTGGAGACGGGAGAAGTCTTTGACTATTTAAGCCCACTTAGACAAGGTCGCTTTCAAACAGGTCTGCTTGGTTTGCACCAGATAGATAATGCCGGAATGGCACTAACTTTGTTGGATGCCTATTGTCAAGAGACTGGGCGAGAATTGCCAGAAAATGATTTAGTGGCTCAAGCTTTAGAGGAAACAAGCTGGCCTGGACGTTTAGAAGTTGTTTCTAGAAAACCCTTGATGATTTTAGATGGGGCCCACAACCCCCATGCCATCAAGGCTTTATTGGAAACTTTGGATGAACGATTTGCTGACTATCACAAGGAAATCCTCTTTACTTGTATTAAAACCAAGGCTTTAGAGGATATGTTAGATTTATTAGAGAACTTACCAGATACTAATCTTACACTAACACATTTTGATGATGGTCGAGCAACGGATGAAGAAGTGCTAAAGAAAGTAGCTTATTCTAGAAATCTTAGCTACCAGAGTTGGCAGGCATTTCTAGACCAAAATATGATAGATGACGAAGAGAAAAAAACAGTTAGGATAGTCACGGGCTCCTTGTATTTCTTGAGCCAGGTGAGAGCCTATCTAATGGAGAGGAAAAACTAGAGAATGGATACACAAAAGATTGAGACAGCTGTAAAAATGATTATCGAAGCGGTCGGCGAAGATGTCAACCGCGAAGGCTTACAGGAAACTCCTGCTCGGGTAGCTCGCATGTATCAAGAGATTTTTTCAGGACTTGGTCAAACTGCAGAGGAACACTTGTCAAAATCTTTTGAGATTATTGATGATAATATGGTAGTGGAAAAGGATATCTTTTTCCATACCATGTGTGAACATCACTTTTTGCCATTTTATGGAAAAGCTCATATCGCCTACATCCCGGATGGTCGTGTAGCAGGTTTGTCGAAGCTTGCACGTACAGTTGAAGTTTATGCAAAAAAGCCACAGATTCAAGAACGCTTGAATATCGAAGTAGCTGACGCCTTGATGGACTATCTTGGTGCCAAAGGTGCTTTCGTTGTGATTGAAGCAGAGCATATGTGTATGAGTATGCGAGGTGTTCGAAAACCAGGGACTACTACCTTAACCACTGTAGCTCGTGGAGTGTTTGAAACAGATAAGGATCTTCGAGACCAAGCGTATCGCCTCATGGGGCTATGAAAATCGCTTCAAACGAATTTTTCTAGAAAGGAATAGTTATGGATCAATTGCACATTAAGGATCTGGAAGTTTTCGCCTTTCATGGACTCTTCCCTAGTGAGAAGGAATTAGGGCAAAAGTTTGTCATTTCAGCTAGCTTATCCTATGATATGACAAAGGCTGCGACGGAGTTGGACTTGGAGTCTTCTATCCATTATGGGGAACTTTGTCAGCAATGGACGACTTGGTTCCAGGAAACCACTGAAGACCTGATTGAAACAGTAGCCTACAAACTAGTAGAGCGCACTTTTGAGACCTACCCTATCGTTCAAGAAATTGAGCTAGAACTTAAAAAACCATGGGCACCTGTCCATTTACCACTAGATACCTGTTCAGTAACCATCCATCGTCGTAAACAACGAGCTTTTATCGCTCTAGGAAGTAATATGGGTGATAAGACAGCTAATCTTGAGCAAGCGATTGATAAAATGCGAGCTCATGGCATCCATGTTCTCAAGGAGTCTAGCGTAATTACGACTGAACCTTGGGGCGGGGTAGATCAAGCTAGCTTTGCCAATCAAGTCATTGAAGTGGAAACCTGGTTGCCAGCTCCAATCTTGTTAGAAACCTTGTTGGCGATTGAGTCAGAAATGGGACGAGTTAGAGAGGTACATTGGGGACCACGCTTGATTGACTTGGATTTGCTATTTGTAGAGGATCAAGTGATCTATACTGACGCCCTCATCTTGCCACATCCCTATATTCCCGAGCGTCTCTTTGTCCTAGAATCCCTTCAAGAAATAGCTCCGCATTTTATTCATCCAGTGCTAGGACAACCGATTCGTCACTTGTATAGTCAATTGGAGAAAGAAAATGCCTAAGTTTTCCGAAACTTATAGTAAATGGAGAAGTCTAGGTGAGGGAGCGCTAGCTATTATCCTTGGTCTTCTCCTGATTTGTTTTGGGCAGATAGTACCGAGGTTGGGTTACCAGCTATTGATGGGTTACTTTTTCTTGTCAGCAGTTTGGCATTTATTGACACGATGGTTTCAGGAAAAGTCCCGTAGAGAAAATATTTTTATAACATTAGCCAAGCTCTTTGTTGCTGTCATCCTATTTGATTCTGTCATTCTGCAGGGAATAGCCCTCTATTTCTTAGTCATTGCTATTGGAAGTTATCAATTGTGTACTGGTCTGATTAGCCTGATTACTTGGTTGATTTATCGGAAGAATCATATTCGCCCAAGGGTCAATTACTTATTCGATGCTTTGTGGATGATGGGATTTGGTCTCTACAGTGTCTCCCCTTTCCATGATGCGACAAATTTTGAGTTACTCTTACTTGGTTTTTACTTGATCATGTTGGGAGCGAGCAGTGTCAGGGATGGTTTCTTTTTTGAAAAAGTGAGAAGCAATCCCAAGCTGAAGCGCAGAATGAGAATGACACTGCCTATATTTGTGACAGCTTTGATTCCCATTAACACCTTACGAAAGTGGAATGAAACCTTAGCGACCCATCAAACGGAAGAAAGTCAAGTACATTCAGAGAGAAAAAATGAAAAATCAGTTGATCTAGAAATTTTTATCCATGCCTCAGAATCGTCCTTCTTCTTGGCAATGGGTCATGTAGATATCTGTTATCAAGGTCAGGTTATTTCTTATGGTTCTTATGACCCGCACTCAGAACGTTTGTTTGGTACGATTGGTGATGGGGTTCTCTTTAAGGCAAATCGAGAAAAGTATATCGAACTCTGTAAGAGAGAAAGTCAAAAAACTCTCTTTGTCTATGGCTTGAGCTTGTCTGAACAACAGAAAAAGGCAATCGAAGAGCGATTGAAAGAAATAGAGAATCTTTTAATCCCTTGGGAACCAAGTTCGCAGTTGATGAAAAGAAGAGAAGGGGAAATCAAACATACTTACTCTTATCAATTGAAACATGAAGCAGATGCCAGTCTCTATAAGTTTAAATCGTCTAAATACAAAACCTATTTTGTCCTTAGTACCAACTGTGTTCTGTTAGCAGATTCTATCGTTGGAGAAGCTGGGACAGATATCCTGAGCCCGCAAGGGTTTATCGTTCCTGGAACCTATCAGGACTATCTAGATTTAGAATTTAAGAAACCAAGTGGGATCGTGGTCAGTCGATCCGTTTATTAACAAAAATAAAACTCTAGTCAAGAGACTAGAGTTTTTAAAATAGGTCATTTTCTTCAGGTAGGAGAATAGTTTCCTTCCCGTCCATATCCATAACGAGTACTTTTGGTGGATACAATGGATCAAAACGGTGATTAAAGTCGAAGTCAATCGTTGTAGGCAGGTGTTGGCTAGAAAAACGGAAGGTGATAGAGCCTTCGTTATTTAATAGTCGAAATTCCAATTCATCTTCTAATTCAAAAACATGCTTTAAAAAATGATCGATAATATACCAGATTGAGTCGATAACATCATCTGGGAGATTAGTTACTACGCCAAAACTGGCACAACGTCGATGCGAATCCGTGAAAGCCATCGATGCCTCCTACTTCATTTTTTAATAATCATACTGCAAACATCTCTAAAAATCAAGAAAAGTTAACTGATTTCAGAAAATATGATTTACAGTAAAATTTTTTCAAAGAAAGTTTATATATCCCTTGAAAATGCTTACAATAAATGGTAAACTGGAGGTAGTGTAAACATGAAAACAAAATTTTCAACATTAGAAAGGAAACGGTATGAACACAGATGATACAGTAACAATTTATGACGTTGCCCGAGAAGCAGGAGTTTCAATGGCAACAGTCAGTCGTGTAGTCAATGGCAATAAGAATGTCAAAGAGAACACTCGCAAGAAAGTTCTAGAGGTTATTGAACGCCTAGACTATCGTCCAAATGCAGTAGCTCGTGGCTTGGCAAGCAAACGTACAACAACTGTCGGTGTTGTCATTCCAGATATCACAAATACTTATTTCGCTGCTCTGGCAAAAGGAATTGATGATATTGCAGAGATGTACAAGTACAACATCGTTCTCGCTAATAGCGATGAAGATGATGAAAAAGAAGTAGCAGTAGTTAATACACTCTTTTCAAAACAAGTCGATGGTATTATCTTTATGGGCTATCACTTGACAGAGAAAATTCGCTCAGAGTTTTCACGTTCACGTACCCCTGTAGTTCTTGCAGGAACAGTGGATGTAGAACACCAGCTTCCAAGTGTTAATATTGACTATAAGAATGCTACTGCGGATGCTGTTCGCCATTTGTTGAAGCGTAACAAAAAAATTGCCTTTGTGAGTGGTCCATTGGTAGATGATATTAACGGTAAAATTCGCTTGGTTGGCTACAAAGAAGCTTTGAAAGCCGCAGGAGTCAACTATAGTGAAGGACTTGTATTTGAATCTAAATATCGCTATGATGATGGTTATGCTCTGGCAGAGCGCTTAGTTTCTTCAAAAGCAACTGCAGCGATTGTGACTGGTGATGAATTGGCAGCTGGTCTCTTGAACGGCTTGGCTGATCATGGAGTTTCAGTACCAGAAGACTTTGAAATCATTACGAGTGATGATTCTCAAATCGCTCGCTTTACTCGACCAAGCCTTACAACTATCGCACAACCCTTGTATGATTTAGGTGCGATTAGTATGCGTATGTTGACGAAGATTATGCATAAAGAGGAATTAGAAGAACGTGAAGTCCTCCTCCCTCACGGTTTGATAGAACGCAAATCAACTCGCAAAAAGTAATAAAAAACCAGGAATCTAGCTGATTTCCTGGTTTTTTATTATCCTTCCATATATGTTCGGAGTTGTTCGCCCTTAAGTCCAGCATTGATTGCGATAAGAAGCTTCAGTCGTGCTTTTTGAGCGTTAAGTTCTTTTACAAAATATACACCATCATTTTGAAGACAAACACCACCGCCTTCGTAGGCGTAAACAGGTTCTGCAATCCCATTGAAACAACGTGAGACTAGTGCAATAGGAAGTCCTGCTTGACTGAGAGATTTTAATTTTTCAGCTGTTTCCTTTGGTACATTTCCAGCGCCAAAAGCCTGAATAATCAATCCATCTAGTTGGTCAACAGGAAGTAAATCGAGAAGTTCATCGGTCATGCCCGCATAAACAGGGATAATAGGGACCAGCCCTTGAATGCTCTCAAGGTCAAAACGAACACGAGGTTCAGCCGTTTTGAAGTAGAGAATTTCCTGCTTCATAATGAGCCCGAGTGGTCCATGAGTTGGTGTTTGAAAGGTACTAACGTTAGTAGTATGCGTTTTTGTGACATATTTGGCGGCGTGAATTTCATCGTTCATAACGACCAAGACACCCTTATCTGCAGCCTTGTCATCACTGGCCACTCGTAAGGCGCTAAGATAGTTGTAGACACCATCGCTTCCCAGTTCATTGGAAGATCTCATGGCACCTGTCAGGACGATAGGCATATGAGGTACTTCCATGGTATCGAGGAAATAAGCCGTTTCTTCTAGTGTATCTGTCCCATGTGTAATGACAACACCATCATAGGACGATGCCTCTTGTTTAATTTTATGGTAGAGGGCTAACATATGCTTAGGCTTGATGTGTGGGCTGGGCAAATTTAAAAAATCCAAGGAATGGACTTCGATACCTTCGAGAGGATTAGAGATATGATTCATAGGGTTATCAGCA
Source organism: Streptococcus sp. V728 (assembly GCF_052077995.1). NCBI lineage: Bacteria > Bacillati > Bacillota > Bacilli > Lactobacillales > Streptococcaceae > Streptococcus > Streptococcus sp. V728. Next base: position 783,752 of record NZ_JBQJJH010000002.1, on the reverse strand, counting down.
CTAGTCCTTACAGCTCCAGATTCATCTGCCTGCATGGAAATAGTGCCACCGGTATGTAAAACAAGGATTTTCTTAGTCATGATTCACTCACTTTTTCTGAAATGTGGTATAATCATTGTATCATAAAAGAAAGGAATGAGATAGAATGGAAGTCAAAGCTGTATTTTTTGATATTGATGGAACGCTTGTAAATGACAGTAAGAGTGTTTTGAAGTCCACTAAGGAAGCTATCAAGATTGTGAAAGAACAAGGAGTACTTGTTGGGGTAGCAACAGGGCGAGGACCTTTTTTTGTTAAGGATTTGATGGATGATTTGGATCTGGATTTTGCAGTGACCTACAATGGCCAATATATCTTTAACAAAGATCGAGTTCTTTTTGCTAGCCCTATTGATAAGAGAAGCCTCAGACAAATCATCTCTTATGCCAAGAAAAATCGAAAAGAGATTGCCATGGGAACGCGACAAGACGTTGTCGGTTCTCGGATTATGTCCTTTGGACTCAGCCCTCTTTCACAGCTAGTTAGTCGATTTGTACCTAAATTTTTGACTCGTACTGTTAGTCATTCCTTTAATCGTATGGTCAGTAAGGCCCTTCCTCAGAAGGAAGATGATTTGTTGGACTTAATCAACCAACCGATCTATCAGGTGCTTATGTTGATGACGCCTGAGGAGACAAACCATGCTGCTGAAGCATTAAATCATTTGAAATTTACCAGAAGTAATCCATTCGCGGCCGATATTATCAATCAAGGAAATTCTAAGTTAGAGGGTATCCGTCGTGTCGGGAAAGAGTATGGTTTTGATCTCAACCAAGTCATGGCTTTTGGAGACTCGGATAATGACTTGGAAATGTTGGCAGGCGTTGGAATGTCTGTTGCCATGGGAAATGGTAGCAACAGCGTAAAAGAAGTTGCTAAGCATATTACTGCCAGCAACCAAAACGATGGGATTCATAAGGCTTTGGAATATTTTGGAGTTTTGTCTTCTGAAAAAGTCTTTGTCAGTCGTGACTATCATTTTAACAAGGTTAAAACCTTCCATCATATGATGGACGAGCGAACTCAAGAAGAACCAATAGCTTGGGATTTGCAAGGGGCAACTCATCGCGCCGGTTTTAAGATTGAAGAGTTAGTTGAATTTGTCCGTGCTGCAAGCAATTCTGAAGAGGAATTTCAACAAGCTGTACAAGATTTGCATCAGGCACTCGATAAAGCAGCTGAAAAAGTAAGTAAATCAACACCAGCTGAGAAAAGCCTCGTTGGTCAGGTTGATGCTTTGATTGATACACTTTACTTTACCTATGGAAGTTTTGTTCTGATGGGGGTAGACCCAGAGCGAATCTTTGAAATTGTCCATCAAGCGAATATGGGTAAAATCTTCCCAGATGGTAAAGCTCATTTTGATCCAGTAACCCACAAAATCTTGAAACCAGATAACTGGAAAGAAAAATATGCTCCAGAACCTGCGATCAAAAAGGAGATAGAGCGCCAAATTAAGGCTTATGAACGCCATAAGGAAAGAGAAAATAGAATGAGTTAGAAGCTTCAAGATGAAAAATTAAAATACCTATTGGATTTATTCAATAGGTATTTTTGTTCATATTAGATTTTGCAGCTAGTTTACACGACTTTTTTCTTTAGATGTTACATCTTTTACAGCTTCGACACCTTCACTTGCTTTTTCTTTAGCAGTTGATACACCATTACTGAAACCAGATTTAACTTTTCCAAATTGTTCGGATGCAAATTCACCTGTTGACTCTGCTACGTCAGTTACTCTATCTTGAAGACTCACTGAATCTGCTTCAAATTGTTCTTTTGTTTTGATATCAACAACGTTCACATTTACTTCAACAACTTCAAGATTTGTCATTTGTGAAACCTCAGAAGTGACAACTTTTTTAATTTTGTTATATAGTTCAGGAACGTTAATTTTGTATTCTACAACAACATTCAAATCGACAGCAACTTGTGTCTTACCAACTTCAACATTAACTCCACGAGTAACATTATCTGTGTTAATAATTTTTTCAGTTAAATTAGAGAAAAATCCTCCATCAACGTCCAAAAGACCAGGTACTTTTTCTAGTGCTAGACCAATAATTTTTTGGATAACCTTATTTTCATAAGTAAGGCTTCCTTTTACTTCATGAGTAGTAGCAGTAGATTCATTTTTTTCTGTAGAAACGTTTTTTTCCAAGTTTGACATATGCAACTCCTTATTATTTATTTATATAGTTTTTTTGGATATATAATCCAATTACAATTCCTAAAGCTCCGAAAATCAAAACAAATAGTGTTTTGAAGAAACCAAAGGAAATAATTAAACAAGCTAGAATAATACCTATTAAGCCTGATAAAATTGGATACTGATACTTTTTAAGTAATTCCATCTTTTCACTTCCTTAATCTACACGACTTGTAGTTTTCTTGTGTTGAGTTGGAGGTTGATAGTTTTTAACCAAAACTTCAAGTTTTACCTCACGTTCAAGACCAAAAAACTGCCTTAATCCTTGAGTTATTTCATTTTGAATTGACTGGCACTTAGTAGAGATGTTGTCTGAAGTAATTATTCTACCTTCCACGTAAACAAAACATTTATTTCTTCTGATATTTACACGGATAGTTGGATTTTTAATCAACTCATAATCATCAACAACACATCTAACGAACCCTTCAATAGCTGAATTTTTTAGTTTAAGCTTATCATCTTTAGTACCTAATTGAATATCCAAATATTGCTTAGGATAAAATAGTATAACTAGGATTGATGATAAAACTAATACTGATAGGATTAATGTCCCCCAAAAGATGTATTTAGAAATGAATGCAACAAAACTCCATTCTCTCCAGCTAAACAATTGAATGCCTAGGTCACTTGCTTTTTGGTAATCAACCAAGATGGGGAGGAAGACTGTCAAGATAAGAATGCAGAAAATAAGTAAAAGTATTTTCTTTGTTTTTGACATATACAATCCTTTCGAATTAAACTCATAGATTATTGTAACAGTTTAGGGAGGTGTACAACAATCTATCATCTTCAAGATAGAAGAATACGGAATTAGTAACTTTGAAAAGTGCTACTATGATAGATGAGGTTAGCTAATTTAGTTAACGAAGGGCTCATATTCCCGAGGGATTGTTAATAGAGAACTAGGAAAATGGAGTAAGTAGTTTCAAAACAAAATGTATGATACCCTTAGACGTAAGAATGCCAAGTCGTCTATAACAAGTGGCAAAATAACGAGTCTCCTTTTCTAAACTATGATTACATTCTCAGTTGCTTTTAGTATACCACTCTTTGAAACCGCTGTCAATCTTCGAACATCCTCTCCTTTACTTTACAGATTAGTTTAGGATTTTTTGACGAATATAGTCCTTGCTGTATAAAAGGCTATCACTAATAAAAAGCAAGGTCGGGATTTTCCCGACCTCTTTTTTTCTCATTATAAAGTTTTATCCTTGTCTCGAACGACGAGAAGGTCAACACTTGTATGGCGTAGGATATATTCTGAAGATGATCCGACAAGCAAACGTTCGAAGGCGTTAAGTCCTGTTGCTCCGACCAAAATCAAATCAACATGTTCTTGGTCCGGGATTGTTTTGGCCAAAAGAGTTTTAGGATTTCCCATTTCGATGACAACTTTAATATCTGTAAGACCAGCGTCTCTTGCACGTTTTTCATATTCTGCCATCAAGTCTTGGGCTTCCACTTGTAACTCTTCATAAACTTCAGCATCAAATGTTGAAATGCTTTGAAGAGCCCGAGTATCGATTACATGGGCGATGGTTAGTTTAGCCTGGTTACGCACAGCTGACTGAACTCCCTTAACAAAAGCCAAATCAGCTTCTTTAGAACCGTCGACTGCTACCATGATGTTTTCGTAACGTTGTGTCATAGCAAAAACCTCCTCATTTCTTATCACCCTCATTGTAATCCTTTTCACTAAAAAAGTAAAGTAAAAAATGATAGGAAGGAAAACGCTTTTGACTTTGCTTTTAAGAGTGCTATAATTAAATGTGAGAAAACAAGAGGGATTGATATGACAAAAATTGCGGTACTTTCAGATATTCATGGCAACACAGGAGCATTGGAAGCAGTTCTCACAGATGCGGAAAAGGCAGGAGTTGAGGAATATTGGCTTTTGGGAGATATTCTCATGCCAGGAACGGGACGAAAAAGTATCCTCAGACGATTGGAGGAATTGCCGATGACGGTTCGGGTTCTGGGGAATTGGGAAGAAAGTTTATGGCGGGCTGCTCACCGAAAATTGGATACAAGTAGGCCCAGTCATCGCTACCTCTTACGGCAATGTCAGTATATCATGGAAGAAATTAGTCTAGATGAGATTGAAGAACTTCAGGATTTTCCTATGCACACCCATCGCCAGTTTGGAAATCTCAAGGTGGGGATTAGTCATCATTTACCGGATAAAAATTGGGGAAGAGAACTGATTCATCTTGGAAAGCAGGAAGATTTTGATCGTTTGGTGACTAATCCTGACTCCGATATTGCCATCTATGGTCATATCCACCAACAATTTTTACGTTATGGAAGTGGTGGACAACTCATTTTGAATCCAGGTTCGATTGGGCAGCCTTTCTTTTTATCAGCAAGTCTGCGTGAGGATTTACGAGCCCAATATATGATTTTGGAATTTGATGATAAAGGATTGAAGGATGTAGATTTTCGTCGCGTTGATTATGATGTCGAAGCAGAGTTGCAGTTGGCTCGAGAGTTGCAATTGCCCTACTATCAGGTCTATTATGAAAGTTTAGTCAATGGAATCCATCATACCCACAATCAGGACTTACTGCATGAAATTGCTCAAAGTCAAGGGCATGATGCAGAATTGGATGACTGGCTCAGTCGTAACTCTTGACATTACAACTAGAGGAGCTATAATAAATATAAGAGAAGAATGAGCTTAGTTAACGAGAAAGGAGAACTGCATGCAAATTTCAAGTCGCTTTACCATTGCAACCCATATGCTAGTTATCATTGCCCTTGAAGGCAAGGAAAATAAAGTTACTAGTGATTTTCTAGCTAGCAGTGTGGGGGTTAATCCTGTTATTATTCGTAAAACCTTGTCTCAACTGAAAAAAGCAGAATTGATTTCTGTTGCGCGTGGAACTGGAGGAGCAGAAATTATCAAAAATCTTGAAGATATTAGTCTCTTGGATATCTATCAAGCAGTTGAAAGTCTCGGGAAGACGGGTCAACTCTTTAGCTTTCATGATAATCCGAATCCAAATTGTCCAGTTGGAGCCAATATTCATGTGGTTTTAGATGAGAAATTGCTAAAAATCCAGCAAGCTATGGAAAAAGAATTGAGCCTAACTAGTCTCGCTCAACTTGTAACTGATACAGAAGCGAGAATTAAAAAATAAATTTTAAACTAAAGAACACCTGAATTGCTGTACTGAAAAGCCTAGTTGTTTAGGTGTTTTTTCGTTGTTAAATAGGCGAGGTGTTAGCTGAAGTGGCTTAAAAATTTAGCAAAGAATATGGTCTGAATATCAGGAGAAAAACCAAAAATCGTGTTATAATAAATGAATAGAATCGTAAGAAAGAGTGGATATTTATTTGATAATTCCTACTTATAATTGGCAATTTTCTCCGCAAGTTGAGGATGCGGATTTTACAAAGATTGCCAAGAGTGTAGGCTTGAGTTCTGAAGTCGCTTGTTTGTTGTTTCAACGTGGAATCAAGGACGAAAGCAGCCTGAAGAAATTTTTAGAACCTTCTTTGGAAGATTTACATGATCCTTATCTATTACATGATATGGATAAGGCAGTTGATCGTATTCGCCAGGCTATCGAGCAAGGAGAATTGATTCTCGTCTATGGTGACTACGATGCAGATGGGATGACTTCGGCTTCGATTGTCAAGGAGAGTTTGGAACAATTAGGAGCAGAGTGTCTGGTCTATCTCCCAAATCGCTTTACAGACGGTTATGGTCCAAATGCCAGTGTTTACAAATATTTCATCGAGCAACAGGGTGTGTCTTTGATTGTGACAGTGGATAATGGAGTTGCTGGGCATGAAGCCATTGACTTGGCTCAGTCTATGGGAGTGGATGTCATTGTGACAGACCACCACTCCATGCCAGAGGTTTTACCAGATGCTTATGCAATCGTCCATCCTGAACATCCAGAAGCAGATTATCCTTTTAAACAATTAGCAGGCTGTGGAGTTGCTTTTAAACTAGCTTGTGCCCTCTTGGAGGAAGTGCAGGTTGAGTTGCTTGACTTGGTTGCCATTGGAACCATTGCGGATATGGTAAGCCTGACGGATGAAAATCGTATCATGGTTCAGTACGGTCTAGAAGTTTTGCGCAATACTCAACGAATTGGTCTCCAAGAACTATTTGAAATTGCAGGAATTGCTACTAGTGATATTACAGAAGAAACAGTTGGTTTTCAGTTGGCACCTCGGTTAAATGCCTTGGGGCGCTTGGATGATCCCAATCCAGCGATTGATTTACTGACTGGCTTTGATGATGAAGAGGTGCATGAAATTGTCCTCATGATTCAAGAAAAAAATGAAGAACGCAAGGAAATCGTTCAAGCCATCTATGATGAAGCTAAAAACATGGTAGATCCTAGTAAAAGTGTTCAGGTTTTGTCAAAGGAAGGCTGGAACCCAGGGGTTCTTGGAATTGTAGCTGGACGCTTACTGGAAGAACTAGGTCAAACAGTTATTGTTCTGAATATTGAAGATGGTCGTGCCAAGGGAAGCGCACGGAGTATTGAAGCAGTCGATATCTTTGAAGCTTTGGATCCGCATCGCGCTCTCTTTATCGCCTTTGGTGGCCATGCAGGTGCCGCAGGTATGACGCTCGAGGCTGAACAGTTAGATGCCTTGTCAGAAATTTTAGAAACCTATGTAAAAGACAAAGGGATAGATGCTAAGGGAAAGAGTAAATTATATCTAGATGAAGAACTAGATTTGGAAAGCCTGAGTTTAGATACGGTTAAAAGCTTTGAGAAGTTAGCTCCTTTTGGAATGGACAATCAAAAACCTGTCTTCTACATTCGAGATTTTCAAGTTGAAAATGCTCGTTCTATGGGAGCAGGAGATAGTCACCTGAAGTTAAAAATTTCCAAAGGAACTGCGAACTTTGAAGTGGTTGCCTTTGGTCAAGGGTCGAAAGCGACAGAATTTGCGCAGACAAAACAACTGGAGTTAGCAGTCACTCTTTCCGTTAACCAATGGAATGGGCAAACAACTCTACAGTTGATGATGGTAGATGCTCGTGTGGACGGTGTTCAGCTCTTTAATATTCGTGGGAAGAATGCTGTTCTACCAGACGGAGTGCCAGTGCTTGATTTTACTGGAGAATTGCCAGATATTTCATCGAGTCCAGCAGTCGTTGTCAAGAATATCCCAGAAGACATCAGGATTCTCAAGGACATTTTCCAGCAACATGATTTCTCAGCTGTTTACTTTAAAAATGATATCGAGAAGCCCTACTATTTGACAGGGTATGGCACAAGAGAGCAATTTGCAAAGCTCTATAAGACGATATACCAGTTTCCAGAATTCGATATCCGTTATAAATTAAAAGACCTATCAGCTTATCTTAAAATTGAACAGATTTTACTCGTCAAGATGATTCAAATTTTTGAAGAGCTTGGTTTTGTCACCATTGAAAATGGTGTGATGAGGGTTAATAAAGATGCGGCTAAACGGGATATTGCTGAAAGTCAGATTTATCAAAATCTCAAGCAAACTGTTAAAGACCAAGAAATGTTGGCACTAGGTACAGTGCAGGAAATCTATGATTTCTTGATGGAAAAATAAAAGGAAAGAGGCTGAGGTAATCTATCTCAGCTTTTTTGTAGTCTCTTATAATTTTAAATGTTGTGTTCTTTAGAACGTCATGTAGTAAAAGTAAACAGATTTGTAACATGACTACAACATAACTCTAAAATAATTGACATGTAAAAGATGTATGATTCTCTTGTCAACAAAAAAATTAGAAATTATCAATAAAATTTTAGGAGAAAATTGTTATGAAAAAAACAGTTGCTAAACTGACTCTTGGTTTAACATCTATAGCTATTTTGGCTACAGTTGGTGCTCAAACTGTTAGCGCTGACTCTTACGTTGTTCAAGACGGCGATTCATTTTTTGGTATTGCTGCTGCAAGTGGTATGGATCCTTATGTGTTAGCGGCAAATAATGGAAAAAGCATTTTTGACACCATCCACCCAGGTGATGTACTAGAAGTCAGCGGCCTAACTCAAGCTAGCTATTCATACAGTGCTCCATCTTATGAAGCAACTAGCACTGTGAATGGGGTAGCAGCTGATGATGTTGTCGTAAATACTCCAACAAACTACGGGAACTCATATCCTGTTGGTCAGTGTACATGGGGCGTGAAAGAATTAGCGCCTTGGGCTAGCAACTGGTGGGGGAATGCCAATACTTGGGCAATCTACGCTAGTTCACAAGGCTTTAAGACAGGAAATGTACCTGTAGTAGGAGCAATCGCCGTTTGGGACGGTGGTGAATATGGTCACGTTGCTTATGTGACAGATGTTCAAAGCGAGACTTCTATTCAAGTATTTGAATGCAACTATGATGGTAGTGGAACTCAACCAATCGGAAACTATCGTGGCTGGTTTAATCCGACAGCATCAAGAGGTACTGTAAGATACATTTATCCAAACTAAAAATACTTAAAAAGATTTAGAATTTCTAAATCTTTTTTTATTGTCTGAGAATTACCCTTTTGCTATCTTTTGGCTTAGTAGATATTTGCTATACAATATTACAGGTTCTAAGGTGGACAGAGATTTTGAAAATAAAGAAAGATACAAAACAATCCGATTAATTATTAGTATGCATGTTCTATATTTGAAATTCTGTCTTCATTTTGAAAATTAGTAAAAAAATGGTATAATAAGAGGAAAAGATTCGGATAAAAGTAAATTGAACTTTTAAAACAGAGAGTTATATAGACTCTATAAACACGTTATAGTAATACTTCGGAGGGGAAATGACCAATATTAAATTAACTACTTTGGGTGGTGTTCGTGAAAACGGGAAAAACATGTACATCGCAGAAATTAACGACTCAATCTTTGTTTTAGATGCAGGTTTGAAATATCCTGAAAATGAACAGTTGGGTGTCGATGTCGTTATTCCAAATATGGAATATCTATTTGAAAACAGCGACCGTATTGCAGGAGTCTTTTTAACACACGGACATGCGGATGCAATCGGAGCTCTTCCTTATCTTTTGTCAGAAGTGAAAGTTCCTGTCTTTGGTTCAGAGTTGACTATCGAACTTGCTAAGCTTTTTGTTAAAGGAAATGATAGTGCTAAAAAATTCGATGATTTCCATGTTATTGATGAAAATACAGAAATCGACTTTGGCGGTACGGAGGTTTCCTTCTTCCGCACAACTCACTCTATCCCAGAGAGTCTGGGTGTCGTTTTGAAAACATCTAAAGGAAGTATCGTTTATACAGGGGACTTCAAATTTGACCAAACGGCTAGCGAATCATATGCGACTGACTTTGGTCGTTTAGCAGAAATCGGTCGCGAAGGAGTTTTAGCCCTTCTAAGCGACTCAGCAAATGCAGACAGTAATATTCAAGTAGCCAGCGAGAGTGAAGTTGGTGATGAAATTACGCAAACCATTTCTGACTGGGATGGCCGTATCATTGTAGCTGCTGTTGCAAGTAACCTTTCTCGTATTCAGCAAGTGTTTGATGCGGCTGCGGATACAGGTCGCCGTGTTGTTTTGACTGGTTTTGACGTTGAAAATATCGTTCGTACAGCTATCCGTTTGAAAAAATTGTCTTTAGCAAATGAGAATCTCTTGATTAAACCAAAAGATATGTCTCGTTTTGAGGACCATGAATTAATCATCCTTGAAACTGGACGCATGGGTGAACCGATTAACGGACTCCGCAAAATGTCCATTGGTCGTCACCGCTATGTTGAAATCAAAGATGGTGACTTGGTCTATATCGTTACGACGCCATCAATTGCTAAGGAAGCTGTGATGGCACGTGTAGAAAACATGGTCTACCAAGCAGGTGGTGTCGTTAAACCGATTACTCAAAGCTTGCGTGTATCAGGACATGGGAATGCGCGTGATCTTCAATTAATGATTAATCTCTTACATCCTCAGTATCTCTTCCCAATCCAGGGAGAATACCGTGAGTTGGATGCTCATGCCAAGGCTGCTATGGCGGTTGGTATGCTACCAGAGCGTATCTTTATCCCTAAAAAAGGGACAACCATGTCTTATGAGCATGGAGACTTCGTTCCATCCGGTGCTGTTACTGCAGGTGATGTCTTGATTGATGGTAATGCCATTGGGGATGTTGGGAACGTTGTTCTTCGTGACCGCAAGGTCTTGTCAGAAGATGGTATCTTTATCGTAGCTATCACTGTTAACCGTCGTGAGAAGAAAATCATTGCTAAAGCGCGAGTACATACGCGTGGATTCGTCTATCTTAAAAAGAGTCGTGATATCTTACGTGAAAGTACAGAGTTGGTGAACCAAACAGTTGAAGATTACCTCCAAGGTGAGGACTTTGACTGGGCTGATCTTAAAGGGAAGGTCCGTGATAATTTGGCAAAATTCCTTTTTGACCAAACCAAGCGTCGTCCAGCCATCCTACCAGTAGTCATGGAAGCAAAATAAGGATTAAATAACAGTAGAGAAAGTCGAGTTTCGGCTTTTTCTTATCTCAAACGAATAAGGAGCAAGTTATGGCAGTAATGAAGATTGAGTATTACTCAGAAGTTTTAGATATGGAGTGGGGAGTAAATGTTCTCTATCCTGATGCATCTCGGGTGATAGAGCCAAACAGTAAAGATATCCCAGTTCTCTACCTACTTCACGGGATGTCTGGAAACCACAATAGTTGGCTCAAGCGGACCAATGTAGAACGCTTGCTACGAGGGACCAATCTGATTGTTGTCATGCCAAATACAAGTAATGGCTGGTACACAGATACTCAGTATGGCTATAACTACTATACAGCTCTAGCAGAAGAATTGCCTAAGGTGCTCAAACGCTTCTTCCCTAATATGACAAGTAAGCGAGAAAAAACCTTCATTGCTGGTTTATCAATGGGAGGCTACGGTTCCTTCAAATTGGCACTGTCAACTGACCGTTTCTCGCATGCCGCTAGCTTTTCTGGGGCACTTAGTTTCGAGGAGTTTTCTCCTGAGAGTCAAGATTTAGGGACGCGTGCCTACTGGAGAGGTGTTTTTGGTAAAGTTAATGATTGGGTGAATAGCCCTTACTCACTTGAAACACTCGCTAAAAAGTCTGATAAGAAAACCAAGCTTTGGGTATGGTGTGGCGAACAGGATTATCTTTACTCTGCCAATAATCTAGCAGTTAAAAATCTTAAGAAACTTGGTTTCGATGTGACCTATAGCCATAGTGCAGGAACCCATGAGTGGTATTATTGGGAAAAACAATTGGAACGTTTTTTGACCACCTTACCAATCGATTTTGTTTTGGAAGAACGCTTGTCTTGATTTTAGCTTTCTTTTAGTTTGTTTCAGTAAAATAAAGAATCTATCTTTAGAATGGGAATCCATAACTTAAAGATGGGTTCTTATTTTTTTAGAAAGGTGGGAAATCATGAGCTGGATTATTCGTGTTATATATCGATTTTTACTCGGAATTTTGCGTATGTTTTGGCGCCTTATATGGACACTTATACTCTTAATTCTCATCACTTTTGGGATTCTCTGGTATGCGACAGGGGATTTATCAGGTGCCTTAAACCAAGTCAGTAAACTTGCTCAAGTCGGTCAAGGAGGTTGGCAACAATGGCAAGAAACTGGTAAATTGCAAGACTTATCTCAGACAGATCATCACCAAGATTCAGGAGCAAAATGGTCAAAGGCAGAAGCAACGATTTATATCGATCCTCAAATGGATGTTAGCTTCCAAAAAGCTTATGCTGATGCTATTTCCAACTGGAATCAGACCGGCGCTTTTAACTTTGTGCTTGTAACAGAGCCGGATCAAGCCAATATTTTCGCTACCGAAATGAACGATGGTTCGACAGCTGTTGCTGGCGAGGCAGAGAGTCAAACAAATCTCCTAACCAAACAATTCACTTCAGTAACCGTTCGTTTAAATCATTACTATCTATCTAATCCAAATTATGGCTATACCTACGACCGCATCTTGCATACAGCAGAGCATGAGCTAGGGCATGCCATTGGTTTGGAACATACCAATGAAGTTTCGGTCATGCAACCAGCGGGGTCATACTATGGTATTCAGGCTCAAGATGTTCAAGCAGTTCAGGAACTTTACGGATCTGGAGAATAAGTCTTTTCAAGCTCAAATAGGACTTCTTGATGTCAGCAATGGTAAGGAGTTTTTGCTATAATGGAACTATGAATAACTTGATCAAATCAAAACTGGAGCTCTTGCCAACTAGTCCAGGTTGTTACATCCACAAAGACAAGAATGGGACCATCATCTATGTGGGGAAGGCTAAAAATCTGCGTAATCGTGTACGGTCCTATTTCCGTGGAAGTCATGATACCAAGACAGAAGCCTTAGTATCTGAAATTGTGGATTTTGAGTTTATCGTTACGGAGTCCAATATTGAGGCTCTTCTACTTGAAATCAACCTGATTAAGGAAAACAAGCCTAAATACAATATTATGCTCAAGGACGATAAGTCCTATCCTTTTATCAAAATTACCAATGAGCGTTATCCTCGTTTGATTATTACCCGTCAAGTCAAGAAAGACGGAGGACTCTATTTTGGTCCCTATCCGGATGTGGGCGCGGCCAATGAAATCAAACGGCTATTGGATCGGATTTTTCCTTTTCGTAAATGTACCAATCCACCATCGAAGGTTTGTTTTTATTACCATATAGGTCAGTGTATGGCACATACTGTCTGCCATAAAGATGAGGCCTATTTCAAAGCTATGGCCCAAGAAGTTTCTGATTTTCTTAAGGGACAGGATGATAAAATCATCGATGACCTCAAGGAAAAGATGAATGCGGCGGCTCAAAGCATGGAATTTGAGCGTGCGGCTGAATACCGTGATTTGATTCAGGCCATTGGAACCCTTCGAACCAAGCAACGTGTTATGGCCAAGGATCTCCAAAACCGGGATGTCTTCGGTTACTATGTGGATAAGGGTTGGATGTGTGTTCAGGTATTCTTTGTCCGCCAAGGTAAGCTCATTGAGCGTGATGTCAACCTTTTTCCATACTACAATGATCCAGATGAAGATTTCTTAACCTATGTTGGGCAGTTTTATCAAGAAAAATCACACTTGGTTCCTAATGAGATTCTGATTCCTCAGGATATTGATGAAGAAGCAGTTAAGGCTTTGGTGGATACCAAGATTCTTAAACCCCAGCGCGGGGAGAAAAAGCAACTGGTCAATCTCGCCATCAAAAATGCTCGTGTCAGTCTAGAGCAGAAATTTAATCTGTTGGAGAAATCGGTTGAAAAGACCCAAGGGGCTATTGAAAACTTAGGACGATTGCTCAAGATTCCAACCCCAGTCCGTATCGAGTCCTTTGACAATTCCAATATTATGGGGACTAGTCCAGTCTCTGCTATGGTTGTTTTTGTCAACGGAAAACCGAGCAAGAAGGATTACCGTAAGTATAAAATCAAGACTGTGGTCGGACCAGATGACTATGCAAGTATGCGAGAGGTTATTCGCAGACGCTATGGACGCGTCCAACGTGACGGTTTGACACCGCCAGATTTGATTGTCATTGATGGGGGACAAGGTCAGGTCAATATCGCTAAACAGGTCATTCAAGAAGAGTTGGGGTTAGATATTCCGATCGCAGGCCTGCAAAAGAATGACAAGCACCAAACCCATGAATTGCTCTTTGGCGATCCTCTCCAAGTCATCGAACTCTCACGGACCTCACAGGAATTTTTCCTCCTGCAACGCATTCAGGATGAAGTCCACCGCTTTGCGATTACCTTCCACCGTCAACTACGTTCTAAAAATTCCTTCTCTTCTCAATTAGATGGAATTGAAGGTTTGGGTCCAAAACGCAAGCAGAATTTGATGAAATATTTTAAATCTCAGACAAAAATCAAGGAAGCTAGCGTGGACGAGATTGTTGCAGTTGGTATACCAAGAGCAGTGGCAGAAGCAGTTCATCAACACTTAAATCCAGAACTAGACTCAGCGATAGCTCAAGTAGCTGAGAAACCTCTTGAATACAAGGAATAAAGTAGCAGTGGAATGTTTTGGCTTTAGTGGGTGCAAGCTAGTCGGATTTGTGGTAAAATAGATAAGATATGACAAAAGAATTTCATCATGTAACGGTCATGCTCCATGAGACCATTGATATGCTAGATGTGAAACCTGATGGTATTTACGTTGATGCGACCTTGGGAGGAGCAGGACACAGCGAGTATTTATTAAGTAAGTTAAGCGAGAAAGGCCATCTCTATGCCTTTGACCAAGATCAGAATGCTATTGATAATGCGCAAAAACGTTTGGCTCCCTATATCGAAAAGGGGATGGTCACCTTCATCAAGGATAATTTCCGTCATTTGAAGGACCGCTTACATGACTTAGGTGTGACTGAAATTGATGGAATTTGTTATGACTTAGGTGTGTCTAGTCCGCAGTTAGATCAACGTGAACGTGGTTTTTCTTATAAAAAAGATGCCCCACTAGATATGCGGATGAATCAAGAAGCTAGCTTGACTGCTTATGAGGTGGTCAATCATTATGACTACCATGATTTGGTACGAATCTTTTTCAAATATGGAGAAGACAAATTTTCCAAACAGATTGCTCGAAAAATTGAACAGGCGCGTGAGCTTAAACCGATCGAGACAACGACTGAGTTGGCAGAGATTATCAAATCTGCCAAACCGGCTAAGGAGCTCAAGAAAAAAGGTCACCCAGCCAAACAAATTTTCCAAGCTATCCGTATCGAAGTCAATGATGAGTTAGGTGCTGCAGATGAATCAATCCAGCAGGCGATTGAACTTCTAGCTCTAGACGGAAGAATTTCAGTCATCACCTTCCATTCGCTTGAAGACCGTTTGACTAAACAGTTATTTAAGGAAGCTTCCACAGTTGAAGTGCCTAAAGGTTTGCCTTTTATTCCAGACGATCTCAAGCCAAAGATGGAATTAGTATCTCGTAAACCAATCTTGCCAAGCAAGGAAGAGTTGGAAGCCAATAATCGTTCCCACTCAGCCAAGCTTCGAGTGGCAAGAAAAATTCACAAGTAAGAGGAAACAATGGCAGAAACAAGAGGAACAACGAGCCAATTGCTACAAGCTCGTATTAAACAATTTTCACGTGTTGAAAAGGCCTTTTACCTTTCAATTGCCATCACAGCTCTTGTCTTAGCAATTAGTGTAGTCTATATGCAGACAAAACTTTTTCAGGTCCAGAGTGATTTGACAAGAGTCAATGCACAAATTGAAGAAAAAAAGACAGAGCTAGATGATGCCAAACAAGAAGTTAATGAATTAATCCGATCAGAACGTTTGACCGGAATTGCAAATTCTCAAGAGTTGCAATTGAATAATGAAAATATCCGATCGGCGGAGTAGTAAATGAAAAACTGGAAAGAAAGAATCATACGCTTTGCCATTAAAAATCGTAAATCTCCAGCAGAAAACCGCAGATTAGTGGGAAAGAATTTGAGCCTTTTGGCCGTCTTTCTCTTTGCTGTTTTTTTGGTTAACTTTGCGGTGATTATTGGTACAGGCTCAAAATTTGGTGTAAACCTAGTTAAAGAAGCAAGTAAGGTCCATCAAACCACTCGGACAGTTCCTGCAAAACGTGGAACCATTTATGATCGTAATGGAACTCCGATTGCTGAGGATGCAACGTCCTATAATGTTTATGCTGTCATTGATAAGGACTATAAATCAGCTAATGGAGATGTTCTATATGTAGAGGAATCTCAGTACAATAAGGTAGCCGAAATTTTCCATAAGTACTTGGATATGGAGGAGACCTACGTCAAGGATCAACTCTCTCAACCAAATCTCAAACAGGTTTCCTTTGGTTCTAAAGGAAATGGGATTACCTACGCTAATATGATGTCCATTAAACAGGATTTGGAAACTGCTAAGGTCGAGGGGGTTAATTTTACCACTAGTCCTAACCGAAGTTATCCAAATGGGAAATTTGCTTCATCATTTATTGGTTTAGCCCAGTTACATGAAAATGAAGATGGGACAAAAAGTCTCATTGGAACGTCTGGTGTCGAGAGCTCCTTAAATAGCTTGCTGGCAGGGACAGATGGTATTATTACTTATGAAAAAGACCGTCTAGGTAATATTGTTCCTGGTACAGAACAAGTCACCCAACAGACCGTAAACGGGAAAGACGTCTATACGACCCTATCTAGTCCTTTGCAGTCCTTTATGGAAAGTCAAATGGATGCCTTCCAAGAAAAACTAAAAGGCAAGTATATGACTGCGACCTTGGTTAGTGCCAAGACAGGAGAGATTCTCGCTACAACTCAAAGACCAACCTTTGATGCTGATACCAAAGAAGGGATTACAGAGGACTTTGTCTGGCGTGATATCCTTTACCAAAGTAACTATGAACCAGGTTCGACCATGAAGGTAATGACCTTGGCGGCAGCGATTGACAACAACACCTTCCCTGGGGGAGAATATTTCAATAGCAGTGAATTAAAGATTGCTGATGCGACTATCAGAGACTGGGATGTTAATGATGGTTTATCAGCAGGAAGTATAATGACATACTCTCAAGGTTTTGATCACTCAAGTAATGTGGGTATGACCTTGCTCCAACAAAAGATGGGGGATGCTACTTGGTTAGAATACCTCAATCGATTTAAGTTTGGAGTTCCAACCCGTTTTGGTATGAGTGATGAGTATGCTGGTCAGTTACCTGAAGATAATGTTGTTAGTATTGCCATGAGTGCTTTTGGTCAAGGGATTTCTGTTACTCAGACCCAGATGCTTCGTGCTTTTACAGCAATTGCGAATGATGGGGTTATGCTAGAACCGAAGTTTATTAGTGCCCTCTATGATCCAAATGATCAGACTGTTCGTAAATCACAAAGAGAGGTTGTAGGGAATCCTGTTTCTAAAGAAGCGGCTAGTTTGACTCGAGAAAATATGATTTTGGTTGGTACAGACCCTATTTATGGGACCATGTATAATCGTAATGATAATAAACCAGTAATTACTGTTCCTGGTCAGACTGTTTCTGTAAAATCTGGAACAGCTCAAATTGCCGATGAGCAAAACGGAGGATATTTAGTTGGGAAAACCAATTATATCTTTTCTGTAGTAACCATGCATCCTTCTGAAAATCCTGATTTTATTCTTTACGTAACAGTTCAACAGCCAGAACACTTTTCTAACCCTTGGTTTGGAGAATTTGCTAATCCTATTCTTGAACGAGCTTCTGCCATGAAAGAATCTCTTAATCTTCAGTCTACAGCTAAAAATCTGGATCAAGTTACAACAACAACTAGTTATGCAATGCCAGCGACCAAGGACTATAGTCCGGGAGATATGGCAGAGGAACTGAGACGCAATCTTGTTCAACCAATCGTTATCGGTTCAGGAACAAAAATCAAGGACAGTTCAGTGGCAGAAGGAACAAATCTAGACGCTAATGAGCAAATCTTACTCCTTTCAGACAAGGTAGAAGAGATGCCTGACTTATATGGCTGGTCTAAGAAAAATGTTGAAACCTTTGCCAAATGGTTGAATCTTGAAGTTGAATTTGAAGGTACAGGAGAAATTGTTAAAAAACAAAGTGTTCGTTCTAATACAGCTTTAAAAAATATACAGAAAATAAAAATAACTTTAGGAGATTAGAATGCTAGTTTCTATCTTTCCTGGAATCCTTACTTTTGTTCTTACAGTGGTAGGAATTCCAGCTTTTATCCGTTTTTACCGTAAAGCACAGATTACTGGTCAACAGATGCATGAGGATGTGAAACAACACCAAGCAAAAGCTGGGACGCCAACAATGGGAGGAATAGTCTTCCTCGTAACAAGTGTTTTAGTTAGTTTAGTTCTTGCACTTTTGACTAATCAACTAACCAACAATGTCGGAATGATCCTCTTTATTCTCGTTTTGTATGGTTTGGTTGGCTTCTTAGATGATTTCCTCAAGGTTTTTCGTAAAATCAATGAAGGGCTCAATCCTAAACAAAAGCTCTTGCTTCAATTAGTAGGAGGAGTTATCTTCTATCTCTTTTATGAAAGAGGAGGGGATGTCTTAAATGTATTTGGTTATCCATTGCACTTAGGCGTTCTTTACATTTTCTTTGCTCTCTTCTGGTTGGTTGGTTTTTCGAATGCTGTTAACTTGACTGACGGAATTGATGGCTTGGCAAGTATCTCAGTAGTGATTAGCCTATCTGCCTATGGAGTCATTGCTTATGTACAAAACCAATTGGATATTCTCCTAGTGATTCTTGCCATGATTGGTGGTCTTCTTGGTTTCTTTGTCTTTAACCATAAGCCTGCTAAGGTATTCATGGGAGATGTCGGAAGTCTTGCTCTTGGAGGGATGTTGGCCGCTATTTCTATGGCACTGCACCAAGAATGGACGCTACTCCTGATTGGTATAGTGTATGTTTTTGAAACAACATCTGTCATGATGCAAGTTACCTACTTTAAGTTGTCTGGCGGGAAACGTATCTTTCGAATGACACCAGTTCATCACCATTTTGAGTTGGGTGGATTTTCTGGTAAAGGTCAAGCATGGAGTGAGTGGAAAGTCGATTTCTTCTTTTGGGGAGTGGGCTTGCTTGCTAGTCTCGTCACCTTGGCTTTCATGTATTTATTCTAAAATAGAATATTGGAATATAAAAGAGAAGGATTTATACCCTTCTCTTTTTAGTTCCTATTTTCTTCAGTTGAGGAATCCTTTTCTCAAAAAAGTAAAATTATGATAAAATGGAAAAAAAGAAAGATGAAATGATGAGTTATTTTAAAAAGTATAGATTTGATAAATCTAAGTTTAAGTTGGGGATGCGCACCTTTAAAACAGGAATCGCTGTTTTTTTGGTCCTCATGATTTTTGGTTTTTTTGGATGGAAGGGACTTCAGATTGGAGCTCTTACAGCCGTTTTTAGCTTGAGAGAAGACTTTGATAAGAGTGTCCATTTTGGGACATCTCGTATCTTAGGGAATAGTATCGGTGGTTTTTATGCGCTGATTTTCTTTCTCTTGAATAACTTTTTTCATGGAGCCTTTTGGGTAACTCTCCTTGTGGTTCCGATATGTACCATGTTAACCATCATGACAAATGTTGCCATGAACAATAAGTCAGGGGTCATTGGGGGAGTTGCAGCCATGCTGATTATTACCCTATCAATTCCGAGCGGAGAGACTGTTTTGTACGTGTTTGCTCGAGTTTTTGAGACTTTTATGGGAGTTTTTGTAGCAATTCTAGTAAATTATGATATTGATCGCTTGCGGAGTCTCATACAGAAAAAATAAAATAATGTCACAAGATATGACATTAACAATTGACGATTGATTTTTTTTAGACTATAATAGACAGAAAGAAGAGGAAGTGCACATGAAGGAAAAAGAATTTCGTCGCAATATGGCAGTTTTCCCCATTGGTAGTGTTATGAAGCTGACCGATCTTTCGGCGCGTCAAATTCGTTATTACGAAGATCAAGAGTTGATAAAACCTGATCGAAACGAAGGTAATCGCCGGATGTATTCTTTAAATGACATGGATCGGTTGCTTGAGATTAAGGACTATATCTCTGAAGGTCTGAACATTGCTGCTATCAAGAAAAAATATGCCGAACGTGAGGCGAAAGCCAAGAAACCAGTTAGTCAAACTGAGGTTCGTCGTGCCCTTCGGAATGAAGTTCTTCAACAAAGTCGCTTTGCTTCTCAACAATCACCTTTTGGTCGCGGTTAGGCAACCGCAAGTCGTCATATATAAGGAGAAAAACCATGCCAATCACAGCTGCAGATATTCGTCGTGAAGTTAAGGAAAAAAATGTAACCTTTATCCGTCTCATGTTTTCAGATATTTTGGGAACAATGAAAAACGTCGAAATTCCTGCTACAGATGAACAACTAGACAAGGTCTTGTCAAACAAGGCTATGTTTGATGGATCTTCTATTGAAGGGTTTGTTCGTATCAATGAATCAGATATGTACTTGTACCCTGACCTGGACACATGGACTGTCTTCCCTTGGGGAGATGAGAACGGTAGTGTCGCAGGATTGATCTGTGATGTCTATACAACAGAAGGAGAGCCATTTGCTGGAGATCCTCGAAGCAACCTTAAACGAGCTCTTCATCATATGGAGAAAGTTGGATTCAAATCATTCAACCTTGGTCCGGAACCAGAATTCTTCCTATTCAAGCTTGATGAAAATGGAGACCCAACTCTCGAGGTGAATGACAAGGGTGGTTACTTTGATTTGGCGCCTACAGACCTTGCCGATAACACTCGTCGTGAGATTGTGAATGTCTTGACCAAGATGGGATTTGAAGTAGAGGCCAGTCACCACGAAGTTGCCGTAGGTCAACATGAGATTGACTTTAAGTATGATGAAGTTCTTCGTGCTTGTGATAAGATTCAAATCTTCAAACTCGTTGTTAAAACAATTGCCCGTAAACATGGTTTGTATGCAACCTTTATGGCTAAACCTAAATTTGGTATCGCTGGTTCAGGAATGCACTGCAATATGTCCTTGTTTGATGATGAAGGGAACAACGCTTTCTTTGATCCAAATGATCCAAAAGGAATGCAATTGTCAGAAACTGCTTATCACTTCCTTGGTGGTTTGATCAAGCACGCCTACAACTATACAGCTATTATGAACCCAACAGTTAACTCATACAAACGTTTGGTTCCAGGGTATGAAGCGCCTGTTTACATCGCTTGGGCTGGTCGTAACCGTTCTCCGTTGGTGCGCGTTCCTGCTACTCGTGGAATGGGAACTCGTTTGGAATTGCGCTCAGTAGACCCAATGGCAAACCCATATATCGCTATGGCTGTTCTTTTGGAAGTTGGTTTGCACGGTATTGAAAACAAAATCGAAGCACCAGCTCCAATCGAAGAAAATATCTACATTATGACTGCAGAAGAGCGTAAAGAGGCTGGCATTACTGACCTTCCATCAACTCTTCACAATGCATTGAAAGCTATGACAGAAGACGAAGTGGTTAAAGCAGCTCTAGGTGAACACATCTACACTAGCTTCCTTGAAGCTAAACGCATCGAGTGGGCGAGCTATGCAACCTTTGTTTCACAATGGGAAATTGACAACTACCTAGATCTTTACTAATGATAAATCAGAAAGATTGTCCGTGGGGACAATCTTTTTTTCTTGCAATTTATATCGATGTGTGATATATTTTATATAACGAAGTGCGATGTATCGAACCAAATAGGAGGTCTGGTTAAATGGAATTAACAGATAAGATTAGGCGGGTCTACCTTCCCATGACTGAAACGGGTTTTTATATTCTATTCTGTCTGCAAAAGGAGAACCATGGTTATGGTATTACACAAAAGGTTAAAGAGATGACAGATTCACAGGTTTCAATTAGTCCTGGAACCATGTATGGAACCCTGTCAAAGATGGAAAAGGATGGTTTGATTTCCTTTGTCCGAGAAGAGGAAAAACGAAAAATCTATCAGATAACAGACTTGGGCCGAAAAGTTTTAGACATTGAGTTGAAACGTATTGAACGACTCTACAGAAATAGTCGGGAGGAGCTTTGATGGAAAAGAAAGTTGTTTATAGGATTTGTACCATTGCGGATTATGATAGAGAGGCTCTCTATCTCAGTAAAATGCATGCTGAGGGCTGGAAACTTAAGGAAGTAAGTTACTCTAGCTTAGTAATTGCGGTTAAGTATACTTTTGAAAAGTGCCAACCGGAGCAGGTGGTTTATCAGTTGGATTTTTATCCTATGAAAAAGTCAGAGAGAGCTTCCTATTTACAACTGTTTAAAGATTGTGGCTGGGAGCATATTGCAGACTTTAATGGTTTTTCCTACTTTAGAAAGCTTTATTCTGGAGTTGAGTCGGATGCCGAGTTTGAAATTTATAATGACGCGTCCGGGAAGTTAGCCATGGTCAAGCGCATTTTAACAATGCGGATGCTTCCTGTTTTGATTCTCTTTTCAGTGCTACTACCGGTTTTCTCAAAGTTACTCAGTGGAAGAGGTTCTTTCAGTTTGGGAATGTTTTTGATTGTTAGCATAGACTGTACTTTATTGATCGTTTTTGCGATTCAGATTTCTTATATTTGTTGGAGATTGTTTCAAAAATGGAAAGAATTATCCGATAAATAAAATCAAGCATGTTTTCTAATTTGGAGGTCAGACAATGAATAGCAAAGTACAATTTCGAATATTTACCATTTTTGATTTGGATAAGGTTGAAGATTATTTGCATGAGATGCATTTGAAAGGTTGGAAATTTAAATCGAATCGTTTTGGCTTTTTCTATTTTGAACAATGCCAACCTGATGATGTAATTTACCGTGTGTGGAATACTAGCTATCTTAGAAAAAATGAGCTAGATTTACAAGGTATTAAGGATAGAGGATGGGAATTTGTGGGAAATTGTTCTTATTCTGTTTTTCGAAAATCGACTTGTGATGTAGATTTAAATGATCGATTTTTCATGGACAATCGTCTTAGATGGGATGGTGTGAAATCTGGACTTCGTACAGCTACAGTTTCTATCTCTGGTGGTCTAGTTGTTTGTATGAGTCTGTTTCGCGAAAGTCTCTCTCGGTCCTTCTTCATTATTTTTGCCCTATATGCTCTCATGATTATTTATCTAATCTATAGTTTTTATAGACTTAAACGGAAATATCTGGTTGATTGACAATAGTTTCTAGGTCCTCAGACTGATTTTTAGCACTCTTGGCGAAAGAGTGCTAATTTTTTGAGTTTTTGTCTTGACATTCTTTTCTAAGGGTGTATAATAGAATCATAAGTTAGCACTTGGATGTTACGAGTGCTAAAAAGATCTATCAGAGAGGAGTGACGAGATGGTTACGGAACGTCAGCAGAATATTTTAAATCTGATTATTGACATCTTTACCAAAACGCACGAACCTGTTGGATCCAAAGCCTTGCAAGAGTCTATCAACTCTAGTAGCGCTACCATTCGAAATGATATGGCAGCTCTAGAAAAGCAAGGTTTGCTTGAAAAGGCTCATACTTCCAGTGGTCGGATGCCGAGTGTGGCTGGATTTCAATACTATGTCAAACACTCTTTATCCTTTGACCGTTTAGCTGAGAATCAAGTTTATGAGATTGTAAAAGCTTTTGATCAGGAGTTCTTTAAACTTGAGGATATCCTTCAAGAGGCAACTAAAATCTTGTCAGACATGAGTGGTTGTACGGTTGTAGCACTGGATGTCGAACCAAGTAGGCAGAAGCTAACAGCTTTTGATATTGTTGTCCTCGGGCAACATACAGCTCTTGCTGTTTTTACACTTGATGAGTCTAGAACGGTTACCAGTCAGTTTTTGATTCCGCGAAACTTCTTGCAAGAGGATTTAAATCGCCTCAAGACTATGATTCAGGAACGTTTCCTGGAACAGACTGTTTTGGATATTCACTACAAGATTCGGACAGAGATTCCGCAAGTTATTCAGCGTTACTTTACAACAACGGATAACGTCATGGACCTCGTTGAACATATCTTCAAAGAAATGTTCAATGAAAACATCGTGGTTTCTGGGAAAGTCAATCTTTTGAATTTTGCTAATTTAGCGGCATATCAATTCTTTGATCATCCACAAAAAGTAGCATTGGAAATTCGAGAGAATTTGATTGGAGACCAGATGCAGAGTGTCCGAGTTGCGGATAGCCAAGAATCTTGTCTTGCTGACTTAGCAGTGATTAGCAGTAAATTCCTGATTCCCTATCGTGGATTTGGAATTCTTGCGATTATAGGTCCGGTCAATCTGGATTACCAACAATTGGTTAATCAACTCAACGTTGTCAATCGAGTTCTAACCATGAAGTTGACGGATTTTTACCGCTATCTTAGCAGCAATCACTATGAGGTGAATTAAGATTGAAATCATTAAAGGAGGCGAAAATGGCCCAAGATATAAAAAATGAAGAAGTAAAAGAAGAGGAAGTTGTGGAAACAACTGAAGAAACAACTCCTGAGAAGTCTGAATTGGACTTGGCGAATGAACGTGCCGAAGAATTTGAAAACAAATACCTTCGAGCTCATGCAGAAATGCAAAATATTCAACGCCGTGCCAATGAAGAACGCCAACTCTTGCAACGCTATCGTAGCCAAGATTTGGCAAAAGCAATTTTGCCGTCACTTGACAACCTCGAACGCGCCCTTGCCGTCGAAGGATTGACGGATGATGTGAAGAAGGGCTTGGAAATGGTCCAAGAAAGTTTGGTACATGCTCTGAAAGAAGAAGGAATTGAAGAAATTCCAGCAGATGGAGAATTTGACCATAACTACCACATGGCTATTCAAACTTTGCCTGCCGATGACGAGCATCCAGCAGACACCATCGCACAAGTCTTCCAAAAAGGCTATAAACTACATGACCGTATCTTACGCCCAGCCATGGTAGTTGTCTACAATTAGGCTAGAAAACTTGAAAAATCTTGTCCGAAACGACACTAAACTATGAAAGAAAGATAAGAGACGGTTCGGCTTTACCAATAGTGAGCGTAGCGAACCAAAGGCGATACTCTTCGCCGTGGCGGTATTTTCGCAAACTTTGAGACCTGAGGCTCAAAGTTTAGTTAAAGAGATTGACGAAGTCAAGCTCTGACGGCGTCGCCACTTAAGAAGAGTATCAAAAAGAAAAAAGAATATAAAATTTAAGGAGAAAAACACATGTCTAAAATTATCGGTATTGACTTAGGTACAACAAACTCAGCAGTAGCAGTTCTTGAAGGAACTGAAAGCAAAATCATCGCAAACCCAGAAGGTAACCGCACAACTCCATCTGTAGTTTCATTCAAAAACGGTGAAATCATCGTTGGTGACGCAGCAAAACGTCAAGCAGTCACAAATCCAGATACAGTGATCTCTATCAAATCTAAAATGGGTACTTCTGAAAAAGTTTCTGCTAACGGTAAAGAATACACTCCACAAGAAATCTCAGCTATGATTCTTCAATACTTGAAAGGTTACGCTGAAGACTACCTTGGTGAAAAAGTAACCAAAGCAGTTATCACCGTTCCAGCTTACTTTAACGATGCTCAACGTCAAGCAACTAAAGACGCTGGTAAAATTGCTGGTCTTGAAGTAGAACGTATCGTCAACGAACCAACTGCAGCAGCCCTTGCATACGGTTTGGATAAGACTGATAAAGAAGAAAAAATCTTGGTATTCGACCTTGGTGGTGGTACATTCGACGTATCTATCCTTGAACTTGGTGACGGTGTCTTCGATGTATTGGCAACTGCAGGGGATAACAAACTCGGTGGTGATGACTTTGACCAAAAAATCATCGACTACTTGGTGGCAGAATTCAAGAAAGAAAATGGCATTGACTTGTCAACAGACAAGATGGCTCTTCAACGTTTGAAAGACGCAGCTGAAAAAGCGAAGAAAGACCTTTCTGGTGTGACTTCAACACAAATCAGCTTGCCATTTATCACTGCTGGTGAGGCTGGACCTCTTCACTTGGAAATGACCTTGACTCGTGCGAAATTCGATGATTTGACTCGTGACCTTGTAGAACGTACTAAAGTTCCAGTTCGTCAAGCTCTTTCAGATGCAGGTTTGAGCTTGTCAGATATCGACGAAGTGATTCTTGTCGGTGGTTCAACTCGTATCCCTGCCGTTGTAGAAGCTGTTAAAGCTGAAACTGGTAAAGAACCAAACAAATCAGTGAACCCTGATGAAGTTGTGGCTATGGGTGCTGCAATCCAAGGTGGTGTCATCACTGGTGATGTAAAAGACGTTGTCCTTCTTGACGTAACCCCATTGTCACTTGGTATCGAAACAATGGGTGGAGTATTTACAAAACTTATCGACCGCAACACAACTATTCCAACATCTAAATCACAAGTCTTCTCAACTGCAGCAGACAACCAACCTGCCGTTGATATCCACGTTCTTCAAGGTGAACGCCCAATGGCAGCAGATAACAAGACTCTTGGACGCTTCCAATTGACTGATATCCCAGCTGCACCTCGTGGTATCCCACAAATAGAAGTAACATTTGACATCGACAAGAACGGTATCGTATCTGTTAAGGCCAAAGATCTTGGAACTCAAAAAGAACAAACAATTGTTATCCAATCTAACTCAGGTTTGACAGACGAAGAAATCGATCGCATGATGAAAGATGCAGAAGCTAACGCTGAAGCAGATAAGAAACGTAAAGAAGAAGTAGACCTTCGTAACGAAGTAGACCAAGCTATCTTTGCGACTGAAAAGACAATCAAGGAAACTGAAGGAAAAGGCTTTGACGCAGAACGTGATGCTGCACAAGCTGCCCTTGATGACCTTAAGAAAGCCCAAGAAGACAACAACTTGGACGAAATGAAAGCAAAACTTGAAGCATTGAACGAAAAAGCACAAGGACTTGCCGTTAAACTCTACGAACAAGCCGCAGCAGCGCAACAAGCCCAAGCAGGAGCAGAAGGAGCACAAGCAACAGGAAACGCAGGCGATGACGTCGTAGACGGAGAGTTTACGGAAAAATAAAATAGTCCAGTGGACTATTTTATCCCGAGCTTGAAAATCGGGGAGCGAGGCGTTAATAATGAATACTCACTCTTGTGATTGTCATTCTACGACAATCGCTATGCCCCTTTCCTAAATGCCTAACTAGTAAATGATAAGAAGAAATCCAGAGGTTGCAACCCAGCCTCTGTTTTTCGGTAAAATGGGACGATACTAATATTTTAGTTCGTTTCGCAATACTAGAAAGAAAGGAACAAAGAGTGTTCGCAACTGAACACGGGTTCCAAAGTTTCTAATTCAATATAAAAGAAAGGAACAAAGAGCGTTCGGGGAATTGAACTCGAGCGGAAAGCTTGGAAATTAGATAAACCACCTAAGAAATCAGGATTTCTTGTCGGTTTCCTAAATTTCAGTCGCTTTCTGTTCGCTCTTAGTATCTTGTATGAACAATACTGAATTTTATGACCGTTTGGGCGTTTCAAAGAATGCATCTCAGGATGAAATCAAGAAAGCCTATCGGAAATTATCTAAAAAATATCACCCAGATATCAACAAGGAGCCTGGTGCTGAGGAAAAGTACAAGGAAGTTCAAGAAGCTTATGAGACTTTGAGTGACGAACAAAAACGTGCTGCTTACGACCAATATGGTGCTGCTGGTGCCAATGGTGGCTTTGGTGGTGCAGGCGGTTTCGGTGGTTTCGACGGTGCAGGTGGTTTTGGCGGCTTCGAAGATATTTTCTCAAGTTTTTTCGGCGGAGGCGGTTCTTCTCGCAATCCAAACGCTCCTCGTCAAGGTGATGACCTCCAGTATCGCGTCAATTTGACTTTTGAAGAAGCCATCTTTGGTACTGAAAAAGAAGTCAAATACAATCGTGAATCAAGCTGTCGTACTTGTAACGGATCAGGTGCTAAGCCGGGCACAAGTCCAGTTACTTGTGGACTCTGTCACGGTTCTGGTGTTATCAATGTTGATACTCAAACACCGCTTGGTATGATGCGTCGCCAAGTAACCTGTGATGTCTGTCATGGTCGCGGAAAAGAAATCAAAGATCCATGTACAACTTGTCATGGAACAGGTCATGAAAAACAAGCCCACAGTGTCCATGTAAAAATTCCAGCAGGTGTCGAAACTGGTCAACAAATTCGTCTAGCTGGTCAAGGGGAGGCAGGCTTTAACGGTGGTCCTTATGGAGACTTGTATGTGGTGGTTTCTGTAGAACCGAGCGATAAATTTGAGCGTGAAGGAACAACTATTTTCTACAAGTTAAACCTCAATATCGTCCAAGCAACTCTCGGTGATACTGTCGATATTCCAACCGTTCACGGTGATGTTGAATTGGTGATCCCAGAGGGAACTCAAACCGGTAAACGATTCCGCCTACGTGGTAAGGGAGCTCCGAGCCTACGTGGTGGTGCTGTTGGTGACCAATACGTGACTGTTAATGTCGTGACTCCAACAGGCTTGAACGAACGTCAAAAAGCAGCCTTGAAAGAATTTGCAGCTGCAGGTGATTTGAAAGTCAATCCAAAGAAAAAAGGATTCTTTGACCATATAAAAGATGCCTTCGAGGGTGAATAAAACAAAAAGAGCCATGAGGCTCTTTTTGTTTGTAGTTAGTAACGGAGAAAGGCTTCTCCGCCTGATCTGCTATTCAGAACTTTGGCTGAACAAGCCAGCTTCATCCATTTCCTGGATGAGATGCTTGAGTTCTGCTTCCTTGCCAGGTTTCACAGTTACGGTATCAATGTGCTTAATCGCCGAATTATCCTGGATATCCACCAAGGTCAACGCTTTTTCATAGAATGCGATTCCCTTTTTCATGCTTTCCGAATCCTTCAGAGTTAGACTTGTATAAGAAGAATGTGATTTTTTTCCGTTTTCTCGGAAATACTTCTCGCCTTCCTCCTCTAAAAATTGGGATAAACCATGATTGAATAAGTTGTCCTCTACTGAATGGTAGGAAATATCTCCTGTGTTTAGGACATAGACTTTGAGTCGGTTTTTAGTCAGGTTTGGACTTTCTTTTAGAACTGGGTGGCTATTGACAACATCATCAGAGAAAGTCACATAAAAATCTAAGCCTCCTCCCTCGTATTGATAGCTGCCATTTGATTCTACTTTCTCAGGAGGTAGGTCAAGGGAGATAAAGATTTGTTTTAAGGCTTCATTTCCTTTTCTGATGTCACTCGGTGAGGCCTTGAACAGATTGGCCAGTATTAAAAATGCCAGGGTTGCAAGAAGGCAGAGGCCACCAGAAATAATCAAGATGACTTTTAAAAATAGTTTCATTTTTAGTCCCTCCCTTTTCTGTTAGGAACTGGTAATCCAATGTGAATTTAAGGGGATATAAGAAAAGTTGGAAACTTTCTTTTTCTTAGTCTTCTTCAGTTTCTCGTAATTCTTTTATGACATCAAGTCTTGCTTGAAGGTCTTTTTCAAAGACTTTAAATTTGTAAGTGAGGTCTTCTTGGTATTCTTTGATGACTTCTTTTTGTTGATTGATAATTTGGAGACTATTTTGGATGACATCCAAATCATCTTTGATTGCTTCAACGCGATCAGTGGTATCTAAAACTTCTTCAGTGATAACTTCACGATTCTTAACGAGGAGGTAAGATCCGACTGCTGATCCAGCAAAAAGTAGTAAATTTGATAGTTTCATAGGAACTCCTTAAGCGTTTTTGATGGTTTCAGCGACTTGGGCAAGTTTGTCAAAGTCAGGTTCATGGGCGACAAAGTCAATTTTGAGGTCATCCTCGGCACCATAGCGAGGGACGAGGTGGACATGGGTATGAAAGACTGTTTGTCCAGCGACTTCTTCGCAGTTGGCAATGATATTCATACCATCAGCTTGGGTAGCTTTCATGATTTTTTGAGCAATGACTGGAATCTTAGCGAAGAGTTGGCTAGCGCTAGTGGCGTCCATTTCCAAAAGATTGCGATGGTGTTCTTTAGGAACAACTAAGGTATGACCAGGTGTTACTTGAGAAATATCAAGAAAGGCAAGGACTTGTTCATCTTCATAAACCTTTGATGCAGGGATTTCTCCTGCTAAAATCTTACAAAAAATACAATCTAACATAAAAACCACCTCTAGTGTATTGAATTTTGATATAATATAGCTACATTATACCAGATTCGGAGAAAATATGTTAGAAATTAAAAATCTGACAGGTGGCTATGTCCACGTCCCTGTCTTAAAGGATGTATCTTTTACTGTTGAAAGCGGGCAGTTGGTTGGTTTGATCGGCTTAAATGGTGCAGGTAAATCAACAACCATCAACGAAATTATTGGACTCTTGACTCCTTACAGTGGAAAGATAAGTATTGATGGATTGACTCTAGGAGAGGATGTTACGAACTATCGTAAGAAAATTGGCTACATCCCAGAAACTCCTAGTTTGTATGAAGAATTGACGCTCAGAGAACATATTGAGACGGTTGCTATGGCCTACGGTATTGAACAAACTATCGCTTTCGAACGTGTAGAACCGCTTTTAAAAATGTTTCGTTTGGCCCAGAAATTGGATTGGTTCCCGGTTCATTTTTCCAAAGGGATGAAGCAAAAGGTTATGATTATCTGTGCCTTTGTCGTAGATCCAAGTCTCTTTATCGTAGACGAGCCTTTCCTTGGCCTCGACCCCTTGGCGATTTCAGACTTGATTCAACTTCTAGAAGTGGAAAAGAAAAAAGGCAAGTCTATCCTTATGAGTACCCACGTCCTTGATTCAGCTGAAAAGATGTGTGACTCTTTTGTCATTCTCCACAAAGGTCAAGTTAGGGCTAAAGGAAATCTTGATCAACTCCGAGAAGCCTTTACCATGCCAGATGCAAGCCTTAATGATATCTATTTGGCTCTGACCAAAGAGGAGGAGCTATGAAAGACTTGTTTTTAAAACGAAAGCAGGAATTTCGCAAGGAATGTTTGGGCTACCTTCGTTATGTGCTCAATGATCATTTTGTTTTGTTTTTATTGGTGTTACTAGGTTTTTTGGCCTACCAGTACAATCAGTTATTGCAACATTTTCCTGAAAATCATTTGCCAATCCTAATTTTGATTGGGATTATATCTATTTTACTTTTGCTTTGGGGTGGTATTGCGACTTATCTAGAAGCTTCTGACAAACTCTTTCTCTTGGTGGCTGAAGAAAAAGTAAAAGAACATATAAAAAAGCAAAGTCTGATTTCTTTCATTTTTTGGATCAGTGTACAGACTCTCTTTTTGCTCTTGTTTGCCCCTTTATTTCTAGCCATGGGTCTTAGTTTACCGATTTTTGGAGTCTATCTCCTTGTTCTAGGGATTATAAAATACGTGATTTTTCGTCAAAAATCCAGCAAATTTTTCCTTGAAAACGGACTTAACTGGGATTACGTTATTGCTCAAGAGAGCAAACGCAAGCAGTTCTTACTTCGTTTCTTTGCCCTCTTTACCCAGGTCAAGGGGATTTCAAACAGCGTTAAGAGACGGGCTTATCTAGATTTTATCCTCAAAGGGGTTCAGAAAGTGCCGGGGAAAATCTGGCAGAATCTTTATCTCCGCTCCTATTTGAGAAATGGGGATTTATTCGCCCTTAGTCTGCGACTCTTAATCCTATCCTTATCAGCTCTCGCGTTCATTGAACAATCCTGGATTGCACTAGCGATTGTAATTTTATTCAATTATCTTTTATTGTTTCAGCTTCTAGCTCTCTATCATGCCTTTGATTATCAATATTTGACGCAATTATTCCCAGTAGGTAAGGGGCAAAAAGAGGGAGGTTTGAAGGAAATCTTGAGAGCAATTGGCATGTTTGCCCTAGCCTTGGAAAGTCTCTTAGGATTGCTTGTTTTCAAGGACAAAATTCTAGTTTTAGTCCTTGTGGGAGCAGGCCTTGTATTGCAATATCTTTATTTGCCATATCAACTGAGAAGATTGGTTGACGAATAGCATAAAAATTAGTAGAATAATAAGGAAACTTTATTCGGAGGAAAAAAATGGACTTGGGTGATATTGAGCTAACGCTAACCCCGATATCTGGGAAGAGTGGAAAAGCTTATATGGGGACTTATCCTGATGGAAAACGTGTTTTTATAAAAATGAATACTTCTCCAATCCTGCCTGGTTTAGCTAGAGAGCAAATTGCACCACAATTGCTCTGGAGCCGTCGTTTACCAGACGGCCGTGATATGTCCGCTCAGGAGTGGTTGGCAGGAAAAATTTTGACGCCAAGCGATATGAACCGTAAACAAATTATCGATATTTTGACACGTTTACACCGTTCACGTCCCTTAATGACCCAGTTGACACGCTTGGGATATGCGATGGAAACACCTTCGGATTTACTTCAGTCATGGATAAATAAGGCTCCTGATGCGTTGAAAAATAACCAGTATCTACGACTGGTCTTGAGTGATATGCGTGAAAATCTTCCTGGCTTCAGAGAAGATTATGCAACCATAGTCCATGGGGATGTTCGTCACAGCAATTGGTTTGAGACAGAGAGTGGCTTGATTTACTTGGTAGACTGGGATTCTGTTCGCTTGACGGATCGTATGTTTGATGTGGCCTATCTGCTTTGTCACTATATTCCAGAGTTTCAATGGCAAGAGTGGCTGACTAATTATGGATACAAGTACAATCAAACGGTTTTGAATAAGTTATATTGGTATGCTCAACTGTCCTTTTTGAGTCTGATTACCAAATACTATGAAAATCAAGATTTGGATAATGTAAATCGGGAGATCTATGCTTTGCGTACCTTCCGAGATAAGTATGGAAAGAAAAAATGAGAGTTAGAAATCGAAAAGGTGCAACTGAACTGTTAGAGGCCAATCCACAGTACGTTGTCTTAAACCCGGCAGAAGCTAAAGGCAAGTGGCGAGATTTATTTGGCAATGATAATCCAATCCATGTAGAGGTTGGTAGTGGGAAAGGTGCTTTTGTATCAGGAATGGCCAAACAAAACCCTGACATCAACTATATCGGAATTGATATTCAGAAATCTGTTTTAAGCTATGCTTTGGACAAGGTGCTAGAAGTTGGAGTTCCCAACATCAAACTCTTATGGGTTGATGGTTCAGAATTGACCAATTATTTTGAAGATGGCGAAATCGACCGCTTGTATTTGAATTTCTCGGATCCATGGCCTAAAAAACGACATGAAAAGCGTCGTTTGACCTACAAGAGCTTCTTGGATACCTTTAAGCGTATCTTGCCTGAACATGGTGAAATTCACTTCAAGACGGATAACCGTGGCTTGTTTGAGTATAGTTTAGTGAGTTTTTCTCAATATGGCATGAAGCTCAATGGCGTATGGCTTGATTTGCATGCTAGTGATTTTGAAGGAAATGTCATGACGGAATACGAGCAAAAGTTCTCAAGCAAGGGTCAAGTCATTTACCGAGTTGAAGCGGAATTTTAAGAAAAAGCTTGAATCCAAGCTATTTGGGTGCTTATACTTTACATTAGTACATAAAAGTGCTATACTAAAAGCAAGAATATAAGAAAGAGAGGCGGGGAGATATCTTCGCCTCTTGCTTATGAGGAGGTGGACGCAATCGCAACGATCGTTGAATTAGTCAGAGAAGTCGTAGAACCTGTCATTGAAGCTCCTTTCGAACTCGTAGATATCGAGTATGGAAAGATTGGCAGTGACATGATTCTTAGTATTTTTGTAGACAAGCCTGGAGGAATCACCTTGAATGATACAGCAGACTTGACTGAAATTATCAGTCCTGTCCTAGATACTATCAAGCCGGATCCCTTCCCAGAACAATATTTCCTAGAAATTACCAGTCCAGGATTGGAGCGTCCTTTGAAAACCAAGGAAGCAGTCGCTGGAGCGGTCGGGAAATACATCCATGTCGGGCTCTACCAAGCCATCGATAAGCAAAAGGTTTTTGAAGGAACCTTATTGTCCTTTGAAGAGGATGAATTGACAATGGAATATATGGATAAAACGCGCAAGAAAACAGTCCAAATTCCATATAACTTGGTATCAAAAGCACGTTTAGCAGTAAAATTATAGAAAAGAAAGGATAGCTTTTGAGAATTCAAAAGTAAAAAGAACATGAGTAAAGAAATGCTAGAGGCCTTCCGCATTTTGGAAGAAGACAAGGGAATCAAGAAAGAAGATATCATCGACGCAGTAGTAGAATCACTTCGTTCTGCTTATCGTAGACGCTATGGTCAATCAGATAGCGTAGCTATCGACTTCAACGAAAAAACAGGTGACTTTACAGTCTACACAGTTCGCGAAGTTGTTGATGAAGTATTTGATAGCCGTTTGGAAATCAGCTTGAAAGATGCTCTTGCCATTAATTCAGCCTATGAGCTTGGTGACAAAATCAAATTTGAAGAAGCACCAGGAGAGTTTGGTCGTGTAGCGGCTCAGTCTGCGAAACAAACCATCATGGAAAAAATGCGCAAGCAAACACGTGCCATTACCTATAATACATACAAAGAACATGAACAAGAAATCATGTCAGGTACAGTCGAACGTTTTGATAACCGATTCATTTATGTCAACCTTGGTAGCATCGAAGCCCAATTGTCAAAACAAGACCAAATTCCTGGAGAAGTTTTTGCTTCTCATGATCGTATCGAAGTCTATGTTTACAAAGTGGAAGATAACCCTCGTGGAGTTAACGTCTTTGTTAGCCGTAGCCATCCAGAAATGATTAAACGTTTGATGGAACAAGAAATTCCAGAAGTCTACGATGGTACTGTTGAGATTATGAGTGTAGCTCGTGAAGCGGGTGACCGTACCAAGGTTGCAGTTCGTAGTCACAATCCAAACGTGGATGCTATCGGAACAATCGTAGGACGCGGTGGTGCTAACATCAAGAAAATCACAAGCAAATTCCATCCAGCTCGTTACGATGCTAAGAGCGACCGCATGGTACCTGTAGAAGAAAACATCGATGTAATCGAGTGGGTAGCAGATCCAGCTGAATTTATTTACAATGCTATTGCTCCTGCAGAAGTTGATCAAGTTATCTTTGATGAAAATGATAGCAAGCGTGCCTTGGTCGTCGTGCCAGATAACAAACTATCTCTTGCAATCGGTCGTCGTGGGCAAAACGTTCGCTTGGCAGCTCACTTGACTGGATACCGCATTGATATCAAGTCAGCTAGTGAGTTTGAAGCGATGGAAGAAGCTGATCAAGTTGATTACGCAACAACAGAAGAGTATATTGAAGAATAAGATTGCTAGAGGAGGGAAAGATGAAAACAAGAAAAATCCCTTTGCGCAAGTCTGTTGTTTCCAACGAAGTAATTGATAAGCGAGATTTACTCCGTATTGTCAAGAACAAAGAAGGCGAAGTCTTTATCGATCCGACAGGCAAGGCTAATGGCCGTGGCGCTTATATCAAGCTAGACAATGCAGAAGCCCTAGAGGCTAAAAAGAAAAAAGTCTTTAACCGTAGCTTTAATATGGAAGTTGAAGAAAGCTTTTATGACGAGTTGATCGCCTATGTTGATCACAAAGTAAAAAGAAGAGAGTTAGGACTTGAATAAGCAAAGAGTAGGTAATCTCTTGGGATTGGCTCAACGAGCAGGGAAAATTATCTCGGGTGAAGAAATGGTTGTCAAAGCCATTCAGGAACAGAAAGCTAAGCTGGTATTTCTAGCACATGATGCTGCTCCCAACCTGACCAAGAAGATTCAAGATAAAAGTCACTATTATCAAGTAGAAGTTGTAACCGTGTTTTCAACACTGGAATTAAGCATAGCAGTTGGAAAATCAAGAAAGGTTTTAGCTGTGACAGATGCTGGATTTACAAAGAAAATGAGGTCTCTTATGGAATAGAAGAGGAGGACATGATTTGTCTAAGAAAAGATTGTACGAAATCGCAAAAGAACTTGGAAAAGAAAGTAAGGAAGTTGTAGCGCGTGCAAAAGAGTTGGGCTTGGAGGTGAAGAGCCACTCGTCAAGCGTTGAAGCTGATGCTGCTGAAAAAATCGTTGCTAGCTTTAAGCCTGCTGCTCCTAAAGCAGAAGCAAAACCTGTAGCACCAAAAGCAAGTGAAGCGAAGGTAGAAAAGAATTCTGAAACACCAGTAGCTCCTAAGGAAGAAAAAGTAGTAGCTGCTAGACCACAAAGCCGAAACTTCAAGGCAGAGCGTGAAGCTCGTGCAAAAGAGCAAGCAGAGCGACGCAAGCAAAATAAGGGAAACAACCGCGACCAACAACAAAACGGGAACCGTCAAAAGAATGACAACCGTAATGGTGGAAAACCAGGTCAAGGGAACCGCGACAATCGTCGTTTTAATGATCAAGCCAAGAAACAGCAAGGTCAAGGAAATCGTGGGAACGATCGCCGCCAACAAGCGGACAATCGTCCGAACCAAGCTGGCCCACGTATTGATTTCAAGGCTCGTGCAGCAGCCCTGAAGGCGGAGCAAAATGCCGAATACGCACGTTCAAGCGAGGAACGCTTCAAACAGTCACAAGCAGCTAAAGAAGCTTTGGCTCAAGCTAATAAACGCAAAGAACCAGAGGAAATCTTTGAAGAAGCTGCTAAGCTAGCTGAACAAACTCAGCAAGCGGTTGAAGTAGCTCCTGTAGTCAAAGAGCCTGTAGTGGATACACGTCGTAAAAAACAAGCCCGACCAGACAAAGATCGTGATGATTACGATCGTGAAGAAGATGGTCCTAGAAAACAACAAAAGAATCGAAGTAGTCAGAATCAAGTGAGAAATCAAAGAAATAGTAACTGGAATAACAATAAGAAAAATAAAAAAGGTAACAAACAAAACAACCGTAACCAGGCTCCAAAACCTGTTACAGAGCGTAAATTCCATGAATTGCCAACAGAATTTGAATATACAGATGGTATGACTGTTGCGGAAATCGCAAAACGTATCAAACGTGAACCAGCTGAGATTGTTAAGAAACTATTTATGATGGGCGTAATGGCCACTCAAAACCAATCTCTGGATGGAGAAACAATTGAACTCCTTATGGTTGATTACGGAATTGAAGCTAAACAAAAGGTTGAAGTGGATAATGCTGATATCGAACGCTTCTTCGTGGAAGATGGATACCTCAATGAAGATGAGTTGGTTGAGCGTCCACCAGTTGTAACCATCATGGGACACGTTGACCATGGTAAAACAACACTTTTGGATACTCTACGTAATTCACGTGTTGCTACAGGAGAAGCAGGTGGTATCACTCAGCATATCGGTGCCTACCAGATCGAAGAAAATGGTAAGAAGATTACCTTCCTCGATACACCAGGACACGCGGCCTTTACTTCTATGCGTGCACGTGGTGCCTCTGTTACTGATATTACCATCTTGGTCGTAGCGGCAGATGACGGGGTTATGCCTCAAACTATCGAAGCTATCAACCACTCAAAAGCGGCTAATGTTCCAATCATCGTTGCCATTAACAAGATTGATAAACCAGGTGCCAATCCAGAACGTGTAATCGGTGAATTGGCTGAACACGGTGTTATGTCAACTGCTTGGGGTGGAGATTCTGAGTTTGTAGAAATCTCAGCCAAATTCAACCAAAATATCGATGAACTCTTGGAAACTGTCCTTCTTGTGGCTGAAATCCAAGAACTTAAAGCAGATCCGACAGTTCGTGCCATCGGTACTGTTATCGAAGCGCGCTTGGATAAAGGAAAAGGTGCGGTTGCAACCCTCCTTGTACAACAAGGTACTTTGAACGTTCAAGACCCAATCGTTGTCGGAAATACCTTCGGTCGTGTACGTGCCATGACCAATGACCTTGGACGTCGTGTGAAGGTGGCTGGACCATCTACTCCGGTTTCTATCACAGGTTTGAACGAAACGCCAATGGCAGGTGACCACTTTGCCGTATACGAAGATGAAAAATCTGCTCGTGCAGCTGGTGAAGAACGTGCTAAACGTGCTCTTATGAAGCAACGTCAAGCTACTCAACGTGTCAGCCTAGAAAATCTATTTGACACTCTTAAAGCTGGTGAACTTAAATCTGTTAACGTCATCATCAAAGCTGACGTACAAGGTTCTGTTGAAGCTCTTGATGCTTCCCTTCAAAAGATTGATGTGGAAGGTGTAAAAGTTACCATCGTTCACTCAGCAGTTGGTGCGATCAATGAATCTGACGTCACCCTTGCCGAAGCTTCAAATGCCTTTATCATTGGTTTCAACGTACGCCCTACACCACAAGCTCGTCAACAAGCAGAAGCAGACGATGTAGAAATCCGTCTCCACAGCATTATCTACAAGGTTATCGAAGAGATGGAAGAAGCTATGAAAGGGATGCTTGATCCAGAATTCGAAGAAAAAGTTATCGGTGAAGCAATCATCCGTGAAACCTTCAAAGTATCTAAAGTCGGAACAATCGGTGGATTTATGGTTACTAGCGGTAAAGTTACTCGTGACTCTAAAGTTCGTGTTATTCGTGACGGAGTCGTTATCTACGATGGTGAACTTGCAAGCTTGAAACACTATAAAGATGATGTCAAAGAAGTTACAAACGGCCGTGAAGGTGGTCTCATGATTGATGGCTACAATGATATCAAGACAGATGATGTGATTGAGGCATACATCATGGAAGAAATTAAGAGATAATAGAGAAACGATAGCCAATTTGACTCGTCGTCAACAACGCCTTGATGAACCCTTAGTTCTATCTAAGGCTTGTTTCCTAGATTCAAATGGCTCTAGTTCCTCTATCTAATAAAAATAGCTAGGTCTGCTGGCCTAGCTTTTGGTTCAATAGAGAGGAAGGAATAGCATGGGAAATCATTTCCGTACGGACCGTGTGGGCATGGAAATCAAGCGTGAAGTCAATGAGATTTTACAAAAGAAAGTCCGTGATCCACGTGTCCAAGGAGTGACCATCACAGATGTTCAGATGCTAGGTGACTTATCTGTAGCTAAGGTCTACTATACTATTTTGAGTAACCTTGCCTCAGATAATCAAAAAGCTCAAATCGGACTTGAAAAAGCAACCGGAACCATCAAACGTGAACTTGGTCGTAATTTGAAATTGTATAAAATTCCAGACTTAACTTTCGTTAAAGACGAATCCATCGAGTATGGAAACAAGATTGACGAGATGCTACGCAATCTGGATAAGAACTAAGAAAGAGGGGGAACCCTCTTTTTTGTTTTATAAACGAGGACTCTGCTTTACTAAAAGCTTATCAAGAAAAAATGAGTTCAGAAAATTTCTTTTCTAGAATAAATGTGATATGATATAGTTCAAAATTGATAGAAGAAGAGAAAAAAAACAAGATGTCTAAACAAGATGTAGCTTTGCAAGTATTGCAACAAGTTGTAAAGCTTCCTGTCGTGAAAGTAAATAGAGAAAAATTTTTAGTTGAGAAGTTTTCTAAAGAATTAGATAAGAAGGATATTGCCAAATTGTTAGAACAAGGTCCTCCTTCATTATTACCCCAGGAAACCTTAGATAGGGTAGCCAGGTCCTGCATAAAGGATAATGTTTTACGAGCAAGTGGAACATCTGTTCTAGCAGGTCTACCTGGAGGTATTCTAATGGCGCTTACTATTCCAACGGATGTAGCTCAGTTTTATGCTTTTTCCTTGAAATTAGCCCAAGAATTGGGATATATTTATGGATTTAATGATCTTTGGGCGTCAAGAAATGACTTAAGTGAAGAAGCTAAAAACACACTATTACTTTATTTAGGGGTCATGCTTGGGGTAAACGGAGCGGGTGCCTTGCTTCGTTCTGGTGGTGTTACAGTCGCTAAACATGTAATGACCACAGTACCTCAGAAAGCCGTAGGCAAGGCTGGCTGGTACCCTATTTTAAAAAAGGTTATGAAAATTTTTGGGGTTACTCTTACAAGGAGAGGCTTGGCAAAGGGAATGGGAAAAGCGATTCCTATTCTAGGTGGGGTTATTTCAGGGGGATTAACCTATGCGACTATGAAACCCATGGGTGAAAGATTACAAAAAGAATTATCCAAATTAGTTAACTATTCTGAAGTGCAATATCAAAATGATATGGCAATTATCCGAAAAGAGGCTGAAGCAATCGAAGCTGACTGATATTAAGAAACTAGCAAGTCTTGTGTTGCTAGTTTTTTTAATCCCATTCCTTATGGTATAATAAAAACAGTTAAATGATTAGAAATAGACTCATGGAGGTTCTCATGGACAATATAATCGATGTATCAATTCCAGTTGCTGAAGTGGTAGACAAGCATCCAGAAGTTTTGGAAATCCTTGTAGAGCTTGGTTTCAAACCACTAGCCAATCCCTTGATGCGAAATACGGTTGGGCGTAAAGTATCGCTTAAACAAGGCTCAAAACTTGAGGGAACTCCTATGGATAAGATTGTACGAACCCTTGAAGCAAATGGTTACGAAGTGATTGGATTAGACTAATGACAGATGAACGTATTCATATCCTTCGGGATATTTTATTAGAATTGCATAATGGAGCCTCTCCAGAGTCCGTTCAAGAACGCTTTGATGCGACCTTTACAGGTGTATCTGCTATTGAGATTTCCCTTATGGAGCACGAGTTGATGAACTCTGACTCAGGCGTAACCTTTGAAGATGTCATGGAGCTCTGTGATGTCCATGCCAATCTTTTTAAAAATGCTGTGAAGGGCGTCGAAGTTGAGGATACCGAGCATCCTGGTCACCCTGTGCGAGTCTTTAAGGATGAAAATCTAGCTCTCCGTGCTGCCTTGATTCGGGTCCGTAGATTGCTCTCGACTTATGAATCTGTGGACGACGAGGAAATGCTGGCGGAGATGCGTAAGGGTTTGGTGCGTCAGATGGGGCTTGTTGGTCAATTTGATATTCACTACCAGCGCAAGGAAGAGCTCTTCTTTCCTGTCATGGAACGTTATGGCCATGATTCACCTCCCAAAGTTATGTGGGGAGTGGATGATCAGATTAGGGAGCTCTTTCAAACAGCTTTAGTGGCAGCTAAGTCGCTCCCAGAAGTGCCAATTTCCGCTGTAAAGGAAGCTTTTGAAGCTTTTGCAACAGAGTTTGAAAGTATGATTTTTAAGGAAGAATCAATCCTTCTCATGATTCTGCTCGAATCCTTTACCCAGGATGACTGGATTCAGATTGCTGAGGAAAGTGATGCTTATGGCTATGCTATTATCCGTCCGTCTGAGAAATGGGTTCCTGAACGTCAAAGTTTTGTTGAGGAAAAAAGTGTAGAAGAACCAATTCAGCCAGAAACTGTAGATGGACAAGTTCAGCAAGTGATTAATACGCCAGAAGGGCAGTTTACTATTACCTTTACACCTAAGGAAAAGGAAGCAGTGCTAGACCGTAATAGCCAACAGGCTTTTGGCAACGGTTATCTCTCGGTTGAACAAGCCAATCTTATCCTTAATCACCTGCCTATGGAGATTACCTTTGTTAATAAGGATGATATCTTCCAGTATTATAACGATAATACACCAGCAGATGAGATGATTTTCAAGCGGACACCATCCCAAGTCGGGCGAAATGTTGAGCTTTGTCACCCACCCAAGTACCTAGACAAGGTAAAGGCCATTATGAAAGGTCTTCGTGAGGGGGAAAAAGACAAGTATGAGATGTGGTTCAAGTCGGAGTCACGGGGCAAGTTTGTCCATATCACCTATGCTGCGGTACACGATGAAGACGGAGAGTTTCAAGGAGTCTTGGAGTATGTTCAGGATATCCAGCCTTACCGTGAGATTGATACAGACTACTATCGAGGAATAGAATAAGGAGAGACAATGAGTTACGAACAAGAATTTATGAAAGAATTTGAAGCTTGGGTCAATACCCAAATCATGATTAACGATATGGCCTTCAAAGAAAGCCAAAAAGTCTATGAAGAAGATCAAGATGAGCGTGCTAAAGATGCCATGATTCGCTACGAAAGTCGCTTGGATGCCTATCAGTTCTTACTTGGTAAGTTTGAAAATTTCAAGGCAGGCAAGGGGTTCCATGAATTGCCAGAAGATTTATTTGGTGAGAGACATTATTAAAATTTAGGAATTAGAAAAGGGAGTTCAACTCCCTTTTTCATTGTTCCTAGAACCTTTTTGTGTTACAATGTTAGCATGAAAACGAAAAATATCATTAAAACAAGTTTGGCATTAGTAGGTCTTGGAGCACTTGCTTTTGGAGCAAAGAAAGTAGCTGATGAGCACAAGCTCATGAAGACGCAGGAAGAGTTGACTGCGATTGTGCGTGACTACTTTTCAGATATGGGTGAAATCGCGACTATCTATGTTCAAGTATACGAAAGCAGCCTAGAACGTCTCGTTGGCGGTGTCATTTTTGAGGATGATCGTCACTATACCTTTGTCTATGAAGATGAAGATATCATCTACGAGGAGGAAGTCTTATGATTTCTCCTAAGAGTTTAGAAGAATTAGCGGATTTAGTAGAGCAGGATGGCAAGAAGGTCTTCCTTTTTGTTGCGGATTGGTGTGGCGATTGCCGTTATATCTATCCTGCCTTGCCAGAGATTGAAGCGGCAAATCCAGAGTTCACTTTTATACGGGTAGACCGTGATGAGTACATGGAACTTGCTAAACTTTGGGATGTATACGGGATTCCAAGTCTTGTTGTTTTAGACAAGGACAAGGAGATTGGACGTTTTGTCAATCGTGATCGTAAAACCAAGGGGCAAATCAATGACTTTTTAGCAGGTTTGAAATAGGAGAAAAGAATGATTTTTACATACAATAAAGAATATGTAGGCGATGTCCTTATGGTCATCGTGAAAAACAGTGGTGACGCCAAGCTAGATGCTGAGCGTAAAGGCAATATTGCCCGTGTTTTTCTAAAGGAAACTGGTGAAACTGTCGCTTGGAATATTTTTGAAGTTTCTAGCTTGTTTGAGATTGAGAATCGTGGTCAAGTATTTCTAACAGACGACCAAGTGGCTCGTTTGAATCAAGAACTACAGGCTCAAGGATTTACTGAAGAAATCATCAATGACAAGGAACCAAAATTTGTCGTTGGAGAAATTGTAGAGATGGTTGCACATCCAGATAGTGACCATTTGAATATCTGCCAAGTTGCTGTTGGAAATGACAAAACAGTACAAATCGTGGCGGGTGCTCCTAATGCGCGTGTCGGCTTGAAAACCATTGTAGCTCTTCCAGGTGCGATGATGCCAAAAGGCAATCTTATTTTTCCAGGGGAACTTCGTGGTGAAAAGAGTTTTGGGATGATGTGTAGTCCTCGTGAACTTGCCTTACCAAATGCTCCGCAAAAGCGTGGTGTTATTGAATTGTCAGAAGACCAAGTTGTTGGAACTCCATTCGATCCGGCTAAACACTGGACAGTTTAATTGGTAACGAGTATCTATTAAACTAGATAGGAGAAAGTAAGATGGCAAAAAATGTAGTGATTACAGGTGCAACATCAGGTATTGGTGAAGCAATTGCGCGTGCCTATCTAGAAAAAGGTGAAAATATTGTTCTCACAGGACGTCGAATAGAAAGACTTGAAGCTCTAAAAGCAGAGTTTGCAGAAGCCTTTCCGAATCAAAATGTTTGGACCTTTCCGCTAGATGTAACCGATATGACAATGGTTAAAACGGTTTGTTCAGATATTCTTGGAGCAGTAGGTTCGATTGATGTATTAGTTAATAACGCTGGACTTGCTTTAGGCTTAGCTCCATATCAGGACTATGAGGAGTTGGATATGTTGACCATGCTAGATACCAATGCCAAGGGCTTAATGGCGGTTACGCGTTGCTTCTTGCCTTCCATGGTTGCAGCCAATCAAGGTCATATCATTAATATGGGTTCAACTGCAGGTATTTACGCCTATGCGGGTGCAGCAGTCTATTCAGCAACCAAGGCTGCAGTCAAAACTTTTTCGGATGGCTTAAGGATTGATACCATTGCTACAGATATCAAGGTGACCACTATTCAACCTGGAATTGTAGAGACGGATTTTTCTAAGGTACGTTTTCATGGAGATGAAGCACGGGCTGCGACTGTTTACCAGGGGCTTGAGGCCTTGCAAGCGCAAGATATCGCTGATGCAGTAGTTTATGTGACCAGTCAACCACGTCGTGTACAAATCACAGATATGACAATCATGGCTAATCAACAAGCTACTGGGTTTACGATTCACAGAGATTAATATTATTTTAAAAAAAGTTACAAATGTTGTAACTTTTTTCGATTTCCTTCGAATAGATAAGTAGGAGGATGAAAAATGTATAATAAAGTTATTCTTATTGGAAGAATCGTTGCAACACCAGAATTGCACAAAACCAACAACGACAAGTCTGTGGCTCGTGCGACGATTGCTATTAACCGTCGTTTCAAGGACCAGAATGGGGAACGCGAAGCTGACTTCATCAATATTGTCGTCTGGGGCAAACTGGCTGAAACCTTGGCTAGCTACGCGACTAAAGGCAGTCTCATTTCTGTCGATGGGGAGCTCCGTACCCGTAAGTTTGAGAAGAATGGTCAGACCAACTATGTGA
Organism: Streptococcus sp. V728; assembly: GCF_052077995.1. NCBI lineage: Bacteria > Bacillati > Bacillota > Bacilli > Lactobacillales > Streptococcaceae > Streptococcus > Streptococcus sp. V728. The sequence goes on along the minus strand of NZ_JBQJJH010000002.1, from coordinate 739,709 downwards.
CCGAAGTTCTCGCTACAGGCTTCCAACTTTTGGAAAGTCGTGCTCAACGTGCTATGCGTGAAAATAATGCTGGTCAAGACTTAGCAGATCTGGTTTTGGAAGAGGAGGAGCTTCCTTTCTAGAATCAATTATAGAAAAAAGCTGGTTCGTTTATAGACTGGCTTTTTCTATTGTTTCTAGTTTTATTGTTCGGAAATTACTTCTTAAAATAGGTCAAATAAATGTCCTTGTACAATAAAATCAAGCATTTTTTTTGAAAAAGTAGTAGAATAAAGTAATATATATTCAAAATTTTCAGAAAAGGAATGAAATTTGAAGGAAAATAAAGAGAAAAGAGAATTGTTGAAATGGATGATAAAGCGTATATTACTGCTGATTCCAGTTGTCTGTATTCTCTTTTGGATTTTTGGCCGTTGTCAAACAAGTGGCATCAAGGATCAGACTAAAATTGGTGTAACCTATATGACCATGAACAATGAGTTCTATAAAAGTATTCATTCGGAAATTAGTCGAATTTCCGATGAAAGAGGAGCTCTTGTTTGCGTCCGAGATCCAGAATTGGATGAAGAAAGGCAGAGCCAGCAGATTGATGATTTTTGTGCTCAAAAAGTTGATGTGATTGTGATCAATCCGGTCAAGGGGGATAGCCAGTCCATTTTAACTGCTCTTGAAAAAGCTAGAAAACAAGGAATTAAAATCATTGCAGTCGATACCCAATTGAAAAATTTTAAGCCCGATGCAAGTATTGTATCTGATAACTACCAAGCGGGAGTAATGATTGCTAAAGAGCTCATGAAACGTTCTTCTAGCGCTCGAGTCCTCCTTTTGGAGCATAAAGGGACTGTCTCAGCAGATACGCGGATTCAGGGGTTTAAAGACACTATAGAGGGGCACAGTTCTTATCAGATTGTATCGGAACTAGAAACCAAGGGGCAAACGGAGATCGCCATGCCGGCTGTCCAGAATTTTTTACAATCAGGGATTGAAATTGATACCTTGGTTGCCTTAAATGACCGCTCGGCTATAGGAGCTTTAGCTGCAATTAAGGAGCAAGGAAATAGCCAGTCCATTGCAATTTATGGAATCGATGGCTCACCAGATATGAAATCCTTGTTGCACTCGACGGATGATGTAGTGGGAACCGTTGCTCAATCTCCCTTGAAGATGGGAGACCGTGTTATGGAAGTTATCCAAGATATTTCTGAAGGGAAGAGCTATACCAAAGAGGTGATCATTCCAGTTGAAATGATGACAAAGGAAAACATTGATCAGTTTGATGTGAATGGGTGGCAGTAATGAGAAAGTTTAGAGGTGTTCGATACAGTTTGGCCATTCTTATGGTCGTGAATTTTATTGCTGTTATGCTCAACAGCATCATCTATCTTCAAGCAACCAACTATATCATTGCTCAACGCCAAGCCTCTCTATTATTGGAGCGCCTAGAGCGTATTCCTTTTGCTCCATCTACGACTTTTTGGTTGTCAGCAATCTTATTTGCTGGGATTGCCTTAATCTCAATGAGTCGTTATAGACCTCAAACAAGTCGATGGTCCATTTTTGATAAGAGGAATCTTCTAGAGATTCTCCTGATGTTACTGTTGATGTGGGTTCAGAACATAGCTTATAACGGGCTCATTCTCTTGGTTTTTGCAGATATCTTCTATGGCTCCAAAGAGTTGAATACCAAGAGAGATCGGAAGTATTGGTTTGCCTTTATCCTAGTGAGCTTCTTGATGCTCCTTGTAACCAATTCAGACGTCTTTTCGCTTTTCTTCCCAATTCCTTCTCTTGATACCTATATTCATTTTTATCCTGAATCTATCCGTATTTTGGCCTTTTTCTTAAAGAATTCCCTCTACGCCTTGAATATGGTACTCTTCATTATTTCACTTTTATTTTATATCATGAATGTCCTTGCGGAAAACCATGAAGTTGAACAAGAGCTGGCCATGGTGTCCAAGGTTAATACCGAGTTGAACAACTATATGGCCTTATCTGAGAAGATTGCAGAGGATCGGGAGCGCAAGCGGATTGCTCGGGAGATTCACGATACCTTGGGACACGCGTTAACAGGGATTTCAGCAGGTTTAGATGCTGTCGGGGTCTTGATTGATATCAATCCAAGTCGTGCCAAAGAGCAGGTAAAAAACGTATCAGAAGTCGTCCGTGAAGGAATCCAGGATGTGAGAGGCTCTCTCAATCGCCTTCGTCCAGGAGCCCTTGAGGAGCGAACTCTCAAAGATGCTTTAGAAAAGACAATCCGCGAGTACCAAATTCTTTCAAACTTGCAAGTTGATCTCAACTATGAATGGATCGATGTCGATATGGACGTCATGATTGAAGATACAATCTTTCGTGTGATACAAGAGTCTATGACTAATGCGGTCCGCCACGGTCATGCCAGCCACATGGACCTCCATTTTTTTGAGGACGAAGAAGATTACATGATTGAGTTGCAGGATAATGGAGTTGGGTTTGAAACCTTGACCTATGGCTACGGACTCAAACAGATGATGGAGCGTATTTCAATTCTAGGAGGCCAGCTTCAATTTGAAAGTCGCGATGGATTTTTCACACGTGTTAGTTTACCAAAATATAAAGAAGGGAGATAATAGATGATGATAAAAGTAATGGTGGCGGATGACCAGTCCTTGATTCGAGAATCTCTGAAAATTATTTTGTCGGCCTACTCAGATATTGAAGTGGTAGCCACAGTGGAAGATGGGAATCATGTCTTGTCTAGCATTCCACACTCGCATCCGGATTTAATCTTAATGGATATTCGGATGCCAGGCATGGATGGGGTTTTGGCTACAAAAGAAGTAAAAGAGCACTATCCGGATATCAAAATTATTATTTTAACAACCTTTGACGATGATGAATTTATCTATAGTGCGCTCAAGTATGGTGCTTCAGGGTATCTCTTAAAAGGAGCCTCGACAGAGGAGCTTTATGAAGCTATTAAGGTGGTGCATCAGGGAGGAGCAATGATCAACCCTGATATCGCAAGCAAGGTCTTTCAAATTTTCTCGCAAATGGCCAAATCAAATTTCTCTATTGCTGTGGATGAGGATAACGTTAAGGATTTGAGCACGACGGAATGGCGCATTATCCAAGAGATTGGCTATGGTGAGTCAAATAAAGAGATTGCGGCTAAACTCTTCTTATCAGAAGGAACTGTTCGTAATTACTTATCAACGATTTTGTCGAAATTAAACCTAAGAGATCGAACGCAATTAGCGATTTGGTCAGTCCAAACAGGAGTGACCAGACGTGATTTTTCAAAAGGAAATACGGAATGAAATTGAAGCGAAAGCAACTTTGTTTAGGGATTTGTCTCCTTTTTATGCTCTCTTTGAGTGCTGGTTTTTATTGGTGGAAACAGCAACCGACCGTCCTTCATATAGGAGTTTATGCAGGCTCTAGTTGGGATGTACCGACCAGTCAACGTTCTCATGCATTGGATCTTGCGATCCAAAAATTTGAAAAGTCCCATCCTAATGTCCGTGTGGAATATGAAAATGGAATTCCGCAGTCGGAATATTCAAACTGGCTCTCAGAAAAAATTGTATCAGGAAAGACCCCTGATGTGTTTATGGTTTCTGAGAAAGATTTGTCCTTATTGGCGGCACGTGGCGTTTTAGAAAAGTTAAACGGCTATATGAATAAAGAAGACCAAGTTGCTTTTTATCCTGTTGCATTTGAATCAGGTGTTTATCAGGGGCAAACCTATGCCTTGCCATATGAAAGTAATCCTATTTTGATGTGTGTCAATAAAGATTTGCTGGATAAAGAAGGCATTGAGGTTCCCAAAGAAGGTTGGAGCTTGGAAGAGTTCTATACAATTTGTAAAAAACTAACCAAAGATACCAATGGAGATGGTCAATTGGATCAGTTTGGGAGTACAGAATACACCTGGAAAGAAGCTTTGGCAGCAAATGGGGGTAGTCTCTTTCAAGGTGGGATGCTCAAACTTACGGCTCCAGAAGTCAAAGAATCTTTGACTTTTCTGCAAAAATTGGAAGAGTTAAATAAAAATTATAAGGTGAGTTCCAAAGATTTTGACCAGGGGAAAGTAGCGTTTTACCCCATGACTTTGGCTCAATATAGGACTTATAAACCTTATCCCTATCATGTTTCCAAATATTCAAACTTCACCTGGACCTGTATTCCTATGCCTGCTAAGTCAAAAACCACTAAGGCGACCTTGGTTACGACGACTTCTTTTGCCATGTCTGCTCGGACTCCTCATTCAAAGTTGGCTTGGGAGTTGATGCAAGTGTTGACAGAGGATCCAGAAATCCAACAAACTCTTTTTGCTGAATCTCAAGGGATTTCTGTCATGCCTGATGTAGTCAAGAGTCGTTCTAGTAAAGACCTTCTGCAAGTGGATGATTTTGGGGCAGATTCCTTAACCAATCAGACCTTGAACCGAATCATGGAACAAGCTGTAGAAAGTAGTCCCAAGAATGTCTCGAAAGAAGTGTTAGAAAAACTGGACTACTTGATTGGCAATGCCTTGCGCAATCAAGATGTTGAGAACCGCCTGCCGCAAATTCAAAGGGAGATTGAAAGTAGTCTCCAGGTAGGATTTTAAAGAAAAAAAGATGACATCGTGTCAAGTGACAGATGTCATTTTTTTATTGCTAAATGTCATGTTTATAATGTGACATTTGACAATGTAAAAACGCTTTCAAATAATCTACAATAGAGTCAAATAAAGGAGGCGTAGCAAAATGAAATACCTCATTTTAGTCAGTCATGGAGGATTGGCAGAAGGCCTAAAAACATCACTAGCTATGTTTGCTGGTGATAAGATGAACCAGGTCATTGCAGTTGGACTCAAAGAAGGAAAGTCGGTCGATGATTTTGCAGTTGATTTTAGAGAAAGCATTTCAGAATTGACAGCAGATGATTCTGTACTGGTCTTGACAGATATTGTAGGCGGTAGTCCACTAACCACAGCAGCAACTGTCCTAGAAGAAGTTGGGAAGCTAGATGAAGCTTTGATCCTTGGTGGAATGAATCTTACCATGGCTTTAACAGCAGTAGTGATGAAGGATGTGTTGGATGGAGACGATTTGTCAGCCACCATCTTATCAGAAGCACGATCTGCACTACAGCCTTTTGAAGTTTCAGCCACTAGTGCTGAAGAAGATGATGACGATATTTAATAGGGAGGTACCTTATGGTAGTAACATTTGTACGGATTGATGACCGCATGATTCACGGTCAAACAGTCACACGCTGGGCAAAAGAAAAACCATGTGATGGTTTGATTGCCGTAAACGATGCAGCAGCATCAAACAAGGTTTTGATCCAAGCTTACAAAGGCGCATCAGACAAAAAAACCTTTGTATGGACAAAAGAAGCATTTAAAGAAAAATCAGCAAAAGTAACAGAATCAGATAGTCGTTACTTCTTGATCACCAAAAATCCAATCGATATGAAGGAAATTTTGGTGGACCAAGGTTTTGTTCCAGGGGATGTTAAAGAAATCATCGTAGGCCCTGCAAATGATCGTCCTGGTGCAGTGAAATTGGGTAATAACCAATCCATCACACAGGAAGAAGCAGAATCCTTCCAAGCCATTCAAGCAGCAGGCTATAAGGTGAAATTCCAGTTGTTGCCTGATGTTTCGATTGGTTACTGGGATGATTTCAAATCTAAATTTGGTTTTTAAACCTAACAATTTTATTAATTAGGTAAATAAATTTACAAACAAAAAGGAGCGTTTGTTATGACAATTTCATGGATTCAAGCAATCTTGCTTGCAGTTTTCGCCAGCTTGTCTTCAATGCCTGGTATGGGAGGTTCCAGTATCGGGAACTATACACTCGGTCGTCCCTTGATTGGTGGGTTGATCTCAGGTTTAATTCTTGGAGATGTGACAACCGGTATTATGGTAGGGGTTGCCCTTCAAGTCGTTTATATCGCCTTGGTAACACCTGGTGGAACCGTATCTGCGGATGTTCGTGCCATTTCTTATATCGGTGTTCCTCTTGCTATCTTGTTTGTGCATGCAAATCACATCACAGATGAAGCTGGAATTGCAGCAGCTGCAGCCCCAATCGGTGCGGCCGTTGGGACAATCGGTACTGTTCTTTTCTACGGAACAGCTACCATGAACTTGCTTTGGCAACACATTGGTTGGAAAGCCGTTGAAGAAGGAAACTTCAAAAAACTCTACGCAGTTGACTGGGTTTACCCATGGATCTCTCACTTCCTCTTCTCTTTCCTTCCAACTATGATTATCACTAAATATGGTGAAAACATGGTTGATTTGATGAAACTTTACCTTCCTATGGATGGTTTCTGGATGAAAGCTCTCTTTACAGTCGGAGCTCTTCTCCCATGTGTCGGTATTGCTATCTTGTTGAAACAAATTGTTACAAAAGCAACTGACTTCATTCCATTCTTTGTTGGATTTACCTTGGCTAAATCTCTCGGCTTGAACTTGGTAGCGAGTGCGGTTGTTTCATTGATCTTTGCAGTAATCTACTATGAACTTGAAGTAATCAAATCTATGAAAGCTGTTCCAGCTGGGGCTGTTTACGTAGACGATGATGAGGAGGATATTTAAAATGGCTGATAGAAAGAAAATTTCAAAGAAAACATTAGCAAAAGCATTTCATCATTGGTATTATGGTCATTTGACTTGTTTCTCTCAAGAACACATGCAAACCTTTGGGTACTTGACTTCTATGCTTCCAATCGTAGAAGAAATGTATGATACAAAAGAAGAACAAAAAGATGCTATGCAAACCTATACTGCTTTCTTCAATACTGAACCGCAACTTGGATCTCTTGTTGTAGGGATTACAGCTGGTTTGGAAGAAGCACGTGCAAATGGAGATGCAGTAGATGGTGAAACCATCAATGGGATGCGTGCCGGTTTGATGGGACCAATCGCTGGTATTGGTGACTCTTTGATCGTTGGTACCTTGATTCCAGTTCTTTTGGGGATTGCACTTGGTCTTTCTAAAGGTGGTAACGTCGCTGGTGCTATCTTCTACATCGTCGTATGGAACTTCCTAGTCTACTTTGGTATGCGCTTTGCCTTCTTCAAAGGATATCAATTAGGGGATAAAGCCGTTGAATTCCTAGTAGGACCAAAAGGACAAGCTCTTCGTAAAGCAATCAGCGTTGTCGGTGGTATGGTTATTGGTGCCGTAGCAGCGACTTGGGTCTCTGTTACAACAGCACTCGAATTCAAAAATGCTAATGGAGAAGCCTTCCTTAAAATTCAAGAAAAGATTGATGGTGTTTATCCAGGTCTCTTGACAGCAACCTTCATCACTATTTGCTGGTGGTTGATGTCTAAGAAAAAAGTTTCACCAAACAAAGTCATGTTAATTCTAGTTGTTGTTGCCTTAATTGGTGTTGCTCTAGGTATCTTTGACCCACATCTTAATTACTAAGGTCAAGAGAACCCAATATTTACTAGTAAAAATTTTGAGAATGAAGTAGACTAATCTCCTTCTCTTACACTTCATTCTCAATTTTTATCAGGAGGATTTTCATGGTTACAAAACAAGAACTTGTTAATGGATATGAAACAGAAATTAAGTATCAACGCCACATGCTTGAAAATTTGGGTCGTTGGTTCAGTTTGCTCTTTATCACTGCTAGTATTGGTGTGGTATTGATTTATCTTTTTCATAAAACCTTCCTCCCACTCTTAATTTTCGGAATTTTACTTGCCTTGATTGGAATATTAGGAATGGTGGTTTTTGGATATGGTATCTACCGCGGGCGGATCAATCTCCAAAAGGTTATCGATGATTTCAATCAAAAGTTGACGATTCTCAATTAATATTAAAGGAACATCTCTTTCATTTTTGAGGTGTTTTTTCTTGACTATTTCTGACTAAGTGATACAATAGAACTATGGTTTAGCACTCGTATGCAAAGAGTGCTAATAATATGATTATCTTATGGAGGAAAGCAGATGTTGAAACCATTAGGAGACCGCGTGGTCTTGAAAATTGAAGAAAAAGAACAAACAGTTGGTGGCTTTGTCCTTGCAGGATCAGCCCAAGAAAAAACAAAAACAGCTAAAGTAGTAGCTATTGGACAAGGTGTTCGTACCTTGAGCGGTGAACTAGTTGCTCCAAGTGTAAAAGTTGGAGATCAAGTTTTAGTCGAAGCTCATGCGGGTATTGAAGTCAAAGATGGTGATGAAAAATATGTCATCGTTGGTGAGGTTAACATCTTAGCAATTGTGGAAGAATAATAGGAGGAAATAAGTATGTCAAAAGAGATTAAATTTTCATCTGATGCACGCTCAGCAATGGTCCGTGGCGTTGATATCCTAGCTGATACTGTTAAAGTGACCTTGGGACCTAAAGGCCGTAACGTTGTTCTTGAAAAATCATTTGGTTCACCATTGATTACCAATGATGGGGTGACAATCGCTAAAGAAATTGAACTAGAAGACCATTTTGAAAATATGGGTGCCAAATTGGTATCAGAAGTAGCTTCTAAAACCAACGATATTGCTGGTGACGGGACAACCACTGCAACTGTCTTGACCCAAGCCATCGTTCGTGAAGGAATCAAGAACGTTACAGCAGGAGCAAACCCAATCGGTATCCGTCGTGGGATTGAAGCAGCAGTTGCAACTGCTGTAGAAGCCTTGAAGAACAATGCCATTCCAGTATCAAGCAAGGAAGCAATCGCACAAGTCGCTGCCGTATCCTCTCGCTCTGAAAAAGTGGGTGAATACATCTCTGAAGCCATGGAAAAAGTTGGTAAAGATGGAGTTATCACTATTGAAGAATCACGTGGTATGGAAACAGAGCTTGAAGTTGTAGAAGGAATGCAATTCGATCGTGGTTATCTATCACAGTACATGGTCACTGACAATGAAAAAATGGTTGCAGACCTTGAAAATCCATACATTTTAATCACTGATAAGAAAATCTCAAACATCCAAGAAATTTTGCCACTTCTAGAAAGCATTCTTCAAAGTAGCCGTCCACTCTTGATCATTGCTGATGATGTTGACGGTGAAGCTCTTCCAACTCTTGTCTTGAACAAGATTCGTGGAACTTTTAACGTCGTTGCTGTTAAGGCCCCTGGATTCGGTGACCGTCGTAAGGCTATGTTAGAAGACATCGCGATTTTGACAGGCGGAACTGTTATCACAGAAGATCTTGGTCTTGAATTGAAAGATGCTACTATTGAAGCGCTTGGTCAAGCAGCGAGAGTGACTGTAGATAAAGATAGTACTGTTATTGTAGAAGGTGCGGGAAATCCTGAAGCAATTGCTAACCGTGTCGCTGTCATCAAGTCTCAAATTGAAACAACAACTTCAGAATTCGACCGTGAAAAACTTCAAGAACGCTTGGCTAAATTGTCAGGTGGAGTAGCTGTTATCAAGGTTGGTGCTGCAACTGAAACTGAGTTGAAAGAAATGAAACTCCGTATCGAAGATGCTCTTAACGCGACTCGTGCAGCTGTTGAAGAAGGTATCGTTGCAGGTGGTGGTACTGCCCTTGTTAATGTTATCTCAGCTGTCGCTGCCTTGGAATTAGAAGGCGATGAAGCAACAGGTCGCAATATTGTTCTTCGTGCCTTGGAAGAGCCTGTACGTCAAATTGCCCACAACGCAGGTTATGAAGGTTCAATTGTTATTGATCGTTTGAAAAATGCAGAGCTTGGGACTGGCTTCAACGCTGCAACAGGTGAATGGGTCAATATGATTGAGGAGGGAATCATCGATCCTGTTAAGGTAAGCCGTTCAGCCCTTCAGAACGCAGCTTCAGTAGCAAGTCTCATCTTGACTACCGAAGCAGTTGTAGCTAACAAACCAGAACCAGTAGCACCAGCTCCAGCAATGGATCCATCTATGATGGGTGCTTACTAAGAAATATAAAAAAACAGGTAGAAATAAAGATTTCTACCTGTTTTTCTTTCTTGTAAATTCTAAAGAGGAAGTTCAGCTTCCTCTTTTTGCATTCAATTAGTTATGGTTTGATAACTTCAGCTCCACCCATGTATGGACGAAGAACTTCTGGAATGGTCACAGAACCATCTTCATTTTGATAGTTTTCAAGAATAGCAGCAACGGTACGTCCAACAGCAAGTCCAGAACCGTTCAAAGTATGAAGGAGTTTCACTTTTCCATCTGCTTCATCACGGTAACGGATTTGGGCACGACGAGCTTGGAAATCTTCTGTATTTGAACAGCTTGAGATTTCACGATAAGTATTTTGTGCAGGAATCCACACTTCCAAGTCGTAAGTTTTTGCTGCTGAGAAGCCCATATCTCCTGTAGAGAGAGCTACCACACGGTATGGAAGGTTGAGTTTTTGAAGGATGTTTTCAGCGTTAGCTGTCATCTTTTCCAATTCTTCGTATGATTCTTCTGGTTTGGCAAATTTCACCATTTCAACCTTGTGGAATTGGTGCAAACGGATCAAACCGCGAGTATCGCGACCAGCTGAACCAGCTTCAGAACGGAAAGATGGACTCATCGCGGTAAAGTAGATTGGCAAGTCTTTTCCGTCAAGAATTTCATCACGGTAGTAGTTGGTCAGAGGAACCTCAGCTGTAGGAATGAGGACATAGTTCGTATCTTTCAATTCAAACGTATCTTCTTTGAATTTTGGATATTGACCAGTACCAAACATAGAATCATGGTTGACCATGTAAGGTGTGATGACTTCTGTATAGCCTTCTTTTCCGTGTTCATCCAACATAAAGTTGTAGATAGCACGTTCCAAACGAGCTCCAAGTCCTTTATAGAAGAGGAAACGAGCTCCAGTGACTTTTCCACCACGTTCCCAGTCAAGAATACCAAGGTCTTCTCCAAGATCCCAGTGAGCTTTTGGTTCAAAGCCAAACTCGCGAGGAGTTCCCCAACGGCGAACTTCTACGTTATCGTCTTCGTCAGCACCGATAGGAACACTATCAGCAGGGATGTTGGGAAGAGTTGTGGTAAATTCTGTCAATTTCGCATCGATCTCTGCCAATTCTGCATCCAGAGCTTTGACCTCGGCAGAGAGAGCTTGCATGGCAGCAATTTTATCGTCTGCATTTTCTTTGTTGCGTTTAGCTTGAGCAATCTCAGCAGAAACTGTATTACGTTCCGCTTTAAGCGTTTCAACCTTGACCAAGATATCACGACGTTTTGTATCGATCTCTTTCATCTCGTTCAAGATAGCAGCGTCTACACCACGTGTAGCGAGTTTTTTAGCGACAGCATCAAAGTCTGTACGTATTCGTTTAATATCTAGCATATAAACTCCTTTATGAAAAAAGCACACCTGACAAAGCGTTGGAGTGGCAGGGCCACGGTTCCATCCAACTTCACAGGTGTGCACTTAATTATGTATTTAGTTTGCAACAACGGTAGAATTTCACTTAAGTTTTCTATCTGCTCACAGCACCCGCAGACTTTCTGAAAGATCAACTTAACCTACTTATCCGTTTCTATGATTATACTAAAGTTTCTATTTTTTTGCAAATAGATTTTTAATTTTACGTCCAATGATTTGAAGTAAGGTAGGTAGCTTAACAACCTTGTCATTGCCTAGCTTTTTACGAGCAATTTTAAGGATTTTTCCAGAGTCTTTTGAGGCAAAGAGGAATTTTCCTTGGTCTGTAAAGACTTCAAAATGACGACTGACCTTACGTCCCGAGACGTTGGCTCCGATTTGATGAATGCTGGACCATGGGATTTGAATGTAATCTTCGACATTACGGTCCGCGTAAAATTCTAAAGCCTGATCTCCGACCAGAAATTTTCCAACCTTTCCTGAAATGGAAAGGTAGGAAGTTCCAGTGGTTTGTATGTCAACGACTTTGTTGAGGGATTGTGCCATCTTTAGTCTTCCTTATTTTCGCCAAAAAATGCCTGATAAAGAGCCTTAATAGCTGCTTTCTCTTGGTCTTTGTGGACAACGAACATGATAGAAACTTCGCTAGACCCTTGGGACATCATTTGGATGTTGATATTATTTTCAGACAAGGCGCGAGTAGCAGTAGCAGTTACCCCGATATGACGCTTCATCTTTTCACCAACAATCATAATGATAGAGAGGTCGTGTTCAATTTCAGCATGATCGACTTCTGCTTTTTGCACAAGTTGACGAAGGATTTCTTCTTCTTTAATAGGTGTCAATTCACGTGAACGCAAAATGACAGAAAGGTCATCGATACCAGTCGGCATATGTTCCCAACCGATATTTAAGTCTTCAAGAATTTGAAGTACCTTGCGGCCAAAACCAATTTCGCGGTTCATAAGGTACTTAGACATATTGATGCTAACAAAGCCAGAGTCACCAGCAATTCCCACTACTGGGAATTTATCACTGGTATGTTGTAGTACGATACGAGTTCCTGGATGGTCAGGGTTATTAGTGTTCTTGATAACCAAAGGAATTTTCCCACGGTAGGCTGGCAAGAGAGCTTCGTCATGGAGTACAGAAAATCCAGCATAAGCCAATTCGCGCATTTCACGGTAAGTTAATTCAGGGATTGAGTGTGGTTTATGAATAATACCAGGGTGTGCTGCAAAAATTCCGTCAACATCAGTAAAGTTCTCATAAAGATCTGCTTTGACACCGGCAGCAATGATTGAACCTGTAATGTCAGATCCACCACGGGAGAAGGTACAAATTTGATTTTCTTTGGTGACACCGAAGAATCCAGGAATAACGAAGACTTCTGTGCCATTATTGAGTTCCTCGATTTTATCATAACTTGAAGGAATGATACGAGCATTTCCAGGTTCGCTTGTTACAACAATACCTGCTTCTCGTGGATGAACATAGCGTGCATCTAATCCATTTTGGTTGAAGTAAGCTGCGATTAGTTTAGCGTTATTATTTTCCCCTGCAGCGAGAAAAGTATCGTAAAGAAATTCGTTGTTTTCAATTGGAAGAGTAGCGAGTGCTCGGATACTTTTAGAGATTCGTTCTAAAACAGCTGGTTTCAGTCCTAGTTCGCTAACCATTGCAGCGTAACGGTCGATAATCCAGTTTTGACTAGCACTGATATCGTTTCCTGCCACATAGTCACGATAATATTTAATCAAAGCATCTGTAACCTTGGTATCTTCAGCATCACGCTTTCCTGGTGCAGATACAACTACAAAACGACGTTCAGGATCACTTTTTACAATGTCTAAAACCTTTTTTAACTGGCTTGCAGAGGCAAGTGAACTTCCTCCAAATTTTACAACTTTCATAAGAACTCCTAAGATAGTATTTTATACGATTATAGCAGAAAGGAGGTCTTTTTTCAATCTGCAATAGGAAAGCCAGCTTCTTGTAAGAGGTCTGGACATGATTATCTCAACCAAACTATTTTAAAGATAGAAAATATATTTACAAAATCGGCTGATACACTTTTTATCGATTTTTGCTTGTGTAAATGGAAATAAAAAGATATACTTTGAAGATAAAATAATTTAATCAGCTTTTTAAATTAAAGGAGCAGCTATGAATCATATTATCTTTCAAATTCAAGACGATTTAGCAACAATTACTTTAAATCGTCCCGAAGTGGCAAATGGTTTCCATATTCCTATGTGTGAAGAAATTTTAGAAGCACTGGAATTGGCTGAAAAAGACGATTCTGTTTCATTTATTCTCATCAATGCAGCAGGCAAGGTATTTTCGGTCGGTGGAGACTTGGTTGAGATGAAACGTGCTGTCGATGAAGATGATATTGCTTCACTTGCACGAATTGCTGAATTGGTTAATACAATTTCTTATAAGATTAAACAGATTCCTAAGCCAGTCATCATGGAAGTTGACGGAGCAGTTGCTGGAGCCGCAGCAAATATGGCCCTAGCAGTTGATTTCTGTATTGCATCTGACAAAGCTAAATTCATCCAGGCTTTTGTAGGTGTGGGCTTAGCTCCTGATGCAGGTGGCTTATTCTTGCTTACACGATCTCTAGGTGCAACTCGAGCAACTCAATTAGCAATGACAGGCGAAGCTTTTACCGCTGAAAAAGCCTTTGAAGCAGGAGCTTTGTATCGCCTATGCACTAGTGAACAATTAGAAAAAACTAGAGAACAATTGTTGAAGAAGTTGAGACGCGGTTCTTCAAATTCCTATGCTGCGATTAAGAAACTTGTTTGGGAAAGTGAGTTTAAACAGTGGCATGAATACGCTAAACTTGAATTAGAATTGCAAGAATCACTATCCTACACAGAAGATTTTAAAGAAGGTGTACGTGCACATTCTGAGAGAAGACGTCCAAAATTTGTCGGGAAATAAAAAAATGCTTGCACAATTCTTTGAAGTTTGATATACTTTTCTAGTCAAATGTTTTGATTATAAAACTTTTTTTGGTAAGGAGGGAAGAGAAATGGACTACCAACAAGTCAATGACTATTTAACATCAATTTTTAACAACGTCCTAGTGATCGAGGAAGTAAGTTTGCGAGGTAGTCGTTTCAAAGATATCTCTATCAAAGAAATGCATACGATTGATGTTATCGGTAAGTATCCAGAAGTGACTCCTAGTCAAGTTTCCAAAGAGTTGATGGTAACACTAGGGACTGTGACAACGAGCTTAAACAATCTGGAGCGAAAAGGATACATCGAACGGATTCGTTCAGATCAGGATCGTCGTGTAGTACATCTACATTTGACAAAGAAAGGTCGCCTTGTACATCGTCTCCATAAACGTTTCCATAAGGCCCTGGTCGAAAGAATTATCGAAGGAATGAGCCCTGAGGAAATGGATGTTATGGGTAGAGGGTTGACTAATCTTTATCACTTTTTGGAGGATTTGAAATAATGGCTTTTGCAAAAATAAGCCAGGTCGCTCATTATGCTCCAGAGCAGATTGTCACAAACGAGGACTTGGCTCAGGTCATGGATACGAGTGATGAATGGATTTCAAGTCGGACAGGGATTAAAGAACGTCATATTTCTAAGACAGAATCAACAGGAAATTTAGCGACAGAGGTTGCAAGGCAACTTCTAGAGAAGGCAGGGATTTCTGCTGAAGAGCTAGATTTCATTATTCTGGCTACTATGACACCTGACTCGATGATGCCTTCAACAGCTGCTCGTGTTCAGGCCAAAATCGGCGCTCATAAGGCTTTTGCTTATGATTTAACAGCCGCTTGTAGTGGATTTGTCTTTGCCTTATCAACTGCAGAAAAGTTCATATCTTCAGGAACATATCGAAAAGGTCTTGTTATCGGTAGTGAGACCATGTCAAAATCTTTGGACTGGTCTGACCGCTCAACAGCTGTCTTGTTTGGAGATGGAGCTGGCGGAGTGCTACTTGAGGCAAGTGATCAAGAACATTTCTTAGCAGAAAGTCTCAATAGCGATGGTTCTCGTGGTGAGTGTCTCACCTATGGAAAGACAGGATTGATTTCACCATTTTCGATTCAAGAAGAACCAGATGTTTTCTTGAAAATGGATGGGAGAGCAGTTTTTGACTTTGCAATTCGAGACGTGGCTAAATCTATTAAACAGACCATCGAAAAAAGTCCAATATCAGCAGATGAACTCGATTATCTCTTGCTTCATCAAGCTAATATTCGAATTTTAGATAAGATGGCTAGAAAAATCGGTGTCGATCGTGACAAACTTCCTGCTAATATGATGAAGTATGGAAATACCAGTGCGGCAAGTATCCCGATTTTACTTTCTGAGTGTGTAGAAGAAGGGCTCATCAATTTAGATGGTAGCCAAAAAATTCTCTTGTCAGGTTTCGGTGGAGGTTTGACATGGGGCACACTTATTGTTACAATTTAGGTAATCATGTGGTGATCACATTGTTATAAAAAAAACTATTTATTTTAAAGGAGTCTATCATGGCAGTATTTGAAAAAGTACAAGAAATTATCGTTGAAGAACTTGGAAAAGATGCATCAGAAGTAACACTTGAATCTACTTTTGATGATTTGGATGCAGATTCATTGGACTTGTTCCAAGTAATCTCAGAAATCGAAGACGCTTTTGATATCCAAATCGAAGCTGAAGACAACTTGAAAACAGTTGGCGACTTGGTTGCTTACGTTGAAGAGCAAACAAAATAATTAGAATAAATAAAGAAGGAGTAGGGGAGACCCGCTCCCTCTTGTTTAGGTAATAGTTTGATCGTCAAATTATAATAAGGTCGAACTATTACGTAAGCAAGACTTATGGAGGCAATATGAAAACACGTATCACTGAACTATTAAATATTAAATATCCTATCTTCCAAGGTGGAATGGCCTGGGTGGCAGATGGCGATTTGGCTGGAGCTGTTTCAAAAGCTGGTGGTCTCGGAATCATTGGTGGAGGAAACGCACCTAAAGAAGTTGTTAAAGCTAATATCGATAAGATTAAATCTTTAACAGATAAACCTTTTGGTGTTAACATTATGCTTCTGTCTCCATTTGTAGATGATATTGTTGACCTCGTTATTGAAGAAGGGGTTAAGGTAGTCACAACTGGTGCAGGAAATCCAAGCAAATACATGGAGCGATTCCATGATGCTGGAATTACCGTTATTCCTGTAGTTCCTAGTGTTGCATTGGCGAAACGCATGGAAAAAATCGGTGCAGATGCCGTCATTGCTGAAGGTATGGAAGCCGGCGGACATATTGGTAAATTAACAACTATGACCTTGGTTCGCCAAGTTGCGGCGGCTGTTTCAATTCCTGTAATCGCTGCAGGTGGTATTGCAGACGGCGAGGGAGCTGCAGCTGGATTTATGCTTGGTGCAGAAGCTGTTCAAGTAGGAACTCGTTTTGTAGTTGCTAAAGAATCTAATGCTCATCCAAACTATAAAGCTAAGATTTTAAAAGCCCGTGATATTGATACAACGATTTCAGCACAACATTTTGGACACGCAGTTCGTGCCATCAAAAACCAATTGACTCGTGATTTCGAGCAAGCTGAAAAAGATGCCTTTAAACAAGAAAATCCAGATTTGGAAATCTTTGAGCAAATGGGTGCGGGAGCTCTCGCTAAAGCTGTTGTCCATGGTGATGTGGATGGTGGTTCAGTGATGGCCGGTCAGATTGCAGGTTTGGTTTCTAAAGAAGAAACTGTTGAAGAAATCTTAAAAGATATCTACTACGGTGCAGCTGAAAAGATTCAATCAGAAGCTGCTCGTTGGGCAGGAGTTACAAGAAATGACTAAAACAGCCTTTCTATTTGCAGGTCAAGGAGCTCAATACCTAGGAATGGGTCGCGAGCTCTATGACCAATATGCTATCGTCAAGGAAACAATCGATCAAGCTAGCCAAGTCTTGGGTTATGATCTCCGTGATTTGATTGACAATGATGAAGCAAAGTTAAATCAGACTCGTTACACACAACCAGCTATTTTGGCTACTTCAGTTGCGATTTACCGACTTCTAGAGGAAAAAGGTTACCAGCCTGATATGGTGGCAGGTTTGTCACTTGGAGAATATTCAGCCCTTGTAGCTAGTGGCGCTTTGAATTTTGAGGATGCAGTGGCACTAGTTGCTAAACGTGGAGCTTATATGGAAGAAGCGGCACCTGCTGGGTCTGGTAAAATGGTAGCCGTACTCAATACTCCAGTTGAAGTTATTGAACAAGCTTGTCAAGATGCTTCTCAATTTGGCGTTGTGACTCCAGCTAACTACAATACTCCAAGCCAGATTGTTATCGGTGGTGAGGTAGCTGCAGTAGATTGTGCAGTTGAACTTTTGCAGGAAGCGGGAGCAAAACGCTTGATTCCTCTAAATGTTTCTGGACCTTTCCATACAGCTTTATTGGAGCCTGCAAGTCAAAAATTAGCACAAGCCCTGACAGCAGTTGAATTTTCTGATTTTGCTTGTCCTCTTGTTGGAAATACAGAAGCAAAGGTCATGGAAAAAGAACGAATTGCTGAACTATTGACTCGTCAAGTTAAGGAACCTGTTCGTTTTTATGAGAGCATTGCAGTCATGCAAGAAGCGGGAGTCACTCGTTTTATCGAGATTGGCCCTGGAAAAGTCTTGTCAGGATTCGTCAAAAAGATTGATAAAACTGCTCAACTTGCAAATGTTGAAGATCAAGCAAGTTTACAAGCACTCTTAGAAAATTAGACCAAAATAGTAGAAGTTCTGAAAGGAGAAAAATGAAACTAGAACAGAAAAATGTCTTTATTACAGGCTCAAGTCGAGGAATTGGTCTCGCCATTGCTCACAAATTTGCTAGCTTGGGAGCCAACGTTGTCTTGAATAGTCGTGGTGAAATCTCCGAGGAGCTTCTAGACGAATTTAAACCTTACGGGGTGAAGGTTCTTGCTATTTCTGGTGACGTCTCAGACTTCACAGATGCAAAACATATGGTAGACCAAGCCATTGAAGAACTAGGCTCAGTTGACGTCCTAGTGAATAACGCTGGGATCACTCAAGACACCCTCATGCTGAAGATGACAGAAGAAGATTTTGAGAAGGTCTTGAAAGTCAATCTAACGGGAGCCTTCAATATGACGCAAGCAGTCTTAAAGCAGATGATAAAAGCACGTGAAGGTGCCATTATCAACATGTCGAGTGTCGTTGGTTTGATGGGAAATATCGGTCAAGCGAACTACGCTGCTTCTAAGGCTGGTCTAATTGGATTTACCAAATCAGTAGCTCGTGAGGTAGCCAATCGCAATGTGCGTGTCAATGCCATTGCACCAGGAATGATCAAATCTGATATGACTGCAGTTCTATCTGATAAGGTAAAAGATGCTATGTTGGCACAAATTCCGATGAAACAATTTGGCCAAGCTGAGCAAGTCGCAGAGGTCACAGCCTTTCTTGCAAGTCAAGATTATCTAACGGGACAAGTCATTGCAATTGATGGTGGACTAACCATGCAATAAGAGTTAAAATAGAGGTATGAAAATGAAACTAAATCGAGTAGTAGTAACAGGTTATGGATTAACATCTCCAATCGGGAACACACCAGAAGAATTTTGGAACAATCTAAAAGATGGAAACATTGGAATTGGTGAAATCACTAAGTTTGATCACAGCGCTTTTGATGTTCATAATGCAGCAGAAATTAACGATTTTCCGTTTGACAAATACTTTGTAAAAAAGGATACCAATCGTTTCGATGATTATTCTTTATATGCCTTGTATGCAGCTCAAGAAGCGGTGAACAATGCAAATCTTGACGTAGAAGCGCTTGATAAAGATCGCTTTGGTGTCATTGTTGCATCAGGTATCGGTGGAATCAGAGAAATCGAAGATCAAGTCCTTCGACTTCACGAAAAAGGACCAAAACGTGTAAAACCATTGACACTTCCAAAAGCCTTGCCAAATATGGCAGCAGGAAATGTTGCTATGCGCTTTGGTGCAAATGGTATCTGTAAATCTATCAATACAGCTTGTGCTTCATCAAATGATGCTATTGGAGATGCCTTCCGTTCTATTAAGTTTGGTTTCCAAGATATCATGTTGGTTGGTGGTTCAGAATCATCTATTACTCCATTTGCGATTGCAGGTTTCCAAGCCTTAACAGCTCTTTCAACAACAGAAGATCCAACTCGTGCTTCTATTCCATTTGACAAAGACCGTAATGGATTTGTCATGGGTGAAGGATCAGGTATGTTGGTTCTTGAAAGCTTAGAGCACGCAGAAAAACGTGGAGCAACTATCCTTGCCGAAGTTGTTGGTTATGGTAACACTTGTGATGCTTACCACATGACTTCACCACATCCAGAAGGTCAAGGGGCTATTAAAGCTATCAAACTTGCCTTGGATGAAGCTGAGATTACACCAGACCAAGTAGCCTATGTCAATGCCCACGGTACATCAACTCCAGCTAATGAAAAAGGAGAAAGTGGAGCGATTGTAGCGGTTCTTGGTAAGGAAGTACCTGTATCTTCAACCAAGTCATTTACAGGACACTTGCTCGGTGCAGCAGGTGCAGTTGAAGCCATTGCAACAATTGAAGCAATTCGTAACAACTATGTTCCAATGACAGCTGGAACAACAGAATTATCAGACTACATTGAAGCAAACGTAATTTATGGACAAGGAGTGGAACGTGAAATTCCTTATGCTATCTCAAATACCTTTGGATTTGGTGGACATAATGCAGTTCTTGCTTTCAAACGTTGGGAGAATAAGTAAAGATGAATTTAAATGAAATCAAAGACTTGATGGCACAATTTGACCAGTCAAGCTTGAAAGAATTTTCTTATAAAAATGGAACGGATGAGTTGGTCTTCAGTAAGAATGAAGCAAAACTTGTTGCAGAAACAAGTCCAATACCTCAACCTGTGGTTCCAGCAACTACACCTACAGTTGCACCACAAGTTCCAACTACAACACCAGCTGCAGAAGCAGCTTCAGAATCAAGTGTTACTGAGTCTGTAGCTGAAGGAGACCTTGTAGAAAGTCCACTTGTCGGAGTTGCTTATTTGGCTGCCGGACCTGATAAACCTAATTTTGTTTCAGTTGGTGATACTGTTAAAAAAGGCCAAACCTTGGTCATCATCGAAGCTATGAAGGTCATGAACGAAATTCCAGCACCTAAAGATGGTGTCGTAACAGAAATTCTTGTTGCCAATGAAGAAATGGTTGAGTTCGGGAAAGGCTTGGTACGTATCAAATGATTGATATTCAAGGAATTAAAGAAGCTTTGCCCCACCGCTATCCGATGCTCTTAGTGGATCGTGTCTTGGAAGTCAGTGAAGATACAATCGTTGCTATTAAAAATGTAACGATTAATGAACCTTTCTTCAACGGACACTTTCTAGCCTATCCTGTAATGCCAGGTGTCTTGATCATGGAAGCTTTGGCACAAACAGCAGGTGTCTTGGAATTATCAAAACCTGAAAACAAAGGGAAGCTTGTTTTCTATGCTGGTATGGACAAAGTGAAATTTAAGAAACAAGTTGTTCCTGGTGATCAGCTTGTCATGACAGCAACTTTTGTCAAGCGTCGTGGCACCATCGCCGTAGTAGAAGCGAAGGCAGAAGTAGATGGTAAGCTTGCAGCAAGCGGTACTCTAACCTTTGCTATTGGAAACTAGGGAGGTTTTCCATGTTTCGTAAGATTTTAATTGCCAATCGTGGTGAAATCGCTGTTCGTATTATTCGTGCGGCACGAGAATTAGGAATTGCAACAGTTGCTGTTTATTCAACTGCTGACAAGGAAGCTCTCCACACGCTTTTGGCTGATGAGGCTATCTGTATCGGCCCTGGGAAGGCTACAGAATCTTATCTGAACATCAATGCCATCCTATCAGCTGCGGTATTGACTGAAGCTGAAGCTATTCACCCTGGATTTGGTTTCTTAAGTGAAAATTCCAAATTTGCAACTATGTGTGAAGAAGTTGGGATCAAATTTATCGGACCATCAGCTCGCGTCATGGATGTCATGGGAGATAAAATTAACGCCCGTGCTCAAATGATTAAGGCAAACGTGCCTGTCATTCCAGGATCAGATGGAGAGGTCCATACAGCAGAAGAGGCTCTTGCTATTGCTGAAAAAATTGGTTATCCAGTTATGCTGAAAGCTTCAGCTGGAGGTGGTGGAAAAGGGATTCGTAAGGTTGAAAAAGCAGAAGATCTCGTGTCAGCCTTTGAAACAGCCTCTAGTGAAGCCAAAGCCAACTTTGGTAATGGAGCTATGTACCTTGAGCGTGTGATTTATCCTGCTCGCCATATTGAAGTACAGATTCTTGCTGACCAAATGGGACATGTTATTCACCTTGGTGAGCGTGACTGTTCGCTTCAACGGAATAACCAAAAGGTTTTAGAAGAAAGTCCTTCGATTGCTATTGGAAAAACCCTTCGTAATGAAATTGGTGCTGCGGCAGTTCGTGCAGCGGAGTCTGTAGGCTACGAAAATGCTGGTACCATTGAATTCCTACTAGATGAAGCAAGTGGCAAATTCTACTTTATGGAGATGAATACGCGTGTCCAAGTGGAACACCCGGTAACCGAATTTGTTTCAGGTGTAGATATTGTCAAGGAACAAATCCGTATCGCAGCGGGTCAACCATTGACTTTGAAACAAGAAGACATTGTTCTAAAAGGACATGCCATTGAGTGCCGTATCAATGCAGAAAACCCAGCCTTTAATTTTGCACCAAGCCCAGGGAAGATTACCAATCTTTATCTACCAAGTGGTGGTGTGGGCTTGCGTGTTGACTCTGCAGTTTATCCTGGTTATAGCATTCCGCCATACTATGATAGTATGATTGCTAAAATTATTGTTCATGGTGAAAATCGTTTTGATGCACTCATGAAAATGCAACGAGCTCTTTATGAACTCGAAATTGAAGGGGTTGTCACCAATGCTGATTTTCAGCTCGATTTGATTTCTGATCGTCGAGTGATAGCAGGAGACTACGATACTTCATTCTTGATGGAAACTTTCTTACCACACTATCAAGAAAAAGAATAATATAAAAAGAGTATGAGACTGAAAAGGGGGATGTATGGCTCTATTTAGTAAAAAAGATAAATATATACGAATTAATCCCAATCGTTCACTTAGAGAAAAGCCCCAAGCTAAACCTGAGGTTCCAGACGAACTCTTCTCAAAATGTCCAGGTTGTAAACACACCATTTACCAAAAAGATCTAGGGAGTGAGCGTATTTGTCCTCACTGTGGCTATACCTTCCGTATCTCAGCTCAAGAGCGTCTTTCTTTGACCATCGATATGGGAAGCTTCTTAGAGATGTTTACTGGGATTGAGACGCAGGATCCATTGGAATTTCCAGGCTACCAGAAAAAATTAGCCTCTATGCGTGAAAAAACAGGGCTTGATGAGGCTGTTGTTACAGGAACTGCTTTGATTAAGGGTGAAAAAGTTGCTCTCGGAATCATGGATTCCAACTTTATCATGGCATCTATGGGAACAGTAGTTGGTGAAAAAATCACTCGTTTGTTTGAATACGCGACAGCTGAAAAATTACCAGTCGTCTTGTTTACAGCATCTGGTGGAGCACGTATGCAAGAAGGAATCATGAGTTTGATGCAGATGGCTAAAATCTCTGCAGCAGTTAAACGTCATTCCAATGCAGGTCTCTTTTATCTGACTATCCTAACAGATCCAACAACCGGAGGTGTTACAGCTTCCTTTGCCATGGAAGGTGATATTATCTTGGCAGAGCCTCAAAGTTTGGTAGGATTTGCTGGACGTCGTGTCATTGAAAATACCGTAAGGGAAGATTTGCCAGAGGATTTCCAGAAGGCAGAGTTTTTGTTAGAACATGGCTTTGTGGATGCGATTGTTAAACGGAGAGAATTGCCAGATATGATTGCACGATTAGTAAGGTTACATAAGGGGGATTGTTGATGAATATTGCAAAAATCGTCAGAGAAGCACGTGAACAAACCCGCTTAACTGCCTTGGACTTTGCGACAGGAATTTTTGATGAATTTGTTGAATTGCATGGAGATCGTTCCTTCCGAGATGATGGTGCTGTTATTGGTGGTATCGGTTGGTTGGGAAACCAAGCAGTAACTGTTGTTGGAATCCAAAAAGGTAAAAGTTTACAAGACAATCTTAACCGTAACTTTGGTCAACCTCATCCAGAAGGCTATCGAAAAGCTCTTCGTTTGATGAAACAGGCTGAAAAATTTGGTCGTCCTATTGTCACTTTTATCAACACTGCGGGTGCCTATCCTGGTGTAGGAGCAGAGGAGCGTGGTCAAGGTGAAGCCATTGCTCGTAACCTCATGGAGATGAGCGATCTTAAGGTACCAATTATTGCCATTATTATTGGTGAAGGTGGTTCTGGTGGAGCTCTTGCTCTTGCAGTAGCTGACCGTGTCTGGATGTTAGAGAACTCTATCTATGCAGTTCTCAGTCCTGAAGGTTTTGCTTCTATCCTTTGGAAGGATGGCAGTCGTGCCATGGAAGCTGCAGAGTTGATGAAGATTACTTCTTTTGAATTGCTAGATATGAAAATTGTTGATAAGGTTATCTCTGAGGTAGGTCTATCAAGCAAAGATTTAATCAAGCAAGTCAAAGAACAACTTCAGGAAAAACTCAATGAACTTGGGAAACTTCCATTAGATCAACTCATTGAGGAACGTTACCAACGCTTTAGAAAATACTAAGAAATACAAAAAAAGCTAGACTTATATTTAGTTCTAGCTTTTTTGTTTGCCTGAATTCCAAATTTCGATGGAAGTTTAGTAAAAAGTGTTTGACGGAAGTCAAACACTTTTTAGAGATTTAGTTTTCTTCAGTTACAAATTGACTGAGCAGTCCGTTAATGAAACGGGCTGATTTTTGATCTGAAAAGCTTTTTGCAAGTTCAATAGCTTCATTCACAGCTACGAGTTGAGGAGTATCAAAAGAAGTAATTTCGAAGACTCCTAAACGCAATAGATTCTTTTCTACTAAGGTTAGACGGTCAATCGTCCAACCAGCCTTTAAATGCTGAGTGATTTGTTTATCTAGTTCCTCTTTTTGAGCTTGAACACCAGATACAAGATCGATTAGGAAACTAGGGAGTTTTACCTCGTCGTCTTCTCGATCATGAGTATAAGCGAAGCGACAAGCAGTTTCAATATCAGAACCATATTCAAGACTCATCAGTGCTTGGAAGGCACATTTTCTTAGTTCGCGTCTGGATTCTAATAATGGACTAGTCATTGAGGAAGTCCTCATCAAACAAATCTTTTAATGCTGGTTTTGGTGTCTTATCTGGTGCAATACCAGCAACGTGAATATTCACAGCATTGAGTTCAACATCAGCCATATTACGAACGGCATCTTTTACAGCTTTTTGAATAGCCATTGCAACCTTAGGAACCTTGACACCATACTCAAGATAGAGATAGATATCAGCTGTTAGCTCTTCTTCAGATTCTTTTAGATAGACACCACGGCCGAGTGAAAGTTTTGAAAGGGTGTCAGATACTGATTTGTTTGAAAAAGAGTGGACACCATCAACTTTAGCTGTAGCGATAGCAATGATTTTTTCAAGTACACGTGGGGCGATAACGATTTCGCCTAATTGTTCTTCAATTCCCATAGAATGACCTCTTTCTAGAGATTAGGCACGAGAAACGTAAGTTCCTTCTGCAGTGTTGATAACGAGTTTTTGTCCTGCTTCGATGAAGTCTGGAACGTTAACGACAAGTCCAGTTTCCATTGTAGCTGGTTTACCAGAACCGGTAACAGTAGCACCTTTAATAGATGGTTGAGTTTCAGCAACTGTCAATTCAACAGTTGTAGGAACTGTTACACCGATGACTTCAGTTCCGTAAAATTGAATTTTAACTTCAGAATTTTCAAGGATGTAAAGCAATTCGTTTTCAACATTTACAACAGGAATTTCGTATTGGTCGTAAGTTTCAGTGTTCATGAAGTAAGCTGTTTCATCCATTTTGTACAAGTATTGTGCTGGTACAGTTTCGATAATCGCTTGTTCAAATTTTTCCTCTGGGCGGTAGCTAGTTTCAAATGTTGAACCAGTACGGACATCACGCAATTTCATACGCATGATAGTGTTTCCTTTACCTGGTTTGTGGTGGCTAGCTTCCAAAACGCGGATCAATTTTCCGTCAGCTGTTTCAAAGGTCATACCAGCCTTTAATTTACTTGCTTCAATCATGTTTATACCTCTTTTATAAATAGTTTACTCTTTATTGTATCATAATAGCCTAGAATTCTCAAATATCAGAGAAGATGACCTAGTTGACGGGTACAATATCCCCATTTTCATTTCTGGTTACCAAGACATATTTACCATCTACTTCGATGTAGAAGTTTTTATTAGTTGGTTTTTCTTGACTAGTAGTTTCTTCTGCAGGAGTTGTTACTTCTTGAGTTGTAGATTCTTGAACAGGAGTTGTTACTTCTGGATTAGTAGTTTCTACTGAGTTAGCGGGTTGTTCAGGGATAACAGTTTCTACTGGGCTAGCAACTTGCTCAGGACTTGCAGTTTGGGCCGGAGTAAATGCTTGGTTTGGATCAGCAGGTTGTACTGGGGGAACAGTTTGATTTGGACTAACAGGTTGAGCTTGTTGGTTTAATTGACCACCAAGTGTTTGTCCTAGGTTCATACCCATAATCATGTTCATACCATTGCCATTACCTTCGTTATTGGCTGCCGCAATGAGAGCTTCGTTACGAGCACGACGTTCTTCAATTTCGATGGTATTGTATTTCATAGCAACGAGTTCACTGTCAAGTTTTCGAACAAGTTCCAAGCTTTCTTGGTCGTAGCTCAAATCCTCAAGAAGGATATTGGTTGCTTCAATACCGTAAAGTCCTGTCCATACCTTGTTGACTTCTTGTTTAGCGATTTCATTGAAGGTATCCTGATTAGCATTTAGGCTATAGATATCAACTCGGTACTCATTAGTAAATTTGGAAATTGCGATAGCAATTTTAGGAGAGATATTTTGTCGAAGAGTTCCTTGAGCAATATCTTGGAGTGTAAATGGTTTATGTTCTTCAATTTGTTGACTGATCGAGCTAACGTAGAAAAGGACTGGATCAGAAATCTTGATATCAAACAAACCATAGAAACGGATGTTGAGCAATTGTTGGTAACGTTCACTGAAGTATTCTACAGCGTTTTGGGTACCAAATTTATTACCCGCAATCGGTTGGATACGGACAAAGATGATTTCTTGTTGAGTTACGACTTGACCAGCGAATGAGAAGCGGTGCTTGAAGTTTTCCCAAGTGCCCTTAATTCCGCCTTTTTCTAGAAGCCAAGCGTTGTCGCCAGAGCGCCATTCATGGCTACCAGCTTCTAAAACATCACCAAGGAAAGTACCGTTATTTACAAGGATAGCAACATACCCTTGTGGCACAATTACGACAGAGCCATCTGTTAAAAGTCCTGTATGTTGATTACTTTGTCTAGAAACTCCGTCAGGGTCTTTTGTAAGAAGAGTTCCCTTAACAGCTAATGCATCTGATGATACGTGGTCTGGAAGCACAACGGCTTCCTTAAATTTACTGTCATTAAGACTATTAATTCCAGCAGATTTGGCAACATCAACAACTCCCTTAATTTGCTCTTTGGCCATACGAATAAATCCCATAATTTCCTCCTAATTATATAATTCGTCTTCATCCACAACGTCATAGGTGTCAAGAACCCATTGGTTTGGACTACGGGTGATATCAGATCCGCAATAGTCACATTTGCTGATTGCTGATATTTTCAGTGGAGCGCCACAGTTTGGACAGCGGTCGCTAACGGCTTCATCTTGAACAGAACTTTCAGTTTGACTGCCATGTTTACGGATGAAGTTCATTTGATAAACTGTAAATAGATCTTTTTGAGGGTCTCCCTCAATAACCTTACGAGTCTTATCTTCGATGACATAATCTCTCAAGGTAGATGATAAGATAACAACTAAAGTATCGTTTCCATCTGGATTACTATTGAAATCTTTGATTCTAACATTTTCAACACAAACTCGTTCTAAGACATTGGTTGTTTGGGATTGGATATGTTCTTCTAGTTGAGAACTGTGTTGAGAATAGAGACTGGCGCTTTCAAGAGAACGCACCAAGTTCCAATCTTTCTTAGTCCAGGCTGCCTGTAACTGGATGTAGACTTCTTTAACCCATGAAGTGAAAGCAGAGGCATCAAAGTTTGGATCGTAATATCTGAGTCGGTCGATAGCTTGGTTATTATTTTCAACTCTACGATGGCTAATTGGCTCTGGTTCGTAGCTAGTAGTAGGTCTTCTATAAGGTGTTTCAGATGGAGTGTTCTGATCGTTAAGGTACTTGATGAGCATGAAGAGTAGGAAAGCCCCGACACCAAACATGATAAGAATAGTCATCCCGGTACCTAAAGATCCACCTGAACTTGAGTAACTACCGCCAGAACGATAGCTGCTTCTAGAAGAAGAGCTACCACTTGAACGACTAGAACTACTACTTCGTGAACTACTGCGGCTAGCACTACTACTTCGTGAACTGCTGCGGCTAGAACTACCACTTCGAGAATGTCCAACACCCGCATCGATTGATTGAAGAGGTGTCACAAAGAGAAGAAGCAAGAAGGTAGCGATAAGAGTATATAACTTTTTCATATGTCTCCTAACTATGTGAATACAGAGTGCAAGGCAGCAAGCTAGAATTTTATATCAGCTTGTGACAGTTATACTTAAATTATTCGATTAATCATTTTTCAACTTCGCCAATTCTTGGGCAAGTAGTTTGAGGGCTACTTGTGGGTTGGCTTGTCCTTTAGTTGCTTTCATGAGGAAACCAGTAAAGGCCTTGTCTGCATTCCGTTTGCCTGACTTGAAGTCTGCGACAGCAGCTTCGTTATCGGCAAAGACTTGATGGATGATTGGAATCAAGATATCTGGATCTGAAATTTGAACTAAACCGGCTTTTTCAACGTATTCACGAGCACTGCCACCATTTTTAGCAAGGTGGACAAAGACTTTCTTGGCAATCTTAGATGAAATAGTGCCGTCTTCGATGATAGCGATCATTTCTACCAAGTTTTCTGGAGTTAACTCGATTTCTTCAAGTGTCTTACCTTCAGCGTTCAAGAACTGAGCGACTTCACCTTGGAGCCAGTTAGAGACTTGCTTAGCGTCACCGCCAAGGGCAACAGCATTCTCAAAGAAGTCAGAAGTGACTTTATTGGCAGTCAATTGGCTAGCATCGTAGTCTGATAGACCAAGGTCAGATACGTAGCGAGCGCGGCGTTCTTTTGGAAATTCTGGCAACTCAGTGCGCATTTCATCAATCCACTCATCTGAGATTTCAAAGAGTGGTAAATCTGGTTCTGGGAAGTAGCGGTAGTCTGCAGCACCTTCTTTAACACGCATGAGGATAGTTGCTTTGTTCGCTTCATCGTATCGACGTGTTTCTTGGCGAATTTGACCACCAGAGCGAAGAATTTCAGCCTGACGTTGCACTTCGTATTCAAGACCCTTGCGGACATTTGAGAAGGAGTTGAGGTTTTTCAACTCAGTCTTGGTACCGAATTTCTCTTGACCAAAAGGACGAAGGGAGATGTTGGCATCCACACGCATTGACCCTTCCTCCATCTTAACGTCAGAGATACCAGCGTATTGGATCACTTCCTTGAGGGCTGTTAGATAAGCGTAGGCCTCTTCAGGAGAACGCATGTCCGCTTCAGATACAATCTCAATCAATGGCACTCCTTGGCGGTTGAGGTCGACATAAGAGAAACCATCTGTTCCGTGGGTATTCTTACCAGCATCTTCTTCCAAGTGGGCACGTTCGATACCGATTTTCTTAGTTGTACCGTCCTCAAGTTCTACTTCAATCCAACCGTTGTAACCGATTGGCTCATCAAATTGAGAAATTTGGTAGGCTTTTGGATTATCAGGGTAGAAATAGTTCTTGCGGTCAAAGTGCATCTTTTTGTGGATATCCATGTTGAGGGCAAGAGCGGCCTTGATACCGGCATCAACAACACCTTTATTGAGAACAGGTAGTACCCCAGGGAAAGACCAGTCAATCACGTTGGTGTTGGCATTTTGGTCATTTCCAAAGTGGGCAGAAGTAGGTGAGAAGATTTTTGAATTGGTGTTGAGCTCTACGTGGACTTCAAGTCCAATGACTGTTTCAAAGTTCATTAGTTATCACCTCCAAAAATCACGGGTTGTTGTTTGTGGTAATCTGTTGTTGCTTCAAAGGCAGCAGCAGCTTGGTAAATGGTCTCTTCAGAGTATTTTGGACCAATCAATTGCAAACCTACTGGTAGACCTTGAGCAAATCCTGCAGGAATTGAAATCCCTGGGAGACCTGCCAAGTTGACTGGAATGGTCAAGAGGTCCGCCAAGTACATGGCAACTGGATCGTGGTTGAGCGAATCCAAGTCAAAGGCCACACTTGGAGCTGTTGGACCAAGGATGAGGTCATAATCTGCAAATACTTTTTCGAAATCTTGGATAATAAGGGTACGAACTTGACCAGCTTTCTTGTAGTAGGCATCGTAGTAACCTGATGAAAGACTGAAAGTACCAAGCATGATCCGACGTTTTACTTCGTCACCGAATCCTTGGCTACGAGTGTTCACATAGATATCATCCAAGTTCTTAGCATCTTCAGCACGGAAACCATAGCGGATACCGTCAAATCGTTGCAAGTTTGATGATGCTTCTGATGAAGCGATGATGTAGTATACAGCAACCCCATATTTTGAGTGTGGAAGGCTAACTTCTTCTACAACTGCACCTAGTTTTTCAAAGTGTTTGGCTGCGTTAAGGATGGTTTCTTTGACTTCTGGATCAATCCCTTCACCAAGGTATTCCTTAGGAAGGGCAATCTTCATTCCCTTGATGTCTTGGCCGATTTTTGAAGTAAAGTCAGCAATGCGGACAGGAGCAGAAGTAGAGTCTTTGGCATCTTCGCTAGCAATCGCATTGAGCAATAGGGCATTTTCCTTAACGGTTGGAGCAAAAGGACCAATCTGGTCTAGTGAGCTACCAAAGGCAATCAGACCAAAACGTGAAACTGTTCCGTAGGTTGGTTTGAGACCAACGATCCCGTTAAAGGCAGCCGGTTGGCGGATAGAACCACCAGTATCAGACCCAAGTGACAAGCGGACTTGTCCTGAAGCTACAGAAGCAGCAGAACCGCTAGATGAACCACCGGGAACCTTGCTGTGGTCCCAAGCATTTTTAGTTGCACCGTAGTATGATGTTTCACCAGAACCACCCATGGCAAACTCGTCCATATTAGTTTTTCCGACAACAATCATGCCCTTAGATTTTGCATTGGCAACTGCTGTTGCATCAAAGATTGGCTCGTAGTTATAAAGCATTTTTGACGCTGCAGTTGTCAGAATGCCGTCTGTAGAGATATTATCCTTAACAGCTAGTGGAATTCCTGAAAGGACATTGTCAGCATCGATTCCAGCCTCGTCAATAGCTTTAGCTTGAGCAAGGGCTTGGTCTTCAGCAATCGTAACGAAGGCATTGATTGTCTTTTCACGCGCTTTGATATCTTCAAGAGTCGCTTGGGTTAGTTCCGTTGCAGAAATTTCCTTAGAGACAAGGAGGTTGTGCAACTCTTCAATCGTTTTATTGTTAAAAGTCATTAGGCATCTCCTCCGTCATCTAGGATAGCTGGTACCTTGATATAGTAGTTTTCTTTTTCAGGTACATTTTTAAACAAGCGGTTACGGTCAGTTCCTTTTTCAGCAACATCCGGTCGCAATACGGTCTTACGATCAGCCATGGTAGTCGTTGGTTCAACACCAGTTGTATCAACTTCACTGAGCAACTCAACCATATCAACAATTTTAGACAAGGTTGTCGCAAACTCAGCTGTTTCATTTTCAGTGAATTTTAATTTAGAAAGATTGGCAACGTGAGTCACCTCTTCTTGCGTAATTTTCATCTTTTATCCTTTCGTGAAATGATGATTCTTTATCTGTTCTATTTTACCATATTTTCCTATAAATAAGGCAAGTCAAACTGAAAAGAAATAGAAATTGAAAAATACTTTTTAATTCGATATAATTGAGGAAACTAGAAGAAAGAACAACAGTCGTACTTAGTTGGTAAAAAGAATGTATCAGTAACCCAACTAGAACACGTTAAGGATGGCACATGAAGCTTTGGGAGTTACTTTTTACCAGTAAAAAGACAGTCCCTCCTCATTTGGGAGCATTCTACTTTTTACTACCTACTTCTTTGGTAATCATAGCTTTTTTATCGATTCGCTATGCAAGCTCAAAACGTTACCGAGAATTTTGGTATTGGGGACAATTGATTCAGTTGCTCATTATCAACGCTTGGTATATTGCTGCACGCCTGCCCCTATCTGAGGCTCTCCCTTTTTACCATAGTCGCATGGCTATGTGGATTATTCTTTTTGCCCCTAATAAGACCTTTTTCAAGCAATATTTTGCCTTAGTGGGAGTTTTTGGTTCTATCATGGCCTTGGTTTATCCAGTCTTTTATCCTTTTCCCTTCCCTCATGTTTCGTCTGTGAACAATGTTTTCGGACATTGGGCCCTCTTGGCTAACTGCTTGATTTATCTTGTTAGATATTATAAAGTTGAAAAAGGGGATACTTGGAAAATATGCCAGATGACTTTTGGGCTCAATGCCATTATCTTTCTAGCCAACCTCTTGACAGGAGGAAATTATGGCTTTATGAGTAACCCCCCTGTGATTGGGGATCATGGCGCTTTGGTTAACTATCTCATAGTGACCAGTATGATGACAGGAGTTGTCATCCTCATCAATCAACTTGTTAAATACAAACATAAGAAAAGTTAATGTACAACTGAATTCGTTGACTTAGGGAGATTTTATGCATCATTTTATTACAAGAACCCAAACAACACCACCTCCCATTTCCATTTTTTGGTATGGAGTCATGATAGGCCTTCTTGCTTTGTCTATTTATGCTTCTCTTACTTACTACAAAAATCCAAAATTTGTTCGATTGTTTAAGTGGATTCAATTAGCGCAACTGCTAGCTCTTTATACTTGGTATATTGGTTTTAGCATTCCATTTTCAAATAGTCTGCCTCTTTACCATTGTCGTTTAGCTATGTTCGCGGTTGTCTTCCTACCAGACAGATGGAAAACTAAGCAGTATTTTGCCCTTATGGGAGCTAGTGGAGCAGTATTTGCCTTGGGCTACCCTGTTTTCGACCCCTATGATTTTCCGCATATTACCAGCTTTTCTTTCTTGATTGGTCATTATGCACTTTTGGTTAATTCCTTGGTTTATCTCATGAACCACTATGATAAGACCCTCCTTAAAAAGTATCGCATTATTGCCTATACTTTCATTC
This sequence comes from Streptococcus sp. V728, assembly GCF_052077995.1. Lineage (NCBI taxonomy): Bacteria > Bacillati > Bacillota > Bacilli > Lactobacillales > Streptococcaceae > Streptococcus > Streptococcus sp. V728. The sequence goes on along the minus strand of NZ_JBQJJH010000002.1, from coordinate 707,048 downwards.
TCAACCTTTTCCTAGTTGGAGTTAATCATGTAACTGGTGGGAATTACGGGCTCTTGAATACAACACCGTTTATTCCAGATGCCCCTATTTGGATCAAGTATCTTTTGGTTTCGATCATTCTTTCTTCAGCCTTGGTGCTCTTTGATATTTTGTTTAAGAAACGCTGGCAAAAGAAAATGGCTTTAGAATCAACTCTTTCATGAAACCATAGTAAGTAAAAAACGATACAGATTCGATTGTAAAATATAAATTGAGATATCTATTATTTAAAAGCAAGTCTACTATGTAGACCTGCTTTTTCTGATATCAGCGATTGAAAAACTCCCTAAAATCCGATATAATGGAGTGTTGAAAGGAATTTAAGAGTCCAATGTAACAAAGAGTGATTATCTATTGAAATCATTGAAAATAAAAAGAAAAAAGAAAGAGAAGTTATGAGTATTCAAGAAGAAATTAAAAAACGCCGTACCTTTGCCATCATCTCCCACCCGGACGCGGGGAAAACGACGATTACTGAGCAATTGCTCTACTTTGGGGGAGAGATTCGAGAAGCTGGTACCGTAAAAGGGAAGAAAACAGGAAACTTTGCTAAGTCAGACTGGATGGATATCGAGAAACAACGTGGGATTTCGGTAACCTCATCTGTCATGCAGTTTGACTATGATGGCAAGCGCGTAAATATCCTAGATACCCCAGGGCACGAGGACTTTTCAGAAGATACCTACCGTACCTTGATGGCGGTAGATGCTGCGGTCATGGTGGTGGACTCTGCCAAGGGTATTGAGGCCCAGACCAAGAAATTGTTTGAGGTTGTCAAACACCGTGGTATTCCAGTCTTCACTTTTATGAATAAGCTGGACCGTGACGGTCGAGAGCCGCTGGACCTCTTGCAAGAATTGGAAGAAGTGTTGGGCATTGCAAGTTATCCAATGAACTGGCCAATCGGGATGGGGAAAGCCTTTGAAGGACTCTATGACCTTTATAACCAACGCTTGGAACTCTACAAAGGGGATGAACGCTTTGCCAGTCTAGAAGATGGAGACAAGCTCTTTGCTAGCAACCCATTCTACGAACAAGTGAAAGAGGATATCGAACTCTTGCAAGAAGCTGGAAATGAATTTTCAGAAGAAGCTATTTTAGCTGGTGGATTAACTCCAGTATTCTTCGGTTCAGCTCTTACTAACTTTGGGGTACAGACTTTCCTTGAGACTTTCCTCAAATTTGCTCCGGAGCCACATGGCCACAAGAAGACAGACGGTGAACTTGTCGATCCTTATGATAAGGATTTCTCAGGCTTTGTCTTTAAAATCCAAGCCAACATGGATCCTCGTCACCGTGACCGCATCGCCTTTGTCCGTATCGTCTCTGGTGAATTCGAGCGTGGTATGAGTGTTAATCTCCCTCGTACCGGTAAGGGAGCTAAACTCTCTAATGTTACTCAGTTTATGGCGGAAAGTCGAGAGAATGTCACTAATGCCGTAGCAGGAGATATCATCGGGGTTTACGATACTGGTACTTATCAGGTGGGAGATACTTTGACAGTTGGCAAAAACAAATTCGAATTTGAACCACTGCCAACCTTTACCCCTGAAATCTTCATGAAGGTATCTGCTAAGAACGTCATGAAGCAAAAATCCTTCCACAAGGGAATCGAGCAATTAGTACAAGAAGGAGCTATTCAGCTCTATACCAACTACCAAACAGGTGAATACATGCTAGGTGCCGTTGGTCAATTGCAGTTTGAAGTCTTCAAGCACCGGATGGAAAATGAGTACAATGCAGAAGTGGTTATGAGTCCAATGGGTAAAAAGACCGTTCGCTGGATCAAACCAGAAGACTTAGATGAGCGCATGTCTTCAAGTCGAAATATCTTGGCGAAGGATCGCTTTGACCAGCCTGTCTTCCTCTTTGAAAACGACTTTGCCCTCCGCTGGTTTGCGGACAAGTATCCAGATGTGGAGTTGGAAGAAAAAATGTGATTCAGTATCAACAATTGGAACTAAAGTTCCTAATTGTTGGACGCTAGCCGCTATTTTGCGGTTTAGCTAACTGCCTTACTAACTCGTCGGCGAAAAATAATCGTTTTCGCCTCTTCGTGTCGTAACATTTAGGAGTGGTCTAGCTGACTACCTCATCAAATCCGTGTCGAAACCTCTCACACTTAATTCGTATTTCGGTTTTAAATAGACAAAAAAGACTAGAAATTAAATAGATTTCTAGTCTTTTTATTAGCAGTGGAACTTCCATTTATTGAAAAGCATCTATACCAACAACCTTGATAAGAATTGTCAGAAGGATAAGCATGAGAATGCTCATTCCATTAATTACTAAATGTAGGAAAATAGACATTTCTAGACGTTTGGTGCGATATGCAGTCCAAGTTAGGACGGCGGACATCCAACCATAGATTAAGAAAGAAGGTAGGTTTGTTGGGATATGGGCCATTGTAAAGAGGAGCCAACCAAAAACGTAACCAATTTTTTCATATCCTTCAAAGAGTTTAGTAGGTATAATACCACGGCAGATAATTTCCTCGCAAACAGGAGCTACCAAGACAACTACGAAAAAGCTTGAAATGATGGAAGTTTCTGACATGAGGCTATTAATAGTTTCTTGATTTGAAGTAGTAGTTTGATTCAGAAGTCTTAGCCAAATTCCACCAACCATATTTACAGCGATAATGGCTGCATAGCTGAGTGCGATTCGAGGGGCATCATTAATGCTAAAGAGTTTCGATTTTAGATTTAAGAGTTTGCTTTTGTGAGCACCATATAAAAAGAGTGTAACAACAGTAGTAGAGACAATTCCTACTATTAAAGATGCCCAAATAGATTCTAGTTGAGTTCTTTGTAGCAATACCCAAGTCAAAATAGGAACTTGAGATAGGAACATTGCTACAAAAAAGATTCCTAACCAAAGCAGTCTTTTACGATAATCTTTAAAAAAATTCATTCATATATCTCCTAAAAAATTTATTTCATTATAGCATACTTTGGATAGGAATTCTATAAACTACCAAAACATGAGTGTAGAGACAATTAGTAAGATATTTCGTATTAAATGACTGTAGAAGGATAAATCGTGTCTTAATTTTTGGGGGAATAAAAAGCTGAGGAAGCTAACTCCTAATAGGACATAAAAGCTGACAGAAAGGATAGTTATAGGATTATGCAGAAAAAATAAACTAAAGATCATTAGGCTAATTAGTTTTCTTGTCTTATTATGAGTTGGTAAGTTCTTCCATTTCTTGAGCGGTAAAAAAGTTGCAATATCTACTCCAAGTAAGAAAAAGAAAGAGATAAGCATCAAATCCACAACTTCTTTTTGAAGCAGAGTGCCACTGTTAGGATTATCAAATAGGATAAGGCTGACTCCCGCTACATTAATGACAATCATAGTGCTATATAATAAAAAGAAAGAACGGCTGCGATTTCGTAGCTGACTATTGACAGGATCATGGCCCGAAAGATAGTGGATAAAAGTACACATAGCAGCTAATGCCAGTAAGAATAGCAACAAGTAAAAGTATGATTGTTTTAGAGTTAGAGAAATTCCAGACCAAAATACACAGCTGCAGAGTCCAAGATATGCTACGGATCCCAATAAGAGAAGCTGGATTGATTTTCTAATTTTTTCCATAAATAAACCCCTACGTTTTTTAAACATTATAACGAAATGGATTCACAAAATATCAACTTTTTCCCAAGTGTTAGTTTTTGACTCTCAACTGTTTTTTTTAATCAGACCCAGCAAAAAACACATCCCTCGATTTTTGAAGGATGTGCTATTTGATCATAAAATTCTAACGTTTAGACCAGGTTCGCTTCATAAAGAGTAATATGATAGGATAAATTTCAAGACGTCCTGCAATCATTGCAAAGGATAGGAGGAGTTTTGAAAATGGACTAAATATTGAGAAACTTGAAGTCGTTCCTAAAATTGGACCGATATTGTTAAAACAACTGAAAACAGCACTCGTAACAACCATTAAATTGTTAGTATCTAAACTGACGATGAAGATCAGACTGAGTAGAATCATGATGTAAACTACAAAATACTTCAAAATCTTGTGTTGGGTATCCTTGTCGATGACCGTTTTATTAACATGAAGAGTTAAGACACGGTGAGGGGATATAGTAGACAAGAATTGGTTTTTTGCAATTTTAGCGAGGATGACTCCACGGATAACCTTGAGACCCCCAGCAGTAGATCCAGCAGAACCACCAATTGCCATTAACATTAGTAAGATGTATTGAGAAAACAAAGGCCAGTTCGTGATGTCTCCATAACCAAAACCAGTAGTGGTAATGATATTAGAAACTTGGAAGAAGGCCATCTCAAAACTTTGTGAAACGCCACTATAAAGGTGCAGTGTGTTGAGTGTGATTAAGCCGGTAGATATAGCAACAATCAAGAGATAAGCTCGAAGTTCCTCATCGAAAAAGAATTCCTTAAATCGACGAAGCATGAGATAGTAGTAGAGGTTGAAATTGACACCGAACATCAAAACCCCAATACTTGTCAAATAAGTGATGAGAGAACTATGATAGTGGGCAATACCATCGTTATAAACAGTGAATCCCCCAGTTCCAGCTGTTCCCATAGCGATAACAAAACTATCGTAGAGAGGCATCCCTGCAATGTAATAAATAACTACAAAGAGGGCGAACATGGCTAAGTAGAGGATGTAGAGGATTTGGGCTGTATTTTTTAATTTTGATACAACCTTACCAAATACTGGTCCAGGAACCTCAGCCTTCATAACCTCTAAGTGACTGTTTTTTGCATTGTCCATAATAGCGAGGGCGAAAACCAGCACCCCCATCCCTCCAATGAGGTGGGTAAAACTCCGCCAAAATAGAAGTGAACGGCTTAAGACCGATACGTCATTTAGGATGGTTGCACCCGTTGTTGTGAAACCAGAACTAACTTCGAAGAAGGCATCTATCATATTGGGGATTTGTCCTGAAAAGACAAAGGGAAGGGCGCCAAAGAAAGACCAGAGAATCCAACATAGAGCAACGATCAAGACCCCTTCTTTTGCATAAATTCGTTGTTTTTTTGGCTTTTTAATGATGCCTAGAAGACCCAGGACGACAAGAATACCAATGGTAGAGAAAAGTGCTGTAAACACTTGGCTAGATTCTCGATAGTAAAGAGCGATACTGACTGGTACCAAGAGAAGGGCAGCCTCGATTAAGAGTAGCTTTGCAAGAAGAAAGCGTACCATACTTCTATTCATAGCTTACCTCTCTAACAAATCATAAATCTTGGTGATGTTTGATAGCAAAGTGATAACCACAAGCTTATCACCGACTTGAAGTGTGTCTTCTCCAGTTGGGAAGATTGTTTTTCCGTTCCGGATAATGGCGGCAATCAAGACATCTTTTTTGAGCTTCAGTTGAGACAAGGGTTTGCCTGTCATCTTGTTTGCTTCCTTAATTAAGAACTGAAGGGTTTCTATCTGGCCATTTGCAAGGTGGTGCATAGCTTGAAGGTCAGAATATTGTGCATTTACACGACCATGGATAAAGTGCATGATAGTGTCAACAGCGATTGTCTTAGGCGTGATGATGCTTGAGAAATCCGTCGCGTGGATAATTTCCAAGAGATTAGTACGGTTAACTTTGGTAATGTTTTTTTGAACGCCAATACTATCCAAGAACATAGATGTAATGATGTTTTCCTCGTCGACTCCAGTCAGAGTGGCAACAGCATCGTAGTTCTGAGCACTTTCTTCTAAGAGTGTGTCTTTAGTTGTTCCATCCCCTTGAACGATATAAAGTTTAGGGAATTTTTCACTAAAGAAGGTAGCTCTTTCTTGGTTGACCTCGATTACTTTTGTGTCGATTCGACTGTCTTTTAAAATACCTAGTAGGTAGTATGCAATCTTACCAGCCCCAATGATAAGCAAGCTCTTAACAACTCTGGACTTGAGATAATTGTGGAAGAGCATCATATCGACACGATGTCCTGTTACAAAGATGCGGTCTTTATCTTCTAAAACAACATCTCCGCTAGGAATCATCAGTTTATGATCACGTTCGATGGCACAGACGATAACATTATCGAACTTTTTACGAAAATCAGCAATGGACATCTGACAAATATTGCTATCTTCTCGAACGACGAATTCCATCAGGCTAACCAAGCCACCCACGAAACGTTCAACGGATAGAGCGTTCGGGAAGTCAATGATATTTGCAATGGCACGAGCAGCTAGGAGTTCTGGATTGACAATGAGTGAAAATCCGAGAATATTTTTTTCTTTAAAGTAAGGATTAGAATATTCAGGATTACGAACACGAACGATGGTTTCTTTGGCTCCCATTTTTTTAGCGAGAACGGCTGAAACCATGTTAACTTCATCATACTGTGTCATGGCGATGAAAATATCGCAGTCTTGAACATTGGCTGCCTCTAACATAGCAAAGTCAGCACCGTTTCCTGCGATACCGATAATATCAAAGCGACTTGTCATGTAATTTAAAACAGTTTCGTTCTGTTCAATCAAGACAACGTCATGGTTGTCAGCAACAAGTGAACGACAAAGGGCAGAACCGACTTTTCCCCCTCCGACAAGAATAATTTTCATAGTTAAATAACCTACTTTTTCATTATGTCTCTATCATACCTTTTTTTTGTAAAAATTGCACTAAACAACCGATTGATTTCCTCTTATGAGGAATCGGATTAACATCCAAAGTTAAATAAATATTCTATTAAGGAAGAGTACATATTGACCAAATTTTTAACACAAGCTAAATCCATGATAAAAGTGGCTCAGTGGAGCTTGTAGAACTTTTGTAAATATGTTTGCAAAAAAATGAAAAAATCAAGACATTTCTATTGACAATCAGGCTGAAAGTGATATACTAGAAAAGTAGTTTCGCTGATTTACTTCAAACCTGTTGTGAGGTAAGTTAACGATACCTTAACCACGCTGTTTGCTGAGCTTGACTCCGGGCAGTGTGGCTATTTTTTTGCACTAGTGAGAGGAAGCATGGCATGGTTAATCATATTGTATTGTTTGAACCACAAATTCCACAAAATACGGGAAATATTGCACGTACCTGTGCAGCGACGAATGCGCCCCTTCATATTATCAAACCGATGGGCTTTCCTATTGACGATCGTAAAATGAAGCGAGCTGGGCTGGACTATTGGGACAAACTTGATATTTATTTCTATGATAGTCTAGATGAATTTATGGGAAAAATGAATGGACAACTCTACTTGATTTCCAAGTTTGCAGAAAAGGTCTATTCAGATGCTGATTTTACTATTGAAGGAAATCATTATTTTCTCTTTGGTCGTGAAGATAAGGGCTTGCCTGAGGCATTTATGCGTGAACATCCTGAAAAAGCTCTCAGAATTCCTATGAATGATGAACATGTTCGTAGTCTCAATGTTTCGAATACTGTTTGTATGATCGTATACGAAGCTCTACGTCAACAGAATTTTGCTGGTTTGGACTTGGTTCATATCTATGAGACGGACAAGTTGAAATAATCATGAAAGCGAATACTTAATGCTTGCACTTGCAAGCATTTTTTGTTATGATAAAAGGGTCTTCAGGGCTGGGTGTAATTCCCGACCGGCGGTGACTTTTACTAGGAAATGTTCTTTTCCTTTTATACTTTGTTGCCAAGCTTTGCCTAACCAAAAGTTATGCCTACAGCTTGTCGCCTAGTCTAAAAGAAAAATTTCCATTTCCCTACTCTAAAAGAAGTCCGCGAGCGCGAGCTGATGTGGTGAGATTCCACAACCGACAGTATAGTCTGGATGGGAGAAGACGAAAGAATGATTTTATCTATTCCACTTAAATATATAGGAAGTTCTTTTGGTGTTTTTGACCAATAGATTGTTTTTGATATAGTTGAGTTGATAGATAGAGTGGGACTTTCCAACTTCTTCTGATTTTATAGAAAATTGGAGGAACCTGTTATGACAAACACACGTCGACTTTCGACCATTGCAATTTTATCAGCACTTTCATTTGTGTTGATGTACTTTGACTTTCCACTCTTGCCTGCGGCGTCCTTTTTGAGGATTGAGTTCAGCATCTTACCGGTTTTGGTAGGGTTAATAGTACTCGATTTACCTGCAGCTTTTGTGATAATTTTACTCCGTTCCTTGCTTAAGTTAATTTTAAACAATCAAGGAGTCAGCACCTATATTGGTTTGCCGATGAATATTGTGGCTTTAGGAGTTTTTGTTCTTGCATTTGGTTTGATTTGGAAAAAAGATCGGACGCCAATTCGTTTTGCTCTAGCTTCTCTTGCTGGTACGATTGGTTTGACCTTGGCTATGCTAGTTCTTAACTATGTTTATGCTGTCCCATTATATGCTAAATTTGCTAATTTTGATATTGAGAAAATTCTAGGACTAAGCAACTATCTGTTGACAATGGTTTTACCTTTTAACTTAATTGAAGGTGTTATCTTTGCACTAGCATTTTGGTTGATTTATGTCTTCTTAAAGGTAACTTTAAAACGTTATGAAAGATAAACAAACATATTTAACAAAGGGCTTTTTTGCCCTTTTACTATTTGTAATTCTGGGTTATGTCGTTAAGTTTTATCCAGAGCAACTGGTAGCATTGGACTCCTCGGTTCAAACAGCTATTCGAGGTGATTTACCCGAGACCTTAACTTTGATTTTTCGTGGAATTACACGTCTGATTGATTTACCTATTGTCATTAGTTGGGCTATTATTTTGATTGCTATCTTTTACCTGAAAAAGTGGAAAACTGAGAGCCTATTGGTAGCTGGGAATCTTGGTCTGGCTGGTATTTTAATTGTGTCTTTAAAACACCTCTATCAACGTCCACGACCAGATATTTTACACTTAGTGGAGGAGAAAGGATTTTCTTTCCCAAGTGGGCATTCACTGGCGGTGACTTTACTCATCGGTTCCTTGATCATTATCCTAGGTCAGAGAGTGAAAAACACTACTACAAAGCTAGCTTTACAAGGACTACTAGGACTTTACCTAGTTAGTGTTCTTGTCTCTAGAGTATATCTTGGTGTCCACTACCCATCAGATGTTCTAGCAAGCCTGAGTCTAGGTCTAGGAATCTTGTTTATTGAATTTCCATTTTATGACAAACTCCGTTTTCAATGGCGCTTTACAGGCAAGCAGAAGTAGGCATTAATCCTTTGTGAGGAAGTAAAAATGGAAGTCAAGATAAAAGATCTTCATCCGAGTCAACTTTACTTATCAGAGAAGAAGTTGCAAGATATTCAGATGCTTTATCAGTCGGTAAAACTAATCAATGTTGATCCAATTAGTATTCTTGCATTTGGAAATTGCTTGTTGATTACAGATGGGCATCACAGGGCTTATCAGGCTTTGTTAATGGGCCAAGATACGATTTCTGCTGAGTGGGATAAAGATGGTGGTGATGAACTCTATCATCTTTATGCAAAAGCTTGTGAGAAAAGAAAGATATACTCTGTTTTGGATTTAAAAGATCATATCTTACCTCAAGATGAGTATGAAGCAAAATGGTATAACTGGTGTGATGGATTTAACCAAGCAGCGGAGCTAGTATTAGGAGTAGAAAATGATGACAAAAATCATTCAGATAGATGATTCCTTGCGTTTAGTTCCCTATTTTTTAGCGGATCATCATGATGCAGCTTTGGCCTGGTATCAAGATGTGGATATGGTGGAACTTGTAGACGGTATTAGAATACCTTATAGTCCGGAAAAATTAAATGCCATGTATTCCTATTTAGAAAGACACGGGGATTTGTTCTGGATTGAGTTTCGAGAAAAGGGAGAGTGGCTTCCAATTGGGGATGTCACCTTATCTCAGGAGAATCTTCCTATTGTGATTGGCAATCCAACTTATCAACATCAGGGACTTGGACGCAAGGTATTGAAGACTTTGATTGATCTAGCTCGTCAAAGGGGATGGACAGAAATGAAAGTTCAAGAAATCTACACTTTTAATCCTATCTCTAGAAGATGTTTTGAGTCTCTTGGGTTTGTGGAAAGTAGAAGGACTGAAAGTGGGGTTGGCTTTCTCTTAAAACTGGACACTAACTAGGCTAAATTATTTTTAAAAATCGCTCAAGAATAGGGCGGTTTTTTAATTTATAGTTTGCAACACTTTTACAATCGAAATGATAGACAAATTCCGTTATAAAATTTCTGTAAAAATAGAATTTTTCTCTTGCATTTGAGAAAGATTAGTGTATAATAGTAGGGTATGTGTAAAACATACTTGTGGGAGGTAAAAATCTTTAAATTACCGCCAAAACCACAAAGGAGGATTTAGAAATGGCTAAAAAAGTCGAAAAACTTGTAAAATTGCAAATCCCTGCTGGTAAAGCTACACCAGCTCCACCGGTTGGACCTGCTCTTGGTCAAGCTGGTATCAACATCATGGGATTCACAAAAGAGTTCAACGCTCGTACAGCTGATCAAGCTGGTATGATCATTCCAGTTGTTATCTCAGTATACGAAGACAAATCATTTACTTTCGTTACTAAAACACCACCAGCTGCTGTTCTTTTGAAAAAAGCTGCAGGTGTTGAAAAGGGATCAGGTACACCTAACAAAACTAAAGTTGCTACAGTTACTCGTGCACAAGTACAAGAAATTGCAGAAACTAAGATGCCAGATTTGAACGCAGCAAACATTGAGTCTGCAATGCGTATGATTGAAGGTACTGCTCGTTCTATGGGATTCACTGTTGTTGACTAATCAATAACATCCCCAATATAACCCGCAAGACTTCATCATTTCGAGAAGTGACGTGGGAGATGAAAATCGATTGAACCACTTACAAGGAGAATAGAAAATGGCTAAAAAAAGCAAACAACTTCGTGCTGCACTTGAGAAAATCGACAGCACAAAAGCATACAGCGTAGAAGAAGCTGTAGCACTTGCAAAAGAAACTAACTTTGCAAAATTTGACGCAACTGTAGAAGTTGCTTACAACTTGAACATCGACGTTAAAAAAGCTGACCAACAAATCCGTGGAGCAATGGTATTGCCAAACGGTACTGGTAAAACTTCACGCGTTCTTGTTTTCGCACGTGGTGCTAAAGCAGAAGAAGCGAAAGCTGCTGGAGCAGACTTCGTAGGTGAAGATGACCTTGTTGCTAAAATCAACGACGGTTGGTTGGACTTCGACGTAGTTATCGCTACACCTGATATGATGGCTCTTGTTGGACGTCTTGGACGTGTCCTTGGACCACGTAACTTGATGCCAAACCCTAAAACTGGTACTGTAACAATGGATGTTGCGAAAGCAGTTGAAGAGTCTAAAGGTGGTAAAATTACTTACCGTGCTGACCGTGCAGGTAACGTTCAAGCAATCATCGGTAAAGTATCATTTGAAGCTGAAAAATTGGTTGAAAACTTCAAAGCTTTCAACGAAACAATTCAAAAAGCTAAACCAGCTACAGCTAAAGGTACTTACGTAACAAACTTGACTATCACAACTACTCAAGGTGTTGGTATCAAGGTCGATGTAAACTCACTTTAATTAGTAATTTGTAAAAAGGTTGAAGACGATAAGTCTCAACCTTTTTTTCTATGAAAATGTTAAAAACACGGATAAACTTTGGAATCGATTTGATATTGTAAAGTATCTAGATAGAAAATTCAGAAAATTTCTTCTTTTGTCTTGAAAATTTTTGAAAAAATGGTATTATAGAAACAAGTCATTTTAAGAGAACTGAAAGGGGAACAATGGAGAAAATCATTTTAGATTCACCAAAGTCGGGATCAGAACTTGTTTTGGAAACACTCCGTGATTTAGGAATTGATACGATTTTTGGTTATCCAGGCGGAGCAGTATTGCCTTTGTATGATGCTATTTATAATTTTAAAGGCATTCGTCATATTTTAGGTCGCCATGAACAAGGATGTCTTCATGAAGCTGAAGGTTATGCTAAGTCAACAGGAAAACTTGGTGTTGCAGTCGTCACAAGTGGACCGGGAGCTACAAATGCCATTACGGGTATTGCAGATGCTATGAGCGACAGTGTTCCTCTTTTGGTTTTTACGGGTCAAGTGGCAAGAGCGGGTATCGGAAAGGATGCTTTCCAGGAAGCAGATATTGTCGGTATTACCATGCCAATTACCAAGTACAATTATCAGGTTCGTGAAACAGCAGATATTCCACGTGTGATTACAGAGGCGGTGCATATTGCGACAACAGGTCGTCCAGGACCAGTTGTGATTGATTTACCAAAAGATGTTTCTGCGCTTGAGACTGATTTCATCTACTCACCAGAAGTAATCTTACCAAGTTATCAACCAACCGTTGAGCCAAATGATATGCAAATCAAGAAAATCTTGAAGCAGTTATCTAAAGCTAAAAAACCAGTATTACTTGCTGGTGGTGGTATTAGTTACGCAGAGGCTGCCACAGAGTTGATTGAATTTGCAGAACGGTATCAAATTCCGGTTGTAACCAGTCTTTTGGGACAAGGGACAATTGCAACTAGCCACCCACTGTTTTTGGGGATGGGAGGAATGCACGGATCCTTCGCGGCCAATATCGCTATGACAGAGACAGATTTCATGATCAGTGTTGGTTGTCGATTTGATGACCGTTTGACAGGGAATCCAAAGACTTTCGCTAAAAATGCTAAGGTTGCCCATATTGACATTGATCCTGCAGAGATTGGGAAGATCATTGCTGTCGACATTCCTGTTGTTGGCGATGCAAAGAAAGCCTTGCAACAGTTGCTAGCAGAGCCAACGGTTCATAACAACACAGAAAAATGGATTGAAAAGGTGACCCAAGATAAGAACCGGGTTCGTTCATACGACAAGAAAGAACGGGTTGTGCAACCACAAGCTGTGATCGAACGCATCGGAGAGTTGACCAAGGGGGACGCTATTGTCGTCACAGACGTTGGACAACACCAAATGTGGGCAGCTCAATACTATCCTTACCAAAATGAGCGCCAATTGGTAACATCTGGTGGTCTAGGAACGATGGGATTCGGTGTTCCTGCAGCTATCGGAGCGAAAATTGCCAATCCAGATAAAGAAGTTGTTCTCTTTGTCGGAGATGGTGGTTTCCAAATGACCAACCAAGAATTGGCGATCTTAAATATTTATAAGGTTCCGATCAAGGTCGTTATGCTCAACAACCACTCGCTTGGGATGGTCCGTCAATGGCAAGAAGCCTTCTATGATGGTCGGACGTCAGAGTCAGTCTTTGATAGCCTTCCGGATTTCCAATTGATGGCGCAAGCTTACGGGATCAAGAATTATAAATTTGATAATCCTGAAACTCTGGAGAAGGATTTGGAAGTCATCACAGAAGATGTACCAATGTTCATCGAAGTAGACATTTCTCGGAAAGAGCATGTCTTGCCGATGGTACCAGCTGGTAAGAGTAATCATGAGATGTTGGGGGTGAAGTTTAATGCGTAGAATGTTAACAGCCAAACTTCAAAACCGCTCAGGTGTTCTGAACCGCTTTACTGGAGTCTTGTCGAGACGTCAAGTCAATATCGAAAGCATCTCTGTTGGCGCAACAGAAAACCCTAATGTATCGCGGATTACCATTATCATTGATGTTGCTTCGCATGATGAAGTAGAGCAAATTATCAAACAACTTAACCGTCAGGTCGATGTTATCCGTGTTCGCGATATCACTGATAAACCTCACCTAGAGCGAGAAGTTATCTTGGTTAAGATTGCTGCACCAGCTGAGAAGCGAGCAGAAATTTTGGCAATCATTCAACCTTTCCGTGCAACTGTGGTCGATGTAGCTCCAAGCTCCATTACCGTTCAGATGACGGGAAATGCAGAAAAGAGTGAAGCTTTGATTCGTGTCATTCGACCATACGGTATCAAGAATATTGCTCGTACGGGTGCAACTGGATTTACCCGTGATTAATACTCTTCGTAAATCAAATTCAAACTACGTTAGCGTCGCTTTACCGTACTCAAGTACAGCCTGCAGCTGGCTTCCTAGTTTGCTCTTTGATTTTCATTGAGTAAAAGAATCCAACCTAAATTTGTTAATTTAGCCTATCAGGCAATAAAAATAGAAAAGAGAGAAAAAACTATGGCAGTTCAAATGGAATATGAAAAAGATGTAAAAGTAGCAGCACTTGATGGTAAAAAAATCGCCGTTATCGGTTATGGTTCACAAGGACATGCGCATGCTCAAAACTTGCGTGATTCAGGTCACGATGTGATTATCGGTGTTCGTCCAGGTAAATCATTTGATAAAGCTAAAGAAGATGGTTTTGATACATACACAGTAGCAGAAGCAACTAAATTGGCTGATGTTATCATGATCTTGGCACCAGATGAAATCCAACAAGAATTGTACGAGGCAGAAATCGCTCCAAACTTGGAAGCTGGAAATGCAGTTGGTTTTGCACATGGTTTCAACATCCACTTCGAATTCATCAAAGTTCCTGCAGATGTTGATGTCTTCATGTGTGCTCCTAAAGGACCAGGACACTTGGTACGTCGTACTTACGAAGAAGGATTTGGTGTTCCAGCGCTTTACGCCGTATACCAAGATGCTACAGGAAATGCTAAAGACATCGCTATGGACTGGTGTAAAGGTGTTGGTGCAGCGCGTGTAGGTCTTCTTGAAACAACATACAAAGAAGAAACTGAAGAAGATTTGTTTGGTGAACAAGCAGTTCTTTGCGGTGGTTTGACTGCCCTTATCGAAGCTGGTTTTGAAGTCTTGACTGAAGCTGGATACGCTCCAGAATTGGCTTACTTCGAAGTGCTTCACGAAATGAAATTGATCGTTGACTTGATCTACGAAGGTGGATTCAAGAAAATGCGTCAATCAATCTCTAACACAGCTGAATACGGTGACTACGTTTCAGGTCCACGTGTGATTACTGAACAAGTGAAAGAAAACATGAAAGCAGTTCTTGCTGATATCCAAAATGGTAAATTTGCCAACGACTTTGTGAACGACTACAAAGCTGGTCGTCCAAAATTGACTGCTTACCGTGAACAAGCTGCTAACCTTGAAATTGAAAAGGTTGGTGCAGAATTGCGTAAAGCAATGCCATTTGTTGGTAAAAACGACGATGACGCATTCAAAATCTACAACTAATTTTTGAGAATAAAGATAGAAGGCGAGTTGGGGGTACCTAACCCGCTTTTTATCTTGAAAACGAATTAAGGAGAAGATTATGCTTAGTGCAAAAGATGTGGTAAAAGCCCATAAAGTATTGAGTGGTGTAGTAGTCAATACACCGTTAGAATATGATCATTACTTATCAGAGAAATACGGAGCTAAAATTTATCTCAAGAAAGAAAATGCTCAACGTGTTCGGTCATTTAAGATTCGTGGTGCTTATTATGCGATTTCACAATTAAACAAAGAAGAACGCGAACGTGGTGTAGTGTGTGCTTCAGCGGGAAATCACGCCCAAGGAGTTGCTTACACATGTAATGAGATGGAGATTCCTGCAACAATCTTTATGCCAATTACAACACCTCAACAGAAAATTGGTCAGGTTCGTTTCTTTGGTGGTGATTTTGTAACCATTAAATTGGTAGGAGATACCTTTGATGCGTCAGCCAAGGCAGCTCAAGAGTTTACAGTCGCTGAAAATCGTACCTTTATCGATCCTTTCGATGATCCTTATGTTCAAGCGGGGCAAGGAACTGTTGCCTACGAGATTTTAGAAGAAGCACGCAAAGAATCCATTGATTTTGATACTGTTTTGGTACCTGTAGGAGGTGGAGGTCTTATTTCTGGTGTTTCTACCTATATTAAAGAAACAAATTCAGAAATTGAAGTAATTGGTGTTGAGGCTGAAGGGGCTCGTTCTATGAAGGCGGCGTTTGAAGCTGGAGGACCAGTCAAACTTAAGGAAATTGATAAGTTTGCTGATGGGATTGCTGTCCAAAAAGTAGGGCAGTTGACTTATGAGGCAACTCGTAAAAATGTACAGACTCTTATCGGAGTGGATGAAGGTTTGATTTCTGAGACCCTAATTGATCTCTACTCTAAACAAGGTATCGTAGCAGAACCTGCGGGTGCTGCTAGTGTGGCGGCTCTGGAAGTACTGTCAGACTATATAAAAGGAAAGACTATTTGTTGTATCATTTCTGGAGGAAATAACGATATCAACCGTATGCCAGAGATGGAAGAGCGTGCCTTGATTTACGATGGTATCAAGCATTACTTTGTAGTCAACTTCCCACAACGTCCAGGGGCTCTTCGAGAATTTGTAAATGATATCTTGGGGCCAAATGATGATATCACTCGTTTTGAGTATATTAAACGTGCCAGCAAGGGAACAGGACCAGTCTTAATCGGGATTGCTCTTGCTAACAAGCATGATTATGCGGGTTTGATTCATCGAATGGAAAAATTCGATCCGTCTTATATTAACTTAAATGGGAACGAAACTCTATATAATATGCTTGTTTAATATCCTATAAAATTTTTATCATATCATTTGCCTAACCTATATACGAGTGCTATAATGTAAATGAAGAAAGGGGGAGATTCCCATGGTTTTACCAGTTTTACCAGTTATACTTGTTGTATTAATTCTAATGCTTATTGTGGGAGTTACTTTAGTAAGTTCTGTTTATGTCGTTCGTCAACAATCTGTTGCCATTATCGAACGATTTGGTAAATATCAAAAGTTAAGTAATAGTGGTATTCATCTGCGAGCACCATTTGGCATTGACAAAATTGCAGCTCGTGTACAGCTACGCCTTTTACAAAGTGAAATCGTAGTTGAAACCAAAACCCAAGATAACGTTTTTGTGACCATGAATGTCGCAACTCAATACCGTGTAAATGAGCAAAACGTTACAGATGCTTACTATAAATTGATGAGACCGGAAGCTCAAATTAAATCTTATATTGAAGATGCATTACGCTCATCTGTTCCTAGATTAACTTTGGATGAATTGTTTGAGAAAAAAGATGAAATTGCATTAGAAGTTCAAAAACAAGTAGCGGAAGAAATGTCAACGTATGGGTATATTATCGTTAAGACGCTCATTACCAAAGTTGAGCCGGATGCAGAAGTCAAACAATCAATGAACGAAATCAATGCAGCTCAACGTAAGAGAGTGGCCGCTCAAGAATTGGCTGAAGCAGACAAAATAAAGATCGTTACAGCGGCAGAAGCTGAGGCAGAAAAAGATCGTCTTCATGGTGTGGGGATCGCAGAGCAGCGGAAAGCAATTGTTGATGGACTTGCTGATTCTATTAAAGAGTTAAAAGGAGCTAATGTCGAATTAACTGAAGAACAAATTATGTCAATCCTATTAACCAATCAGTATTTAGATACATTGAATAATTTTGCAGACAAACAAGGAAATAATACTATATTCTTGCCAGCAAATCCTAATGGAGTTGAAGATATACGGACCCATATATTATCGGCTTTAAAAGCCAAATAATTGTGTTCTGAGCGCTTTAATTCAGTGTATGTATGCGTTTTTATTGACAATACTTATAAAAACATATAGAATGAAATAGCGCAAAGAAAAAAATAGGAGAATAACATGGCTAAGTCTAACTTTGAAAAAGTAGAATCAGTTGTTAGCTGGGTTCGTGATAAAAAAATCACAGGGTATCGTATTTCTAAGGAAACAAATGCACGTGAAATGTCTATCATTGCTTTAGCTCAAGGACGTGCAAAAGTTAAAAACATTTCCTTTGAAACAGCCCTCGGCTTAATTGATTTCTACGACAAAAATCATGAAAAATTTGAAGATTAGTCTTTGGATATAGGCAGGTTCGAAAAGAACCTGCCTTTTCATTTTAGGAAATATAAAAAGACTGCAGGTTGCAGTCTTTTTTGATTATCCAAGATAGCGTTGTAAAAATTCTTTGGTGCGTTCTTCTTTAGGATTGGTAAATAGCTCTTCAGGTTTACCTTCTTCTGCAATAACCCCCTTATCCATAAAGATAACACGGTTTGATACATCGCGAGCAAATTCCATTTCGTGGGTTACAACGATCATAGTCAAGCCTTCTTGAGCTAGTTCTTGCATGATTTTGAGAACTTCACCGACCATTTCAGGGTCGAGGGCTGATGTAGGCTCGTCAAAGAGAATGGCATCAGGATTCATAGAAAGAGCACGAGCAATAGCCACACGTTGCTTTTGACCACCAGAAAGTTGCTTTGGTTTGGCTTGCCAGAAACGTTCTCCCATACCAACTTTTTCAAGGTTTTCTTTTGCAATTTTCTCTGCCTCTGAGTGGTCACGTTTGAGAACAGTTGTCTGTGCCACAATCGTATTTTCGAGAACATTGAGATTTTCAAAAAGATTAAAGGACTGAAAAACCATACCTAGTTTTTCACGGTAGTGAGTAAGGTTATACCCTTTTTCAAGGACGTTTTCACCGTGATAAAGGATTTCACCTTCAGTTGGAGTTTCGAGAAGGTTGATAGAACGTAGGAAGGTTGATTTACCACTACCGGAACTTCCGATGATAGAAATCACTTCTCCTTTATGAATAGTGAGTGAGATGTCTTTTAGGACCTCGTTTTGTCCATAGGATTTTTTGAGGTGTTTGATTTCAAGAATGGGTTGATTCATTATTTCAAATCCTCCGTTTGCATTTGGTTAGCACCTGTTGTGTAGGTATCCATATCCATACGTTTTTCAATGTAACGGAGAATACGCGTTACTGTAAAGGTAAGGACAAAGTAGATGACTGCGATGATGGTAAAGGTTTGGAAGTATTGGTAGGTTTGTGTTGCTACTGTATTTCCTGAGAAGTAAAGTTCTACAACAGAGATAACGTTCAATACAGAAGTATCCTTGATGTTGATGACGAACTCATTACCAGTTGCTGGTAGAATATTTCGAACAACTTGAGGCAAAACAATCTTACGCATGGTTTGATTATGAGTCATACCAAGTGCAGTTGCCGCTTCGAATTGTCCCTTATCAACAGCTAGAATACCGCCACGGACGATTTCTGTCATGTAGGCACCCGTATTGATAGAAACGATAAAGATAGCAGCCAGTGTTCGGTCTAGGTTGATTCCAAAGGCTTGTGCAGTACCATAGTAGATAACCATGGCTTGTACAATCATAGGAGTACCACGGAAAATTTCAATATAGACGTTGAGAATCCAGCCAAGTAGATTTTGGATTACGTAGATAAATTGATTTTCAGATTGAGGTGCAGTACGGAAGACACCGATAGCAAGACCAATGATGAGACCGACGATAGTACCGATAATGGAAATGAGAAGAGTAATACCTGCACCACGCAAGAGTTGTTGCCAGTTCTCAGATAGAATTTTAGCAACTTGGCCAAAGAAATTACTGTTGCTTTCTTCAGTTGTTGTAGATTCGGCAGGTTGCTCTTTGATCATACGATCCATTAGCGCAACTTGTTCTTCTTTAGAAATGGTTTCAATGCTAGCGTTGATTTGACTGATACGTTCGTCGTCTTTACGTAAACCGATAGCGATAGATGTATCTTCCTCCCCAGTTTTAAAGCCAGGTTCAGGTTGAATCATTTTAAACTTAGCGTTTGCTGATTCGGCAGTTAAGGCTTCTGGACGTTCAGAAACATAGGCATCGATGACCCCAGCTTCAAGAGCTTGTCGCATTTGCGCAAAATCACCCATAGCAGTTTCTTTCTGAGCACCTGAGATTTGTGAAATCAAGTCATAAAGGTAAACACCTTGTTGAGAAGTGATTTTTGCTCCGCTAAAATCCTCTAGTGATTTAGCATTAGCATAGGCAGAATCCTTCTTGACCAAAAGTACTGGTTCGCTAGTGTAGTAGCTGCTTGAGAAGGCAATTTCTTGTTTTCGTTCAGCAGTTGGGCTCATACCTGCAATAATCATATCGATTTTACCAGAGGTAAGGGCTGGAACGAGTCCTTCCCATTTAGTTTTTACAACCAAAGGTTCTTTGCCGAGGTCCTTAGCAATCTTTTTAGCTATTTGGACATCATACCCGTTGGCATATTGATTGGTTCCATCGATTTTGACAGCACCGTTACTGTCATCATCCTGAGTCCAGTTAAAAGGTGCGTAAGCTGCCTCCATTCCTATGCGTAAATATTCATCGGCTTGGACCTGGCTAACTAGTCCTAGAGTAAGGGCTAGGCTAGCAAGGATAGATAAGCATAATTTTTTCATGTTTTCTCCTATTTCTAGTCTAAAAATAGCTCCCTCTATTGTATCTAAAAATGGTGAGATTTTCAATACAAGTAAACCTTTACTTGTAAAAAATGATATAATAGTGAAAAAACTTGGAAGGCAGTGTAAGATGAAAAAGAAATGGCTATTGGCTTTGATATTTACCTGTTTCCTTTTTGTACCGCGCTTGGTTTTTGCTGTAGACTTTGATATTTTATCCTATAAGGGAGATTTGAATATTCATGCAGATAATACAGCAGTTTTCAAAGAAACAATTACCTACCATTTTAAAGATGATTTTAATGGTCAATTGATTGGTCTCGGTAAAGCAGGGAAAATGCCAAAAGGATTTGATATAGATGATGACCCAACTGTCCTTGTATCTAAAAATGGGCAAATCATTCAGGATGTTCTCTCATATACTAAGGAAGAAGAGGATGGCTACAAGGTCTTCGTTCTTAATCCAGGAAATGCAGGAGATACTGTTCGGGTAACCGTTACCTGGCAACTGTCAAATATTCTCTTTTTGTATAACGATATCGCGGAGCTAAATTGGCAACCACTGACAGATAGTTCAGGAGATATCAAAGATTTAGAATTTCGAGTAACTTCAGATAGTCCTGCAGAGAAACTCTTTTTTCATACTGGCAAACTCCTCAACGAGGGAAGTGTCGAGAAAGTAAATGATATCTACTGGGTTAAGATGAAAAATCTTCCTAAAAAACGTCAGATTGAACTTCATGCCTATTGGCCGAGAGAAGCTTTCTCAAGTGCTCCGAGTCAGGGCCTAAATGAAGATAATTTAAGTAACTTCAAAAGAGTTGAGATAGAAATAAAAGCCAATAAAGTGCAGGCGAATATCATGATAAAATGGATTTTCCCAACTTTCTTTATGGCTTTATTGCTACTTACTATCATGTATTATCGAGCATTTCGTAAACAGATAAGTCTCCAAAAAGTATATCCGAAGAATCATCGACTTTACGAACCTCCAATGGACTTACCTCCAATGGTTTTGGCAGAAGCAATCTATTCAACCTCCTTAGAGGAAGTTAGTCCCCTAAATAAGCATAAGTTTGGTAAGTTCACCTTTGAACAACTAATCCAGGCAACCTTGTTGGACTTAGTCGATCGCGGGCATTTATCCATTTTTCAGGGTGAAGAGGAACCGTGGATAAAAATTAATAGTGAAAAAGGCTTGTCTAATTTTGAAAAAGAATGCTTGCGCATGACTCTTTCAACTAAGAAAGAAATTGCTTTATCTGACCTTTTCCTTGAATATCAAGTTTCTTCAACTTTGTTTCATGGTGCTAAGGAAGCTGATGAGAAGCATATTCGAGAATTCGGCATGCACCTCAAGCGTTCCTTCGAGAGACGACTTGAACGCATGCAAAGTTGTGTTCGAGACAAGGTGAAAATTTTACGAATTCCAAGTTATTATCGACCTTTAACGGAAAAAGAAAATAATCTTGTGAAAAAAATGAAAGTCTGTTCGATTGTAACAGGTGTTGTCGGACTGATCATTTTTTACTATAGCACTCGAACTCATGGCTATTTCTCGCTTCCGTTACTTTCCTTAGGTTTAATTGGTTTACTAGCGAGTGCTTTGATTCATTTTGTAACTCGAGGGCCTTCTCGTGATGGAGTCTTAAATGAAGAAGGGGCAGAAGTTGTTTATCTCTGGACAAGTTTTGAAAATATGCTTCGGGATATTGCACATTTAGATAAGGCTGAACTAGAGAGCATTGTTGTTTGGAATCGCCTTTTGGTCTATGCAACTCTCTATGGATACGCTAAGAAGGTGAATAAAATCATGAAACTTCACAATATTCAACTTGAAAACGCTGCTATGAATCTTTATGTATCTTGTGGGTGGGATAAACAATTTCACACATCTGCTACTCAAATCAATTTGTACACCTCAGTCGCAAATACAGCAAGTACCTTTTCTGTATCATCCGGAAGCGGTAGCTCTGGTGGTGGTTTCTCAGGCGGTGGCGGTGGTGGAAGTGTTGGTGCTTTCTAAAGAAAACTAAACACATCATTTAAAAGTATGATATAATGGAGGATAGAAAAAAGGAGTAATCTATGTATTTTTTTGAAA
Organism: Streptococcus sp. V728; assembly: GCF_052077995.1. Classification (NCBI taxonomy): domain Bacteria; kingdom Bacillati; phylum Bacillota; class Bacilli; order Lactobacillales; family Streptococcaceae; genus Streptococcus; species Streptococcus sp. V728. The sequence continues at coordinate 684,841 of NZ_JBQJJH010000002.1, read as the reverse complement.
TTTTAAAAGCTATCTTTTTTGGAATTGTTGAAGGAATCACGGAGTGGCTGCCGATTTCAAGTACTGGCCACTTGATTTTAGCACAAGAGTTTATCCAGTTTAAAGATCAAAATGAAACTTTTATGTCTATGTTTAATGTCGTCATTCAACTGGGTGCAATCTTAGCCGTTATGGTTATCTACTTTAACAAGCTTAATCCCTTCAAACCAGGTAAGGATAAAGTTCAAGTTCGTAGAACCTGGCAATTATGGTCCAAAGTATTTGTGGCTACACTTCCTTTATTAGCCGTTTTTAAATTTGATGATTGGTTTGAAACCCATTTCTATAATAAAGTTTCAGTAGCCATCATGTTGATTGTTTATGGGGTTGCCTTCATCTATCTTGAAAAACGTAATAAAGCGCAAGCGATTGAGCCAACAGTCACTGATTTAGATAAATTACCTTATAAAACAGCATTGTATATCGGTCTTTTCCAAGTCTTGGCCCTTCTACCAGGGACTAGCCGTTCCGGAGCAACTATCGTAGGTGGTTTGTTAAATGGAACTAGTCGTTCAGTGGTAACAGAATTTACCTTCTATCTAGGAATTCCAGTTATGTTTGGAGCTAGCGCTTTGAAGATTTTTAAATTCATCAAGGCTGGAGAAGTCTTGAGTTTTGGTCAATTCTTCTTGCTCTTAGTAGCCATGGTAGTAGCTTTTGCAGTCAGCATGGTTGCTATTCGTTTCTTAACCAGCTATGTCAAAAAACACGACTTTACAATGTTTGGTAAATACCGTATTGTCCTTGGGAGTGTGTTGCTACTTTATAGCTTTGTTCGATTATTTGTATAAGAAAGAAACCTTGAAGGAAGATTCCTTCAAGGTTTTTAAAATCCAGTCACTGTGACTCCCAATAAACGGACGCCTTTATCCTTATCACTGAGTGTTTCGTAGAGTTGAATAATGCATTGAGCGATTTGGTCTGAATCTTGTGTTTGCTGATCTAGGGTTTTTCGCTTAGTCAAAGTAGAAAAGTCAGCGTAGCGAATTTTTAAGATGACAATCTTACCACTTTTTTCATATTTTTGAAGACTAAGAGCGACTTTTTCCGAAAGGAGAGTTAGCTCTTTTTTGATATCTTCTTCCAGACCAAGAATTTTACTATAGGTTTTTTCTTTACCAATAGACTTACGAATACGGTCAGATTTAACGGGAGAATTATCAATCCCACGAGCCTTTCGGTAAAGGTCAAATCCAAGTCGTCCAAAACGATCAATAAGCGTAATTTCAGAGATTTCTATGAGATCAGCTCCTGTGAATACACCCATTTGATGCAATTTCTCAACAGTTTTCTTGCCAACGCCGTGGAATTTAGGAATATCCATTTGTTTGAGGAAGTTTTCGGCTTCTTCAGGGAGAATAACCGTCAAACCACGAGGTTTTTGATAGTCACTAGCCATTTTAGCTAAAAACTTATTATAAGATACACCGGCAGAAGCGGTCAGATGGAGTTCTTGCCAAATATCCTGCTGAATTAAGCGAGCAATCTTAACGGCAGATTTGATACCGAGTTTGTTTTCAGTTACGTCTAGATAGGCTTCATCGATACTCATAGGCTCAATTTTATCTGTATATCGTTTGAAAATAGCTCGTATCTGTTGACCGACAGCAGTATATTTTTCGTAGTTTCCAGAAATGAAAACGGCTTGCGGACAACGCTCATAGGCCTCTTTGGAACTCATAGCTGAGTGGATGCCAAAGGCTCTCGCTTCATAACTACAAGTCGAAACAACTCCGCGACCTCCTGTTTTTCTTGGGTCGCTACCAATAACAACGGGTTTCCCTTTAAGCTTAGGATTGTCTCTAATTTCTACCGCAGCAAAAAAAGCATCCATGTCAATATGGATGATTTTACGAGATAAATCATTCATCAGTGGAAATATCAGCATGTAATGACCTTTCTTTGGTAGAATTACTAGCTATATTATAACCTTTTTCAGAAAAAATAGAAAATAGGTAAATCTTTTTTCAAAACTATAATACAGTTGTTGCGAAAACAACAACTGTATTATAAAAGAAAGTGGGGGAAATTACTTATTTTAGTTGTTGAAATCGTTTACTGTGTGGTATACTGAATACATGAATGTAACAGATGACTGTTACTAGAAAGATAAAAGAGGACATTAACATGGTTGTTAAGACAGTTGTTGAAGCACAGGACATTTTTGACAAAGCCTGGGAAGGCTTTAAAGGTGTTGACTGGAAAGAAAAAGCAAGTGTATCACGCTTTGTACAAGCTAACTACACACCTTATGATGGAGATGAAAGCTTCCTTGCAGGACCAACAGAGCGTTCACTTCACATCAAAAAAATCGTAGAAGAAACTAAAGCACACTACGAAGAAACTCGTTTCCCAATGGATACTCGTCCAACTTCTATTGCTGATATTCCAGCTGGATTTATCGACAAAGAAAACGAATTGATCTTCGGTATCCAAAACGATGAACTCTTCAAATTGAATTTCATGCCAAAAGGTGGTATCCGTATGGCTGAAACTACTTTGAGAGAAAACGGTTATGAGCCAGATCCAGCTGTTCACGAAATTTTCACTAAATACGTTACAACAGTAAACGATGGTATCTTCCGTGCATATACTTCTAACATTCTTCGTGCTCGTCACGCCCACACTGTAACTGGTCTTCCAGACTCATACTCACGTGGACGTATCATTGGTGTGTACGCACGTCTTGCTCTTTATGGAGCTGACTTCTTGATGCAAGAAAAATTGAATGATTGGAATGCTATCAAAGAAATCGATGAAGAGACAATCCGTCTTCGTGAAGAAATCAACCTTCAATACAAAGCATTACAAGAAGTTGTTCGTTTAGGTGACCTTTACGGAGTTGATGTTCGTAAACCAGCGATGAACGTTAAAGAAGCTATCCAATGGGTAAACATTGCCTTCATGGCTGTCTGCCGCGTTATCAACGGTGCAGCTACATCTCTAGGTCGTGTGCCAATCGTCTTGGATATCTTTGCTGAACGTGACCTTGCTCGTGGTACATTTACTGAATCAGAAATCCAAGAGTTTGTTGACGATTTCGTTATGAAACTTCGTACAGTTAAATTCGGTCGTACAAAAGCTTATGACCAATTGTACTCAGGTGACCCAACCTTCATCACAACTTCTATGGCTGGTATGGGTAACGACGGTCGTCACCGTGTTACTAAGATGGACTACCGTTTCTTGAACACTCTTGACAACATCGGTAACTCTCCAGAACCAAACTTGACAGTTCTTTGGACTGACAAATTGCCATACAACTTCCGTCGCTACTGTATGCACATGAGCCACAAACACTCTTCAATCCAATACGAAGGTGTTACAACAATGGCTAAAGATGGATACGGTGAAATGAGCTGTATCTCATGTTGTGTGTCTCCACTTGACCCAGAAAACGAAGAACAACGTCACAACATCCAGTACTTCGGTGCTCGCGTTAACGTTCTTAAAGCTCTTCTTACTGGTTTGAACGGTGGTTATGACGATGTTCATAAAGACTACAAAGTATTTGATATCGAACCAATCCGTGACGAAGTTCTTGAATTCGAATCAGTTAAAGCTAACTTTGAAAAATCTCTTGACTGGTTGACTGACACTTACGTAGATGCTTTGAACATCATCCACTACATGACTGATAAGTACAACTACGAAGCTGTTCAAATGGCCTTCTTGCCAACTAAACAACGTGCTAACATGGGATTCGGTATCTGTGGATTTGCCAACACTGTTGATACATTGTCAGCTATTAAGTACGCTACAGTTAAACCAATCCGTGACGAAAATGGCTACATCTACGATTACGAAACAATCGGTGAATACCCACGTTGGGGTGAAGATGACCCACGTTCAAACGAATTGGCAGAATGGTTGATCGAAGCTTACACAACTCGTCTACGTAGCCACAAACTTTACAAAGACGCAGAAGCTACTGTATCACTTTTGACAATCACATCTAACGTTGCTTACTCTAAACAAACTGGTAACTCACCAGTCCACAAAGGTGTATACCTCAACGAAGATGGTTCAGTGAACTTGTCTAAACTTGAATTCTTCTCACCAGGTGCTAACCCATCTAACAAAGCTAAAGGTGGATGGTTGCAAAACTTGAACTCACTTGCTAGCCTTGACTTTGGTTACGCAGCTGATGGTATCTCATTGACAACTCAAGTTTCACCACGTGCTCTTGGTAAGACTCGTGACGAACAAGTTGATAACTTGGTAACAATCCTTGATGGTTACTTCGAAAACGGTGGACAACACGTTAACTTGAACGTTATGGACTTGAACGATGTTTACGAAAAGATCATGTCAGGTGAAGACGTAATCGTTCGTATCTCTGGATACTGTGTAAACACTAAATACCTCACTCCAGAACAAAAAACTGAATTGACACAACGTGTCTTCCACGAAGTTCTTTCAATGGATGATGCATTGAGCTAAGATTCATAAATAATAAATTAAAAACCAGTCAAAGTGACTGGTTTTTTTGATATAAAAAAATATTTAAAAAAAGTTGGTCAAAATTGGTCAAATCTATTGACTAATACTGACCAAAGTGCTATACTAAGAACATAAGGATGAGGAAATCCTTAGAAAACATTGATTTTAAGGTGATTGTGTAATTTATCTTAAGATCAAAGTATGGGTAAAACCTAGAAAGAGGTGCAACCTATGTTTACCATTAGTATTTTAGAAAATCCAATTACAAAATCTGTATTGGATAAAGAGAAACCTGAAATTATACGTAGAGTAGCAAATTGCTAGTCTAAAATTTTTAAAACAAAGGTCAGAGAAAGTCAAATTAATTTGACTAACTAATTTTGAATTTAACGAGGTATGAAATATGAATAACAACTTTAATAACTTTAACAACATGGATGATTTGTTTAACCAATTGATGGGTGGTATGCGTGGATACAGTTCAGAAAATCGTCGTTATTTGATTAACGGTCGTGAAGTAACACCTGAAGAATTCGCGATTTACCGTCAAACAGGTCAACTTCCTAGCGAAGGAAGTGATCAAGCTCAGTACGTTCAAGGGAAAGGTATGAAACAAGACGGTATTCTTGCTAAACTTGGACGTAATTTAACTGCTGAAGCTCGTGAAGGGAAGCTAGATCCGGTTATTGGACGTAACAAGGAAATTCAAGAAACTTCTGAAATTCTTTCTCGTCGTACAAAAAACAATCCAGTTCTTGTCGGTGATGCTGGTGTTGGTAAAACTGCTGTAGTAGAAGGCCTTGCACAAGCTATTGTGAATGGTGATGTTCCAGCAGCAATCAAGAACAAAGAAATCATTTCAATTGATATTTCTGGACTTGAAGCTGGTACTCAATACCGTGGTAGCTTTGAAGAAAATATTCAAAACTTGGTAAACGAAGTCAAGGAAGCTGGGAATATTATCCTCTTCTTCGACGAAATTCACCAAATCCTTGGCGCAGGTAGCACAGGGGATGGTCAAGGATCTAAAGGACTTGCTGATATCTTGAAACCAGCTCTTTCACGTGGGGAATTGACCGTGATTGGTGCAACAACTCAAGATGAATATCGTAATACAATCTTGAAAAACGCTGCTCTTGCTCGTCGTTTCAACGAAGTAAAAGTTAATGCACCATCTGCTGAAGATACTTTCAAGATTCTCCAAGGGATTCGCGATCTTTATCAACAACACCACAATGTTATCTTGCCAGATGAAGTATTGAAAGCGGCTGTTGATTACTCTGTTCAATATATTCCACAACGTAGCTTGCCAGATAAGGCTATCGACCTTGTTGATGTGACAGCTGCTCACTTGGCAGCACAACACCCAGTGACAGATGTACATGCTGTGGAACATGAAATTGAAGAAGAAAAAGCTAAACAAGAAGCTGCAGCTGCTAAAGAAGATTATGAAGCGGCTTTAAATGCAAAAGTTCGTATCGAAGAACTTGAAAAGCAAATTGCTAACCATACAGAAGATCACAAGGTTACAGCGACTGTAAATGACGTAGCTGAGTCTGTAGAACGTATGACAGGTATTCCTGTTTCACAAATGGGTGCAACTGATATTGAACGTTTGAAAGATATGGGCCACCGTTTGCAAACTAAGGTTATCGGTCAAGACAAGGCTGTTGAAGCCGTTGCCAAAGCGATTCGTCGGAACCGTGCAGGTTTTGATGAAGGAAATCGCCCAATCGGTAGCTTCCTCTTTGTAGGACCTACTGGTGTTGGTAAAACAGAATTGGCTAAACAATTGGCACTTGATATGTTCGGTACTAAAGATGCCATCATTCGTTTGGACATGTCAGAATACAGTGACCGCACAGCCGTTTCTAAATTGATTGGTACAACAGCTGGTTATGTTGGTTATGATGACAACAACAATACTTTGACAGAACGTGTTCGCCGTAACCCATACTCAATCGTCCTTCTCGACGAAATTGAAAAGGCTGACCCTCAAGTCATCACTCTTCTTCTTCAAGTATTGGATGATGGTCGTTTGACAGATGGTCAAGGTAACACTGTAAACTTCAAGAATACGGTGATTATCGCAACTTCAAATGCAGGATTTGGCTATGAAGCGAACTTGACAGAAGATGCTGATAAACCAAAACTTATGGATCGTTTGAAACCTTACTTCCGTCCAGAATTCCTCAACCGTTTCAATGCTGTTATTGAATTCTCACATTTGAGTAAGGAAGATCTTTCTAAGATTGTTGATTTGATGTTGATTGATGTCAATAAGACTCTTTCTAAGAAAGAAATCGACTTGGCAGTGAGCGATGCAGCCAAAGAATACATGACTGAAGAAGGTTATGATGAAGTGATGGGTGTTCGTCCACTCCGTCGAGTAGTTGAACAACAAATCCGTGACAAAGTAACAGACTTCCATTTGGATAATCTTGATGCTAAACACCTTGAAGCTGACATGGAAGATGGTGTCTTGGTCATTCGTGAAAAAGCCTAAATCAATGTTTTGTGAATCAAAAAAGGAACCAGCTGAAAAGCTGGTTCTTTTTTTGTTAAATGACATGACGCTCAAAAGCATCGTCTGAAATTCCTTGTTCAAGAATCAATTTTGCCCACTCCTTAGCAGAGAAAAGGCTATGATCCTTGTAGTTACCACAAGACTCAATGGTTGTTCCAGGAACATCTTCCCAAGTTGTAGTCTCAGCGATTTCCTTTAGTGAATCCTTGATGACAGCAGCAATTTCAGCGCTAGTATGACGTCCCCACATAATCATATGGAAACCTGTACGACAACCAAATGGGGAACAATCAATCATGCCGTCAATGCGAGTACGGATAAGCTTAGCCAAGAGGTGCTCAATCGTATGGAGGCCGGCAGTAGGGATAGAGTCCTCATTTGGTTGAACCAAGCGGATATCAAAGTTAGAAATGATATCTCCTTTTGGACCTGTTTCTTCTCCGATTAAACGGACATAAGGTGCTTTAACAATGGTGTGGTCAAGTTCAAAACTTTCAACAATAACTTCTTTTGTCATAGTATTTCCTTTCAACTTTCTTCTTTCATTATATCATAAAGATTTATTTGATAATTGTCAAAAAAAGAACTTTGTATCAGATGTTTATTGAAAAGTTAGAAATAGGAAAAAATATTTTCAAATCAATTTGAAAAATTCAATTGTATTGACACTTGGCGAAAAAGGGACTATAATGTATAAAAAGTCATAAAGGAGTTTATTATGAAATTTTCAAAAGTAATGGCCCTAGCAGGAGTGACTCTGTTAGCGTCAGGTGTTTTGGCAGCTTGTTCAGGTTCGAGCGCAAAAGGTGAGAAAACTTTTTCTTACACGTATGAAACCGACCCAGACAACCTCAACTATTTGACAACTGGTAAAGCAGCAACTGCTAATATCACTAGTAACGTCATTGACGGTTTGATGGAAAATGACCGCTACGGAAACTTTGTGCCATCAATGGCAGAAGATTGGTCTGTATCTCAAGATGGTTTGACTTACACTTACACAATCCGTAAAGATGCTAAATGGTATACTTCTGAAGGTGAAGAGTACGCAGCTGTGAAAGCTCAAGACTTTGTAACAGGTCTTAAATATGCAGCTGACAATAAATCAGAAGCACTTTATCTCGTTCAAGATTCTATTAAGGGTCTTGATGCATATGTGAAAGGTGAAGTTAAAGACTTTTCTGAAGTTGGAATCAAGGCAATTGATGATCAGACAGTTCAATACACTTTGAACAAACCTGAAAGCTTCTGGAACTCTAAAACAACTATGGGTGTTCTTGCACCGGTCAATGAAGAATTCCTTACTTCACAAGGAAGTAACTTTGCCAAAGCAACTGATCCAAGTAGTATCCTTTATAACGGTCCGTACTTGTTGAAATCATTGGTAGCTAAATCTTCAGTAGAATTTGAAAAAAATCCAAACTACTGGGATAAGGACAATGTTCATATTGATAAAGTAAAACTCTCATTCTGGGATGGTCAAGATACAAACAAACCTGCAGAAACCTTTAAGTCTGGTGGTTTCTCAACGGCTCGTCTATTCCCAACAAGTGCAAGTTATCCTGAAACTGAAAAAGAGTTTAAAGACAATATCGTTTATACACCACAAGATTCTTCAACTTACTTAATTGGTACCAATATTGATCGTCAGTCTTATAAATATACTTCTAAGACTACAGATGAGCAAAAAACTTCAACTAAGAAAGCTCTCCTTAACAAAGACTTCCGTCAATCGATTGCCTTCGGTATTGATAGAACAGCTTATACTTCTCAAATCAATGGAGAAAGTGGAGCAACAAAACTTCTTCGTAACTTGTTCGTACCACCAACATTTGTTCAAGCAGATGGTAAAAACTTTGGTGAATTAGTTAAGGAAAAATTGGTGACCTATGGTGACGAGTGGAAAGATGTTAACCTAGACGATGCTCAAGACGGTCTTTACAGTCCAGAAAAAGCAAAAGCAGAATTTGCTAAAGCTAAGACAGCTCTCCAAGCAGAAGGTGTTCAATTCCCAATTCACTTGGATATGCCGGTTGACCAAACAAGTACTACAAAAGTACAACGTGTTCAATCATTGAAACAATCACTTGAAGCAACATTAGGAACTGATAACGTAGTCGTTGATATCCAACAACTTCCAAAAGATGAAGTTCTCAATGTCACTTACTTTGCAGAATCAGCTGCTGGGGAAGATTGGGACCTTTCAGATAACGTTGGTTGGACTCCAGACTTTGCAGACCCATCTACTTACCTTGATATCATCAAACCATCAGTCGGTGAAAACACTAAAACTTACCTAGGATTTGATGCAGGAACAAATAATGCTGCTGCCAAACAAGTTGGTTTGGAAGACTACGAAAAGATGGTTGTTGAAGCTGGAAATGAAAACACTGACGTTTCAAAACGTTATGACAAATATGCTGCAGCTCAAGCTTGGTTGACAGATAGCGCTTTGATTATTCCAACATCTTCTCAAACTGGACGTCCAATGTTGTCTAAGATGGTACCATTTACGCTTCCATTTGCTTACTCAGGTAACAAGGGAACAACTGAACCTCTCTTGTACAAATACCTTGAACTTCAAGATAAACCAGTAACTGCTGATGAATATCAAAAAGCTCAAGATAAATGGAAGAAAGAAAAAGAAGAATCCAATAAAAAAGCGCAAGAAGATCTTGCAAACCATGTAAAATAAAAGAAAGTGGAGTTAGTGATTAACTCCACCTTTTTTAAATACAAAAAACCTAGGAATAGTTTCCTAGGTTTTTTGATTATTGTTGTCCTCGAGGATTTTGATTTTGTCGAGGATTTTGTTGAGGAGGTTGATTCGTATTTGGTATCGAAGGATTTTGGGTGGTATTAGAGTTAGTAGCTTCAGTGACAGAGGTTTGGTTTTCTGTTGTTGCGTTTGAAATTTCTGTAATAGGCTGTTGAGGAGTTTGAGTTATCCAATTATTACGTGCACCATTCTTAAAGATGTAATCTCCACTTCTATAGAGTCCTTCTGGCATGGTCCAATCACCGGGATGGTCATCCTCGGCTAGATACTGCATCATTGAACGATAGATGCTAGTGGCAACAGTAAAGCCATCACCAACGATTGGAGTAAGGCGGTTTGAGTAACCGGTCCAGACTGCCATTGAATACTTACGGGTATAACCAACAAACATTTCATCAGGAGCGACATATTGATCGGTTTTGATATGATTCTCAATTTCAGCATCAGTATAGTTTGATGTACCAGTTTTACCGGCTTGAGGTAACCAAGAAATGTAAGCACCAGTACCGTTTCCATAATATAGTACTGTTTTCATCATCTCGGTCATCATATAAGCTGTTGTTTCTTTCATAGCACGAGTACCTTGATCAGAAAACTCTTTTGAACTACCGTCGCTAAAGACAATTTTATTGATATACATTGGTTTGTGATAGATACCACCGTTAGCAAATGCAGCATAGGCGGCAGCCATTTTTTCACTACTTGCACCGTACTGTTTACCTGATTCAGTCGTATTACTTGAAATTGCGTTTGCATATACCATGGTTGGATAATCAATGCCAAGTCCGTTTAAGAATTTTTTGGCTTTATCGAGTCCAACTCTATCGAGAGTTTCAACTGCTGGTACGTTACGAGATTGTTGGATAGCAGTTTGAAGAGTGATGTTACCATAATAGCCACGATCCCAGTTGTAGACTGGAGTGCTAGTACCTGGGAAGTTATATGGTACATCCTTAAGCATATAAGCAGTTGAGTCATAGATATCGTACTCAAGTGCAGGTGCATAGTCCGTAATTGGTTTCATAGTTGAACCCCAGTCACGGTTTGTTTCCACTGCTTGGTTAGTACCAAAGGATACATTGCTAGCTTGGTGACGAGATCCGAGTTGGGCAATAACTTTACCATTTGATACATCAATGATAGTAGAAGCTGCTTGGATATCATCATCAGGATAGTTTACGTATTGATCAGTATTATAGACGTCCCAAAGGTGTTTTTGTACCTCTTGGTCGACGTTTGTATAGACTTCCATACCTGTTGTTAATAGATTATAACCTGTCTCTTGTTCTACTTGGTCAATAACCTCTTTAAGATAGTTATCCATGTACTGTGGATAGCTATTAACAGATTTTAGACTTTGAAGTCCATCTGTGATTGGAGTATTGATGGCTGCTTCATATTGTTCGGCTGTAAGGTATCCTTGTCTTTGCATTTCTGACAAAACAAGGTTTCGTCTTTCAAGGGCAGCTTCAGGATGAGAATAAGGATCGTATTGATTTGGAGCCTGTGGCATACCTGCTAAGAGTGCTAGCTGAGGAATGGATAAGTCTTTGAGGTCCTTACCATAATAGTTTTCCGCAGCTGTCTGCATACCATAGTTACCGTTTGACATGTAGACCTTATTGATGTAATAGGTCAAGATCTCTTGCTTAGTCGCAGTTCGTTCTAGCTGGATAGCTAACCAAGCCTCTTGAACTTTACGGGATAGGGTTTGATCAGCTGTCGATGTTGAAAAGTAAGTTAATTTAATTAACTGCTGAGTCAAAGTTGATCCACCTTGAAGACCACTATTGCTTCGAAGGTTACGAAGGAATGCTCCTGCTATACGAATGCTATCAATTCCTCTGTGGTTAAAGAAACGGTGATCCTCGATAGAGACAATCGCATTGACAAGATCAGTAGGAATATCACTACTTTGAGCATTAACACGACGTTCCGAACCTAAATCTGCGATTAGTTCATTTTTGCTATCATAAATTTTACTTGATGTAGTTGCAACAAGTTTACTCTCGGAAAGTTCAGGAGCTTTGTTTGCATAGTAAAGAAATACACCACCACCAAGTAGGAAAGCTGCGATAAATAAGCTAATTACACCAATGCCAAGGTATTTAGCGATGCGTAAGATAGTTTGTTTGTTCATATTGTTTTACCACCTAGTAAATGTTGTTTGACTGTATCAAGGTAAGGAATTTGTGGAAAGGCAGACTGCTCAATCACATAACCGAATTCTTTGATATAGTCAAGCGGCATTGACTTTTTACCCATATCCTGATGATAAAAACGGATGAGGTCAAGTGCCGGCAATAAATACGTTTCTTGATAAGAAGAAAAATGAAGAAGGACAAAGCAAATCCCTTTTTGATCAAGGACTTGTTCCATATGCCGAATCTGATGAGGATGGAAGTTCTTCATCGGAATCGCATGTTTTTGCTTGGTTTCCTTGGCTTCGAAATCGATGTAAAACCCTTCATAAACTCCAGAATAATCGGTAGTTGATGCTTGTCTAAAATAAGCTTCAACAATCTTAGCACGACTACGCTGAGGATAGTCTACGCGGACAATCTGAACAGGAGTTGGTTTTTTATGGATGACAGCCAAACCGTGTGTCAGATAATACTCGTTTGTAGCATTGATCATCTTTTCAAAGGTCATCCCACGATTTGCGAAATTTTTAGTTTGTGAGGAGACTTGTTGTTTTTTTTTTGATGAAAGTTTATGAGGATAGTTGACCATAATTCTCCTTATTGGTACAATAACATCACTCTATTATACCATAAAGGTGCACAGAAAGGGTGAAAAAATGCATACAGCCTTGGTTTTAGGATACTCAGCTTTTGATTTAGGATTGTTAAATGAAAAGGATATTCGGTTAAAAATTATCAAAAAAGCCATTCGTAGAGATTTGGAAAGATTAGCTGAGGAAGGGTTAAAATGGCTAGTTTTCACAGGCTCTCTTGGTTTTGAACACTGGGTCTTAGAAGTAGCTAGAGACATGAAGGAGGCCTATGGATTTCAACTAGCGACTATTTTTGATTTTGAGACACATGGATCAAACTGGAATGAGGCTAACCAGGTCAAATTGAGTGATTTTAAACAGGTCGATTTTGTCAAATATGCCTATCCAACTTATGAGCACAAAGGCCAATTGAGAGATTATCAGATTTTTTTACTCGAAAATACGGATGGCGCCTATATTTTTTACGACGAAGATAACGAAACAAAAATGAGATTTTTTTACGAACTGATGAAAAAGAAAGACAACTATATGACAAAAAGATTAACATTTGAGGAATTAAACGAAATAGCCGAAAATTTTTCCGAAAATTGAGGCTTTGACCTTGCTTTTTGTTTGCCTTTTTTTATATAATAATACTAGTAACTGAGAATGGAGAGAGACATGGCAAGTATTATTTTTACAGCAAAGGATATTTTTGAGCAGGATTTTGGAAGAGAAGTACGTGGATACAGTAAAGCAGAGGTAGATGAATTCTTAGATGACGTTATCAAGGACTATGAAACCTATGCAGCGTTGGTTAAATCACTACGTTTGGAAGTCGCAGAATTGAAAGAGCAATTGGCGAACAAACCTCAGGCGGCACCTGTATCTGTAACGTCTGAACCTGCTGAGTTTGGAAGTACGACTTCTATGACTAATTTTGATATCCTGAAACGCTTGAATCGTCTTGAAAAAGAAGTATTTGGCAAACAAATTGTAGAAAATTCTGATTTCTAAGAATTATACAGTTGTGCAATTTTTGGATAATCGCGTGGAGAGTTTATCTTTTCATGAGGAAAGTCCATGCTAGCACAGGCTGTGATGCCTGTAGTGTTTGTGCTAGGCGAAACCATAAGCCTAGGGACGAGAAATCGTTACGGCGAGTGAATAGACTAAGTTTTCGGATATGTTTTAGTAGCTCTGAAAGTGCCACAGTGACGAAGTCTCTCTGGAAACAGAGAGAGTGGAACGCGGTAAACCCCTCAAGCTAGCAACCCAAATTTTGGTCGGGGCATGGAGTGCGCGGAAACGAACGTAGTACTCTGACTGCTAGCAGCTTCTAGCTGTTAGTGGTAGACAGATGATTATCGAAAGAAGTGGTCCTAGTCACTTCTGGAACAAAACATGGCTTATAGAAAATTGCATATAGGTTGGGGCTGAGAAATTTTCTCAACCTCATTTTTTAAAGGTGAACAAGAGAAAGGTCTTTAAAGACTGACATGAAACAAACATTTAATATAATAGCGACTGCTGCAGCGGGTTTAGAGGCTGTTGTAGGTCGTGAAGTGCGTGCACTTGGCTATGATTGTCAAGTTGAGAATGGTCGCGTTCGCTTTGAAGGAGATGTGAAGACAATTGTTGAAAGCAATCTGTGGCTACGAGCTGCTGATAGGATTAAGATTGTTGTTGGGACTTTTCCCGCAAAAACATTTGAAGAGCTTTTTCAAGGAGTTTTTGCCTTAGATTGGGAAAACTATCTTCCACTCGGAGCACGTTTCCCAATCTCTAAGGCTAAGTGTGTCAAATCAAAACTTCATAATGAACCTAGTGTCCAAGCTATTTCTAAAAAGGCAGTTGTCAAGAAATTGCAGAAACATTATGCTCGACCAGAAGGTGTTCCGCTGATGGAAAATGGTCCAGAGTTTAAAATAGAGGTTTCAATTCTTAAAGATATTGCGACTATCATGATTGACACGACAGGTTCTAGTCTTTTCAAACGTGGTTATCGTACTGAAAAAGGTGGGGCTCCTATTAAAGAGAACATGGCAGCAGCAATTCTGCAATTATCAAACTGGTATCCTGATAAACCCTTGATTGATCCGACCTGCGGTTCAGGAACCTTCTGTATTGAGGCAGCTATGATTGCTCGTAATATGGCGCCAGGCTTACGCCGTTCCTTTGCTTTCGAGGATTGGAACTGGGTTAGCGACCGGTTAATTCAGCAAATTCGTACGGAAGCTAGCAAGAAGATTAATCGTGAAATTGAGCTAGACATCATGGGCTGTGATATCGATGGCCGCATGGTGGAAATTGCTAAGGCAAATGCTCAGGCTGCGGGAGTTTCTAAGGGTATCCACTTTAAGCAGATGCGCGTGCAGGATTTGCGAACGGACAAGATCAATGGAGTTATTATTTCGAATCCACCGTATGGAGAACGCTTGTCAGATGATGCAGGAGTAACCAAGCTCTATGCTGAGATGGGAGAAGTATTTGCCCCCCTTAAAACATGGAGTAAATTTATCCTGACTAGTGATGAAGCTTTTGAAAGTAAATATGGTAGTCAGGCAGATAAAAAACGGAAACTCTATAACGGTACCTTGAAAGTTGATTTATATCAATATTTTGGTCAACGAGTGAAAAGACAAGATGTCAAATTAGAAAGGAATGCAAATGAGTAAGAAAAGACGTAACCACCATCATAAGGGTGAGCAAGAATCTAAATTTGAATTTGAAGAAGCGAAAGATTTAACGGTTGGTCAGGCCATTCGTAAGAACGAAGAAGTTGAGGCAGGTGTAACTCCAGAAGATACGGTCTTGGACAAATATATTAAACAACATCGTGAAGAAATCGAAGCTGATAAGTTTGAAAATTTACAAACAAAAAAAGACCAGCCTGCTCAAAGCTTGGATGATATGATTCAAGAAGTGAGAGAAACGACTGAAAAAGAAAATACATCAAGTTCAGAAGGGGAAACAATTGCAGATGCAGTAGCTGCAGAGACCACGGAGATTGTAGCTCAAGAAGTTGATGCTGAAGAAACAAAAGTTCTCGAGCAACCTTTTAAAAACGAATTGGATGCTGTTGAAATGGCTGAAGTTGCTAATTCGCAAGCTGCAGTAGTTGATGAAGAAACTGACGAACAACTGCAACCCTTGTCTCGTTCTGATCAGCCTATTGAGAAGCCAAAAAGTAAGAAAAAATTGGCAATCCTGTCAGTCATTATTTTAGTCTTCCTCTTAATTTTGGGAGGTTCATATTACGTTTATCGCCAAATTTCTCGTTCTTCTCAAGAAATTCAAACGAAAGCGGCAGATTCAGGTCTGGTAAGTAATCAGTCAGTTTTGGAACAATTTAATACTCTCTACGATACATTCTATACCGATGAAAACAAAACGGCTCTTAAAAATAGCCAGTTTAGTCAACTGAATCAATTGAAGGAGCTTCTGGATAAACTTGAGGGAGCGAGAGAATATACTCTTGCCAAATCAAAATATGATAGCTTGGAAACTCAGATAAAAGCAATTCAAGAAGTTAATTCTCAATTTGAAACTCCAGCTATTACAGATGGTGTCTTGGATACAAACGCAAAAATCAAAGCAGACGCGAAATTTACAGATATCAAAACTGGAAATACAGAAATTGATAAATTGCTAGATAAAGCAATCAGTCTTGGTAAGAGTCAACTAGCAAGTACGACGACAGATTCGACAACAGCAGCGAGCCAGGAAGTGTCAAGTCCAACTACAGAAAGCAGTCCCTCTACTTCAATAAGCGATTCTTCTGCATCTACTAATGGTGGCTTATCGAGTGAAGGCGTTAATTTGCAAAGAGGTGTGAGCCGAGTACCGTACAATCAATCAGCTGTTAATGACAGCAGTAACCCTGCTTGGACATTTGCAGATGGTGTCCTTGAAAGAATTCTTGAGACATCACGTGCGCGTGGATACATCACTGGAAACAAATATATCTTGGAACGTGTGAATATTGTTAATGGCAATGGTTACTACAATCTTTATAAACCAGATGGAACTTATCTCTTTACCCTTAACTGTAAGACAGGTTACTTTGTAGGGAATGGTTCTGGCCATGCTGATGATTTAGACTACTAGTTAAATTGTTATAAAATTCTTTCTTTTCACAGATAAACATGATAAAATAAAACATATTAAATAAGAGGAGTGTCACATGACAAAAGCTAACTTTGGTGTTGTTGGTATGGCCGTAATGGGTCGTAACCTTGCCCTTAATATCGAATCTCGTGGTTATACAGTTGCTATTTATAACCGTAGTAAAGAAAAAACTGAAGATGTGATTGCTTGCCATCCTGATAAAAACTTTGTGCCAAGCTATGATATCGAAAGCTTCGTAAACTCTATTGAAAAACCACGTCGTATTATGCTTATGGTTCAAGCAGGACCTGGTACAGATGCAACAATCCAAGCCCTTCTTCCACACTTGGATAAAGGTGATATCTTGATCGATGGAGGGAATACTTTCTATAAAGATACTATTCGTCGTAATGAAGAATTGGCGAACTCAGGTATCAACTTTATCGGTACAGGTGTTTCTGGTGGTGAAAAAGGTGCCCTTGAAGGTCCTTCTATCATGCCTGGGGGACAAAAAGAAGCTTATGACTTGGTAGCAGATGTTCTTGAAGAAATCTCTGCTAAAGCACCAGAAGATGGAAAACCATGTGTAACATACATCGGTCCTGATGGAGCTGGTCACTACGTGAAAATGGTCCACAATGGGATTGAGTACGGTGACATGCAATTGATCGCAGAAAGCTACGATCTTATGCAACACTTGCTTGGTCTTTCAGCAGAAGACATGGCTGAAATCTTTACTGAGTGGAACAAGGGTGAATTGGACAGCTACTTGATTGAAATCACAGCTGATATCTTGAGCCGTAAAGATGATGAAGGTCATGAAGGACCAATTGTAGACTATATCCTTGATGCTGCAGGTAACAAGGGAACTGGTAAATGGACTAGCCAATCAGCACTTGACCTTGGTGTGCCATTGTCTCTTATCACTGAGTCAGTATTTGCGCGTTACATCTCTACTTACAAAGAAGAACGTGTTCATGCTAGCAAAGTTCTTCCAAAACCAGCTGCTTTCAAATTTGAGGGTGACAAGGCTGAGTTGATCGAAAAAATCCGCCAAGCTCTTTACTTCTCAAAAATCATTTCTTATGCACAAGGTTTTGCGCAATTGCGAGTAGCTTCTAAAGAGAATAACTGGAACTTACCATTTGCTGACATCGCTTCTATCTGGCGCGATGGATGTATCATCCGTTCTCGTTTCTTGCAAAAGATTACAGATGCATACAACCGTGATGCAGACCTTCCTAACCTTCTTTTGGATGAGTACTTCTTGGATGTTACTGCTAAGTACCAACAATCTGTTCGTGACATCGTAGCTCTTGCTGTTCAAGCTGGTGTACCAGTACCAACATTCTCAGCAGCCATTACTTACTTTGATAGCTACCGTTCAGCTGATCTTCCAGCAAACTTGATTCAAGCGCAACGTGACTACTTTGGTGCTCACACTTACAAACGCAAAGACAAAGAAGGAACATTCCACTACTCTTGGTATGACGAAAAATAAGTAGGTCAGCCATGGGGAAACGGATTTTGTTACTTGAGAAAGAAAGAAATCTAGCTCATTTTTTAAGTCTGGAACTCCAAAAAGAGCAATACCGAGTTGATCAGGTAGAAGAGGGACAAAAAGCCCTTTCCATGGCTCTTCAGACAGACTATGACTTGATTTTACTGAATGCTCATCTATGGGATATGACAGCTCAGGATTTTGCAGATAAGTTGAGTCGCACCAAGCCAGCGTCGGTTATCATGATTTTGGATCATCGAGAAGAATTGCAAGGCCAACTTGAAACAATCCAGCGTTTCGCTGTTTCGTATATCTATAAACCAGTCATTATCGATGATTTGGTCAATCGTATTGCAGCGATTTTCCGAGGTCGGGACTTCATTGATCAACATTGTAGTCAGATGAAGGTTCCTACATCCTATCGCAATCTGCGTATGGATTTAGAAAAACACACTGTCTATCGTGGCGATGAGATGATCGCTTTGACTCGGCGTGAGTATGATCTTTTAGCAACCCTTATGGGAAGCAAAAAGGTCTTAACTCGTGAGCAGTTGCTGGAAAGTGTTTGGAAGTATGAAAGTGCGACCGAAACCAATATTGTGGATGTTTATATCCGTTATCTACGTAGCAAGCTTGACGTAAAAGGTCAAAAGAGCTACATCAAAACTGTGCGTGGTGTTGGTTACACCATGCAAGAGTAGTAAAAGTAGTTACAGTTATGTAACTGCTTTTTTAATATCTAAACAAGTTCAAACCGTTTTTTAATTTAATCATTAAATATATTTCTAGCTCGGTGAAACTGAAAGGAAACAATCGCTTTTTTTGTGAAAATATAATAAAATAGAAAGGAATAAAGTTCTAAAATTTTATCTAGAAAAAGATGATTTTCATCTGATAGTAGGATTAAATGACAAAAGAAGTTGGTGTCGGTCAGGCACATAGTAAAATTATTTTAATCGGAGAGCATGCAGTGGTTTATGGCTACCCAGCCATTTCTTTGCCTCTTTTAGAGGTTGAAGTGACTTGTCGAGTGGTACCAGCGGCGACACCATGGCGTCTGTTTGAAGAGGACACCTTGTCTATGGCTGTTTATGCGTCTCTCGAGTATTTAAATATCAAAGATGCTTGCATCCGTTGTCAAATCGACTCGGCTATTCCTGAAAAACGTGGGATGGGATCTTCAGCAGCCATAAGTATTGCAGCCATTCGTGCAGTATTTGATTATTACCAGGCAGAACTTCCGCATGATGTTTTAGAGATTTTGGTCAATCGGGCGGAGATGATTGCCCATATGAATCCTAGTGGTTTAGATGCTAAGACTTGTCTTAGTGACCAACCTATCCGTTTTATCAAGAATGTTGGTTTTGAAGAATTAGCTATGGATTTGTCAGCTTATCTGATCATTGCAGATACTGGAGTTTATGGAAATACTCGTGAAGCTATCCAAGTCGTAGAGAACAAAGGTAAGGAAGCTCTGCCTTTCTTGCATGCATTAGGAGAATTAACCCAAGAAGCAGAAAAAGCTATTCAAACAAAAGATGCCGTGAAGCTGGGAGAAATTCTAACCAAAGCTCATGGAAATCTAAAAGAAATCGGAGTTAGTAGCCCTGAGGCAGATGCCTTGGTTGAAACTGCCCTTGAACATGGAGCTCTAGGAGCCAAGATGAGTGGTGGTGGTCTAGGCGGTTGCATCATTGCCTTGGTTGCTAATGTCAGTCAAGCACAAGAACTCGCAGAAAGATTAGAAGAGAAAGGAGCTGTTCAGACATGGATCGAAAGCCTGTAACAGTACGTTCCTATGCCAATATTGCTATTATCAAATATTGGGGTAAGAAAAAAGAAAAAGAGATGGTTCCCGCGACTAGCAGTATCTCTCTGACTTTAGAAAATATGTATACGGAGACGACACTTTCACCTTTGCCAGCAGATGCAAGCTCGGATGCTTTCTACATCAATGGTCAGTTGCAAAACGAAGCTGAGCATGTCAAAATGAGTAAAATCATTGACCGCTACCGTCCTGAAGGGGCAGGTTTTGTTCGTATCGATACCAAGAACAATATGCCAACAGCAGCGGGTCTTTCTTCAAGTTCCAGTGGTTTGTCTGCCCTGGTAAAAGCATGTAATGCCTATTTCCAATTAGGACTAAATCGTAAAGAATTGGCTTTGGAAGCTAAGTTTGCATCGGGCTCTTCATCTCGTAGTTTTTATGGTCCCTTAGCAGCTTGGGACAAGGATAGTGGAGAAATCTATCCAGTTGAAACTGACTTGAAACTCTCTATGATTATGTTGGTCTTGGAAGACCAGAAAAAACCAATCTCTAGTCGAGATGGCATGAAACTCTGTGTGGAAACTTCGACAACTTTTGAGGAGTGGATTCGTCAGTCTGAACAAGATTACAAGGATATGTTGATCTACCTCAAGGAAAATGACTTTGAGAAGGTTGGAGCTTTAACAGAAAAGAACGCTCTTGCCATGCATGCTACGACAAAAACTGCAAATCCGCCGTTCTCTTATCTCACAGATGCGAGTTATGAGGCTATGGATTTCGTTCGTCAGCTTAGAGAACAAGGAGAATCTTGTTACTTCACCATGGATGCGGGGCCTAATGTCAAGGTTCTTTGTTTAGAAAAAGACTTGGAACATCTATCAGAACTTTTAGGTCAACGCTATCGCTTAATCGTTTCAAAAACAAAGGATTTGAGCCAAGATGACGATTGTTAAAACTTGTGGGAAACTCTACTGGGCTGGTGAGTATGCCATTTTAGAGCCAGGGCAGTTAGCCTTGCTGAAGGCCATTCCCATCTATATGACGGCTGAGATTGAGTCCTCAGAAGTTTATCGACTTTACTCAGATATGTTTACTTATAGTGTAGATATGCGACCGGATTCTTCTTATGCCTTGATTCAAGAAACAGTTGCCTTGGTGGAGGACTATCTGACTGCCCAAGGAGTTGATTTGCAGACGTTTTCCTTGGAGATTCGAGGGAAAATGGAACGTGAAGGCAAGAAGTTTGGTCTGGGTTCTAGTGGTAGTATCGTTGTCTTGGTTATCAAGGCCATGCTTGCTCTCTATGAAAGACCAGCTGAAAGAGACCTCTTGTTTAAATTGGCGAGTGCTGTACTTCTCAAGCGTGGAGACAATGGTTCCATGGGAGACATCGCCTGTATCGTTTCAGAAGACCTGGTGCTCTATCAGTCGTTTGACCGGGAGAAAGTGGCACAATGGCTAGAAAAGGAAGACTTGCCAACTGTATTAGCACGTGATTGGGGCTTTTCTATTAGGAGTGTTGAACCGGCCTTGGACTTTGATTTTCTGGTAGGTTGGACCAAGGAAGTAGCGGTGTCTAGTCACATGGTTAAGCAAATCAAGAACAATATGAATACTAGCTTTTTGCAGGCTTCAAAAGAAACTGTAGACTCTTTGGTGAAGGCATTGCATGAAGGCCAAGAAGAAAAGATAATGGAGCTACTAGAACAAGCTAGTCAACTCTTAGAAAACTTGAGTTCAGATATTTACACCCCTTCTCTCAGACAATTAAAAAATGCCAGTCATGACTTGAAAGCTGTTGCTAAAAGTAGTGGCGCCGGTGGTGGAGATTGCGGCATTGCCCTTAGTTTTGACCAAGACTCGACCACATTACTGAAAAAACGCTGGGCTGATCTAGGAATTGAGCTCTTATATCAAGAAAGGATAGGACATGACGACGAATCGGAAGGATGAGCACATCCGCTATGCCCTTGAACAAAAAAGTTCTTACAATAGTTTTGATGAGGTGGAGTTAATCCACTCCTCACTACCCTTATATGACTTAGATGAGATTGATCTTTCGACAGAATTTGCAGGGCGAAAATGGGGTTTTCCTTTTTATATTAACGCCATGACAGGTGGGAGTGACAGGGGCAGAGAAATCAATCAAAAATTGGCTCAGGTGGCAGAGGCCTGTGGAATTTTATTTGTGACAGGTTCTTACAGTGCTGCTCTTAAGGATCCATCGGACGAGTCTTTCTCTGTCAAGTTAAATCACCCTGACCTTCTTTTCGGAACCAATATTGGCTTGGATAAACCTGTTGAACTGGGGCTACAAACGGTCCAAGAGATGAATCCTCTTCTCTTGCAAGTCCATGTTAATGTTATGCAGGAATTGCTCATGCCCGAAGGTGAGCGTCAATTTAGATTGTGGCAAAATAATCTGAAAGATTATGTTGAGCAAATCTCTGTTCCCCTTGTCTTAAAAGAAGTCGGCTTTGGCATGGATGTGAAGACCATTGCTAAGGCGCACGAGATGGGGATACGTACGGTTGATTTGTCTGGCCGTGGGGGAACTAGTTTTGCCTATATCGAAAATCGTCGTAGCGGTCAACGGGACTACCTCAATGATTGGGGGCAATCGACCATGCAGGCTCTAATCAATGCCCAAGACTGGAAAGATAAGATGGAGCTTCTGGTAAGCGGAGGTGTTCGCAATCCACTAGACATCATCAAATGCTTGGTCTTTGGAGCCAAGGCGGTTGGACTCTCACGCACCATGTTAGAGCTGGTTGAGAATTACTCAGTTGATGTCGTTATTTCCATTGTTGAAGGTTGGAAGGAAGACCTACGCTTGATTATGTGTGCCCTTAATTGTGCAAGGATTGAGGATTTGCAAGAGGTCGACTATCTCCTTTATGGAAAATTAAAAGAAGCAAAAGATCAACTATAAGGAGGTCGGGATTTTGGTCCCGGTCTTTTTATCATTCCTCAGACTGATGTGACATTTTGGTTTTGTGATACAATAAAATAGAGAGGACGGTTACATGAGAAAATTTCAAATTTTTCTATTTATTGAAGCTTGTTTATTGACAGGAGCTCTGATTATGATGGTATCAGAGCATTTTTCCCGTTTTCTGCTGATCTTGCTCTTGTTTTTACTGCTGATTCGATACTATACTGGAAGACAGGGTAATAACTTCATATTAGTGGCAGTGAGCATCCTATTTTTCTTTATCATCATGCTCAATCCCTTTGTCATTCTAGCTGTTTTTATGGCTCTGATTTACAGCCTATTCTTACTTTATCCTATGATGAACCAAGAAAAAGAAGATACCAATCTGATTTTTGAAGAAGTAGTGACGGTAAAGAGGGAGAAAAATCGCTGGTTTGGGAACCTTCATCACTTCTCAAGCTACCAGACTTGCCGCTTTGATGATATCAATCTTTTTCGTCTTATGGGAAAAGATACCATTCATCTAGAGCACGTGATTTTGAGCAATCATGATAATGTCATCATCTTGAGAAAATTAATAGGCACAACCAGAATTATTGTACCAGTGGATGTAGAAGTCAGCCTCAGTGTTAATTCTTTGTATGGAGATTTAACCTTCTTTGACCAGCCTAAGCGAGCTTTGCGCAATGAACAATTCCATCAAGAAACGAGAGATTATCTCAAGAGTCCTAAGAGTGTTAAGATTCTTTTGACAACCATGGTTGGAGATGTTGAGGTGGTGAGAGGATGAAAAAGCAACCCTATATTTTAATTGGACTCACCTCATTTCTCTTTGTTGCTTTTCTATTTCGAAGCATTTTTAAGGTCTTAGATTTGGAGTGGACTTCTCTCTTCCAAGATTTAGAAAAGACAGAAAAAGTCCTATTTCTAGCTTTGATGTTTAGTCTTGCCCTTGCTTTCTTATTGGTCCTATTTTGGACAATGGTTGATGAAATTTCAAGAAGAAGAATCCAAGCAAATCTTAAACGTCTGCTAGCTGGCAAAGATATTAAAAGTCTTGGAGATGCAGATTTAGACGCAAGTTTTAGAAACTTGTCAGGAAAGCTTGGTTTGTTGACAGAAGCTATTCAAAAAGCAGACAATCAGGCCTTAGTCAAAGAAGAAGAGATAGTTGAAAAGGAGCGCAAGAGAATTGCGCGTGACTTGCATGATACGGTTAGCCAAGAAATTTTTGCTGCCCATATGATGTTATCAGGACTCAGTCAACAAGCTTCGAAATTAGATAGAGAAAAGATGCAAACTCAGCTTCAGAGTGTGACTGCTATTTTGGAGACAGCCCAGAGAGATTTGCGTATTCTACTCTTGCATTTGCGTCCTATTGAACTGGAACAAAAGAGTTTGGTGGAGGGGATTCAGATACTCCTCAAAGAACTAGAAGAAAAAAGTGATCTGAAGGTAAGCTTTAAATATCAGGTAACTGCATTACCTAAAAAGATAGAAGAGCATATTTTCCGTATTGTCCAAGAATTGATTAGTAATACCCTTCGGCATGCGCAGGCTTCTTGTCTGGATGTTTACCTTTATCAAACGGAAACGGAATTGCAGTTGAAGGTGGCAGACAATGGGCGCGGTTTTCAACTAGATGATGGAGACGAACTGAGCTATGGTTTACGGAATATCAAAGAACGTGTAGAAGATATGGCTGGGACTATACAATTATTAACAGCTCCCAAGCAAGGTTTAGCAGTGGATATTCGCATTCCTTTGCTTGATTTGGATAAATAAGAGGAAGTAAGATGAAACTATTATTGGTAGATGACCACCAAATGGTGCGTCTGGGTTTAAAAAGTTATTTTGAATTACAAGATGATGTAGAGGTTGTAGGAGAAGCAACCAATGGAGCAGAAGGGGTTTCCATGGCCTTGGAACTCCGTCCTGATGTGATTGTCATGGATATTGTCATGCCTGAAGTCAACGGGATTGATGCAACACTAGCTATTCTCAAAGAATGGCCAGAGGCTAAAATCTTGATCGTGACTTCTTACCTAGACAATGAAAAAATTATGCCGGTCTTGAATGCTGGGGCTAGGGGTTATATGCTCAAGACTTCGAGCGCAGATGAGTTGCTGCACGCTGTTCGTAAGGTAGCAGCTGGTGAGTTTGCTATTGAACAAGAGGTGAGCAAGAAGGTAGAATACCACCGTAATCACGTCGAACTACATGAAGATCTGACAGCTCGTGAACGAGATGTCCTTCAACTAATCGCTAAAGGCTATGAAAATCAGCGTATTGCAGATGAGCTTTTTATCTCCCTAAAGACTGTTAAAACTCATGTTTCGAACATTCTTGCTAAACTTCAGGTTAGTGACCGTACCCAGGTAGCCGTTTACGCCTTTCAGCATCACCTGGTAGGTCCTGACGAATTTTAAGGAAGCTATGATGTAACTTAAGCATGGATGAAAAGCGCATCCATTACTTGAAAAAATTCGCTACTATATGGTATAATGGACTGTATTAAAAATTTTAAGGAGAAATGACAGAATGTCTGTATCATTTGAAAACAAAGAAACAAACCGTGGTGTCTTGACTTTTACTATCTCTCAAGACCAAATCAAACCAGAATTGGACCGTGTATTTAACTCAGTAAAGAAAACTCTTAACGTTCCAGGTTTCCGTAAAGGTCACCTTCCACGTCCTATCTTCGACCAAAAATTTGGTGAAGAAGCACTTTACCAAGATGCAATGAACGCTCTTTTGCCAGATGCTTATGAAGCAGCTGTTAAAGAAGCTGGTCTTGAAGTAGTTGCTCAACCAAAAATTGACGTAACTTCTATGGAAAAAGGTCAAGACTGGGTTATTACTGCAGAAGTTGTTACAAAACCTGAAGTTAAATTGGGTGAATACAAAAACCTTGAAGTTTCAGTTGATGTAGATAAAGAAGTAACTGACGCCGATGTAGATGCACGTATCGAACGTGAACGCAACAACTTGGCTGAGTTGGTAATCAAAGATGGTGCTGCTGAAGAAGGCGACACTGTTGTTATCGACTTCGTTGGTTCTATCGACGGTGTTGAATTTGACGGTGGAAAAGGTGAAAACTTCTCACTTGGACTTGGTTCAGGACAATTCATCCCTGGATTTGAAGACCAATTGGTTGGACATTCAGCTGGTGAAACTGTTGACGTTATCGTAACATTCCCAGAAGACTACCAAGCAGAAGATCTTGCAGGTAAAGAAGCTAAATTCGTAACAACTATCCACGAAGTAAAAGCTAAAGAAGTTCCAGCTCTTGACGATGAACTTGCAAAAGACATCGACGAAGAAGTTGAAACTCTTGACGAATTGAAAGAAAAATACCGCAAAGAATTGGCTGCTGCTAAAGAAGAAGCATACAAAGATGCCGTTGAAGGTGCAGCAATCGATAAAGCTGTAGAAAATGCTGAAATCGTTGAGCTTCCAGAAGAAATGATCCACGAAGAAGTTCACCGTTCAGTAAATGAATTCCTTGGCAACTTGCAACGTCAAGGTATCAACCCTGACATGTACTTCCAAATCACTGGAACTACTCAAGAAGACCTTCACAAACAATACGAAGCAGAAGCTGAGTCACGTACGAAGACTAACCTTGTAATCGAAGCTGTTGCGAAAGCTGAAGGATTTGACGCTACTGAAGAAGAAATCCAAAAAGAAATCGAGCAATTGGCTGCAGACTACAACATGGAAGTTGCTCAAGTACAAAGCTTGCTTTCAGCTGATATGTTGAAACACGATATCACAATCAAAAAAGCTGTTGAATTGATCACAAGCACTGCAACAGTAAAATAATCTGAAAAGATAAAAAGCCCACCGGATTCGGTGGGCTTTCTTGTGCTTTATTTTCCGAAAAATTCTTGAAGATCATCCTGGCTAATTCCAATCATAGCTGGAATACTGGTCCAGTTTTCTTCGGTCAGAATGTAGGATTGCTGAGAATCAGTCTGATCAGTGGGTTCAAGAATAGGCTTATTTGCTTCTTCAGAGCTTTCAGTTAAGTCGCTGAAACGTTCAATCAGATAGGTCTTGCGAGCTGTTCCAATGTGTTTGGTCGCATAATCAAAGGCCTGCAGTTCACCAAGTAGGATGAGCTTGCTTTTGGCACGAGTGATAGCAGTGTAGATGAGATTGCGCTCCAGCATGCGCTTGCTAGCACTGGTAATCGGTAAAATCACAACTGGAAACTCACTACCCTGAGATTTATGGATACTCATAGCATAGGCGAGGCGAATCTTGTACCATTCATTTCGAGGATAGGAGATCTCATTGCCATCAAAATCGATGACAATTTCATCTTGCTTGGATTCAGTGTATTTTCCAGGAATCAGATCTGTGATATAACCTAAATCTCCATTAAAGACATTGACTTCTGCGTCGTTAACGAGATGAATGACCTTATCGCCTGTGCGATAATGAAACTGACTTGCCTCAAAACTAAACTGCCCCTTTTGAAGAGGATTGAGCAGTTCTTGCATGAGTTGATTGATGGCATCAATCCCTGCTGTACCACGATACATAGGCGCTAGAACTTGGATATCACGAGCGGGAATACCATTTCTGATAGCAGCATCAAGGATTTTTTCAATGGTCGCAGGGATATGGCTACTAGCGATTTCAAAGTAGGAACGATCTGCTTTTTTATGAGTGAAATCTGCAGGCAAAATTCCTTGACGAATTTGGCTAGCAAGGGTGACAATGGTTGATTCTTCACTCTGACGGTAGATTCTTTCCAAGCGTGTTTGAGGGATACTTGAAATTTGGAGTAAGTCAGCAAGAACTTGACCAGGACTAACCGATGGCAACTGGTCATTATCTCCAACGATGAGAATTTTACTATTAGAGGAGATATTGGAGAAGAGTTGATTGGCAAGCCAGGTATCCACCATAGAGAACTCGTCTACAATGATAAAATCAGCATCTAGATAATCCTCCAAATGACTGGTATCGTCGTCTCCAGTCATACCCAAGTGGCGGTGAATCGTTGCACTAGGCAAGCCTGTCAACTCATTCATGCGACGTGCTGCACGACCAGTTGGAGCAGCAAGGAGAATCGGTAGACTGCTTTTCTTTCTAAGGTCGAGACCCTCTAATAGAGAATAAACACCAATAATCCCATTGATAACAGTGGTCTTACCTGTACCAGGTCCACCTGTCAGGATAAAGACCTTGTTTTGGATAGCGTCGCAGATAGCCTGTTTTTGAATGGCATCGTATTGAATGCCTAATTCTTCTTCAACAGTTGCGATATGACCCTGTATGATTTCTATTTCATGTTTATTGGGTTCTTCTTTTTCAAGGATCCGAATGAGGTGATTGTGGATTCCTTC
The DNA here is from genome assembly GCF_052077995.1 of Streptococcus sp. V728. Taxonomy (NCBI): domain Bacteria; kingdom Bacillati; phylum Bacillota; class Bacilli; order Lactobacillales; family Streptococcaceae; genus Streptococcus; species Streptococcus sp. V728. The sequence goes on along the minus strand of NZ_JBQJJH010000002.1, from coordinate 656,663 downwards.
TTCAGCGAAAAAGAGACTGTTATCAAAGATTTTCGTATCAACCTGCTGAACTTTTTCTTCTTCAATGAGATTGGATAATTCTTGTGCAAGCTGACTGGGCTCCAGTTCAACAGGTCGTGAGGATTCAAGTAGGGTTAGAGTTTTTTCTAATAGATCTCTTGCTTCAACATAAGTATCCCCGCTTTCCATACAAGCATTTAAAAGGCTATGAACAAGACCTGCTCGAAAGCGTTCAGGTGCCTGACTCTCAATCCCCAATTCCTGTGCTAATTGGTCAGCGATGGTAAAGCCCAAACCCTTGATATCTTCTACCAACTGATAAGGATAATTTTCAACGATATCGATGGTTTCCTCTTTATAGGTATCCTGGATTTGAATAGCTAATTTATTAGGAATCCCGTAGTTTGCAAGCTTGGCCAAGACCATCTCAGTTCCGTAGTTGAGACGAAGTGTAGAAACGAAGGTCTCACGACTTTTAGAAGATAGTCCTGAGATGGTTTCGAGTTTCTCAGGATGCTCCAGGATTTCATCAATGGTATTTTCTCCGTAGAGTTCCACAATCTTTTGAGCAATTTTGAGACCAATTCCTTTGAAGTGGCTACTTGAGAAATACTTGACCAAGCCCTTGCTAGTCGGTTTTGCTCTTTCATAACGGGTAATTTGTAGTTGTTCTCCGTATTTGGAGTGTTGGACAATCTGCCCCCAAAAAGTGTATTCCTCTCCCTCGATGACATCAGCCATGGTCCCTGTAACAATGATCTCGAAATCATCAAAGTCCTCAGCATTGGTATCTTCGATATCAAGGAGAAGAATACGATAAAAATTACTGACATTTTCAAAAATAATACGTTCAATCGTACCTGTAAAATAGACTTCCATATAATTCCTTTACATTCATGAATGAAAATCATATCATTCAAAATAGAATGAGAAGAGGCTGAGATTAGTATTCTCGGCCTCTTAATATTTTTAAACTGTTCCGATACGTTTGAGTGGCCAAAAACGGAATTTTGCCTCTCCAATGATATCTTTTGCTTTAAAAGTACCAACATGTCGGCTATCACTAGATACCAGACGGTCATCACCAAGTAGGAGGTATTGCCCCTCTGGAACAGTGAAGGTGAAGCTAGTGTTGTAATTTACATCTAAGGTGAATGCTTGAGCTTTTTCAGCAAGACTTCTGAAGTACTCGCCTTTTTTTCCATCCCAACTATCGCCAGTATAGGTAGATTGGAGTTTATCCTCCTTAAAGCGTTTAAGATACTCTGCTAGATAAGGTTCATCGGTTTCTTGTCCATTGATATAAAGCTTATCATTTTCATAACGAATAGTATCACCCGGTAACCCGATTACCCGCTTTACAATATCTTTATTTCCCTCATCCTCATGAGCAACCACAATATCAAAACGATTGATTGGGAGATGTTTAACCACAAAGAGGATTTCTCCATCTGCTAGAGTAGGGTCCATTGAGTGTCCTTCTACACGCACATTACTCCAGAGAAAGAGACGACTAAGCCCTACTAGTGCGATAAGTAGAATGATAACTCCCCATTCTTTTAAAAAATTTATAATGTATTTCATAATTTACCTTTCTAGCATTTTTTTTGCTTTTTCAGTATTTTTAAAGTGTAGTTTGGCGCAGAAGTTGAGTCCCTGCATACCGTAAGCTTGAAGGACTTGGCTAGCTATCTTATCAGAAGCCGTTCCAGCCCCGCTTGGAAGTTGAAAACCAAGTTCTCGTCCTAGATTTTCAAGATTTTCTAGAAAGAGATCACGCGCAATGATAGAGCTAACCGCGACAGCTAAGTACTTACCTTCAGCTTTTTCCTCAAGTGTAACTGGATTTGAGAAATGATTGGCTTCATTTTTTAAGTACTTCTCATAGTTTTGAGTACTCGTAAAGGCATCAATAACAATCTTTTCTGGCTCAAATCCCTTTTGAAGGAGGAGAAAAATTGCTTGATTATGAAGAGCTACCTTGACAGAAACAGCATTGTAGCGCTCACCAATCACTTCGTTATACTTGCTTGGAGAAAGTAGTAGTGCCTGATGTTGGATTTTTTCCTTCAAAATGGGAGCCAGTTGACGAATCTTTTGATCTGTCAGTGTTTTAGAATCCCCAACTCCTAGTTTTCGTAAAAAATCATGCTGGTCAGGAGTTACAAAGGATGCCACTACAGCTAGACCACCGAAGTAGGAACCATTTCCGACCTCATCTGTTCCGATCAAAGGGAAATCTTGCCCGCTAGTAACTTGTGCTACTTGATACCCAAAAAAGCTGGCATAGTTTTCAGCGGCTTCACCTTGCAAGAGAACTTTTCCAGATGTATAGATGGAAATACTGGCTTGAGGAAACTTGAAAAAGTAGCGAATATAAGGATTTTTACTTGGAGCGAGGGCTTGTTCATGCTTTTGGACAAAAGCTTGAATTTCTTTTTCACTCGGTATTAATGTGATACTTGCCATAGTCTCTATTGTACCATAAAAGCAGTAGAATTGGTTAAAACTGACAAATTTAGTGAAATTTGGTATAATATCGTGAGGTGAATTTTATGGCAAATTTAAATCGATTCAAGTTTACATTTGGGAAAAAAACATTAACGCTGACAACTGAACATGACAATCTTTTTATGGAGGAGATTGCCAAGGTTGCGACGGAAAAATATGAAGCAATTAAAGAACAAATGCCTGGAGCTGATGATGAGACAATAGCTATCCTCTTAGCAGTTAACTGCCTATCTACCCAGCTTAGCCGTGAGATTGAGTTTGATGACAAGGAGCAAGAATTAGAATCGCTCCGTTATAAGGTGGTTGCGGCTAAACAGGAGCAGAGTAAGATTGAGGATTCCCTATGATTTCTATCCTTCTCTTATTAATCCTTGCTTGGAGCTTTTATATTGGCTATCGCAGAGGAATCGTATTACAAGGATTTTATCTTGTGGCAACGATTGTCTCTGCTTATTTTGCAAGCAAGTCTTACCAGTCTTTAGGACAGAAGTTCAACTTACTAATCCCATATGCTAATCCTCAGGAAGGACAGGGTACCTTCTTTTTCCCATCCAATCAACTCTTCCAATTGGATAAGGTTTTTTATGCGGGTATCGGTTTCCTCTTGGCCTTTACAGTCTTTTATTGCATCAGTCGTTTGCTTGGTCTTTTTGTAAACCTGGTGCCAACTAAGATACTTGATGGGAAATACTACCGTATCGGTGCGGGTGTTCTATCAGTCGGAGTAACCTTATTTGTCCTTCAGATGATGCTAACGATCCTCGCGACTGTACCATTACAAATTGTTCAAAATTCACTTGAGAATAGCTTTGTAGCTAGACATATCATCCAAAGCATTCCATTCACAACCAGTTTGATTAAGCAGCTTTGGGTTACCAAATTAATCGGATAAAAAGGGCGGGAACTATTCCTAGCCTTTTGTTTACAATTTCAAAAGTAAGAGATTGATTTAAAAACTTGAAAATGACAAAAAGCCATAACTTTTTTACTAAGGAAATGAAATGAATACAAAAATACTAGAAACGTTAGAATTTAACAAGGTCAAAGCTCTATTTGAACCCCATCTTTTGACGGAGCAGGGACTAGAGCAGTTAAAAGAACTTACTCCAACGGATAAAGGTGACAAGATAAAACAAGCTTTTGCAGAGATGCAGGAGATGCAGGAGCTTTTTGTGGAGCATCCTCACTTCAGCATTTCAGCAACAAAAGATATTGCTGCAACCTGCAAACGTTTGGAGATGGGGGCTGACCTTAATATCGAGGAATTTCTCCTTCTCAAACGTGTCATATTTGCCAGTCGTGAATTGAAAAACTTCTATGACAATCTTGAAAATGTACGCTTGGATCACCTAGCAAATTGGTTTGAGAAACTTCATGATTTCCCACATCTGCAAGGAAACCTTCAAGCCATCAACGAAGCTGGATTTATTGAGAATTTTGCGAGTGAAGAACTCGCACGAATCCGCCGGAAAATCCATGATAGTGAGAGCCAAGTTCGTGATGTCTTGCAAGACCTTCTCAAGCAGAAGTCGCAGATGTTGACAGAAGGTATTGTCGCTAGTAGAAATGGTCGTCAAGTTCTTCCAGTTAAAAATACCTATCGGAATAAGATTGCTGGGGTCGTTCACGATATTTCTGCCAGTGGGAACACTGTTTATATCGAACCTCGTGAAGTAGTTAAGTTAAGTGAGGAAATTGCTAGTCTTCGTGCAGATGAACGCTATGAGATGATGCGTATCCTTCAAGAACTCTCTGAACGAGTGAGACCGCATGCGGCTGAAATTGCCAATGATGCCTGGATTATTGGGCGTTTAGACTTGATTCGCGCTAAGGTGCGTTTTATCCAAGAGACCGGAGCAGTGGTCCCTCAAGTCTCTGAGGAACAGGAAATCCAACTCCTTCATGTTCGCCATCCTTTGGTGAAGAATGCTGTCGCAAATGATGTGCACTTTGGGAAGGATTTGACAGCTATCGTCATCACCGGTCCTAATACGGGTGGTAAGACCATCATGCTAAAAACCTTAGGATTGACGCAAGTCATGGCCCAGTCTGGGCTGCCAATTCTAGCCGATAATGGCAGTCGTGTAGGGATTTTCGAGGAGATTTTTGCCGATATTGGAGATGAACAATCCATCGAGCAAAGTCTCTCAACCTTCTCTAGTCATATGACCAATATCGTTGATATTCTTGGGAAAGTCAACCAAAACTCGCTCTTGTTACTGGATGAGCTTGGAGCAGGAACGGATCCTCAGGAAGGTGCAGCCCTTGCCATGTCTATCTTAGAAGACTTGCGTTTGCGTCAGGTCAAGACTATGGCAACCACTCATTATCCTGAACTCAAGGCCTACGGAATTGAAACTGCCTATGTTCAAAATGCCAGCATGGAGTTTGATATAGCAAGCTTGCGCCCAACCTATCGTTTTATGCAAGGGGTTCCTGGTCGAAGCAATGCCTTTGAGATTGCTAAACGTCTAGGATTGTCAGATGTCATCGTAGGTGACGCTAGCAAGCAGATTAATCAAGACAATGATGTCAATCGCATTATTGAGCAATTGGAAGAGCAGACACTTGAAAGCCGCAAACGTCTTGAGAATATTCGCCAAGTTGAGCAAGAAAACCTCAAGATGAACCGCGCGCTTAAAAAACTCTACAATGAACTCAATCGTGAGAAAGAAACAGAACTCAATAAGGCGCGTGAGCAAGCTGCTGAAATCGTTGAATTGGCTCTGGCTGAAAGTGATGATATTCTTAAAAATCTTCACAGTAAATCTCAACTAAAACCACATGAAATTATCGAAGCCAAGGCCAAACTCAAGAAGTTAGCACCTGAAAAAGTTGATCTTTCTAAAAATAAGGTCCTTCAAAAAGCCAAGAAAAAACGAGCTACAAAAGTTGGGGATGATATCATCGTTTTAAGCTATGGTCAACGAGGTACCTTGACCAATCAACTCAAGGATGGTCGTTGGGAAGCTCAGGTTGGCTTGATTAAGATGACGCTTGAGGAAAAAGAGTTTGACTTGGTACAAGCTCAGCAAGAAGCACCAGTTAAGAAGAAACAAGTCAACGTGGTTAAACGTGCAGGTGGCAAAGGGCCGCAAGCTCGACTAGACCTTCGTGGCAAACGCTACGAGGAAGCTATGGAAGCCTTAGACGCCTTTATCGACCAAGCTCTGCTCAACAATATGGCCCAAGTAGATATCATCCATGGTATCGGTACAGGAGTTATCCGTGAAGGTGTAACTAAGTACCTCCAAAGAAACAAGCAGGTAAAGAGCTTTGGTTATGCACCACAAAATGCAGGTGGTTCTGGAGCGACTATCGTTACCTTTAAAGGCTAACCAAGCTATAGAATGAAATGTCAAAAGAGTACCTATCAAGTGATAGGTACTTTTTTGATGAATTTATTTTAATCATTATTGTTAGTGAGTATTTTAAAAGGGGACAATCGTTTTATAGCCAAAAAAAAATTGATGAAGGCTTGTCTAGCTGAGCTTTAATTATGCTATACTGATAGTAACGTTATTTTCGGAGGTTAGCATGAAGAAACTCCCCTTAGCCTTTTCAGGTTGCTTATTGGGATTAGCTGGTGCAGGAAATCTTATCTTAGATACCTTCCCATTTCTTTCTCATTTGCTTAGTTTGTCAGGCTTGATTCTATGGTTTTATTTTCTATATAGTCATTTTCGTGATTGGCAAGAAAGTAAGCAAGAGTTGAAGAAAGCCCCTCTTTTATCAGGCATGGCGACTTTTCCCATGGCAGGGATGATTTTATCGACCTATTTGCTACGGATTCTACCAGTTAGCTTGAACTTCATTGCGCAGGTTCTCTGGTGGTTTGCCTTTCTACTGGATGTAGGCTTAATCATCTACTTTACTATTAATTACGTACAAGCTAAACCAAGGACGAGCGCAACGCCGAGTTGGACGGTTCTTTATGTGGGAATCGCAGTGGCAAGTTTGACTTACCCAGTAGTGGGGATAGTTGGGATTGCCTATGGAGCTTGGATTTTTGGTTTTATCTTAACCCTTATCCTTTATCCTCTCATTTATCAAGATTTGAAAAGAAATCCATTACCACTGGCTTTACTAGGGCAAGAAGGGATCTATTGTGCTCCATTTTCTCTCCTTTTAGCAGCACTAGTTCGGATAGGAGGTCCAGACCTTCCTAGCTGGATTTTGCTGGTCATGGTCCTTGCATCTCAGACTTTCTTTTTCTTTGTTCTTAGTCGCTTATCAAGGATTTTAAAACAGGGCTTCCAACCAGCCTTTTCAGCCCTAACTTTCCCAACTATTATCACGGCAACTTCCTTGAAAATGGCCCAGGGCATCCTACAGTTTCCAGCCCTTAACCTCCTCGTTTGGTTAGAAACGATCATTTGTTTAACAATCCTTGTCTACGTTTTAGTAGAATATGTGAGATATTTAAGAAAATAACAAAACCCCTAGCACTGAGAAGTGAAATGAAGAAAGGTGCAGACCTATAACGGTGTAAGGGATAGCTAGAATAAATAAATACTAATAAAGAGAGTGTGAAAAATGAACCATAAGATTGCAATTTTATCAGACATTCATGGCAACACGACCGCCTTAGCTGGAGTGCTTGAGGACGCTAAAAAGTTGGGAGCAACTGAATATTGGCTCTTGGGAGATATTTTTCTTCCTGGGCCGGGAGCAAATGACTTGGTGGATCTTTTGAAGGACCTACCCCTTACAGCATGCGTTCGAGGAAACTGGGATGATTGTGTTTTAGAGGCTTTAGATGGGCAATATGGTTTAGAGGATCCCCAAGAAATCCAGCTTATGCGATTGACCCAGTATCTGATGGAGGACCTAAAGCCAGAGTATATTGATTGGTTTAGAAAGCTACCTATGGTAGCCAAGAAAGAAGTAGAAGGCTTGCGCTTTTCTCTTTCACATAATTTACCTGAGAAAAATTATGGTGGTGATTTGCTGGTTGAAAATAATACCGAAAAATTTGACCAGCTACTTGATGAAACTACTGATGTAGCCGTCTATGGGCATGTCCATAAACAACTTCTACGTTATGGTAGTCAAGGTCAACAAATCATTAATCCAGGTTCGATTGGTATGCCTTATTTTGACTGGGAAGGGCTAAAAAATCACCGAGCCCAGTATGCCTTACTTGAAGTTGAAAATGGTGAATTGGTCAATATCCAATTTCGTAAAGTTGTCTATGATTATGAAGCAGAGTTAGAATCAGCCAAGGAAAAAGGACTTCCTTTTATCGAAATGTATGAAGAGTTGCGACGAGAAGACAATTACCAAGGCCATAACAGAGACTTGCTAGCTAGTCTTAATGAAAAATATGGATATGTCGAGGATGTCAAAAACTATTTTGATTTTTTGTAAGAGTTGCTTTAACGAACAAATACTAAAAAAACGATTGGACTAGTCAATCGTTTTTAATATATCTTATTGTAATTGAGATTGGTCCGGTAGGTAAGAACCACCGAGATAGGTTTTGCTGAGTTTTTCAAGGGTTCCGTCTTGGTAGAGTTCTTTAAGGACCTTGTCAAATTGGTCTTTAAATTCTTTTTGGTCACTTGAGAAGATGATGTAGTTGTTTGGATTATCATTGCTTTCCAAGTCGACTACGTTCAAGTCTAAACCTCGGTCTTGGATAATCTTTTGAACAGAGATTTTATCAAAGATTAGGAAATCAAACTCACCATTGGCGAGGTCAGTCAGACGTTTAGCGACATCCTCACCAGAGTATTGGATGGTTGCAGGATTGTCGGAGTGGCTTTGATTCCAGTCTGTAACGACTTTGGCAGTAGAAGTTCCTGTATCATCCTGAGTTGTTTTACCAGCGATGTCTTGGAGAGAAGTAAGAGCCTTGTCTTTTCTGCTTACAAGAACCAAAGGATTTTTAGCGATAGGTAGTGAGTAGAGGTATTTATCTGCTCTCTCTTTGGTATAGCTCAAGTTGTTTGCAGCAGCTTGGTAACGGCCAGCATCCAATCCAGGGAAGATACTTTCCCAGGCTGTTTTTTGGAATTCAATCTTGTATTGGTCTAGTTTTTCATCGACTGCTTTTAAAACTTCAACATCATATCCAGTCAGATTTCCATCTTTTTCAAAGTCAAAAGGTGGGATGTCTCCGGCAGTTGCTACGACAATGGTTTTAGGACTAGAAGTGGAAGTAGAAGTACTTTCTTGTTTAGATTGTCCGCAGGCAACCAACAAGGGACTAATAGCAAATAATAAGAATAATTTTTTCATAAGAGTCTCCTTTACTTAATGCTTTCTAGCTTACCAGACAATCGATCAAATAGCCAATATATATTTTTTATGGACGTGATAGAAAAATATTATAATTTCCGGTTTGAGTCTATAATCTAAAATTCAAAGCAGATAAGATAAGATAATTTATTCCGCCAATGAAAAATCTCTGCAAGCTCTTTCAGAATGTGGTAAAATGGAAGCAGTAGAAATAGAAAAGGAACTTGCTTATGAAATTTCTTGAGTTAAATAAAAAACGTCATGCGACTAAGCATTTTATTGATAAACCTGTCGATCCGAAGGATGTTCGTACAGCTATTGAAATCGCAACCTTGGCACCAAGTGCCCACAACAGCCAGCCTTGGAAATTCGTCGTGGTTCGTGAGAAAAATGCTGAACTAGCAAAATTGGCTTACGGTTCAAACTATGAGCAAGTAGCATCTGCACCTGTAACCATTGCCTTGTTTACAGATACAGACTTAGCCAAACGCGCCCGCAAGATTGCCCGTACTGGTGGTGCCAATAATTTCTCAGAAGAGCAACTTCAATACTTTATGAAGAATCTTCCAGCTGAGTACGCACGTTACAGCGACCAACAAGTCAGCGACTACTTGGCCCTTAATGCAGGACTAGTAGCTATGAACTTGGTCCTTGCACTGACTGACCAGGGAATTGGTTCAAACATTATCCTTGGTTTTGACAAATCAAAAGCCAATGAAGTCTTGGAAATCGAAGAACGTTTCCGTCCAGAACTTTTGATAACAGTGGGTTACACAGACGAGAAGTTAGAACCAAGCTACCGCTTGCCAGTAGATGAAATTATCGAGAAGAGATAGGGAGAAAAAATGACAGTTATTGATTTTACAGCAGAAGTAGAAAAACGCAAAGAAGATCTCTTGGCTGACTTGTTTAGCCTTTTAGAAATCAACTCAGAACGTGATGATAGCAAGGCAAATGCGCAACATCCATTTGGACCTGGGCCAGTAAAAGCCTTGGAAAAATTCCTTGAAATCGCAGACCGCGATGGCTATCCAACAAAAAATGTCGACAATTATGCCGGACATTTCGAGTTTGGTGAAGGAGAAGAAGTTCTCGGAATCTTTGCCCATATGGACGTAGTGCCAGCAGGTAGTGGTTGGGACACTGACCCTTACACGCCAACTATCAAAGATGGTCGTCTTTATGCGCGTGGCGCTTCTGATGACAAGGGACCAACTACAGCTTGTTACTATGGTTTGAAAATCATCAAAGAATTGGGACTTCCAACTTCTAAGAAAGTTCGTTTCATCGTCGGAACTGACGAAGAGTCAGGTTGGGCAGATATGGACTACTACTTTGAGCATGTAGGACTTGCAAAACCAGACTTTGGCTTCTCTCCAGATGCTGAATTCCCTATCATCAATGGTGAAAAAGGAAATATCACAGAATACCTCCACTTTGCTGGTGAAAATACTGGTGCAGCTCGTCTTCATAGCTTCACAGGTGGTTTGCGCGAAAACATGGTACCAGAGTCAGCAACAGCAGTTGTTTCAGGTGATTTAGCGGATTTGCAAGGGAAACTAGACGTCTTCGTTGCAGAGCACAAACTCAGAGGAGAAATCCAAGAAGAAAACGGTCAGTACAAGGTGACTGTAATTGGTAAATCAGCCCATGGTGCCATGCCTGCTTCAGGTGTCAATGGTGCAACTTATCTTGCCCTCTTCCTCAGCCAATTTGCTTTTGAAGGACCTGCAAAAGACTACCTCGATATTGCTGGTAAGATTCTCTTGAATGACCACGAAGGCAAGAATTTGAAGGTTGCTCATGTGGATGAAAAAATGGGTGCCCTTTCTATGAACGCGGGTGTCTTCCGCTTTGATGAAACAAGTGCTGACAATACTATTGCCCTCAACTTCCGTTATCCAAAAGGAACAAGCCCAGAGCAAATCAAGTCAGTTCTTGAAAGCTTGCCAGTTGCTTCAGTCAGCCTTTCTGAACATGGACACACTCCTCACTATGTGCCAATGGAAGATCCACTCGTTCAAACCTTGTTGAATGTTTACGAAAAGCAAACAGGTCTTCAAGGTCACGAACAGGTCATCGGTGGAGGAACATTTGGACGTCTATTAGAGCGTGGTGTAGCCTACGGTGCTATGTTCCCAGATTCTATCGATACTATGCACCAGGCCAATGAATTTATCGCCTTGGATGATCTCTTCCGTGCAGCAGCCATCTACGCTGAAGCTATTTATGAATTGATCAAATAATGATCTAGAAGTCTGAGATTTTATGCTTGGACTTCTTTTTGGAGGGAAACAGATGTCTCAAATCGAAAAAATCAAGCAAGCCATCATGGCTGATCCACAGAATGCCAGCTATACTGAGCAAGGCATCGAGCCTCTTTTTGCAGCACCAAAGACTGCTCGTATCAATATCATTGGGCAAGCTCCTGGACTCAAAACTCAAGAAGCAGGACTTTACTGGAAGGATAAAAGTGGTGACCGCTTGCGAGAGTGGCTAGGTGTGGATGAAGATACGTTTTATAATTCAGGTTACTTTGCAGTCATGCCTATGGATTTCTACTTTCCAGGACATGGGAAATCGGGTGACCTACCACCTCGTCCAGATTTTGCAGAAAAATGGCACCCAAAACTTTTGAAGGAGTTGCCAGATATTCAATTAACCCTCTTGATTGGCCAGTATGCTCAGGCTTATTATCTGCATGAAAAGGTCAGTGGTAAGGTAACGGATCGTGTGCATCGCTTTAAGGATTATTTGCCTGATTATTTCCCTTTGGTGCATCCGTCACCACGCAACCAAATCTGGATGAAAAAAAATCCTTGGTTTGAAGAAGAAGTTCTACCTGATTTGAAGACTATAGTCAAAAAGATTCTTGGAGAAACAAAATGAAAGAAATTACTTTTAACGATTTTTACCAGCTTTATCAGAAAGAGTCACTTTCTGTGCTGGATGTCAGAGGAGTAGAGGAATTTGAGGCTCTTCATTTAGAAGGTGCTCATAATTTCCCTCTCAGTCAACTGACTGACACTTTTGAACAACTAGACAAAGATAAACTTTACTACGTGATTTGCAAATCAGGAATGCGTTCAGCACGCGCTTGTCAATTTCTTGCAGAACAGGGCTACGAAGTTATCAATGTCCAAGGTGGCATGGATGCCTTAGAATAAGAAAAACTCCCTTTGAGACCAAAATAAAAAAGTTTCAAGGGGAATTTATTTGCTCTAAAATTCCGAAAATTGAAAACATTTTAGAATTATTTCGAGATAGCCTTTTCATGCCTTTAAACATGTTATACTAAGAAAGTATTTTAATGTTATAAGGAGAGTTTATGGCTAAAAAAGGTGCTTTAACAGGATTACTTCTGTTTGGAATATTTTTTGGAGCAGGTAACTTGATTTTCCCTCCAACTCTAGGCGCACAGTCTGGAGAAAACTTCATTCCTGCCATTGCAGGATTTGTATTTTCAGGTGTTGGGATTGCCGTCCTAACTTTGATTATTGGGACTCTTAATCCTAAGGGTTATATCTATGAGATTTCTAAGAAAATTTCTCCATGGTTTGCGACGATTTATCTTGCAGTTTTGTACTTGTCGATTGGCCCATTCTTTGCCATCCCTCGTACAGCAACGACATCGTTTGAAGTTGGTATTAGTCCACTCTTGGATCAAGCAAATAAAGGTTTAGGTTTGATTGTCTTCACCATTCTTTACTTTGTAGCTGCCTATTTAATCGCCCTGAATCCTTCAAAAATCTTGGATCGTATCGGACGAATCTTGACTCCAGTATTTGCGATTTTGATTGTTGTTTTGGTTATCCTTGGGGCCTTTAAATATGGTGGGAACGCACCGCAAGCAGCATCAGGTGCCTATCAAACTTCAGCCTTTGGTGCAGGTTTCCTTGAGGGATATAATACACTTGATGCGCTTGCTTCTGTTGCCTTTAGTGTTATCGCTGTTCAAACCTTGAAACAGCTTGGATTTTCAAGTAAGAAAGAATACATTTCAACTATTTGGGTCGTTGGAATCGTTGTAGCTTTAGGATTTAGTGCTTTATACATTGGCCTAGGTTTCCTTGGAAATCATTTCCCAGTACCAGCTGAAGTGATGAGCGAAGGAACTCCAGGAGTTTATATCTTGTCACAAGCAACGCAAGAAATCTTTGGTTCGATAGCGCAATTTTTCCTTGCAGTCATGGTAACGGTGACTTGTTTCACAACGACTGTAGGCTTGATTGTATCAACAGCTGAATTCTTTAACGACCGCTTCCCACAAATCAGTTATAAAGTTTATGCAACTATCTTTACCTTGATTGGTTTTGCTATCGCAAATCTTGGTTTGAGTGCCATTATCAAGTATTCAGTACCAGTGTTAGTTGTCTTGTATCCAATCACGATTGCCATTGTCATGATTGTGATTGTTAATAAGTTTATCGCCCTATCTAAACCAGGTATGCAGTTGACTGTTGGGTTTGTCACAGCCATTGCTATTGCCAGTGTTTTAGGATCTACATTTAAGATTGACTTTCTTGCAAATATCGTTAACGCGCTACCATTCGCGGATGCCTCTCTACCATGGTTAGTGCCAGCAATTGTTGGAATCTTACTTTCTCTCGTTCTTCCAAATAAACAAGAAAGTGAAGCGTTCGAAATGGAATAAAAAACCTTGGCTTATGCCAAGGTTTTTTCAATTACTCTTAGTTCGTTTTTTCAGTATATCCAAGATCTTTTAACATTTTTTCAGAGGCGCTAAAGCTAACACTGTCACCAATACCAGAGTATTCATCTGGTAAGGCTTTTTTAAGTTCGTCAAGACTTGCAACTGTGAAGTCAATTTCAGTATGTTGAACGACTTTTCCGTCTTTAATCTCAATGCTATGAGTAACACCTTTGAGGCCTTCATAGCCTTTATAAGCTTCTTCAACGGATGCTTTGAGTTTTTCTGCAGTAGTACCGATAGCTTCTGGGTCATAGACGTTATGACCTGAATGTTTCAATACGTTATCTCCATCTACAGTGTATGTTAAAGTAGAATTAAGATCACTATGAGTATCATTTACAAAGGTCACTGTTTTTACTTCAGATTTGTTTTCTGTAGTTTGTTGGCTAGTAGAGTCTACCTGTGTAGTTTCACCTTTTGCTGAGCTAGTTGATGAAGATGATGATTGTTTTGAACATCCCAACAAGATAGCTAATGGTAAAGCTACACAAAGAGTCATTTTAAAATATTTGTTCATGTCTTTTCCTTTCATAATTAAGAACTAACTTCATTATATCACAGCTTACTTTTGCAATCAAATTATCTAAGTTTTTCATTTTTGCTCAGCCTAAAAAGGGAAAAGTGATATAATATTAGGAAGAGGTGAAGAAATGAATCAAACTGTAGAATATATTAAAGAACTAACTGCTATCGCGTCGCCAACAGGTTTTACCCGTGAAATTACCAATTATTTGGTTGAGACTCTTGAAAAACTAGGTTATCAACCAATCCGTACTGCCAAAGGTGGTGTCAACGTAACAATCAAAGGTAAAAATGACGAGCAACAACGCTATGTGACTGCCCATGTGGATACTTTGGGAGCTATCGTTCGTGCTATTAAACCAGACGGTCGCCTCAAAATGGACCGTATTGGAGGCTATCCTTGGAATATGATTGAAGGTGAAAATTGTACGGTCCATGTGGCTAGTACAGGAAAAACAGTTTCAGGTACGATTTTGATCCACCAAACTTCTTGCCATGTCTACAAGGATGCGGGGACAGCTGAACGTACGCAGGACAATATGGAAGTACGTTTGGACGAAAAAGTAACAAATGATAAGGAAACACGCGCACTCGGTATCGAAGTTGGAGATTTTATCAGCTTTGACCCTCGAACAATCGTGACTGATACAGGCTTTATCAAGTCTCGTCATTTGGATGACAAGGTGAGTGCAGCTATTCTCCTCAATCTCCTTAAAGTCTATAAAGAAGAAGGGATTGAGCTTCCAGTTACTACTCATTTTGCCTTTTCAGTCTTTGAAGAAGTGGGGCATGGTGCTAACTCAAGTATTCCTAGTCAAGTTGTCGAATACCTGGCTGTGGATATGGGAGCGATGGGAGATGACCAGCAGACAGACGAGTACACAGTTTCTATCTGTGTTAAAGATGCTTCAGGTCCTTATCACTACGAGTTCCGCCAACACTTGGTAGCTCTAGCAAAAGAGCAAGACATTCCATTTAAACTAGATATCTATCCATTTTACGGTTCGGATGCTTCTGCAGCTATGTCAGCTGGAGCAGAAGTCAAACACGCTCTTCTTGGTGCAGGTATTGAGTCTAGTCACTCTTACGAGCGGACTCATGTTGATTCTGTAGTGGCTACTGAGCGTATGGTAGATGCTTATCTTAAGAGTGACTTGGTAAACTAAAATGTGCTTGATTTGTGATCGAATTGAATTGATTAAGGCAGGGGAAAATCCCTACTTTGTAAAAGAACTGGAAACAGGCTATGTTGTCATCGGAGACCACCAGTATTTTGAAGGCTACACTCTTTTTCTAGTCAAGGAACATGTCACAGAATTACATCATCTACATCCAACTGTCAAACTCCGCTTTTTAGAGGAAATGAGTCTGGTTCAGGAAGCTGTCTCTAAGGCTTTTTCTGCTGAAAAGATGAATGTAGAGTTGTTGGGAAATGGAGACGCTCATGTTCACTGGCATATTTTTCCAAGACGAGCTGGTGATATGAAGGGACACGGACTTAATGGGCGTGGTCCAGTCTGGTGGGTTCCTTGGGAAGAAATGGCAGCAGAAGATTGCCAAGTGCAACCAAAACAATTACAAAACTTAATCCAATTGTTATCTGTTGAATTGGATAAAGTTATCATATGAGAGGATAAACCATGAAAAAAAGATATCTTGTCTTGTCAAGCTTATTAGCCTTGACATTGGCAGCTTGTTCACAAGAAAAAACAGAGACTTCTGACGCAAAAACTTCTTCAGAGCAATCGACTGTACAAGAAGGAACTGTTGGTAGCAAGTCTCAGGAAGCTAGCCAAAAGAAGGCAGAAGTAGTAGACAAAGGAGATCACTACAGTATTCAAGGTAAGTATGATGAGATTGTTGTAGCTAACAAGCATTATCCTATGTCCAAAGATTATAATCCTGGAGAAAATCCTACCGCAAAGGCAGAACTGTTAAAACTTATTGCAGCAATGCAGCAAGCAGGATTCCCGATTAGCGACCACTATAGTGGATTTAGAAGTTATGAAACTCAGGTTAAACTGTATCAGGATTATGTCAACCAAGATGGCAAGGCTGAGGCTGACCGCTATTCTGCAAGACCTGGCTATAGTGAACACCAAACTGGGCTTGCCTTTGACCTAATAGGAACAAATGGAAACTTAGTGACAGAAGAAAAGGCTGCTCAATGGCTTTTAGACCATGCTGCAGACTATGGTTTTGTCGTTCGCTATCTCAAAGGTAAGGAAAAAGAAACAGGCTATATGGCTGAAGAATGGCACCTTCGCTACGTCGGAAAAGAAGCCAAGGACATCGCTGCAAGTGGCCTCAGTTTGGAAGAGTATTACGGCTTTGAAGGTGGAGACTATGTTGATTAGGCGCAAAATACCTTGCAAGAATGCTTGAAATTTGATAAAATATTTAGTAATTAAATAGGAATCTGCAAGACTAGTATCTCAGGGGAAATATATCAGGGAGGAGAGCCGTGACTGAAAGCTCTCTATATGAAAACTGGGTGAATTCACTTGCGCAGGGATTCAGAAATAAAGGTCTGACTTGTCAGATGAAAACGGATGGTACCGCGTGTCAACGCTCCGAGTGGAGTTTTTGGCATGTGGTTTTCTTTTTTTCTGATAATCGACTGATGGAGGAATTATGTCAACTATTGAAGAACAATTAAAAGCGCTTCGTGAAGAAACGCTAGCTAGCTTGAAGCAGATTACTGCTGAAAATGAAAAAGAGATGCAAGAATTGCGTGTCTCAGTCCTTGGGAAAAAAGGGTCACTGACTGAAATCCTTAAAGGGATGAAAGACGTTTCTGCTGAAATGCGTCCTGTTATCGGAAAACACGTAAATGAGGCTCGTGACGTCCTAACAGCTGCCTTTGAAGAAACAGCTAAGCTCTTGGAAGAAAAGAAGGTTGCAGCTCAACTAGCAAGTGAGAGCATCGATGTGACGCTTCCAGGTCGTCCAGTTGCGACTGGTCACCGTCACGTTCTCACACAAACTAGTGAAGAAATCGAAGATATCTTCATCGGTATGGGTTACCAAGTCGTGGATGGATTTGAAGTAGAACAAGACTACTACAACTTTGAGCGTATGAACCTTCCAAAAGACCACCCAGCCCGTGATATGCAGGATACTTTCTACATCACAGAAGAAATCTTGCTCCGTACCCACACATCTCCAGTTCAAGCGCGTGCGATGGATGCCCATGACTTCTCTAAAGGTCCTTTGAAGATGATCTCACCAGGGCGTGTATTCCGTCGTGATACGGACGATGCAACCCACAGTCACCAATTCCACCAAATCGAAGGCTTGGTTGTCGGGAAAAACATTTCTATGGCCGATCTTCAAGGAACGCTTCAGTTGATTGTGCAAAAAATGTTTGGTGAAGAGCGTCAAATTCGTTTGCGTCCATCTTACTTCCCATTTACCGAGCCATCTGTTGAGGTTGACGTTTCATGCTTCAAGTGTGGTGGAGATGGCTGTAACGTATGTAAAAAAACAGGTTGGATCGAGATTATGGGTGCCGGAATGGTTCACCCACGTGTCCTTGAAATGAGTGGGATTGATTCAAGTGTTTACTCTGGTTTTGCCTTCGGTCTTGGTCAAGAGCGTGTAGCCATGCTTCGTTACGGAATCAACGATATCCGTGGATTCTACCAAGGCGATGTCCGCTTCTCAGAACAGTTTAAATAAGATTGAAACCTGAAACACAGTCCTATACAGTTTTTATCATTTCCTCTCGATGTGAAATGATAAGAGCTGACTCGAAGAAAAAGAAAGGAATCGAAAAGGTCTCGCTCCTTGAGATCTTATACTCAGAATTATGTTAGTATCTTATAAATGGTTAAAAGAATTGGTGGACATTGATGTGCCATCACAAGAGTTGGCTGAAAAAATGTCAACCACAGGAATCGAAGTAGAAGGTGTGGAATCACCTGCTGCTGGTCTCTCAAAAATTGTCGTCGGAGAAGTCTTGTCTTGTGAAGATGTGCCAGAAACACACTTGCATGTCTGCCAAGTCAATGTGGGTGAAGAAGAAGCCCGTCAAATCGTCTGTGGAGCACCAAATGTGCGTGCAGGCATCAAGGTCATGGTGGCTCTTCCAGGTGCTCGTATCGCAGATAACTACAAGATTAAAAAAGGGAAAATCCGTGGCTTAGAGTCACTCGGGATGATCTGTTCCCTTGGTGAGTTGGGCATTTCTGACTCCGTTGTACCAAAGGAATTTGCAGATGGGATCCAAATCTTGCCTCAAGATGCTGTTCCAGGAGATGAAGTCTTCTCTTACCTAGACTTGGATGATGAAATTATCGAGCTTTCTATCACTCCAAACCGTGCAGACGCTCTTTCTATGCGTGGGGTAGCGTACGAAGTAGCAGCGATTTATGACAAGGCAGTTAACTTTAAAGAATTTGCTCTTTCAGAAACAGACCAAGCTACAGCCGATGCTCTTTCTGTCAGCATTGACACAGACAAGTCTCCATACTATGCAGCCCGTATCTTGGACAATGTGACCATCGCACCAAGTCCACAATGGTTGCAAAACCTCCTCATGAATGAAGGCATCCGTCCAATCAATAACGTGGTGGACGTGACCAACTATATCCTTCTTTACTTTGGTCAGCCGATGCATGCCTTTGACTTGGATACCTTTGAAGGCAGCGAAATCCGTGTGCGTGAAGCGCGTGAAGGTGAAACATTGGTAACCTTGGATGGGGAAGAGCGTGAGTTGGAAACAACTGATTTAGTGATTACTGTTGCTGACACACCAGTAGCCCTTGCAGGTGTTATGGGTGGTCAAGCTACAGAAATCTCTGAAAACTCTAGTCGTGTTGTCCTTGAAGCAGCTGTCTTCAATGGCAAATCGATCCGTAAGACTAGTGGTCGTCTTAACCTTCGTTCTGAATCATCTTCTCGCTTTGAAAAAGGCATCAACGTGGCAACCGTCAATGAAGCCCTTGATGCGGCAGCCAGCATGATTGCAGAGCTTGCAGGAGCAACTGTTCGTAAAGGTATTGTTTCAGCAGGTGAGCTTGACACTTCTGATGTAGAAGTTTCTTCAACCCTTGCAGACGTTAACCGTGTCCTTGGTACAGAGCTTTCCTACGCCGATGTAGAAGATGTCTTCCGTCGCCTTGGATTTGGACTTTCTGGAAATGCAGAAAGCTTTACAGTGAGCGTTCCACGTCGCCGTTGGGATATTACCATCGAAGCTGATCTCTTTGAAGAAATTGCGCGTATCTATGGTTATGACCACTTGCCAACTAGTCTTCCAAAAGACGATGGTACAGCTGGTGAATTGACTGCGACACAAAAACTCCGTCGTCAAGTTCGGACTATTGCTGAAGGTGCTGGATTGACAGAAATCATTACTTATGCTCTGACAACTCCTGAAAAAGCAGTTGAATTTACGATTCAGCCAAGTCACTTGACAGAGCTCATGTGGCCAATGACCGTGGACCGTTCAGTCCTCCGTCAAAATATGGTTTCTGGTATCCTTGATACAGTTGCCTACAACGTAGCACGTAAGAATAAAAACTTGGCTCTTTATGAGATTGGAAAAGTCTTTGAGCAAACTGGTAATCCAAAAGAAGAATTGCCAAACGAAATCAACAGTTTCGCCTTTGCTTTGACTGGCTTAGTCGCTGAAAAAGACTTCCAAACAGCAGCAGTTCCTGTTGACTTCTTCTATGCTAAGGGAATCCTTGAAGCCCTCTTTACTCGCCTAGGACTGGAAGTGACTTATACAGCAACCTCTGAAATTGCTAGTCTTCACCCAGGACGTACAGCCTTGATCTCACTCGGTGACCAAGTCCTTGGTTTCCTTGGTCAAGTCCACCCTGTAACAGCTAAGGCTTATGATATCCCTGAAACTTATGTAGCAGAATTGAACTTGTCTGCTATTGAAGCATCACTTCAACCAGCTACTCCATTTGTGGAAATTACTAAGTTCCCAGCAGTCAGCCGTGATATTGCTCTTCTTCTAAAGGCAGAAGTGACTCATCAAGATGTGGTAGACGCCATCAAAGCTGCTGGCGTGAAGCGTTTGACTGATATCAAACTCTTCGATGTCTTCTCTGGCGAAAAACTAGGACTTGGTATGAAGTCAATGGCTTATAGCTTGACCTTCCAAAATCCAGAAGATAGCTTGACTGATGAAGAAGTCGCACGCTACATGGAAAAAATCCAAGCTTCTCTCGAAGAAAAAGTGAATGCAGAAGTGCGTTAAGAACCTTCAATCCATCCCTTGGGATGGATTTTTTTATCTTGGTAAATGCATGGTATTGGAAAGATAAATAAATGTGAATTTTATTATTTTTGTATAAAAAATTCCAAGCGAATTCTACCAATAAAAATGTACATAAATCCTTGTAATGTTTATTAAAAAGAGTATAATGAGGATAAGATTCGTAGGAGGTAGATTATGTTAGAAATCCGCAATCTTGAAAAAAGCTTTGGTCCTAAGCAAGTCTTGTTTGGTGTAGATTGTCAAGCACGGTCAGGACGTATTTTGGGTCTAGTTGGGAAAAATGGAGCTGGGAAAACAACTATTTTCCACAGTATTTTGAAATTTTTGGATTATCAGGGAGAGATTCAGTTTGATGGCCAGGAAATCCGTCAGGAAACCTATGCTCGGATTGGCTATCTACCCGAAGAACGTAGTCTCATGCCTAAGCTGACAGTCCTTGAACAAGTGCGTTATTTGGCAACATTAAAAGGCATGGATGCAAAAGAGGTCAAAGAAAAACTCCCTCAATGGATGGAAAAACTGGAAGTTAAGGGAAAACTGACAGACAAAATTAAGAGCCTCTCAAAAGGGAATCAACAAAAGATTCAGCTGATCATTACTTTAATGCATGAACCAGATTTGATTATTCTCGATGAACCCTTTAGTGGTTTAGATCCAGTTAATACCGAGTTGCTCAAGCAGGTTATCCTCAAAGAAAAAGAACGTGGAGCGACCATTATCTTTTCTGACCACGTCATGACCAATGTCGAAGAGCTGTGTGATGATATCCTGATGATTCGTGATGGTCGTGTCGTCTTGCATGGACCAGTCCAAGATGTCCGTAATCAATACGGTAAAACTCGTCTCTTTGTTGCAAGTGAAAAGAGTCAGGAAGAGTTGGAAAAACTCCCACATGTCACTCATGCTAGCTTGACCAAGCAGGGGATTTGGAAGCTTATTCTAGATGACGAAAATGCTGGACAGGAGCTCTTTGCTATCTTGACTCAAGGACACTATATTGCGACCTTTGACCAGCAAGCTCCGACAATCGATGAAATCTTTAAACTAGAATCAGGGGTGGAAGTATGAGAAATATGTTGGTTGTAATCAAAGAAACCTATCTACGTCATGTCAAATCCTGGAGTTTCTTCTTTATGGTAATCTCGCCATTTCTCTTTATCGGCTTGTCTGGAGGAATCGGGTATCTCCAAGGTTCTTCTCTAGCTCAAAATAATAAGGTAGCAGTGGTTAGTTCGGTACCTGCTGTTACAGAAGGACTCAAATCGACCAATGGCATTAACTTTGACTATAAGGATGAAGCCAGTGCCCAAGAAGCCATCAAGGATGAAAAAATAAAAGGTTATTTGACCATTGATCAAGAAGATGGTGTACTAAAGGCAGTCTATCATGGTGAAACTTCCCTTGAAAGTGGTATAAAGTTAGCTGTGACCACTAAGTTGAATGAACTCCAATACCAACTAAACCGTTCAGAAGCAAATTTGTCTCAGGAACAGGAAAAACGTTTGGAGCAAACAATTCAATTCACAGAGCAGATAGATGAAGCCAAGGAAAATAAAAAGATGGTTCAGACCTTTGCGGCTGCAGGACTAGGCTTCTTCCTCTATATGATTTTGATTACTTATGCTAGTGTCACCGCTCAAGAAGTGGCCAGTGAAAAAGGTACAAAAATCATGGAAGTGGTCTTCTCAAGTATTCGAGCTAGCCATTACTTTTACGCACGTATGATTGCTTTACTTCTTGTCATTTTGACCCATATTGGCATTTACGTCATTGGAGGATTTGGAGCTCTCTTATTCTTTAAAGATATGCCTTTCTTGGCTAATTCAGGTATTCTAAACCACTTGGGAGAAGCCTTTTCGGTCAATACCTTATTGTTTGTCTTAGTCAGTCTCTTTATGTATGTGGTTTTGGCTGCCTTTCTAGGTTCGATGGTTTCTCGGCCTGAAGACTCTGGTAAAGCCTTGTCGCCTTTGATGCTTTTAATTATGGTAGGATTTATTGGAGTAACTGCTTTAGGAACATCTGGAGATAATTTGGTTTTGAGGATTGGCTCATATATCCCATTTATCTCAACTTTCTTTATGCCTTTTAGAGCTATTAATGGTTATGCAAGTAGTTTAGAAGCATGGATTTCGCTTGCTATAACAGTTGTATTTGCCGTGACTGCAACAGCCTTTATCGGACGTATGTATGCCAGCCTAGTCCTTCAAACAGATGACTTAGGCATCTGGAAAACCTTTAAACGAGCTTTGAGCTATAAATAAAGTAGTGGACCTGAGAGTGTATCTCCCAGGTCTTTCAATTAGCTGAAATATTTCACATTAATTTCTTCTAAACCTTTGACTAATAACGAAAATTATCGTACAATAAAGAGTACATGATAAAATGAGACCAGAGTTTATATGCTCTGGCGTTAGTAGTAAAAAATGAGGAGAAACTCTTTGGAATTAGAAGTATTTGCTGGGCAAGAAAAAAGTGAACTATCTATGATTGAGGTGGCTCGTGCCATCTTGGAACTCCGTGGTCGCGATCACGAAATGCATTTTAGCGATTTGGTCAATGAAATCCAAAACTATCTTGGTACCTCTAATAGCGATATTCGTGAAGCACTACCTTTGTTCTATACAGAATTGAACTTCGATGGTAGCTTTATCTCTCTTGGAGATAACAAATGGGGACTTCGTTCATGGTATGGAGTAGATGAAATTGACGAAGAAATCATTGCGCTTGAGGAAAGTGATGATGAGGAAGTAGCTCCTAAAGCTAAGAAAAAACGCGTTAATGCCTTTATGGACGGAGATGCTGATGCCATTGATTATGGCGCAGATGATCCAGAAGATGAAGATGCCTACCAAGAAGATCCAGCTCTTTCTTATGATGATGAAAATCCAGATGATGAGAAGAACGAAGTAGAAGCATACGACGCTGAAATCAACGAAATTGCACCAGATGATCTTGGAGAAGATGTCGATCTTAATGAAGAAGATGACGAAGATTCTGAGGATGAAGAAGAATAATACAAAAAAGCAAGGGAAATTTCCTTGTTTTTTTAATGATTGTTCATACTTGAAGGTAAGACACTAAAATCTGATAGTCAATTTGATTTGACAAATGAGTCAAATTGAGGTAAGATATTGTTCGGGCACCTCTTTTAGAGGTCGGAGCTCCCTAGTTATTAGGGAGCTATTTTTGTTTTTCCAGGAACTTTTATCCTGGATTGTGGTTATTGATGAAGGTCTTGTTTTCTATCTCCCCTACTAGTGAGCAGGACCTTGAGCATTTTAGAAAGAGGAATCTATGTCTACGAAATATATTTTTGTAACTGGTGGGGTGGTGTCGTCTATTGGGAAAGGGATCGTTGCAGCGAGCCTTGGACGTCTTTTAAAAAACCGTGGTTTGAAGGTGACCATTCAAAAATTTGACCCTTATATCAATATAGACCCAGGGACCATGAGCCCATATCAGCATGGGGAAGTCTTTGTAACTGATGATGGGGCTGAGACAGATTTGGACTTGGGTCACTATGAACGTTTCATCGATATCAACCTCAATAAATACTCAAACGTGACAACTGGTAAAATCTACAGCGAAGTTCTTCGTAAGGAACGCCGCGGTGAATATTTGGGTGCAACTGTCCAAGTTATTCCTCATATTACAGATGCCTTGAAAGAAAAAATCAAGCGTGCTGCTCTTACGACAGACTCTGATGTCATTATTACAGAGGTTGGTGGAACAGTCGGCGATATCGAGTCCCTTCCATTCTTAGAAGCTCTTCGTCAGATGAAGGCAGATGTCGGTGCTGATAATGTTATGTATATCCATACAACTTTGCTTCCTTACCTCAAGGCAGCTGGTGAAATGAAAACCAAGCCAACTCAACACTCTGTTAAAGAATTGCGTGGTTTGGGTATTCAACCAAATATGTTGGTCATCCGTACTGAAAAGCCAGCTGGACAAGGGATTAAAAATAAACTAGCCCAGTTCTGTGATGTGGCACCAGAAGCAGTTATTGAGTCCTTGGACGTGGATCATCTTTACCAAATCCCACTTAATCTGCAAGCACAAGGTATGGATCAAATCGTTTGTGACCATTTGAAAATTGATGCACCTGCAGCAGATATGACAGAATGGTCAGCTATGGTTGATAAGGTTATGAACCTCAAAAAACAAGTCAAGATTGCACTTGTTGGTAAATATGTCGAGTTACAAGATGCTTATATCTCTGTAGTTGAAGCTTTAAAACACTCTGGTTATGCCAATGATGCAGAAGTGAAGATTGATTGGGTCAATGCCAATGACGTGACAGCTGAAAATGTGGCAGAACTCCTATCGGATGCTGACGGGATCATTGTGCCAGGTGGTTTTGGTCAACGTGGAACAGAAGGTAAGATTGAAGCGATTCGCTATGCACGTGAAAATGATGTACCAATGCTTGGAGTCTGCTTGGGTATGCAGTTGACCTGTATCGAGTTTGCACGTAATGTCTTAGGACTTGAAGGAGCTAATTCAGCAGAGCTTGATCCTGACACAAACTATCCTATCATCGACATCATGCGTGATCAGATTGATGTTGAGGACATGGGAGGAACCCTTCGTTTGGGACTTTATCCTTCTAAGCTAAAACGTGGTTCTAAGGCAGCGGCAGCTTATCATAACAAAGAGGTGGTGCAACGTCGTCACCGTCACCGTTATGAATTTAACAATGCCTTCCGTGAACAGTTTGAAGGAGCAGGTTTTGTCTTTTCAGGAGTGTCACCAGATAACCGCTTGGTCGAAATAGTTGAGATTCCAGAAAACAAATTCTTTGTGGCTTGTCAGTACCATCCAGAGCTTTCAAGTCGCCCAAAC
This sequence comes from Streptococcus sp. V728, assembly GCF_052077995.1. Taxonomy (NCBI): domain Bacteria; kingdom Bacillati; phylum Bacillota; class Bacilli; order Lactobacillales; family Streptococcaceae; genus Streptococcus; species Streptococcus sp. V728. Next base: position 631,587 of record NZ_JBQJJH010000002.1, on the reverse strand, counting down.
CGTCCAGAAGAACTCTACACTGCTTTTGTGACAGCTGCAGTTGAAAATCGTAAATAGTAGAATAAACCTTTGAGAGTCAACTCAGAGGTTTTTATTTGATTTCAGTATCATGAAAATCTGGAAAATCAGCTCTGAATTTGGTAAGATAAGATTATGGATTTTGAAAAAATTGAACAAGCATATACCTATTTATTAGAAAATGTCCAAATCATTCAAAACGATTTGGCGACTAGCTTTTATGACGCCTTGATTGAACAAAATGGGATTTATCTAGATGGTCAAACCAATCTGGAACAAGTCAAAAAAAATAACCATGCCTTAAAACGTTTGGCACTTCGAAAAGAGGAGTGGCTACGGACCTATCAATTTTTGTTAATGAAGGCAGCGCAAACAGAACCTCTTCAAGCCAACCACCAGTTCACGCCAGATGCCATTGGTCACTTGATGATTTTTATCATAGAACAGCTTTGTCCTACTGAAGATCTAAGTCTGTTAGAGTTAGGTTCTGGAATGGGCATTCTGGGAGCTATCTTCTTAACATCCATGAACAAAAAGGTTGATTACCTTGGAATAGAGCTAGATGATCTCTTGATTGATTTGGCAGCAAGCATGGCTGAAGTTATGGATCTACAAATGGGCTTTGTCCAAGGAGATGCAGTGCGTCCACAAGTATTAAAAGAAAGTGATATTATTGTGAGCGATCTACCGGTCGGCTACTACCCAGATGATCAGACAGCCTCGCGTTATCAAGTAGCAGCTAAAGATGAACATACCTATGCTCATCATCTGTTAATGGAACAATCACTCAAGTATCTTAAGACAGGTGGTTATGCAATTTTTCTAGCTCCAACGGACCTTTTGACGAGTCCTCAGAGTGAACTTTTAAAATCATGGCTGACTGAAAAAGCCCAACTAGTAGCAATCATAGCTTTACCAGATGATCTCTTTGCACAGGGAGCACAGTCTAAAACAATTTTTGTTCTACAGAAGAAGACGGGAGAAGCGATTGAACCATTTGTTTATCCACTTACGAGTCTTCGTGCCCCTGAAATTTTGATGGAATTTAAGGAAAATTTTCAAAATTGGTGTCAAGAACATGAAATCTAATGTAAATTTTGATATAATAGTTGAAAACGCTTAAAAAAGGGGAAAAATTATGTCTAAAACAATTGCAATTAATGCCGGTAGCTCAAGTTTGAAATGGCAACTGTATCAAATGCCAGAAGAACAGGTTCTTGCTAAAGGTTTAATTGAACGCATTGGTTTGAAAGATTCTATCTCAACAGTTAAATTCGATGGTCGTGCTGAAAAAGAAATCACTGATATTGAAAATCATACTGTTGCTGTTAAAATTTTGCTTGATGACTTGATTCGTTTTGATATTATCAAATCTTACGATGAAATCACAGGAGTTGGACACCGTGTTGTTGCTGGTGGTGAAGTCTTTACAGACTCTGTAGTAGTAGAAGGTGACGTATTGGCTCAAATCGAAGAGTTGGGTCTACTTGCACCACTACATACTCCAGCTAACGTAGCCGGAATTCGCGCTTTCAAGGAATTGTTACCAAACGTAACTAGTGTTGCTGTTTTTGATACATCTTTCCACTCAACTATGCCTGAGAAAGCTTACCGCTACCCACTGCCAACTAAATATTACACAGAAAATAAAGTTCGTAAATATGGTGCTCACGGAACTAGCCATCAATTCGTAGCTCAAGAAGCAGCAAAACTGTTGGGACGTCCACTTGAAGAATTAAAATTAATTACATGTCATATCGGTAACGGTGGTTCTATTACTGCGGTTAAGGGTGGAAAATCTGTTGATACATCTATGGGATTCACACCACTTGCAGGTGTGATGATGGGTACACGTACTGGTGATATCGATCCAGCTATCATTCCTTACCTTATGGAACATACAAATGATTTTAATACACCAGAAGATATAATCAATGTATTGAACCGTGAGTCAGGTTTACAAGGTATTTTTGGTAAATCTAGTGACATGCGTGATGTAGAAGCAGCGATGGAAGCAGGTGATCCTGATGCAACCTTGGCTCTTGAAATGTACGTTGACCGTATCCAAAAACATATTGGACAATACTTGGCAGTCCTAAACGGAGCTGATGCTATCATCTTTACGGCTGGTGTTGGTGAAAATGCAGCTGATGTACGTGAAAAAGTTATCACTGGTATTTCTTGGTTCGGTTGTGATGTAGATCCAGAGAAAAATGTTTTTGGTGTAACTGGAGACATCTCTACAGATGCTGCAAAAATTCGTGTCCTTGTCATCCCAACTGATGAAGAACTTGTTATTGCGCGTGATGTTGAACGTTTGAAAAAATAAACGATAAGAAAATCGACCTTCTCAATAGAGAGGTCGATTTTTTATATTGTTGACGAGTATTTACCATTTGGTAAGCGAAACTTCACCGCTATTGAGCCAGATTTTTTCACCAGTGGCTAATTCTATCTGCAGTTGGCCCTGATCCGAAATGTCACAGGCTTTTCCTGTGATTATTTCCTGATCCTTCTTGAAGGAAATTTCTTTTCCTAAAACGATGGAGCGTTTTTTATAGAGATAAAGTAGCTCATCTGCATCTGTTTCGTAGAAACATTTCCAGATTTCAGCAATCAGTTCATTGCGAGTGATAGGACTGTCCTGAGAGAAGAGACTTCCAGCTTTCCCTTGTAGATTTTTGGGAAAGTCAGCGATAGAAAAGTTAATCCCAACACCAATAATAACATCTGTAACAAGTCCGGTTTCGACAGAAGTAATAGCTTCAGTTAGGATACCGGCTATTTTTTTCTGATTTAGATACAGATCATTTACCCACTTGATGTCTAAATCAATCAAGCTCAAATTTTTAACAGCCTTATAAATAGCAGCTGCAGTCAAGAGTGTGTAAGCTGGTAAATCTAGATAAGAAAGATTAGGTTTTAGGTGGAGGGACATATAGATTCCCCCCTTGTCTGGAGAGTAGTAGGGACGCTGAAATCGACCACGGCCCATCGTTTGGCTAGTTGAGAGGTAGAGTGTATCTCCTTTGGTACCAGCTTCCATGGCCTCCTTAGCATCAGTCTGGGTCGATTTGGTGATAGGTTTAAATTGAACAGTGATAGGGCTGTTGTTTTCGATTTCTTGAGGTAAGATAAGGTCTCCACGAAGAAGTTTGTAGCCACGGTTTTTGATGCTGTCAATTTCTAAACCTTCCTGTTGGAGACGCTGAATCGCTTTCCAAACAGAAGTTCGAGAGAGGTTTAATAGTTCAGCAATTTTTTCTCCACTTAAATAATCAGTTTCACTAGCTAATATTTTATAAACTTCTTGGTAAGATTTCATGGTAGAGCCTTTCCGGGAAAATTAATTTAATTGTACCATAATTTTACAAAAGATAGACTGCTTTTATGAGAGGAATCCTCGTTTCTTATAAAGTTTTACCAAGTTTTAGTTAGGATGATATAGAAAAAGTGGTTTTCAAATTCTTTGAAAAATGGTAAAATGTTTTAATAGTTTATATATCTGAGCTCTAAGGCACAGAGAGAAAGGATCTGTTGTGAAATCAATAGGTATCATTGAAAAATTGAAAGGCTTCTCTAAGCAAGAACTTATCTTGCTAGCTGTTATTCTAAGTATTTTCTTGCCTTTTTATATTTTCGTCATTATTTTTATCGCTTATTTAATAGGTCTGATATTTACAGGAGAAATGAAGGGGATTCTAAAACGACTCTCTAACCATGCTATTCTTCTTTTATTTATTGGCTATAGTGGTGTCATCTCTCTTCTGGCTCAAAATGTCATGGGGATGGTTGCTACTTTAGGAATGTTCCTCTTTGCGATTTTCTTTTACTATTACCAGGCTCATCTAACCCCTAAATTTTTTAGATTGGTATTACAAGGGATTTTATCGCTTAGTGTGTTAGCCTCAGTTTTCGCAGCTCTAGAGCATTTTCAAATTGTTAAGAAATTTGATTATACCTTCTTATCACCAAAGATGCAGGTTTGGCATCAGAATCGGGCTGAAGTAGCCTTCTTTAATCCTAACTATTATGGGATTATCTGTTGTTTCTGTATCATGATTGGTTTTTATCTGATAAGTACGACTAGATTAAGATGGTTGAAAATCTTCTCAGTGATTGCAATCTTTGCGAATTTATTCGGGCTCAACTTTACTCAAAATAGAACGGCATTTCCAGCTATCATATTTGGTGCGATTATTTATCTTTTCACTACCATTAAAAACTGGCGTGCTTTCTGGTTAAGTATTGGAGTCTTTGGTATCGGCTTGGCCTTTCTCTTCTCTAGTGATTTAGGAGTTCGAATGGGAACACTTGATTCATCTATGGAAGAACGTGTGTCTATCTGGAATGCAGGTATGACCTTATTCAAACAAAACCCCTTCTGGGGAGAAGGCCCGCTAACATACATGCATGCTTATCCTCGTATTTTTGCACCTTATCATGAACATGCGCATAGTATCTATATCGATACAATATTGAGTTACGGTGTAGTAGGGACTGTCTTGTTAGGGATTGCTTCTTCAGATCCAATCCGAAAATTAATTGATATGAGTCAAGTACCAAGTAAACGACCGATTCTTGGACTCTATCTTTCATTTTTAACAGTGGTTGCTGTGCATGGAATTTTTGACTTGGCCCTCTTCTGGGTTCAGTCTTCATTTATCTTCCTTCTAGTGATGTGTAGTCTACCACTCAAACATAGTATGATTGCAGAACTTGTTGATTAACAAAAAAAGATAGTAGAAATAACATTTGTCTACTATCTTTTTCCTTTTGTTGCAATTATTGAATAGCTTGAAGCAAGTCTTCTGCTTGTTGTTTCAAAGAAGCAGCAACGCTGTCTTCGAGAACTAATTTACCATCTTCCCAAGCAGAATCGTTGACACGAGCTGCAGTGAAACCACCAACAACTTGTGTACGGATGAATGGCAAGAGGTCTTTGTAAATCGTAAAGAGCTGATCATGACCTGCATTCGCAACTGAAGATACTGTAACAATCTTATCTTGAAGTGCAGATGCTCCACGGGTATCAGACAAGTCGATGGCACGTGAAAGCCAGTCAAGCAAGTTTTTCACTGTTCCAGGAATTGAGAAGTTGTAGACTGGAGAGAAAATCCAGATGGCATCAGCAGCTAAAACAGCTTCACGAGCAGCCGCAACAGATGGAAGAGTTGGAACTTCAAGTTCTTGGTTGAAGAGAGGAATGGCTGAGTAGTCAAGGTAGCTTACCTCAGCTTTTCCAGCAAGAGCTTTTTCAGCTTCTAGGGCCATTTGGTGGTTAAAAGAACCTTCACGAAGTGAACCAACGATAAATAATACTTTTTTAGACATAGGGTGTCTCCTTTAAATTTTAATCAGAGTTTTATTTGTTGTTACAATATATGTTACAACAAATGATAATCATTTGCAAATTATTTGCTCACAAATTAAAAATCAATGAATTGTAAGATTAAATTTCTAAATGACGCATGCAGCTAAGCCTGTGGAATCAATGGTTGGTGCTTTAGTTTGAAAGTCTAACAACATCTGGGATATCAAGAAGCCCTCCCTTTATTCACTTGTAATTCACTTGGATAGATGGTAAAATAGACGAGTGAAAAAGAGACAAAAAAAAGAAAAAAATTCCCTATTATTTCAGTATACTATTGGGCTAACCATGCTGGCTCTAGTTGTGACTTCTTCCTTTCTCTATTTGGTATGGCTTAGTATGAAACCTTATCAAACTGCAAAGGTAGAAGGTGAAAGACTTGCTAAGCAGTATGCGAATCTAGAAACGGTTAACCAGGTTGATATTTTTAATGGTTTAGAAAGCTATTACAGTGTTCTTGGTCAAGATAAGAATCAGAAACCCATTGCTGTTTTAATAGAAAAAAGCAACAACAATATTTATGTTTACCAACTAGAAAATGGAACTTCTCAAGAAAAAGCAGAAGCAGTTGTCAAAGAAAAAGGAGCAACTGAGATCGACAAGATTACTTTCGGACGGTACGCTAATAAACCTGTCTGGGAAATCAAGTCTGGAGGAGACTATTATCTAGTAGATTTTGAATCTGGTAGCCTAGTCGAAAAGGAGAAACAATGAAATTATCCAAACGTGTCTTAGAAATGGAAGAAAGTGTCACTCTGGCTAGTGATGCAAAGGCTAAGAAATTAAAGGCTGAAGGAAAAGACGTTCTTTTCTTAACTTTAGGTCAGCCCGATTTTCATACTCCTGAAAATATTCAAGACGCTGCTGTTGCAGCCATTCGAGATGGGCGTGCTTCTTTCTATACGGTAGCGTCGGGTTTGCCTGAGTTAAAAGCAGCAGTCAATACCTATTTTAAACGTTATTATGGCTATTCTGTGGCAGCAAATGAAGTCACTTTTGCTACAGGTGCCAAGTTCTCCCTTTATACTTTCTTTATGGCTGTGGTCAATCCAGGCGATGAGGTCATTATTCCAACACCATACTGGGTCAGCTATGGTGACCAGGTGAAAATGGCTGGTGGTGTTCCAGTCTTTGTTCAAGCCAAGGAAGACAATCACTTTAAAGTAACTGTAGAGCAATTAGAAGCAGCTCGAACAGATAAGACCAAAGTCTTGGTACTAAACTCACCCTCTAATCCGACTGGGATGATTTATTCTCGTGAGGAACTCTTAGCCATCGGAAACTGGGCAGTTGAACACGATGTTCTCATTCTTGCAGACGATATTTATGGTCGTTTGGTCTATAACGGGAATGAGTTCGTCCCAATCTCAAGTCTGTCAGAAGCTATTCGTAAGCAAACCATTGTCATCAATGGAGTGTCTAAGGCCTATGCTATGACAGGATGGCGTGTTGGTTATGCAGTGGGTGATCCAGAAATTATTGCTGCCATGAGTAAATTGACTGGTCAAACAACTTCTAACCTAACTGCTGTATCTCAATACGCAACAATCGAGGCCTTAACTGGACCGCAAGACTCTGTAGAAACCATGCGCCAAGCTTTTGAAGAACGTTTGAATACCATCTATCCTCTCTTGTGCCAAGTCCCTGGATTTGAGGTTGTCAAACCGCAAGGAGCTTTCTACTTCTTCCCAAATGTTAAAAAAGCTATGGAGATGAAAGGATATACAGACGTAACAGCATTTACAACGGCTATTCTTGAGGAAGTTGGTCTGGCCTTGATTACAGGAGCTGGATTTGGAGCACCAGAAAATGTCCGTCTCAGCTATGCGACAGACTTGGAAACTCTTAAAGAAGCCATTCGTCGTTTGCACCAATTTATGGAAAAATAAGAAGCTTAACCTCCGTCTTAATAACGGAGGTTTTTATTTTTAAAAACTTATGAATTTCTGTCAAACTAGCTAGCTATCAGGCATTATTTGTGGTACAATAGTGAGTAATAATGTCTTTGGACAAGTTAAACGAATAAAGGAAGATAAATGATGACAAAACGTGTAACAATTATCGAAGTAAAAGACTACGTTGGTCAAGAAGTGACTATCGGTGCTTGGGTTGCTAACAAGTCAGGAAAAGGGAAAATTGCCTTCTTGCAATTGCGTGATGGAACAGCCTTTTTCCAAGGTGTAGCTTTCAAACCAAACTTTATCGAAAAATTTGGAGAAGAAGTGGGGCTTGAAAAATTTGACACCATCAAACGTCTTAGCCAAGAAACATCTGTTTTCGTGACAGGGATTGTTAAAGAAGATGAGCGTTCTAAATTTGGGTATGAATTGGATATTACAGACATCGAAGTTATCGGTGAATCTCAAGATTATCCAATTACTCCAAAAGAACACGGAACAGACTTCTTGATGGACAACCGTCACTTGTGGTTACGTTCACGCAAACAAGTTGCCGTTATGCAAATCCGTAATGCTATCATCTATGCAACTTATGAGTTCTTTGATAAAAATGGCTTCATGAAGTTTGATAGCCCAATTCTTTCAGGAAATGCAGCGGAAGATTCAACTGAATTGTTTGAAACGGACTACTTTGGAACACCAGCCTACTTGAGCCAATCTGGTCAGCTTTATCTTGAAGCGGGTGCTATGGCACTTGGTCGCGTCTTCGACTTTGGTCCAGTATTCCGTGCTGAAAAGTCTAAGACTCGTCGTCACTTGACTGAGTTCTGGATGATGGATGCAGAGTATTCATACTTGACACATGATGAGTCACTTGACTTGCAAGAAGCTTATGTCAAAGCTCTTCTTCAAGGTGTTTTGGACCGTGCTCCTCAAGCCTTAGAAACCTTGGACCGTGATACAGACCTCTTGAAACGCTACATTGCTGAGCCATTCAAACGCATCACTTACGATCAAGCCATTGATCTCTTGCAAGAGCATGAAAATGATACAGATGCTGACTACGAACATCTCGAGCACGGTGATGACTTTGGTTCACCACACGAAACTTGGATTTCAAATCACTTTGGTGTACCAACCTTCGTAATCAACTATCCAGCAGACATCAAGGCCTTCTACATGAAGCCAGTCCCTGGTAATCCAGATCGCGTACTTTGTGCAGACTTGCTCGCACCAGAAGGTTACGGAGAAATCATCGGTGGCTCTATGCGTGAGGAAGACTACGATGCCCTTGTTGCGAAGATGGAATCTCTTGGCATGGATCGTACAGAGTATGAATTTTACCTTGACCTTCGTAAATATGGTACAGTACCACACGGTGGATTTGGTATCGGTATCGAGCGTATGGTAACTTTTGCAGCAGGTACAAAACACATCCGTGAAGCCATTCCGTTCCCACGTATGTTGCACCGTATCAAACCTTAATAACTATAAAAACGCCAATTGGCGTTTTTATACTCTTCGAAAATCTCTTCAAACTACGTCAGCTTCACCTTGCCGTACTCAAGTACAGCCTGCGGCTAGCTTCCTAGTTTGCTCTTTGATTTTCATTGAGTATTACTTTAAATGAAAGAGGTGGAGAAAATGTAGGCAACTCTAAGTAAGTCTTTTAGAAAAACTCATATTACATATTGAAAGAGAGAAAACGATGTTTAAAAGAACTTACAAACGCAATATTCCACTCCTAGCAGGTCTGGAATTTACATCTTATTTTGGGATTACCAGTTTTTGGATTTTATTTTTCATTCAGAATGGCCTTTCCTTACTTCAAATCGGTCTATTAGAAAGTATCTTTCATGGGACCAGTCTCTTATGTGAAATCCCATCTGGTATGTTGGCCGATCGATTTAGCTACAAGACTAATCTCTATTTGGCTCGCTTGGCCAGTATTGTATCCTCTATCTTGATTTTGTTTGGTCAGGGGAATTTTTGGATCTATGCTCTTGCTATGATGGTCAGTGCTTGGTCCTATAATTTTGACTCGGGAACCAGCACCGCTTTCTTATATGATTCTGCGGTAGAAGCGGGTCAAAAGGACCGATATCTTCAGATTTCGAGCTTTTTGTCTGGTGTGGCAGAAGTCACCCGAACCCTAGGTACAGTTGTGGCAGGCTTCTTTATTCACGGAGCACTTGCTTGGACCTATCTAATTGCTATTGGATTATCATTTCTTTCTATCATTTTGATTTATTTTATGAAAGAACCAATGGCTAAGAGAGAAAAAAATGAAGTCTTAACCTTTAAAACGATTGTCCTGCAAGTTCGAAAAGAATGGCATGAAAAACCAGTACTCTTTTATTGGATGATGACTTATCAGCTAGTCGGAACACTCATGTGTATGTTTTACTTTTACTATCAGCAGAAAATAAGTGACTTAGCAGGATGGCAGGTTTCACTGGTCATGCTGATTGGTAGTGGCTTAAATCTTATAGCAGTTTATGTAGCTAGTCAAATCGGAAAAAAATGGAATAGCAATCGAGTTTTTCCGACTCTTGTTGCACTAACGGGCTTGGCCTTACTATTGGTATTTTTTGGAACTCCCTTTGCTTTTCTTCTCGTATATCTTTTAACCGATACACTCTATGCAGTTTATCAACCAATCTATTTTAATGACTTACAAGGCTATTTACCGTCCAGTGTAAGAGCAACTATGCTTAGTATCAATTCTATGCTCTTTAGTTTATCTATGATTGTCATTTTCCCATTGACAGGTTGGTTGATTGATCGTTGGGGTCTGGTAGCTGTCTTTTTAGTTCTAGGTCTTATCTTACTATTAACCTATCCTATCTTAAGAATTGGTCTAAAAAGGATGGGCAAGCTATTAAATCAGGACTTAATAACTGAATAAAGCATGAAACCCTATTTGCCCAAAGAGCCTTCTTGTGATAAAATAACAAGAAGAAAAGGAGAAGAGCATGATTGATGTAGAAGAAATTCTAAGCAAGATGAATCCCAATCAAAAGATCAACTATGACCGTGTCATGCAAAAGATGGTTCAAGTTTGGGAAAAAAATGAAGAGAGACCAACTATTCTCATGCACGTCTGTTGTGCTCCATGTAGCACCTATACTCTAGAGTATTTGACCAAATATGCAGATGTGACTATCTATTTTGCAAATTCAAATATCCATCCCAAAGCTGAGTATCACAAGCGTGCCTATGTAACTAAAAAGTTTGTCAGTGATTTTAATGAGCGAACCGGAAATAATGTTCAATACCTAGAAGCTCCCTATGAACCAAATGAATACCGTAAACTGGTTCGAGGTTTGGAAGAAGAACCTGAAGGTGGGGACCGTTGCAAGGTTTGTTTTGACTATCGTCTGGATAAGACAGCCCAGGTGGCTATGGACTTAGGATTTGATTACTTTGGCTCAGCTCTTACTATCAGCCCTCACAAAAATTCACAAACCATCAATAGTATTGGGATTGATGTGCAGAAAATCTACACTACTCATTATCTTCCCAGTGATTTTAAGAAAAATCAAGGTTACAAACGTTCGGTGGAAATGTGTGAAGAGTATGACATTTATCGCCAATGTTACTGTGGCTGTGTCTATGCAGCTCAAGCTCAAAATATTGACTTGGTGCAGGTCAAGAAGGATGCGACAGCCTTTATGGTAGATAAGGATATCGAGAAAGATTATTCCCACATCAAATTTACTGTTACGAAGTTAGATATTTAAAGGAAAATCTGCCTTAAGGCAGGTTTTTGCTTATAAAAAAAACGAGGTCAGGATTTTGTTCCTGACCTCTGACAACTTTACCGATTCTTTAGTTCTACGTAGCGTTTGTACCAAATGTTGACATAGGCTTCTGAGAAGGGGCCTCGTTCATTGTTGATCCAGTCAACAAGAATCTTAACATGCTCTTTCAAAATATAGTCTAAATCATCAGGATAATTCATCTTACGCTTATGACGTTCATACTCTTCGACGTCCAAGAGGCGTTTCTCACCATCTGTAAAAACTTTAACATCTAAATCATAATCGATGTATTTTAAAGCTTCTTCGTCTAGATAATAAGGGCTAGCCATGTTGCAATAGTAGGAAATCCCATTATCACGAATCATGGCGATGATATTAAACCAATATTTTTTGTGAAAGTAAACAATAGCCGGTTCTCGAGTCACCCAACGACGACCGTCACTTTCGGTAACAAGTGTGTGGTCGTTGACGCCGATAATAGCGTTCTCTGTTGTTTTTAGTACCATGGTGTCTCTCCAAGTACGGTGGAGACTCCCATCATGCTTATAACTTTGAATTGTAATAAAGTCGCCTTCTTTTGGAAGTTTCATAACTAACCAACTTTCTACAATTTATAAGTTTATCGTTTACTATTGTATCACATTTTTATTTAAAGTTCTTAGTTTTTTCATGAAAAAGTTAAAGATATTCTCTGAGAGCGCTGGCTATATCCGAAAAATCGTAGCCTTTTCTTGCTAAAACTTGTGTCAAACGTTGTTTCAGTTCGTATCCTTCATACTTTCGTGAATATTTCCGATATTGCTTGTCCAACTCTTTAAAAATTAGTTCCTGAACAGTTTCTTCTTCGACTTGGCTATCTAGTTGGTCAAAGGCTGTTTTGGCCTCAGAGTATGAGAATCCTTTATTGGTTAGGCTTTGAATAATCTTATCTTGTAGAGCGCGGGCAGGTAATTTACCCTGATACTTTTTCAGTAGTTTTTCGGCTGTACGCTCTGCCACTTCCGTCAGATCAAATTCTTGTAAGACTTCTTGGATGATGGATTTGGCAACTCCCTTTTGAGAAATCTTCTGCATCAGCATATAGATTCCCTTGTCACCAGATAGCTGATTAGAGTTGATAATAGCATAGGCATATTGACGGTCATTTATCCAGTTGTCATCTTTTAGAGATTGGATGACTTTGGGTATGATGTTCTCATCGATTTCATGTTTACTTAGATAATCTCTGACTTCTTTTTCAGTGCGAGCCTTGAAGGATAAGTGGTAGAGCGCTAGATTTTTTCCGTAGGAAAATTGTGCAAAGGTCTGAATTTCTGCAAACTCTTCGGGACTAATGTCCTTATACTTGGTCAGCATAAAGCGAACAATGGTATCCTCTGTAATATAGCAGGTTTGCTCCTTGTCAATTTCTAGCAGATAGAGTCTTTTTTTCTTTTCTAGTTTTGTGATTTTCATGGTTTTCCTTTTATCCGAATACTTCAAAGGCAGCAACGAGTCGAAGTTTATTGATATCAATCAGCTCTCTCCCGTAATAGTCGAGAAATAGTTCAGCGTATTTAGGGTCCTTCAGGTTATAGTTTAGGGACCAAACTGCCCAAAAGAGATCGATATGTCGGTCACTAAAATCAGCCAAACCAAGGTCAATAAAACAAGAGAAATGGCTGTCATCTTTAAGAATAAAGTTTGGTAGACAGGCATCTCCGTGAATAAAGGCATCTGTTTCTAAAAGGTGCCCTTGTTCTTGGATGAGTTGGAAGGCATCTTCGCGACTGTTAATCTGGAATTGGGGTAGGAGCGCCTTGACATAGAACTCCCCTTTTTCATAGTTTTTAAAGGCTCTTTCTTTATAGGCTTTTAAATGATTTTCTGAAGGAAAATTTTGTGGGTTTAAGTTGTGAAGCTTTTTAAGAGCCTCTGCCATTGTTCGGCAGATTTTTTCTGGCTGGTCTAAAAAAGCGAGAGCATCATGACCAATAGCCTCTTTAGTCAGGAGGTAGTCTTTATCTGTAGATAGATAGTGGATGACTGGAGTTCCTATTCCCTCTTGTTCAAACCAACTTGCAATGCTAGCTTCTCGCTCTAAACTTCCCTTTCGATCTATTTTCAAGTAGTAACCTGAGTCAAGATAGAGGACCCTTGCTCCTGAATGAGAAGAGCTGTCAGAAAGGGTTGCCCCCTCTATATAAGTTCGTAATTGCTCAGGAAAATCCAATGGGGAAAAATGAGATGTCTCTGTATTCATGGTTTTATTGTAACATATTCTTAACCATTGAGAAACTACGTGGTATAATAGACTTATGAATCTAAAAGTCAAACAAAAAATTCCATTAAAAATCAAGCGCATGGGGATTAACGGGGAAGGTATCGGTTTTTACCAGAAAACACTCGTTTTTGTCCCAGGCGCCCTCAAGGGTGAAGATATCTATTGTCAGGTGACTTCTGTCAAGCGTAACTACGTTGAGGCTAAACTGCTTGAGGTCAATAAAAAATCTAAGTTTCGAGTGGTTCCAGACTGTACTATTTATAATGAGTGTGGTGGTTGTCAGATCATGCATCTACATTATGATAAGCAGCTGGAGTTCAAGACAGATCTTCTCCATCAAGCTCTGAAGAAATTTGCCCCTGCTGGCTATGAAAACTTTGAGATTAGACCAACTATTGGCATGCAAAAATCAAAATATTATCGGGCTAAACTACAATTTCAGACACGAAAGTTTAAAGGTCAAGTCAAGGCAGGTTTGTATGCTCAGAATTCCCATTATTTGGTCGAGTTAAAGGACTGTCTTGTTCAAGACAAGGAGACGCAAGCAATTGCTAATCGCATTGCTGAACTCTTGACCTATCATCAAATTCCGATTACGGATGAACGGAAAATTCTGGGTGTTCGGACCGTCATGGTTCGCCGAGCACGGAAAACTGGACAAGTTCAGATTATCATTGTGACTAATCGCCAATTGAACCTGATTCAATTTGTGAAAGACCTAGTCAAGGATTATCCTGAAGTAGTGACTGTCGCAGTCAATACCAATACCGCTAAAACTAGTGAGATTTATGGGGACAAGACAGAGATTATTTGGGGACAGGATAGTATTCGTGAGGGTGTATTAGACTATGAGTTTTCTCTCTCACCACGAGCTTTTTACCAACTCAATCCTGAACAGACTGAAATCCTCTATAGTGAAGCCGTTAAGGCCTTGGACGTAAATGAGAATGACCATCTGATTGATGCCTACTGTGGTGTTGGAACCATTGGTTTTGCCTTTGCCAAAAAAGTTAAAAGTCTGAGAGGGATGGATATTATTCCAGAAGCTATTGAGGATGCCAAAGAAAATGCCCAGCGCATGGGTTATACCAATACTCACTATGAGGCTGGAACTGCAGAAGAAATCATCCCTCGTTGGTACAAGGAAGGTTATCGTGCCGATGCCTTGATTGTAGACCCGCCTCGTACAGGTTTAGATGACAAACTCTTGGATACCATCGTTAAATACGCTCCTGAAAAGATGGTCTACATTTCCTGCAATGTATCTACCCTGGCGCGTGATTTAGTCAGATTGATGGAGGTCTATGACCTGCATTATATCCAGTCGGTTGATATGTTTCCGCACACTGCTAGGACAGAAGCAGTGGTCAAATTAACCAGGAAAAAGCCAGACTCTAAATAGAATTGACGACTGGAAAGTATTTGAAAAGAAGACTTCTAGTTACAGAGTAAGATTTGCAAGCTCCCTCTATTTATGATAAAATAAGTAGAAAATAAAATGAAAAAAGAGGTATGTGAAATGTCACGTAAACCATTTATCGCTGGTAACTGGAAAATGAACAAAAACCCAGAAGAAGCAAAAGCATTCGTTGAAGCTGTAGCATCAAAACTTCCTTCATCAGACCTTGTTGAAGCAGGTATCGCAGCTCCTGCAGTTGATTTGACTACTGTACTTGCTGCTAAAGGTTCAAACCTTAAAGTTGCTGCTCAAAACTGCTACTTTGAAAATGCTGGTGCTTTCACAGGTGAAACTAGCCCACAAGTTTTGAAAGAAATCGGTACTGACTACGTTGTGATCGGTCACTCAGAACGTCGTGACTACTTCCACGAAACAGACGAAGACATCAACAAAAAAGCAAAAGCAATCTTTGCGAACGGTATGCTTCCAATCATCTGTTGTGGTGAGTCACTTGAAACTTACGAAGCTGGTAAAGCAGCAGAATTCGTAGGTGCTCAAGTTTCAGCTGCTCTTGCTGGATTGACTGCAGAACAAGTAGCTTCAACAGTTATCGCATACGAACCAATCTGGGCTATCGGTACTGGTAAATCAGCTTCACAAGACGACGCACAAAAAATGTGTAAAGTTGTTCGTGACGTTGTAGCTGCTGACTTCGGTCAAGAAGTAGCTGACAAAGTACGTGTTCAATACGGTGGTTCAGTAAAACCTGAAAATGTTGCTGAATACATGGCTTGTCCAGACGTTGATGGAGCTCTTGTTGGTGGTGCATCACTTGACCCAGAAAGCTTCTTGGCATTGCTTGACTTTGTAAAATAAGCCTCAAATATCTGAGACAGACAGTTTCCTCACTCGAGATTATGACTGCCTGTCTTCTTTTTGGTAAAATGGCGTGCGAAAGCACGCTCTTTTCTACGTTTCAATAGAAAAAGAAAGGAGAATTATGCTTTATATTTGGTCATATCTCAAGCGTTATCCCAAATGGCTAGTTTTAGACTTCCTAGGAGCTATTTTCTTTGTTATTGTCAATCTGGGTCTACCGACTGTTCTGGCCCGCATGATTGACCAGGGAATCAACCAAGGCGATAAGGATAAGCTTTATTTTTGGGCTATCGTAATGTTGGTCATAATCGTCTTGGGAACATGTGGGCGGATTGTTCTAGCCTATGCTGCAAGTAAATTGACCACCAATATGGTTAAGGACATGCGAAATGATGTTTATGCTAAATTGCAAGAGTATTCTCATCACGAATATGAACAAATCGGTGTATCTTCGCTAGTTACTCGTATTACCAGTGATGCCTTTGTCCTCATGCAGTTTGCGGAACAAACGCTTAAGTTGGGTGTTATCACTCCCATGATGATGCTGTCGAGTATTCTCATGATTTTTTTGACGAGTCCTTCACTAGCCTGGATCGTAGCTTTTTCCGTACCTTTTCTAGCTGTTGTTGTCATTTATGTGGCGGTAAAAACGCGCCCCTTATCTGAAAAACAACAAAAAACACTGGACAAGATTAATCAGTATGTCCGTGAAAATTTGATGGGTTTGAGAGTGATTCGTGCCTTTGCTCGTGAAGACTTCCAAGAAAAACGTTTTGAAGAGAAAAATGCAATCTATGCGGATAATTCGAATCGCTTGTTTAAATTAACTGGTTTGACGGAACCGCTTTTTGTGCAAATTATTATTGCCATGATTGTGGCTATCGTTTGGTTTGCCCTTGATCCACTGAAGCATGGAAATTTGCAGATTGGGGATTTGGTTGCCTTTATCGAGTATAGTTTCCACGCTCTCTTATCCTTCCTCTTCTTGTCAAACCTCTTTACCATGTATCCACGTACGGCTGTATCTAGTGAGCGTTTGAAGGAAATCATGGACATGCCCATTTCCATTGATCCAAATGAGGATGGAATTCAAGAAACAGAAACTCATGGATATCTAGAATTTGATAATGTGACCTTTGCCTATCCTGGGGAAACAGAAAGCCCTGTTTTGCATAATATTTCCTTCACTGCTAAACCGGGAGAAACCATTGCATTTATCGGTTCAACTGGGTCAGGTAAGTCTACTCTAGTTCAATTGATTCCTCGTTTCTACGATGTTACGCTAGGGAAAATCAAGGTCGATGGTGTTGATGTCCGGGATTACCGTCTCAAATCACTCCGTCAGAAGATTGGATTTATTCCACAAAAGGCCTTGCTTTTTACTGGGACTATCGCAGACAATCTCCGTTACGGGAAAGAGGATGCCAGTCATGAGGACTTGCACCAAGCAGCAGATGTGGCCCAAGCCAAAGACTTTATCGAAAGTCGAGAAGAAGGTTTTGCGACGCATCTGGCAGAAGGCGGAAGCAACCTATCAGGTGGTCAGAAACAACGTTTGTCGATTGCACGAGCAGTCATCAAGGGTCCAGATATCTATATCTTTGATGATTCTTTCTCAGCCTTGGACTACCGTACAGATGCTATTTTGCGCCGTCGTCTCAAGGAAGTGACACAAGATGCAACGGTATTGATTGTTGCTCAACGTGTTGGAACTATCATGGATGCTGACCAGATTATCGTCCTTGATAAGGGTGAAATCGTTGGTCGTGGCCGTCATGAAGAATTGATGGAGACCAATGACATCTATCGAGAAATTGCTGAGTCGCAGCTGAAAAATGCGTCTCTGACAGAAGAATAGGAGGTAAAGGATGAAACAACAATCTAGTCTAGCTCGTCTATGGAGCTATTTAAAAGCCTACCGTTTCTCTGTTTTCTTTGCAGTCTTCTTGAAAATAGTTAGCGTTATTATGAGTGTTATCGAGCCTTTCGTATTGGGGCTTGCTATCACTGAGTTAACCAGCAATCTTCTTGCTATGGCAAATGGTGTTGCAGGAGCAGGTATTAATACCAGCTATATCGCAGTGATTCTGGTTATTTATCTCTTGCGTGGTCTTCTCTATGAGTTGGGTTCTTACTACTCAAACTACTTTATGACCAATGCTGTGCAGTCCATGATACAGGATTTGCGAAATGAAATGAGTGAAAAAATCAATCGTATTCCTGTGTCCTACTTTGATAAGCATCAGTTTGGAGATTTGTTAAGTCGTTTTACCAGTGACGTTGAAACTGTTTCGAACGCTCTACAACAATCCTTCTTACAGATTGTCAATGCAGTCTTTACCATTCTTTTTGTTATGGGAATGGTCCTCTATCTAAATATTCAGTTGGCTATCATTGTTATCTTGTCAATTCCGATAACTTATTTTGGGGCTAAAACAATTCTGAATCGTTCGCAACCATACTTTAAACAGCAGGCAGCTATATTGGGACGTATGAATGGGTTTGTACAGGAAAACTTGACAGGTTTCAATGTTTTAAAACTTTTCGGACGAGAAGAAAATTCTCAAGAGAGATTTGAAAAGATTACGGATGAATTGCAACAAGTCGGATTTAAGGCGAGCTTTATTTCAGGATTGATGATGCCTGCCCTTCATATCGTGTCTGATTTAACCTATCTGATTGTTGCAGTATTAGGTGGATTGCAGGTTATTGCAGGGCGCTTGACGATTGGTAATATGCAAGCTTTCGTTCAGTATGTGTGGCAGGTCAGTCAACCAATACAAAATATCACTCAATTAGCGGGACAAATGCAAAGTGCTAAATCTTCGCTTGACCGTGTCTTTGAAGTTTTGGATGAACAAGAAGAAGTCCAAGCTGCTGAAGTGAAAGAACTAGCACCATTGACAGGTCAAGTTAGCTTCAAGAATGTCGATTTCCAATACGTGGAAAACAAACCATTGATTCGCAATTTCAACCTAGATGTTAAACCTGGAGAGATGGTAGCTATCGTTGGACCTACAGGAGCAGGCAAAACTACCTTGATCAACCTACTTATGCGTTTTTATGATGTGACCTCAGGTGCTATTTTAGTAGATAGTCAAGATATTCGTGACCTGTCTCGTCAGGACTATCGTCGTCAGTTTGGGATGGTATTACAGGATGCCTGGCTCTATGAAGGCAGTATCAAGGAAAATCTTCGCTTTGGAAATCTTGAGGCAACAGATGAGGAAATCGTTGAAGCTGCTAAGGCTGCCAATGTAGACCACTTTATCCGTACTCTTCCTGGTGGTTACAATATGGAAATGAACCAAGAGTCAAGTAATATTTCTCTTGGTCAGAAGCAGTTGTTAACTATCGCGCGTGCTCTCTTGGCGGATCCTAAAATCTTAATTTTGGACGAAGCAACCTCATCAGTTGATACACGTTTAGAACTCTTGATTCAAAAGGCCATGAAGCGCTTGATGAAGGGGAGAACAAGCTTTGTTATCGCTCATCGCCTTTCAACTATTCAGGAAGCGGATAAGATTTTGGTGTTGAAAGATGGACAGATTATCGAACAAGGAAATCATGAAAGTCTCTTAGCTGCAAAAGGATTCTATTACGATCTTTATCAAAGTCAATTTTCTAGTAAAAACAGAGAAAATAGCTAGGATAAATAGCCACTCATTTTCTTAAATTATCAGTCAATTACAACTTTTTTAATATGGGTTAATTTTCTTGCTTTTGTCTACTAGGTGTAGTATACTGAGGTAGTAATCAATAAATATGGTTACAAAAATAATTTAACGAGGTGAAAAAAATGGTTGAATTGAAAAAAGATGCAGTAAAAGACGTAGCAACATTAACTAAACCAGCGGCAGAAGCGCTAGTAAATACAAAGGAAGTTTTGAATCAAGCAGTAGCAGATTTGTATGTAGCACATATCGCTTTACATCAAGTACACTGGTACATGCGTGGACGTGGTTTTATGGTATGGCATCCTAAGATGGATGAATATATGGATAGCCTTGATGGTTACCTTGATGAAATCAGCGAACGCTTGATCACTCTTGGTGGCAAACCTTACTCTACTTTGACAGAATTCCTTCAACACAGTGAAATCGAAGAAGAAGTTGGAGAATTCCGTAACGTAGAAGAAAGCTTGGAACGTGTCCTTGAAATTTATCGTTACCTCATCACACTCTTCCAAAAAGCATTGGATGTAACTGATGAGGAAGGTGATGATGTAACCAATGATATCTTCGTTGGTGCTAAGGCAGACCTTGAAAAAACTGTCTGGATGCTTGCAGCAGAATTAGGACAAGCACCTGGTTTGTAAGATACTCTATTTTGTCAAAAATCCGTAGAAACTTTCTACGGATTTTTTCTATTTCGGAGGGCATTCCAAAACAGTCTTTTTTCAAGATTTTTGATAAAATAGAACTATCAATAAAAAGGATGAAAGCATGACAATGAAAATCGTAGCCATCTGGGCCCAAGATGAAAAGGGTGTAATCGGAAAAGAGGATCGCTTACCATGGCATTTGCCAGCAGAGTTAAAACATTTTAAAGAAACAACCTTGAATCATGCCATCTTGATGGGACGTGTCACCTTTGATGGAATAGGACGACGTTTGCTTCCAGGACGTGAGACTCTGATTTTGACGCGTAATGTTGAAGAGTCAATTGAAGGAGCACTGGTTTTCCAAAATGTTGAGGATGTTTTAGACTGGTACCATAACCAGGATAAAAATCTCTATATCCTTGGTGGCAAGCAGATTTTTCAGCTTTTTGAACCTTATCTCGATGAGATTATTGTGACACAAATTCATGCTCAAGTTGAAGGGGATACCTATTTCCCAGAAGATTTTGACTTGACTGCTTTTGAGACTGTTGCAAGCAAATCTTATTCCAAAGATGAGAAAAATGTCTATGATTTTACCATCGAATACAGAAAGAGAAAGGAAGTCTAATGGAGCGCAGTATTTTTGGATTTTTTACAGCTCTTTTGTGTGCTGTCTGTCTTGTAGCTGGAACACACGCTTTTCGTAAAAAGCGCTTTGGACTTGCTACTCTACTTTGGCTTAATGCTTTTACAAACTTGGTAAATAGCATTCATGCTTTTTATATGACCTTATTTTAGAGAGAATGAATAATTAGAACGGAAGGGAATCATGCCTACAAATAGGAAAAATGATATGATGGTTTATTGCTCATTTTGTGGCAAAAGCCAAGAAGAAGTTAAAAAAATAATCGCTGGGAACAACGCTTTTATCTGTAATGAGTGTGTGGAGTTAGCCCAGGAAATCATTCGTGAGGAGTTGGCAGAGGAAGTTTTGGCGGACTTGTCTGAGGTACCAAAACCAATCGAACTCCTAAACATTTTGAACCACTATGTGATCGGTCAAGATCGTGCCAAACGTGCCTTGGCAGTAGCTGTATATAACCACTACAAACGCATCAATTTCCATGACACTCGTGAAGAGTCAGAAGATGTGGATTTGCAAAAGTCAAACATTTTGATGATTGGTCCAACTGGTTCAGGGAAGACTTTCCTTGCTCAAACTCTTGCTAGAAGTTTGAATGTACCATTTGCCATTGCAGATGCAACAGCTCTTACTGAGGCTGGTTATGTAGGTGAGGACGTGGAAAATATCCTCCTCAAACTCTTGCAAGCTGCTGACTTTAACATCGAACGTGCAGAACGTGGAATTATCTATGTAGATGAGATTGACAAGATTGCCAAGAAGAGCGAGAACGTGTCTATCACACGTGATGTTTCTGGTGAAGGTGTTCAACAAGCACTCCTCAAGATTATCGAAGGAACTGTAGCTAGCGTGCCACCTCAAGGTGGACGCAAACATCCACAACAAGAAATGATTCAAGTGGATACAAAAAATATCCTCTTTATCGTGGGTGGTGCCTTCGATGGCATCGAAGAGATTGTCAAACAGCGTCTGGGTGAAAAAGTGATTGGTTTCGGACAAAACAACAAGTCTATTGACGAAAATAGTTCTTACATGCAAGAAATTATCGCAGAAGATATTCAAAAATTCGGTATTATTCCTGAGTTGATTGGACGCTTGCCTGTCTTTGCAGCCTTGGAGCAGTTGACCGTAGATGATTTGGTTCGCATCTTGAAGGAACCAAGAAATGCCTTGGTTAAACAATACCAGACCTTGCTTTCTTATGATGATGTTGAGCTTGAATTTGATGACGAAGCACTCCAGGAAATTGCCAATAAAGCCATCGAACGTAAAACGGGTGCGCGTGGTCTTCGCTCAATCATCGAAGAAACCATGCTAGACGTTATGTTTGAAGTTCCAAGTCAAGAAAATGTGAAAACAGTTCGTATCACAAAAGAAGCGGTTGACGGTACGGCTAAGCCAATCCTAGAGACAGCCTAGAGGTGACTATGGAAATCAATACACACAATGCTGAGATTTTACTGAGTGCAGCCAATAAGTCCCACTATCCGCAGGATGAACTTCCTGAAATTGCTCTTGCAGGACGCTCAAATGTTGGTAAATCAAGTTTTATCAATACCATGCTCAATCGTAAAAATCTAGCTCGTACCTCTGGAAAACCAGGAAAAACACAACTACTTAATTTCTTTAACATTGATGATAAGATGCGTTTTGTGGATGTGCCTGGTTATGGTTATGCCCGTGTTTCCAAAAAGGAACGTGAAAAATGGGGTCGTATGATTGAGGAGTACTTGACTACTCGAGAAAATCTTCGGGCAGTTGTTAGTCTCGTTGACCTTCGTCATGACCCGACAGCAGATGATGTTCAGATGTACGAATTTCTTAAGTATTATGAGATTCCTGTCATCATCGTGGCGACTAAGGCAGACAAGATTCCGCGTGGTAAATGGAATAAGCACGAATCAGCTATTAAAAAGAAATTAAACTTTGATCCAAGTGATGATTTTATCCTCTTTTCTTCAGTGACAAAAGCAGGAATGGACCAAGCTTGGGATGCTATTTTAGAAAAATTATGAGGAATACATATGGCAAAAACAATTCATACAGATAAAGCTCCAAAGGCAATCGGACCTTACGTTCAAGGAAAAATCGTTGGCAACCTTTTGTTCGCTAGCGGTCAAGTTCCACTATCTCCCGAAACTGGAGAAATCGTAGGAGAAACAATCCAAGAACAGACTGAACAAGTCTTGAAAAATATTGGAGCTATTTTAGCAGAAGCAGGAACAGATTTTGACCATGTTGTTAAAACAACTTGTTTCTTGAGTGATATGAACGACTTTGTACCTTTTAATGAGGTATACCAAACAGCCTTTAACAAGGAATTTCCAGCTCGTTCAGCTGTGGAAGTAGCTCGTCTTCCTCGCGATGTAAAAGTCGAAATTGAAGTCATCGCAGAGATTGGATAAGCTAGTAGAAGTTTGGTTCTTCCAAACTTCTTTTGATATAAGGAGACTATGATGACAAAGAAACAACTTCACCTGGTGATTGTGACAGGGATGAGTGGCGCAGGGAAAACTGTAGCCATTCAGTCCTTTGAAGATTTAGGATATTTTACCATTGATAATATGCCGCCTGCTCTCTTGCCAAAGTTTTTGCAGTTGGTCGAGACCAAGGACGATGACCATAAGTTAGCCCTAGTGGTGGATATGCGTAGTCGTTCTTTCTTCTCAGAGATTCAAGCTGTCTTAGATGAATTGGAAAATCAAGATGATTTGGACTTTAAAATCCTTTTTTTGGATGCGGCAGATAAGGAATTGGTGGCACGCTATAAGGAAACTAGAAGAAGTCACCCTCTAGCAGCAGATGGTCGTATCTTGGACGGTATCAAGTTGGAACGCGAACTCTTGGCACCTTTGAAAAATATGAGTCAAAACGTGGTAGACACGACAGAGTTAACTCCACGTGAACTCCGCAAGACTATTGCAGAACAATTTTCAGACCAAGAACAAACGCAGTCTTTCCGAATCGAGGTGATGTCTTTCGGGTTTAAATACGGCATTCCAATTGATGCTGATTTGGTATTTGATGTTCGCTTTTTACCAAATCCATACTATTTGCCAGAACTTCGTAACCAGACAGGTGAAGACCAGGCTGTTTATGACTATGTCATGAACCATGAGGAATCTGAAGATTTCTACCATCATTTGTTAGCCTTGGTTGAACCAATCCTACCAGGATATAAAAAAGAAGGCAAATCAGTCTTAACGATTGCGATTGGTTGTACTGGTGGACAGCATAGAAGTGTTGCTTTTGCCAAGCGTTTAGCAAATGACCTATCTAAAAGTTGGCCTGTAAATGAAAGTCATCGTGATAAAGACCGAAGAAAGGAAACGGTAAACCGTTCATGAGAAAACCAAAAATTACGGTGATTGGTGGTGGAACCGGGATCCCTGTTATTTTAAAGAGTTTACGGGAAAAGGATGTCGAAATTGCAGCCATTGTAACCGTTGCTGATGATGGAGGTTCTTCAGGAGAGCTTCGTAAAAACATTCAACAGTTGACTCCTCCTGGGGATCTTCGCAATGTTCTTGTGGCTATGTCAGATATGCCAAAATTCTATGAAAAGGTCTTTCAATACCGTTTTTCTGAGGATGCTGGTTCATTTGCAGGTCATCCGCTAGGAAACATTATCATAGCAGGACTTTCTGAAATGCAGGGTTCAACCTACAATGCCATGCAATTACTGAGTAAATTTTTCCATACCACAGGTAAGATTTTTCCATCAAGTGACCACCCTTTGACACTCCATGCCGTCTTTAAAGATGGAACAGAAGTTGCTGGGGAAAGTCACATTGCAGATCATCCAGGTATGATTGACCATGTCTATGTTACCAACACTCTAGATGATGAAAAACCGCAGGCTAGCCGTCGAGTTGTCAATACTATTCTTGAGAGTGATATGATTGTGTTGGGCCCAGGCTCCCTCTTTACTTCGATTTTGCCTAATATCGTCATCGAAGAAATCGGTCAGGCACTTCTGGAAACTAAGGCAGAAATTGCCTATGTCTGCAACATCATGACCCAGCGTGGAGAGACAGAACATTTCTCAGATAGTGATCACGTAGAAGTCTTACATCGTCATTTGGGCCGTCCATTTATCGAT
Organism: Streptococcus sp. V728; assembly: GCF_052077995.1. Lineage (NCBI taxonomy): Bacteria > Bacillati > Bacillota > Bacilli > Lactobacillales > Streptococcaceae > Streptococcus > Streptococcus sp. V728. The sequence goes on along the minus strand of NZ_JBQJJH010000002.1, from coordinate 606,926 downwards.
ACCGTTCTTGTTAATATTGAAAAGGTTCCGAGAGATTATATGGATACCAATCGTTTTGATGAATATTTGGTGCAGGTTGACCATGATTTTGAAGGTTTGCGTAAGCAAGTACCTCGTGTCATTTCATCAAACTTCCTACGTTTGGAAAATGGTGGAGCCTTCCATGATGGAGATCTAATCGTGGACGAGTTGATGCGAATTATACAGGTGAGAAAATGAGTTTCACAGTAGCAGTAAAAGAAGAAATCCTAGGTCAGCACCATCTGAGTCGCTATGAGTTATCAGCTATTATCAAGATGTCTGGTAGTGTAGGTTTATCTAGCTCTGGTTTGACATTATCCGTCATTACAGAAAACGCTAAGTTAGCTCGTCACCTCTATGAATCTTTCCTGCACTTCTATGGTATTAAGTCGGAGATTCGTCATCATCAGAGAAGTAATCTTCGGAAAAATCGTGTTTATACCGTGTTTACTGATGAGCGAGTTCAAGAACTTTTAGCGGATTTGCGTTTGGCTGATTCTTTCTTTGGTCTAGAAACTGGGATTGATCCAGATATTTTAGGAGATGAGGAAGCTGGACGTGCTTACCTTTGTGGAGCCTTTTTGGCAAATGGGAGTATTCGGGATCCTGAGTCAGGAAAGTATCAGTTAGAAATTAGTTCCGTCTATGTGGACCATGCGCAAGGGATTGCTTCGCTTTTGCAGCAGTTCTTGTTAGATGCTAAGGTTATCGAACGAAAAAAGGGAGCAGTAACCTATCTCCAAAGAGCAGAAGATATAATGGATTTCCTGATTTTGGTGGGAGCCATGCAGGCGCGTGATACTTTTGAAGGGGTCAAGATTCTCCGAGAAACTCGAAATGATCTCAATCGTGCTAATAATGCAGAGACAGCTAATATTGCACGTACGGTTTCTGCAAGCATGAAAACCATTAACAATATCAGTAAAATCATGGATACTGTTGGTCTAGATAGTCTACCAGTCGATTTGCAGGAAGTAGCGCATCTGCGTATCCAGCATCCAGACTATTCTATTCAACAATTGGCTGACAGTTTGACAAATCCACTTACCAAAAGCGGTGTCAATCATAGATTGCGAAAGATAAATAAAATTGCTGATGAACTTTAAAACCACGAATCAAAGGATTCGTGGTTTTTTCTTATAGACTAGTAGAGTGTTTTGGTTGTACTTTTTGCTCTGGGTCAATGTAGTTAATGGCATTATTGACAGCAGTTGGTGCTTCACCAAGACCTGTCGCAATCAAGTCAATCTTACCTTCGTAGTAGCAACAGTCACCGATGGCGTAAATTCCTTCTTGACTTGATTCTTGCTTGCTATTGACGATAATCTTATGGCGATTTAGTTCTAATCCCCAATTTTTAAGGTTTCCGACAGAAGATTTGAAGCCATAGTTGACAAAGAGATGATCCAGTTCAATGGTTTCAGTCTCATCGGATTTAACTTTTGTAATTTCAAGCTTGTCTAAGTTTTTTCCATCTCCAAGAAGTTGGCTTGGCACAAATGGTGTTTTGATACTTACAGATGATTCTTGTAAAGCTTGTACACTATGTTCAAGGGCACGGAAGTTATCTCTACGGTGAACAAGTGTAGTAGGAGCAATCTTTTCAAAAGCTAAGGCCCAGTCCACAGCAGAATCTCCACCACCCAAAATAGTTACTTTCTGACCAGCAAATTGTTGAATGTTAGAAACGTGATAGTGGATATTTTCATAACCTTCAACGCCATCTAATTCGAGTGGACGAGGTTTAAAGGCGCCACCACCCATAGCGATAATAACAGCTTTGCTATTGTGACTTCCTTTAGTGGTTGTGATAGTAAAGATACCATCTTCTTTTTCAATCTCAAGAACGGTTTCGTTGAGGTGAACAGGTGTCTCGAATCCTTCGAGTTGTTCCAAGAGACGGTTAGTCAATTCTTCCCCTGTAAGGTTTGGGAAACCTGGCACATCGAGAATTTGTTTTTCGGGATAAAGAATAGCAGGTTGACCACCTAGTTGTGGGAGAGAATCAATGATTTGTACTTTGGCTTGACGAAGGTGAGCGTAAAAGGCTGCGAAAAGACCAACAGGTCCACCACCTATAATGGTGATATCATATAGTTCAGACATAGCTTCTCCTTAATTCATTTCTGTCTTTTTATTCTATCATATTTTCTACCAATTTAAAATCAAGTAGGGGGAGAAAATTTTCATAGAAAATGGTATAATGAAGAGAAGCTTTTTTTATGGAGAGGAGTCCCAGGATGAATTTTCAGCAATTATCTAATCTCCAATACTGGTCTAGTTTATTTTCCAGTCCGTGGAGTATTGTGATAAATTTGATTGATATTCTAATCGTTGCTTATATCTTATATCAATTTACAAAATCAATTGCAGGAACCAAGATTATGATTCTGGTTCGAGGTGTTTTAGTCTTTATCTTAGCTCAGATAGCAGCTAACTTTTTAGGCCTGACAACTATTTCCTGGTTGATTAATCAATTGATTACCTATGGAGTTATTGCAGCGGTGGTCATCTTTTCTCCAGAAATTCGGACAGGTTTGGAGCGATTAGGTAGGGCTACGGATTTCTTTTCCACTACTCCAATGAGTTCAGAAGAACAGATGGTCCAGGCTTTTGTCAAGGCAGTTGAATACATGAGTCCACGTAAAATAGGAGCACTAGTCTCTGTTCAGCGTGTCAGAACCTTGCAGGAGTATATCGTTACAGGAATTCCTTTGGATGCTAAGATTTCTGCTGAGTTATTGATTAACATCTTTATCCCTAATACTCCTCTCCATGACGGTGCAGTCATTATCAGTGGAGATCGGATTGCAGTAACTTCTGCCTATTTACCATTGACAGAAAACACAGGTATTTCCAAAGAGTTCGGAACTCGTCACCGTGCAGCCATTGGTTTATCAGAAGTTTCAGATGCCCTTACTTTTGTAGTATCAGAAGAAACTGGGGGTATATCCATCACCTACAATGGAGTCTTCAAACATGATCTAAGTTTGGAAGAATTCGAGGAAGAACTACGTCGTATTCTAATCCCTAAGGATTCACAAGAACCAAGCTTAAAAGAACGTTTATTAGGAGGGTGGAATAATGAAAAGAAATAGTCTTTATATCATCACCTCACTCCTCTTTGCATGTGTCCTATTTATCTATGCAACATCAATCAATTATCAAAACAATACTAATGCGAGACAAACTAAAACTGAAACATATACCAATACAGTAGTCAATGTACCGATTGATATTCAGTATGATAGTGAGCAGTATTTCATCAGTGGCTTTAGTTCAGAAGTAACAGTATTTCTGACTGGTTCAAATCGGGTGGCCTTGGCTAGTGAGATGCAGGAAAGCACTCGTAAATTCAAAGTGACTGCTGATTTGTCACAAGCAACAGAAGGAACAATCGAAGTTCCCTTGACCATTGAAAATCTTCCAAGTGGCTTGACAGCTGTAGCAACACCACAAAAGATTACAGTCAAGATTGGTAAGAAAGTTACTCGAGATAATGTACCTGTGGTTCCTCAAATCGATTCTAGTCAAATTGATGAGAAGATTATAATCGAACGTGTTACTGTTTCTGATGAAAAAGTTTCAGTAACTAGTGATGCAGATACACTGTCTAAGATTGATCGTATTGTTGCAGTTTTGCCAACGAGTGAACAGATTACAGGAAATTACTCTGGTTCAGTTCCTTTGCAAGCTGTTGATAAAAATGGAGCTGTCTTACCAACAGTTATCACACCTTTTGAAACTACTATGAAAGTAACGACCAAAGCTGTCAGAGCAACAAGTAGTACAACTTCAACAAGTAATGGTTCGTCAACAGAAAACTCATCAACGACAGCGGCAGAGACAAAGTCAAATTCATAAAATAAATATTAAACTAGAAAAGGAATCTTAAAATGGGTAAATATTTTGGAACGGACGGAGTCCGTGGAGAAGCAAACGTAGAATTAACGCCAGAATTGGCCTTTAAATTGGGTCGCTTTGGAGGATATGTCCTCAGTCAACATGCGACAGAAGCGCCTAAGGTTTTTGTTGGACGCGATACACGTATTTCAGGGGAAATGTTAGAAGCAGCCTTGATTGCTGGTCTTCTTTCTGTGGGAATTCACGTTTATAAACTTGGTGTACTTGCTACGCCTGCAGTAGCATACTTGGTGAAAACTGAGGGAGCGAGCGCAGGTGTCATGATTTCAGCTAGCCACAATCCAGCTCTAGATAACGGGATTAAATTCTTTGGTGGAGATGGCTTTAAGCTAGACGATGAAAAAGAAGCAGAAATCGAAGCCTTACTTGATGCGAGTGAAGATACTCTTCCACGTCCAAGTGCAGAAGGATTAGGTACGGTTGTTGATTACCCAGAAGGATTACGCAAGTATGAAGCCTACCTGGTTTCAACTGGAACAGCTCTTGAAGGGATGAAGGTTGCCTTGGATACTGCAAATGGAGCAGCTTCTACTAGTGCTCGCCAAATCTTTGCAGACTTAGGTGCTCAAATCACTGTCATTGGAGAAACTCCAGATGGTTTGAACATTAACTTGAATGTTGGTTCAACTCATCCAGAAGCCTTGCAAGAACTTTTAAAAGAAAGCCAATCTGCCATTGGCTTGGCCTTTGATGGCGACAGTGACCGTCTGATTGCGGTTGATGAAAATGGAGAAATTGTCGATGGTGACAAGATTATGTACATCATCGGTAAATATCTCTCTGGAAAAGGCCAATTAGCACAAAATACAATCGTAACAACTGTGATGTCTAACCTTGGTTTCCATAAAGCCTTGGATCGTGAAGGTATCAATAAAGCCGTCACTGCAGTTGGAGATCGTTATGTCGTTGAAGAAATGAGAAAATCAGGCTACAATCTCGGTGGAGAGCAGTCAGGTCACGTTATCTTGATGGATTACAATACCACAGGTGATGGTCAGCTTTCAGCGGTTCAATTGACCAAAATCATGCAAGAAACAGGTAAGAGCTTATCTCAGTTGGCTTCAGAAGTAACGATTTACCCACAAAAATTGGTCAATATCCGTGTTGAAAATGCCATGAAAGAAAAAGCCATGGAAGTACCAGCTATCAAGGCTATTATCGATAAGATGGAAGAAGAGATGGCAGGTAACGGACGTATCCTCGTACGCCCAAGTGGAACTGAGCCACTCTTGCGTGTCATGGCCGAAGCTCCAACAACTGAAGAAGTAGACTACTATGTGGATACTATTGCCGAAGTTGTGAAAGCAGAGATTGGAATTTAGGAAAGTTAGCAGAAAATAAGAAAATATGTTACAATGTCAAAGTAAATTGTAACCATGGAGAATATGATGAATTTAAAACGTGAACAAGAATTTGTTAGTCAGTATCACTTTGATGCACGTAACTTTGAATGGGAAAATGAAAACGGAATTCCTGAAACAAAGGTTGATGTCAACTTCCAACTACTTCAACATGATCAAGAAAACCAAGTGACTTCTCTCGTAGTTGTTTTGAGTTTTATGATTGTCTTTGATAAATTTGTAATCAGTGGCACTATTTCTCAAGTTAACCACGTAGAAGGTCGCATCGTAGACCAACCAAGTGATTTCACTCAAGAAGAAGTTGAAACACTTGCTCGTCCTTGTTTGGATATGCTAAACCGTTTGACTTATGAAGTGACGGAAATTGCACTAGATTTACCAGGAATTAATTTGGAGTTTTAAAAAAATGAAATTAGCGGTCATAACAGACTCATCTGCTTTTCTACAAGCGGAAACCTTGCGGAAAGAAGATTTATTTGTGCTTGACATTCCTGTGAATATCGACGGACAGGAGTATGTTGAAGGTGTAAATCTAACCGCTCAAGAATTTTATGAAAAAATGGCTCGTTCATCTGAACTACCTAAAACAAGTCAACCAAGTATTGCAAAGTTGGATGAAATTTTATCATCATTAAAAGAAAAAGGCTATACTCATGTTTTGGGTCTCTTCCTTTCTTCTGGAATCTCAGGATTTCTCCAGAATATCCAATATATGACGGATGAGTTTGAAGGTCTAAGCATTGCTTTTCCTGATACTCGAATTACAAGTGCACCACTAGGTTTCATGGTGGAGAGTGTATTTCAATGGGTGGAACAGGGTGATGACTTCCAGTCTATACTAGATAAGTTAACAGAACAGATTGAAAACACCTCTGCTTTTATCATGGTAGATGATTTGAATCATCTTGTAAAAGGTGGTCGTTTGTCAAATGGTGCGGCTATTTTAGGAAATCTTCTTAGCATTAAACCAATTCTCTATTTTAATGACCAAGGTGTTATCGAAGTTTATGAGAAGGTTCGTACTGAGAAGAAAGCAACTAAACGTCTGGTTGAAATTGTCAAAGAAGTAACAAGTAATGGAAATTATCAGATTACTGTAATTCATGGGAATGCTCCTCAAAAAGCAGCCGATTTGTGTCAGCTTTTGCTAGATAGTGGAGTAGCTACAGATGTTGAGATTGCAACCTTTGGTAGTGTCATTGGAACCCACCTGGGAGAAGGAAGCATCGCTTTGGCATATACACCAATCGTCTAGATTGTTCTTACAGTCTTGGTATCTTAAAATTGAGCACAGACTATCTGCCTCTTGAAAAAAGATGCCTGTCTTGCCTTTCGTGTAAAGTCAGCGCTATTCCCTATTTTTCATGGGCAGCAAAGGTCCTTTGTATCTTAGAATTGAACACGCCTGGAACCCTGTGTGAAAAAGATAGTTCTTCCAAGGAGAAGAAACTCCTTGATCAGAACTCCTATTTTCACTTTGTGTTCTTACAGGCTTTGTATCTTAGATAGGAGTAAAGATGAGTATTCGAGTAATTATCGCAGGTTTTAAGGGAAGAATGGGCCAAGCTGCTTGTCAGATGGTTTTGTCTGATCCTGAACTTGAACTAGTAGCCGTTTTAGATCCTTTCGAGTCTGCTTCTGAATGGCAGGGTATTCCTGTTTTCAATAATAAAAATGATTTGGCAGGCTTTGATGCTGATGTTTGGGTGGATTTTACAACTCCAGCAGTTGCCTATGAAAATACACGTTTTGCTCTTGAAAATGGCTTTGCTCCAGTAGTTGGAACAACAGGCTTTACTAGTCAGGAAATCGAAGAATTAAAAGATTTTTCTCGTTCAAAAAACTTGGGTGGCTTAATTGCCCCTAACTTTGCCTTGGGTGCGGTCTTGCTCATGCAATTTGCGGCACAGGCAGCTAAATACTTCCCAAATGTGGAGATTATTGAACTTCATCATGATAAGAAGAAAGATGCTCCAAGTGGAACAGCTATTAAAACAGCTGAATTGATGGCTGAAGTTCGCGAATCTATCCAACAAGGTGCTAGTGATGAGGAAGAACTCATTGCTGGTGCACGTGGAGCTAATTTTGATGGTATGCGAATTCATTCGATCCGTTTACCTGGTTTGGTAGCCCATCAGGAAGTCATTTTTGGAAATCAAGGAGAAGGTTTGACTCTGCGTCATGACTCCTATGATCGTAGCTCCTTCATGACAGGGGTGAATTTGGGAATCAAGGAAGTTGTCAAGCGTCATGAGCTTGTCTATGGATTAGAACACTTACTATGAGATTAACACAAATGCCTTCTGAATTTCAGAAGGCTTTACCAGTATTAGAAAAAATTAAAGAAGCAGGATTTGAGGCTTATTTTGTTGGTGGATCCGTTAGGGATGCCCTGCTCAATCGTCCTATCCACGATGTGGATATCGCGACGTCATCCTATCCAGAAGAAACCAAGAAGATTTTTCCACGGACAGCTGATATTGGCATTGAGCATGGAACCGTCTTGGTTTTAGATGGAGATGAAGAGTACGAAGTAACCACATTCAGAACGGAAGATGTCTATGTAGACTACCGTAGACCAAGTTCAGTTTCTTTTGTTCGTTCGTTAGAAGAGGACCTCAAACGACGTGATTTCACAGTCAATGCCTTTGCCTTGGATGAGACAGGGGAAATCGTTGATTTATTTGATGGTTTACAAGATTTAGAAAATCAAGTTCTACGTGCAGTTGGTGTAGCTAGTGAACGTTTTAATGAAGATGCTCTACGAATCATGCGTGGATTTCGTTTCCAAGCTAGTCTTGGTTTTGAACTTGAACAAGAAACGTTTGAAGCGATGAAGACCTTAACGCCACTTTTAGAGAAAATCTCTGTGGAGCGTACTTTTGTTGAATTTGACAAACTTCTACTAGCCCCTCATTGGCGAGTGGGTTTGTCTTCTATGATTGCAAGTAAAGCTTATGATTATCTTCCAGATATGGCTGGTAGTCAGGATAAACTCCAGTTATTATTTGATTTAGAAGATCATTTCACTTTTGAATCTTCTGAACAAGCTTGGGCAGCACTTTTATGGGTTTTAAAAGTGGAAGATGCTCAAAAATTTTTAAAACATTGGAAGACATCACGACAATTTGCCAAGCAAGTACAGGATTTGTTGACTATTTTGTCTCTACGGGAAAAAGGAGAACTGAGCAAGCGTGATTGTTACCGATTTGATTTGGACTTGCTTCTACAGGCTGAAAATCTACGCAGAGCTCAAGGTAAAGAAGTCAATCTGCAAGCTATCACAGAAACCTATGAGAGTTTGACCATTCATGATAAGAAAGAAATGCAAATCAATGGTGGCATTCTCATCAAAGAATACGGCTATCAGCCAGGCCCTGAATTAGGGGATGTTTTAGAAGAAATTGAGTATGCTATTGTTGATGGAGAATTGGAAAATGACCGTCAAGCCATCCATGACTACCTAAGGGAGAGAAAATGAGTGACTTTATCGTTGAAAAACTAAGTAAATCCGTTGGAGATAAGACTGTCTTTAAAGATATTTCCTTTATCATCCATGACTTGGACAGAATTGGTCTTATCGGTGTCAACGGAACCGGGAAAACCACCCTTTTAGATGTGCTTTCTGGCGTTTCAGGTTTTGATGGTGATGTTAGCCCATTTTCAGCAAAGAATGATTACAAGATTGGCTATTTAACCCAGGATCCGGATTTTGATGACAGCAAGACTGTCTTGGATACTGTCCTATCAAGTGATTTGAAAGAAATCCAGTTAATTCGTGAGTATGAATTGCTCATGCTTAACTACAATGAGGACAAACAGGCCCGTTTGGAATGGGTCATGGCTGAGATGGATTCCCTCCAAGCGTGGGAAATCGAAAGTCAGGTCAAGACGGTTCTCAGTAAACTAGGCATTCAAGATTTATCAACTCCTGTTGGAGCTCTGTCTGGTGGTCTCCGTAGACGGGTTCAGTTGGCGCAAGTCCTTCTTGGAAACCATGATCTCTTGCTTCTTGATGAGCCTACCAACCACTTGGATATTGCGACCATTGAATGGTTAACTCTCTTTTTGAAAAATTCCAAGAAAACAGTGTTATTTATCACTCACGATCGCTATTTCTTGGATGCTCTTTCTACGCGAATCTTTGAGTTGGACCGAGCTGGTTTGACAGAATATCAGGGGAATTACCAGGACTATGTTCGCCTCAAAGCTGAACAGGATGAGCGTGATGCAGCTCTTCTTCACAAAAAGGAACAACTTTACAAACAAGAATTGGCTTGGATGAGACGACAACCTCAAGCTCGTGCGACCAAGCAACAAGCTCGTATCAATCGATTCCATGACTTGAAGAAGGAAGTTTCAGATACTAGTGTTGAGACAGACTTAAGCATGAATTTTGAAACTAGCCGTATCGGTAAAAAGGTCATCGAGTTTAAGGATGTTTCCTTTGCCTATGATGACAAACCGATTTTGCAAGATTTTAACCTTTTGGTCCAAGCCAAAGACCGTATCGGAATCGTTGGGGATAATGGTGTTGGGAAGTCAACTCTTCTCAATCTCATTGCAGGAAGTCTCGAGCCAACTGAAGGTCAAGTTATTATCGGAGAAACGGTTCGCATCGCTTATTTCTCTCAACAAATCGAAGGTTTGGATGAAAGCAAGCGGGTTATTAACTACCTGCAGGAAGTGGCAGAAGAAGTCAAGACCAGTGGTGGTTCTACGACATCTATCGCTGAGTTGCTAGAGCAGTTCCTTTTCCCACGATCAACGCATGGTACCTTGATTGAGAAGTTATCTGGTGGAGAGAAGAAACGTCTTTATCTCCTCAAATTACTCCTTGAAAAACCCAATGTGCTTCTCTTGGATGAACCAACAAATGACCTAGACATTGCGACCTTAACAGTTCTAGAAAATTTCTTACAAGGTTTTGCAGGACCAGTCTTGACAGTTAGTCACGATCGCTATTTCCTTGATAAGGTAGCAACTAAGATTCTTGCTTTTGAAGATGGAACCATCCGTCCTTTCTTTGGCCATTATACAGATTATCTAGATGAAAAGGCCTTTGAAGCAGAAGCAGTAACTCAAATCCAAAAGGCTGACAAGGAAAAAGTCGTCAAAGTCCGTGAAGAGAAGAAACGGATGACTTACCAAGAAAAGCAGGAATGGGCAAGTATTGAGGGTGACATCGAAGCCTTGGAAAACCGCATCTCTTCTATAGAGGAAGAAATGCTAGCAAATGGTTCTGACTTTGGGAAACTAGCTACCCTTCAAAAAGAATTAGACGAGAAAAATGAAGACTTGCTGGAAAAATATGAACGCTATGAATATTTAAGTGAGTTAGTATAATGGAAGAAACAATTATTAAATGGAGTAGTAAGAAAATCGTCTTGAGCCTTATTCTTTACCTACTAGAATTGGCTCTTCTACTTTGGATTTTTTCGTTTTTGATGAGCTATCCCGAAGAAGCACCTGCGGGATTGGTGGCTTTAATTCTCTTTATTGGTTTCTTAATCATCATCGTTGGCTTCATTTTGTATCAACATTTGCGACGGCTTTTTTCTGATAAAGAGTATTTGAAATGTACGGCTCAAGGATTTTCCTATAAACCATATCCAAAGAAAGACTGGCAGTATTATTCCTGGGGAGAGGTAGAAAAATTTGCTCTCACGAGAATTAAGGGTGGTAGAAATTCAAGGGATTTTTATATTATTGAGGTTCATTTTTATGATACAAATCTTTTGAACAATAGCTCTCTATGGCGACGTCTACGAAGTAGATTTACAAGTTCGAAAGATTCTAACGTTTTAAAAATTCCAATCCACTTGCTGGATGTGGGTTTGCCGCGAAGGGTATTTGAAACCATGTCCTACTATGAACGAGAGTGGCGCATCCAACAAAATCGTCAACGCAACCAAAACTCTAAAAGTAAAAAGAAGTAAGGATTTCATTGCCTGATTAACCATTTGCTATTGAAGAGCAAAGGGAAGTCTTGGACTAAGTACCAAGGCTTCTTTCTATTTTGCTTTTCTAGGAAATATGGTATAATAGGGAGTAAAAACTTAAAAAGAAAGAAATGCTATGAACTTAAAAGATTACATTGCAAGTATTGAAAATTACCCACAAGAAGGCATTACGTTCCGTGATATCAGCCCTTTGATGGCTAACGGAAATGCCTACAGCTATGCTGTTCGTGAAATTGTTCAATATGCTACTGACAAAAAGATTGATATGATCGTAGGACCAGAAGCGCGTGGATTTATCGTTGGATGTCCAGTCGCTTTTGAGTTGGGAATTGGTTTTGCACCTGTTCGTAAACCAGGGAAATTGCCACGTGAAGTGATTTCAGCTGACTACGAAAAAGAATATGGTGTTGATACCTTGACCATGCACGCCGATGCTATCAAACCAGGTCAACGTGTTCTTATCGTCGATGACCTCTTGGCAACAGGTGGTACTGTTAAAGCGACCATCGAAATGATTGAAAAACTTGGTGGTATCGTAGCTGGTTGTGCCTTCTTGATTGAGCTTGATGAACTTAAAGGCCGTGAAGCTATCGGAGATTACGATTACAAAGTGCTCATGCATTATTAAAGAAAAAACAGTCCTTAGGGCTGTTTTCTCTTCATAGTGATATAAAAAAAGGCTATACCTAGTTAGAGAAAAACTATAATTGAAAACTATATCTTCTTACAGTATAATAAAAGGAAGGACTATCGTCAGCTGATTTTCATTTGACGACTGCATGTTAACTTGAGCCTAGTATTGATACAGTAAGGAGATTTCTATGCCGATTCGAATTGATAAAAAATTACCAGCAGTTGAGATTTTACGAACGGAAAATATTTTCGTCATGGATGACCAGAGGGCGGCTCATCAGGATATTCGACCACTGAAAATTCTGATTTTAAACTTGATGCCACTGAAAATGGTTACAGAAACTCAGCTTTTACGCCATTTAGCCAATACTCCTTTGCAGTTAGATATTGAATTTTTATATATGGAAAGTCACCAATCAAAAACAACTCGCTCAGAGCATATGGAGACCTTTTATAAGACCTTCTCGGAAGTCAAAGATGATTATTTCGATGGCTTGATTATCACAGGAGCTCCAGTTGAGCACCTTCCATTTGAGGAGGTTGACTATTGGCAGGAGTTTACCCAAGTTATCGATTGGTCTAAGACTCATGTCTTTTCAACCTTGCATATTTGTTGGGGGGCACAGGCAGGTCTATACTATCGCTATGGCGTAGATAAATACCAGATGGAGCAGAAGCTTTCGGGAATTTATCCTCAGGATGTTTTAAAAGAAGGTCACCTTCTTTTGAGAGGTTTTGATGATTTATATGTATCCCCTCATTCTCGCCATACAGAAGTCCACAAAGAAGATATTCTAAACAAAACAAATCTAGAGATTTTAGCATCAGGAGAAGAGGTAGGAGTCTCTATCCTTGCGAGTCGAGATTTGAGAGAAGTCTATAGCTTTGGGCATTTAGAGTATGATCGCGATACGCTCGCAAAAGAATATTTTAGAGATATAGATGCTGGTTTAGATCCACATATACCAGAAAATTATTTCAAAAATGATGACATTCATGAACTTCCTTGTATGAGGTGGAGTTCATCTGCAGCCCTCTTTTTCAGTAACTGGGTAAATTATGCAGTATACCAAGAAACGCCTTTTGAGTGGAAGAGTGTAGAAGATGATGTGTCTCATTTTGGATACTTATAAGAGGAATTATGACATATTTAGATGCTTTTAAATCAGGGAACTTGGTGTTACCAAGTGAACTGCTCTTAAACTACAATCGACTGTTCTCGTCAAGCGATGATTTCTTGGTTTGGCAATTCTTTTACTTACAGAACACAACCGCTTTGGGTGAGCTGTCTCCAAGTCAGATTGCTGAAAAAATTGGCAAGCAAGTTACTGAAGTCAACCAAGCAATTTCCCGCTTGACTGATAAGGGGTTGCTTCAATACCGAACGATTGAACTCAATGGTGAAATAGAAGTAATTTTCGATGCAACTCTTGCCTTGGAACGTCTTGACCAACTTTTTGGGAAGCAGGAAACAAGTCAAGTACAGTCTGCACCAAATGATTTAAAGAGTTTGGTAGAAACTTTTCAACAGGAATTAGGTCGACTCTTGAGTCCTTTTGAAATTGAAGATTTGGAAAAGAGTTTGAAAGAAGACGGAACCAGTGCAGACTTGATAAAGGAAGCCTTGCGTGAAGCTGTTTTGAATGGAAAACCAAACTGGAAATATATCCAAGCAATCCTACGAAACTGGCGACATGAGGGTATTAAGAGTGTAGCCCAGGTAGAAGCGAAACGTCAGGAGAGAGAGGCAACAAACCCTCAAAATGTTCAAGTTTCATCTGATTTTAAAAATGCCATGGACCTTTGGAAAGACTAATATTTAGCAATAAAAAAACTTGCCTATGGCAAGTTTTTTTGTGCTCTTAATAAGTAATCCCCCAAACACTGACTGAACGCTCAGCAACTGGGAAGTCGCCGTATCCTTCGGCAGTAATAGTTACTTGTTCTGGATGGTTCCCAAGCAAATCAACAAATGTTCGATTTGCCCACTCTTGACCGACATACATGGTTTTGTAATTTTCTTGAGCGTTTGAGATAAGAACGGCGATAGGTGATTGGTTGTCAGTGCCAGAACGGACCCAACCGATACAATTAGGGTCATCAAAGTAGTCCGTTTGCTCACCGTAAGCTAACTCTTTTCGGATAGTTAGCAAACGGTTAAGGACATCTTTAAAGTCTTGCTGGGCAAATTGACCAGAAATACCGTAGTAGTCTCCGTAAAAGACACAGGGAAGACCCTGTTCACGCAAAAGAATAAGAGCATAGGCTGCTGGCTTAAACCATTCTTCAACAGTAGATTCGAGGGCTTGACCGCGTTGTGTATCATGGTTTTCGACAAAGGTCACAGCTCGATCCGGATTGATTTGAGCCAGACTATCATCAAAAATAGTTGTTAAATCATAGTCAGCTCCTGCCTGGCTTGCCTCAAAGAGATTCATATGAAGGCGGACATCGACAAGGTCAAAGCGCTCTTCAATCTTTTCGAGGTAGTCTAGGTTTGCATCCTTATCTGGATTCCAGAATTCTCCAAAGACATAGAAGTCTTGTCCATATTTCTCTTTGATGTCACGAATGAAATTACGCATAAAGAAAGAGTCAATATGCTTGACAGCATCTAAGCGGAAGCCTGTTACGCCAGTCGTTTCGATAAACCAATTTGCCCAGTCATAGATATTCTGGATGACTTCGGGGTGTTTGAAATCCAGGTCTGCGTACATGAGATAGTCGTAATTTCCGTTCTCATTGTCGACTAATTCTTCATGAGCCCAACCTTTGTTTTCTCCCTGAATGAGATAGATGCCAGACTTACGACGTTTAGCATCGTAGTCAGTTCCTGTGAAGTGGTACCAGTGCCAGTGAAAATCGTTGTAGGTGTTTTGTCTACCATCAAAAGTAAAACCGGTCCAGCCATTGATGGTGAAAGGTTCTCCTAGTTCGATTGTGCGGTCTTCTGGATCCACTTCGATAACTTGAAAGGATTCTAAATGATCTGCCGCTGCCTTGTGGTTTAAGACGACATCAGCCATCGGTTGGATTCCGTGAGATTTCAGTGTTTGAATGGCTTGGAGATAATCTTCTTTGAAGCCATACTTGGTACGAACAGTTCCTTTTTGGTCAAATTCACCAAGGTCGAATAGATCATAGACTCCATAACCAACATCTTTTTCGTTTGTAGCCTTAAAAGCAGGTGGCATCCAGATATGACTAATTCCTAAGTTAGCTAGGTGTTCAGCATCGTTAGTTAGTCGCGTCCAGTGTTTTCCATCGTGTGGGAGATACCACTCAAAATATTGCATTAGGGTTTGATTTTTCATAGAAAGTCCTCATACTTAACAATTTGACAATCATTTTACCACAAAGCTGTGCAATACGCAAACGTTTGCGCTGTAAAATATACGGGTGATATTTTATGTCCATTTTTTATCTTAGACATTGGAAAAATATAAAAGGGGAGACTGTTTGTTGAGAGCGATTGATGAAAATGAAGGATAAAGGGCCATCTTTCCTATGAAATCAATGTAGAAAACCAGTTTCTGTTTTGTGAAATTTCAACAAATTTGATATAATTGTATCTATGAAAAAAGTATTCGTCAGCCGGCGTGTCGAAAAAAAGCTGAATAAGGATCAGATGGTTTTGGAAGAGATTGACTTTCCAGAGCTATCTGAAACTGATCAAGAAGTTGAGCTTTTCAATCAAAGTAAACAGTTTTTAGGGAAGGCTTATTTATCCCATCAAAATAAGGGAATTGGATGGTTTGTATCTAACCAGAAAGTTTCTTTTGACCAATCCTTTTTTGAAAGTTTGTTTAAAAAAGCCAAACAAAGACGCGCTAACTACTATCAAGATGAGTTGACAACTGCCTTTCGTTTGTTTAATCAAGAAGGCGATGGATTTGGTGGCATGACACTGGATCTTTATGGAGATTATGTTGTTTTTTCTTGGTATAACTCCTATATCTATAGCCTTCGTCAAGAGATTATAGCCGCCTTTGCTCAGGTGTTTCCAGAAGTCCTAGGTGCCTATGAAAAAATTCGTTTTAAAGGTTTGGATTATGAGTCTGCTCACGTCTATGGTCAAGAAGCAGCTGATTTTTTCACTGTTCTTGAAAACGGAGTCTTGTACCAAGTCTTTATGAATGACGGCCTTATGACAGGGATTTTCTTGGATCAGCATGAAGTTCGTGGGAGCCTGGTTGATGGTCTAGCTATGGGGAAATCCTTACTCAATATGTTTTCCTATACAGCCGCTTTCTCAGTTGCTGCAGCCATGGGAGGTGCCAGTGAAACGACTTCTGTGGATCTAGCCAAGCGTTCGAGAGAACTATCAGAAGCTCATTTTTATGCTAATGGACTGAGTCTTGATCATCATCGATTGATTGTCATGGATGTCTTTGAATACTTTAAATATGCTAAGAGGAAGGGGTTGAGCTACGACGTGATTGTTCTGGATCCGCCTAGCTTTGCCCGAAATAAAAAACAAACCTTCTCTGTAGCGAAGGATTATCACAAGTTGATTTCCCAAAGCCTAGAGATTTTAAACCCCGGTGGAATCATTATCGCTAGTACCAATGCGGCTAATGTTTCTCGTCAAAAATTCACAGAACAAATCAACAAAGGATTTGCAGGAAGAAAGTACCAGATTTTAAATAAATATGGACTTCCAGCAGACTTTGTCTACAACGAAAAAGATGAAAGTAGTAATTACCTCAAAGTGATTACCATGAAGGTTAGTAAATGAAATTAATTGTTTCCGTAATGCCAAGAAGTTTAGAGGAGGCTCAGGCTATTGATGTGATGCGGTACCATGATGCCGATATCATTGAGTGGCGAGCTGACTTCTTACCAAAGGAAGCTATTTTGCAGGTAGCACCCGCTATTTTTGAAAAATTCGCGGGTCGTGAGCTTGTTTTTACCTTGCGTACTCGTGCTGAGGGTGGTCAAATTGAACTCTCGTCAGAAGAATATGTTCAAATTATCAAGGAAGTAGCCCAGCTTTATCAACCGGATTATATTGATTTTGAGTATTTTAGTTATAGAGATGTTTTTGAGGAGATGTTAGAATTTCCAAACCTGGTCTTAAGCTATCATAATTTCCAAGAAACACCGGAAAATCTAATGGAAATCTTGTCTGAGTTGACAAGTTTAAATCCTAAAGTTGTAAAAATCGCGGTTATGGCTCATACAGAACAAGATGTATTAGATTTGATGAACTTTACACGTGGTTTTAAAACACTAAATCCCGAACAAGAATATGTAACAATTTCTATGGGGAAAGTTGGTAAGGTCTCACGTATTACTTCGGATGTAACGGGCTCTAGCTGGTCTTTTGCAAGTCTGGATGAAGCTAGTGCGCCAGGACAGATTTCACTTTCTAGCATGAAAAAAATTCGGGAGATACTAAATGAAGATTGATGGCTACACACGTTTAGCAGCTGTAGTCGCCAATCCTATCAAACACTCCATTTCACCCTTCATTCATAACAGAGCTTTTGAAGCAACCAATACCAATGGGGTTTATCTTGCTTGGGAGATAGAAGGAACTGACTTGGCAGAAACAGTTGCCAATATTCGTCGTTATCAGATGTTTGGAATTAATCTTTCTATGCCCTACAAGGAGCAGGTCATTCCTTATCTGGATCAATTGAGTGAAGAAGCTCGTTTGATTGGTGCTGTCAATACGGTTGTGAATCGAGAGGGAACTTTAATTGGATATAACACAGATGGCAAGGGATTCTTTAAGAGCTTGCCTTCTTTTAAAATATCTGGAAAAAGAATGGTTCTGTTAGGGGCAGGTGGTGCAGCTAAAGCAATTTTGGCGCAGGCAATCTTAGATGGGGTCAGTCAGGTTTCTGTCTTTGTACGATCGGCTTCAATGGGAAAAACACAACCTTACTTAGAGAAGCTACAGCATGAAACAGGATTTAGAGTAGATTTGTTTGCCTTAGAGGATGCTCAAGAGCTCCAAGAGAACATTCGAAAAGCGGAACTCTTGGTCAATGCGACCAGTGTGGGGATGGATGGGGCATTTCAGCCAATCCCAACAAGCATTGTTTTACCAGAGAAGCTATTGGTAGCAGATGTGATTTATCAACCCTTTGAAACACCATTTCTAAAGTGGGCAAGGAGCCAGGGAAATCACGCTGTTAATGGCCTAGGCATGTTGCTTTACCAAGCAGCTGAAGCTTTTCAGTTATGGACCGGAAAGGAAATGCCAACAGATCAAATCTGGGAATTATTAAAACAAAAGTATCAATAAAGAAAGAGGAGAACTGCTATGAAAATCAAAATAGACCTTCCCCAACATCCCTATGATATTCAGATTGAAAAAGGATGCTTGTCTCAAGCAGGAAAATGGTTGCGGGAACTTTGGCAACCGCAAAAAGTCGTTATCATTACCGATAACCATGTGGCTTCTCTCTATGCAGAAAAAGTAAAATTGAGCCTAGAGGATGCTGGTTTTCAAGTGGCAGTTTTTGACTTCCTAGAGGGTGAAGAGAGAAAAAATCTAACCACGGTTCAAAAGGCTTATGAATTTCTAGTTAAGCAAGACTTGACTCGTAGCGATGGTATCGTAGCTCTAGGTGGTGGAGTTGTTGGTGATTTGGCTGGCTTTGTAGCCTCAACTTACATGCGAGGTATTCATTTTGTTCAAATTCCGACCAGTTTGACTGCTCAAGTGGACTCTTCAATCGGTGGTAAGACAGGAGTGAATACTCCTTTTGCCAAGAATATGGTAGGAACTTTTGCCCAGCCTGATGGTGTTTTGATTGACCCGACTGTTCTTGAAACCTTAGGGAAGAGAGAATTGATTGAAGGAATGGGGGAAGTCATCAAGTATGGCTTAATTGAAGATCCAGAACTCTGGGACATATTATCTGAAATTGATGGTTCTGTAGAGAGTATTTTGGAACATTCCGAAAGTTTGATTGAGCATTCTTGCCAGGTGAAGCGCAAGATGGTAGTCGAGGATGAATTGGACAATGGTATTCGTCTGTATCTCAATTTTGGTCACACCATTGGCCATGCTATTGAAGCGACTGCTGGTTATGGACGAGTTATGCACGGTGAGGCAGTAGCGATGGGAATGGTTCAGGTCTCTAAGGTAGCCGAACAAAAAGGTCTCATGCCAGCTGGAATCACTCAGTCTATCCGAGAAATGTGTCAGAAATTTCGCCTTCCTGTTGATTATGAAAACTGGGATGTTGATAAGCTTTATCAGGCCTTGTCTCATGATAAAAAAGCGCGTGGTAACACTATGAAATTAGTTTTGGTACCAGAGCTTGGTTCAGCCACTATTTACCCCGTCTCACTCGAAGAAATGAAAGATTACTTGGTAAAATAAGGAGAATGTATGAGATATTTAACAGCAGGAGAATCACACGGTCCTCGTCTGACAGCAATTATTGAAGGAATTCCAGCAGGTCTTCCTTTGACTGCAGAGGATATCAATGAGGATCTCAAACGTCGCCAAGGTGGTTACGGTCGTGGTGGTCGCATGAAGATTGAGAGCGATCAGGTTGTCTTTACTTCGGGCGTTCGTCATGGAAAGACGACAGGGGCTCCCATTACCATGGATGTCATTAACAAAGACCACCAAAAATGGCTAGATATCATGTCTGCAGAGGATATTGAAGACAAACTTAAAAGTAAACGAAAAATCACTCATCCTCGCCCAGGTCACGCTGACTTGGTAGGAGGTATCAAATACCGCTTTGATGATTTGAGAAATTCCCTGGAACGTTCATCTGCTCGTGAAACGACTATGCGAGTAGCAGTCGGGGCTGTGGGTAAACGACTATTGGCTGAGCTTGATATTGAAATTGCTAACCATGTTGTTGTCTTTGGTGGTAAGGAAATTGATGTTCCAGAAAACTTGACAGTCGCAGAGATCAAAAAACTAGCTGCCCAGTCAGAAGTTTCTATCGTTAACCAAGAACGTGAGCAGGAAATTAAGGACTATATTGACCAAATCAAACGCGATGGTGATACCATTGGTGGAGTTGTTGAAACGGTTGTCGGTGGTGTTCCGGTTGGTCTGGGTTCATACGTCCAATGGGATAGAAAACTAGATGCAAGATTAGCTCAAGCAGTTGTTTCCATCAATGCTTTTAAGGGTGTGGAATTTGGACTAGGCTTTAAAGCAGGTTATCTCAAGGGTAGCCAAGTCATGGATGAAATCCTATGGTCACCAGAAGACGGCT
Source organism: Streptococcus sp. V728 (assembly GCF_052077995.1). Classification (NCBI taxonomy): domain Bacteria; kingdom Bacillati; phylum Bacillota; class Bacilli; order Lactobacillales; family Streptococcaceae; genus Streptococcus; species Streptococcus sp. V728. The sequence goes on along the minus strand of NZ_JBQJJH010000002.1, from coordinate 586,823 downwards.
ATACTCGTCGTACCAATAACCTTGGAGGTTTCGAAGGCGGTATGACTAACGGCCAACCGATTATTGTCCGTGGGGTCATGAAACCAATTCCGACTCTCTATAAACCATTGATGAGCGTGGATATTGAAACCCATGAGCCTTATAAAGCAACAGTAGAGAGAAGTGATCCGACTGCTCTTCCAGCAGCAGGCGTCGTTATGGAGGCAGTCGTAGCAACGGTCTTGGCTCAGGAAATTCTAGAGAAATTCTCCTCAGATAATCTGGAAGAGTTAAAAGAAGCTGTCACAAAACATCGGGAGTATACAAAGAATTATTAAGGAGTTCTTATGGCGAAAACCATCTATATCGCAGGATTGGGTTTGATTGGTGCTTCCATGGCACTCGGAATCAAGCGGGATCATCCTGATTATGAGATTTTGGGATACAATCGCAGTCAGGCATCTAGAGATATTGCCTTGGAGCGAGGGATGATTGATCGTGCGACGGATGATTTTGCCAGTTTCGCTCCCCTTGCGGATATTATCATTTTGACACTTCCTATACAGCAGACCCTTACCTTCATCAAGAAGTTAGCAAGCTTAGATTTAAAGGAAGGCGTCATTATTTCCGATGCTGGATCGACCAAGTCAGCTATTGTGGCTACAGCAGATAAGTGTTTTGCAGATAAGTCTGTTCGCTTTGTTGGAGCGCATCCCATGGCAGGGAGTCATAAGACAGGAGCTGCCTCTGCCGATGTTAATCTTTTTGAAAATGCCTACTATATCTTTACGCCTTCAAGTCTGACGACACCAGATACGCTTGAAGAAATGAAAGACTTGCTGTCAGGTCTTCATGCTCGTTTTATTGAAATCGACGCTGAAGAACATGACCGAGTGACTTCTCAGATTAGTCATTTTCCGCATATCTTAGCATCAGGATTGATGAAACAAACTGCCAGTTATGCTGAAGAACATGAGATGGCGCGACGTTTTGCGGCAGGTGGTTTCCGTGATATGACTCGGATTGCCGAAAGTGAGCCAGGAATGTGGACTTCTATCCTCTTATCCAATCGAGAGACCATTATTGAACGCATCGAGGATTTCAAGCGACGTTTAGACGAGGTTGGACAAGCTATTAGTAAGGGTGACGAAAACCAAATCTGGAATTTTTTCGACCAAGCACGTGAGCAACGTCAGGCTATGGAAATCCATAAACGTGGAGGAGTAGATAGCTCATTTGACCTCTATGTAGATGTTCCCGATGAGGAAGATGTGATTTTACGCATCTTGGAATTGCTTAGAGGAACTTCCTTGGTCAATATCCATATTAACGAGGAAAACCGAGAAGATGTTCACGGGATTCTGCAAATTTCCTTTAAGAATGCTCAGGATTTAAAACGTGCTGAGCAAGTCATTACAGAAAATACTGACTACACAGTCGTAATTAAATAAGGAGGACAATTATGTCAAATATTTATGATAGTGCAAATGCACTTAGTCGTGGATTACGAGAATTGCCTGAATACAAGGCGGTTAAGGAAGCTAGAGATGCCATCCAAGCAGATGCAGAAGCAAGCAAAATTTTTGCAGATTATATTGCTTTTCAGCATGAAATCCAAGTGATGGCCCAAACTGGTCAAATGCCAGACGCTTCTTTCCAAGAAAAAATGGAAAGCTTTGGCAAGTTGATTCAGGGCAACGCTCTCTTGTCAGAATTCTTTGCAAAACAGCAACAACTTTCTATCTACCTTTCTGATATTGAAAAAATTGTCTTTGAACCAATTTCAGAACTTCTAAAATAAGAATTTACCTCATAAAGTCAGGAATTTTTAAGAAATTTCTGACTTTTTATGATAAAATAAGAAAAAGTATTGTCAGTATGAGGTCTAGTATGAAGTTAAAAACAAACGTTAGGCATTTGAATGGTAGTATTCGCGTACCAGGGGATAAGTCCATCAGTCATCGCTCTATCATTTTTGGGAGCTTAGCTGAGGGCGAGACCAAGGTTTATGATATCTTACGTGGTGAGGATGTTTTGTCAACTATGCAAGTTTTTCGCGACCTCGGCGTTGAGATTGAGGACAAGGACGGTATCGTTACCATTCAAGGTGTCGGTATGGATGGTTTGAAAGTTCCTCAAAATGCTCTAGATATGGGGAATTCTGGGACCTCTATTCGTTTGATTTCAGGTGTCCTTGCTGGTGCAGACTTTGAAGTGGAGATGTTTGGAGATGACAGTCTTTCCAAACGTCCGATGGACCGTGTGACTCTCCCTTTGAAAGAAATGGGTGTTACTATTTATGGCCAAACAGAACGAGACTTGCCACCCTTATACTTAAAAGGGACAACAAAATTAAGACCTATTCATTATGAATTGCCGATTGCCTCTGCTCAAGTTAAGTCAGCTTTGATTTTTGCAGCATTGCAGGCTCAGGGTCAGTCAGTCATCATTGAAAAGGAGTGCACTCGTAATCATACAGAAGATATGTTACGTCAATTTGGAGGAGATTTGAGTGTCGATGGTAAGAAAATAACAGTTCAGGGACCACAAAAACTAAGTGGGCAAACGGTTGTCGTACCTGGAGATATTTCCAGTGCAGCCTTTTGGTTAGTTGCAGGTTTGATTGTTCCAAATTCTCGAGTGGTGCTTAAGAATGTTGGTATTAATGAAACACGTACAGGTATCATCGATGTTATCCGTGCTATGGGTGGGAAATTGGACATTACTGATATTGATTCAATTGCCAAGTCTGCAACCTTAACTGTCGAAACTTCAGACCTCAAAGGAACTGAGATTGGTGGAGCTTTGATTCCGCGTTTAATTGATGAATTGCCGATTATTGCGCTCCTTGCTACCCAAGCTCAAGGGCAAACGGTTATCAAAGATGCAGAGGAGCTTAAGGTCAAAGAAACTGACCGTATTCAAGTTGTCGCAGACGCTTTAAATAGCATGGGGGCAGCTATTACTCCTACAGCAGACGGAATGATTATTAAAGGAAAATCTGCTCTTCATGGAGCCAGAGTCAATACATTTGGTGACCACCGTATCGGCATGATGACAGCCATTGCAGCTCTTTTAGTTGCAGATGGAGAGGTCGAATTGGATCGTGCAGAAGCTATTAATACTAGCTACCCAAGCTTCTTTTATGATTTGGAGACTTTGATTCATGGCTAAGGTTTTACTTGGATTTATGGGAGCAGGAAAATCTACCATTGCTAGAAATTTAGCACCTGACTTCGTAGATATGGACACCCTGATTGAAGAACGCCTGGGAATGTCGATTGCTCGTTTCTTTGAAGAGAAAGGAGAAGCAGCTTTTCGTCAGATAGAAGAAGAAGTTTTGGCTAATCTGCTAAAGACAGATCAAGTTATCTCCACAGGAGGAGGAATCGTTATTTCTCCTCGAAATCGTGCCTTGCTCAAGCAAAATCCAGATAACATTTACCTAAAAGCAGATTTTGAGACCCTTTACCAGCGAATTTCAGCTGATAAAGACAATCAACGCCCGCTATTTCTAAACAATAGCAAGGAAGATTTAGCTGCGATTTTTGATGAGAGACAGGCTTGGTATGAAGAAGTAGCTAGTCAGATTGTAGACGTGTCAAGCTTAAGCCCAGAAGAAATTATAGAGGAACTAAGATGAAAATTGCTTATCTAGGTCCCAAAGGATCTTTTTCGCACCATGTTGTGCAAACGGCTTTTCCTCATGAGGAACTAGAGCCATTTTCAAATATTACGGACGTTATCAAGGCCTATGAACAGGGATTAGCAGACTATTCAGTAGTGCCGGTTGAAAATTCCATTGAAGGTAGTGTCCATGAGACTCTGGACTATCTTTTCCACCAGGCTCGCATTCAAGCTGTGGCAGAGATTGTTCAGCCAATCCATCAACAGCTGATGGCAGTATCAGGACAGTCTAAAATAGAGAAAATCTTTTCTCATCCGCAGGCCTTGGCTCAAGGGAAGAAATTTATCGATGAACATTTTCCAGACGCTCAATTAGAGGTAACGGCAAGTACAGCCTACGCTGCGCGATATGTTTCTGAGCATCCTGATCAACCATTTGCAGCCATTGCTCCAAAAAGCTCTGCTGAGGAATATGGATTAGAACTGGTCGCTCAAGATATTCAAGAAATGGAAGCCAACTTTACTCGCTTTTGGGTTTTGGGGCCTAACTTACCACAAATCCCTTTGGAAGCAAGTTCTGAAAAGATGAGCCTGGCCTTGACCTTGCCGGATAATCTACCAGGTGCATTATATAAGGCACTTTCTACCTTTGCTTGGCGCGGGATTGACCTGACTAAGATTGAGAGTCGTCCCCTTAAAACAGCCTTGGGTGAATACTTTTTTATCATTGATGTGGACTATGCTGATAAAGAATTGGTCTATTTTGCTCAAAAAGAATTAGAAACGATTGGTATCCAGTATAAAATACTTGGAGCTTACCCTATCTATACCATACAGGATAAAGGGAAGGAGAAGGAATGACTAGAGAAAATCCTCTGACACACCATGAAAAATTACGTTATGACTATCTCTTGAAAAATATTCATTATCTCAATGAAAAGGAAAGAAGAGAGTTTGCTTTTTTGCAAGCTAAATTAGATGGTCAACAGAACGTACGTCCAGTTGTAACAGAAGAGGCAGATGATGTAGCCTATCAAGAATTTACTGAATCTAACATAGGCCTACCTAGTTATACAAATCGTAGTCGTGCAAGTCGTCGTACTGGCCAACCCCAACCAAAAACTAAGCTTCCAAAGCAAAAGAAACCTAAGAAAAAAAGAGTTTTTCGAATCAAACGTATTCTCGCATGGTTAGGAATGCTTTTGATTTGTGCGGCGGTTGGAATGATTTTCATGTTCTTAAAGGGATTCCAATCAGCGAATCCAAATAGCTCAAATGGACCGAAAGATGCCAAAGCCGCACAGGTTGAAGTTTTCAATGGGCAGGATACCCGAGATGGTGTCAATATTCTTATTTTGGGAACAGATGGCCGTATCGGACAGAATAGTTCAGAAACACGGACGGATTCTATCATGGTTCTGAATGTTAGTGGTAAAGATAAGAAGCTTAAGCTAGTTAGTTTTATGCGAGATAACCTTGTTTATATCGATGGCTATAGCCAAGTTATTAACGGTCAAAAACAAGCAGACCATAAGTTGAACCTGGCCTACGAATTAGGTGAGCAAGAAGGAAAACAAGGAGCTGAAATGGTCCGTAAGGTCCTAAAAGATAATTTTGACTTGGATATCAAATACTATGCCCTTGTCGATTTCCAAGCCTTTGCGACTGCCATTGATACGCTTTTCCCTGACGGCGTGACCATTGATGCTCAATTTTCAACCCTAAACGGTGTTCCAGTTACAGAAGCTACAGTTGGGGATGATTTGCATGCTACAGAAACCGAATCACCAACACAAACTATTAAAGTTGGGACACAACAAATGAATGGTTCAACACTTCTCAACTATGCACGTTTTCGTGATGATGATGAAGGGGACTATGGACGTACTCGTAGACAGCAACAAGTCATGACAGCTGTTTTACAGCAGATTAAGGATCCTACAAAACTTTTCACAGGTTCAGAAGCTTTAGGTAAAGTATTCGCTATGACGTCTACCAACATTCCTTATACCTTCTTACTGACTAACGGTTTATCAGTCCTCGAAGGCGGTCAGAATGGTATTGAAAAACTAACAATACCAGAGCTTGGTGACTGGGTAGACGATTACGATGTCTATGGAGGTCAAGCCCTTCGAGTGGATCAAAAGGCTTATCAGAACAAGCTAGCCCAAATGGGATTTAGATAATATGTAACAATCAATCAAAGCTTGAAACATCCAACTAAATGGGTGTCTCGGGCTTTGATTTTTCACATAATCAGATGGATTTTTTGGCTTTTTTTATGGTATAATGAAATGATGTAATTCTATAGAAGAGGATGAGAATGAGATGAGTGATTTAAAGGCAATTCAAGCCCGTAGCTTAGAAATGGCTGAATATTTTGTCGCCTTTTGTAAAGAACACGACTTGCTCTGCTATTTATGTGGGGGAGGAGCTATCGGAGCCTTACGAAATAAAGGATTTATCCCTTGGGATGATGATTTGGACTTCTTTATGCCGCGAAAGGACTATGAAAAACTAGCAGAATTATGGTCTCAATATGCCGATGAGCGTTATTTCTTGTCAAAGAGTCACAAAGACTATGTGGACCGTAACCTCTTTATCACCATTCGAGATAAGGAAACAACTTGCATCAAACCCTATCAGCAGGATTTAGATCTTCCTCATGGCCTGGCTTTAGACGTTCTTCCCTTGGACTATTATCCTAAAAATCCAGTAGAGCGGAAAAAACAAGTTCGCTGGGCTTTGATTTATTCCCTATTTTGTGCACAAACCATCCCAGAAAAACATGGAGCTCTCATGAAATGGGGCAGCACTATTTTGTTAGGATTGACACCAAAGTCACTTCGCTATCGCATCTGGAAAAAGGCCGAGAAAGAAATGACCAAGTATGGACTTTCTGAAAGTGATGGCATTACAGAATTATGTTCAGGTCCAGGCTACATGAAGAAGAAATACCCAATTCAAGCCTTTGAAGATAGCATTTTCTTACCTTTCGAAGGAACAGAGATGCCTATTCCAGTTGGGTACGATGCCTATCTCAGCACAGCTTTTGGTGACTATATGACACCACCGCCGGCAGACAAGCAAGCACCTCACCACGATGCCATTATAGCAGATATGGATAAGAGTTACACTGAATATAAGGGAGAATATGGTGGATAAGAAGAGAATTCTATTTTTTATGTGGTCCTTCTCTCTAGGTGGAGGTGCAGAAAAAATCCTTTCAACGATTGTTTCAAACTTAGATCCGGAAAAGTATGATATTGACATTCTTGAAATGGAACATTTTGATAAAGGATACGAATCTGTTCCTGAAAATGTAAAAATTTTAAAAGCTTTTCAAGATTATCGCCAACCAAGATGGTTAAGAGCGCTTTTATGGAGATTGAGAATTTATTTTCCGAGACTTACAAGACGTTTAATTGTAAAAGATCAATATGATGTAGAGGTTTCCTTTACAATCATGAATCCTCCTCTTTTATTTTCTAAACGAAAAGAAGTGAAGAAGATTTCTTGGATTCATGGAAGTATTGAAGAATTTTTAACAGATAGTTCGAAGCGTGATTCTCATAGACGACAATTGGATGATGCTGATAGGATAATAGGAATTTCAAAAAAAACCAGCAATTCTATCAAAGAAGTTTATCCAGATTACTCACAGAAATTAGTAACAGTCTATAATGGTTATGATTTTGAAAGCATTTTGGAAAAATCAAAAGAGAAGGTGGCTATTGAGATAGCTCCTCAAAGTATCTGTACCATTGGACGTATTGAGGAAAATAAAGGTTCTGACCGAATAGTAGAAGTTATACGACTGTTGCACCAACAAGGTAAGAAATACCACCTCTATTTTATAGGGGCTGGAGAGATGGAAACTGAATTGAAAAAAAGAGTGCTAGAATACCAACTTGAAGACTACATTCACTTTTTGGGCTATCAAAAGAACCCTTATCAGTATCTCTCTCATATGAAAGTCCTATTATCCATGTCCAAACAGGAAGGTTTTCCTGGAGTCTATGTTGAGGCCTTGAGTCTAGGGGTCCCCTTTGTGTCTACCGAGGTTGGCGGAGCAGAAGAATTATCTCAGGAAGGTCGATTTGGTAAAGTCATTGATAGTAATCAAGAAGCAGCTCAAGCGATTGATAACTACATGACAGGTGTATCAAGCTTTGATGTTAATGAAGCTAGCCAATTTATTCAACAGTTTACAATTGCTAAACAAATTGAACAAGTAGAAAAACTAATAGAGGAGTAGCATGGAAACTGCATTAATTAGTGTCATTGTTCCAGTCTATAATGTGGCGCAATACCTTGAAAAATCAATAGCATCCATTCAGCAACAAACCTATAAAAATCTCGAAATTATTCTTGTTGATGATGGATCGACAGATGAAAGTGGTCGCTTGTGTGAACAAATTGCTGAGCAAGATGAAAGAGTTTTGGTCTATCACAAAGAAAATGAAGGCTTATCTCAAGCTCGAAATGATGGATTGAAGCAAGCGCACGGGGACTATGTTATTTTTATAGATTCGGATGATTACATTCATCTTGAAATGATTGCTAGCTTATATCAACAATTAATCAAAGAAGATGCTGACGTTTCCAGCTGTGGGGTTATGAATGTCTATGCCAATAGTGAGAGTCCCCAAACTGAAAACCAGGATGATTATTTTGTATGTGATACTGAAACATTCCTTAGAGAATATTTAATTGGTGAGAAAATACCTGGTACTATTTGTAACAAACTTATCAAGAAAGAGATTGCAACACAGTTAAGTTTTCCAAAGGGCTTGATTTATGAAGATGCCTATTATCATTTTGATCTCATTAAAGTAGCTAAAAAGTATGTTGTAAATACCAAACCATACTATTACTATTTCCACCGAGGAGACAGTATTACTACCAAACCATATGCGAAAAAAGATTTAGCCTACATTGATATTTATCAAAAATTTTATAATGAAGTGGTTAAAGACTATCCAAGCTTAACAGAAGTAGCTTTCTTTAGACTTGCATATGCGCATTTCTTTATTTTAGATAAGATGCTCTTAGATGATAATTTCAAAGAGTTTAAAGACTATCCAAGAATTTATCGTTATTTGAAAAAACATGCCTTTGCTATTTTCAAAAATACCATTTTTAGAAAAGGAAGACGTATTAGTGCTTTAGCATTATTTGTAAATGTAAGATTGTATAGAATATTATTGTTCAAAAATATTGAGCAATCGAAAAAAATTAATTAGAAAAGGAGGGTAGAGATGATTGATGGCAAACGAATGTTGCTAACTGTTACAATTTTTAGTTATATCATAACCATAATAAGCGGTTTTGCTTATTTGTTCACCAGTAATAACGTTGGACTACTGACAACTTTACTTTTACTTTTAATTAGTAGTCTGTTACTTTGCTGGAATAATATCAAATATTATTTGATTCACTTTATATTCTTTATTACAATTTTTATATTTTTGGTTTCTAGACCTACTATTGATTATTTCAGGAATGGAGCACTAGATACCTATCAACCGATTGCTTATCGATTTGCTTTCTTAGTTGTTATCGTATCCATTTTAGGACTGACAGTAGGTGGCTTTATAGCAAGTTATTATTTTACTCGAAACAGCAAAACTGATGTAAGAGTGGAAAAAAAATCAAATGTCAATTATGTAAAAAATTTGCGATTTGTTTCATTGAGTGTATTTTTGCTTACCTATCCTTTTTATTTCCTTAGACTATTTGAGCGCTTGCTATTCCGTTTGCAAACTTCTTATTACAATTATTATGCAAATTTTGAAAGTCAACTGCCCTACTTTACTTATATCTTGTCGACTTTCACAGTTTATGCTATGTGTGTGTACCTAGCGACAAAACCTAAAAAGTCACATGCGACAATGGTATTAGTAGCTTTTATCACAGCTAACTTAATCCACTTAGTGATTGGTACCAGAAATCCCTTCATTCTAAGTTTGATTTTTGCCTTTGTATACTACTTTATGCGTGAACAAACGGAGAAAGGTAAATGGATTGGTTTCAAAGAAAAAATAGCCATTTATCTTGGGACACCTGTTCTCATGCTTGCGATGGGAGCACTAAACTATGTTCGTGATAATGCTCAAGTGTCCCATAGTGGAGTTTTTGATCTATTACTCGATTTCATTTATAAACAAGGAACTAGTTTTGGAGTTTTAGCCAGAGGATTCTTGTACAATAGTAGTCTTCCGTATAGAGACTTCCGTAATTTCACTTTTGGTCCGATTGTCGACTATTTTGCAAGAGGTAGTATTGGAATCATCTTCGGTGCTAAACCATTTGAACATACGACAAATAGTATCGAACTAGCGATTGACAGTAATAGTTACGCCCATAATCTGTCCTATCTCGTTTTAAATAAAGAATACTTAAAAGGGCATGGGATTGGAAGTAGTTACATCATGGAATTGTATACTGATTATGGTATGTTGGGACTATTTCTACTAAGTTTGTTACTTGGTATGCTCTTTATAGCTATGCTACAAGTAGCTTATCGCTCAAGACCAATCCTATTTGCTTTATCTTTGTTAATCTTGAATAATTTATTCTTTATGCCTAGAAGTAGTTTCTCAGAAAGTTTCTTTAACCTTTTTACAATGCAGTTCTGGGCAATCGTACTTCTTATCATTTTCGTAGCAAAAATGCTTACAAAAGAAAATCATCACTTAATCAAAAAAGGGGAAATACATGTTTGAACATTATTCTGTAGCTGATTTGTTTGCAAATCTTTATAAAAAACGTAAAGTGAATTTACTAGCTTTACTAGCCTTATTTGCTCTCATAGCTGTACCATTTACTTTAAAAGCTGTTAAAAATAAAAATACAGTCAAAGATTCTACTAGCTATTCAACTTATATTACCTATAAGATAACTGCTCCAGAAGAATCATCAAAAACAATTTTGAATCATCAAGTTGGTGGCTATAGTGACTTCTATGCAAAACTAATTGATGGTAATCTAAACGGTGCCTTTCTTTTCAACGATGTTGATTCTGCTAAAATGAAAGAAATCGCAAATGATTTAGATACAACAGAAACAGCATTAAAAAATTCTGCAAGTGACTATTGGACAAAAAAATTAACGATCAATCCATTAATTGATGATGCAGGTGTAACTGTTAAAATTTTAACTCCAAGTAAGGAAGTAAATGATTTCCTTGAAAGCAAATTTGACTCTTTGATTGATAAGTTTAAGTCTACTTTTACAGATGTTAAAATTGAAAAACTTGAAACAGTTAACTCTACAGAATTGACTCCGAATGGAGAAGTTGCGCTTGGATTTAACTTGAAAAACCTTATCTTACGCTTAGTGATTATTGGTGTCCTCTGTGTAGTCTTAGTTATTTTAGCAAATATCCTAGTATATCTCTTTAATCCAACTATCAACCGTGCAGGTGATTTTTCTGCTTATCAAGTAGATTTCGTTTCAACTATTACCACTGTTGAAAATCTTTCTGAACTCCTAAGTTATATGTGCCAAGGCAAACCATTAGCAATTGTAAGTTCAGATAATCATATCTTGAATAAATTGAAGTCAGAATACAAGTTGAATCTTGAAGGAGTTCAGTTTGTTAATTTGCAGAATGTCAAAGAACTTTTAGCATTTGAGAATGTACTATTTGTAGAAGAATATGGTGTCACTCGCTATAAGAAATTTGAAGAAAGTTTGCAAGAAGTGAGAAATCTCAATCGTTCTGTTTTAGGTGTTATTGCTTTTGCGCTCTAATATCAATCATCAAGGAAAAATTAAGAATACAGAAAAAGAGGACTGAAGGTTCCTCTTTTTTTCACCGATCATCATCGAGTAAGAAATAGGATTTTAAGCTAAGTAGGCTTTTTAACTAAGTTTATGATATAATAAATCAACGAGGTAAATTGAATGAAAAGTATTAAGTTAAATGCCCTGGCTTATATGGGTATTCGTGTTTTAAATATCATTTTTCCAATTTTGACGGGTACTTATGTCGCGCGTGTTTTAGATCGTACAGATTATGGTTATTTTAACTCTGTCGATACTATTCTGTCTTTTTTCTTGCCTTTTGCGACCTATGGAGTCTATAGTTACGGACTTCGTGCTATTAGTAATGTAAAAGACAATAAAAGAGAACTAAATAAAGTCTTTTCAAGCCTTTTTTATTTATGTGTAGTTTGTACGATTTTAACAAGTATTGTCTATCTGTTCTCCTATCCCTTATTCTTTAATAGCAATCCTGTTATCAAAAAAATCTTTTTGGTAATGGGAGTTCAGCTGATTGCTCAAATATTCTCAATCGAATGGGTCAATGAGGCGCTTGAAAATTATAGTTTTTTATTTTATAAAACAGCTTTCATACGTGTTCTCATGCTTGTATCCATCTTTGTGTTTGTAAGAAATGAGCATGATATTGTTGTGTATACACTAATTATGAGTCTATCAACTCTCATTAATTATCTTATTAGTTATTTTTGGATTAAGAAAGATATCAAATTTGTAAAGGTTTCCTTGGGGGAATTTAAGCCTCTCTTTCTTCCTTTGACGGCCATGTTAATCTTTGCAAATGCCAATATGTTATTTACTTTCCTAGATCGTCTATTTCTGGTAAAAACTGGAGTTGATGTAAATGTCAGCTACTATACAATCGCACAACGCATTGTGACTGTCATTGCTGGTGTAGTTACAGGTGCGATTGGAGTCAGTGTCCCTCGCTTGAGCTATTATCTAGGAATCGGGAAAAAAGAAGAATATGTAAATTTGGTGAATCGAGGAAGTCGGATTTTTAACTTCTTCATCATCCCTCTTAGTTTTGGCTTGATGATTTTAGGACCCTATGCAATCCTTTTATATGGTAGTGAAAAATATATTGGTGGTGGAATCTTAACATCCCTCTTTGCATTTCGTACCATTATTCTTGCCCTAGATACGATTTTAGGATCTCAAATTCTTTTTACAAATGGATTTGAAAAAAGAATTACGGTTTATACGATATTTGCTGGTGGATTGAATTTAGTTATGGATAGTCTTCTCTATTTTAATAACATTATTACACCAGAGTATTATCTGATTACGACTATGATATCAGAAAGTTTTCTACTAATTCTTTATGTTATCTTTATTCATAAGACTAAGCTCATTAGTTTAGGACATATTTTCAAATATACTCTACGTTATTCTCTTTTCGCATCGACATTTGTTCCTATCTACTTTTTAGTTAATCTTGTTTATCCAGTTAAAATGGTTATCAACCTATCCTTCTTAATCAATATGCTGATTATTATCTTTTTATCGGCAATTAGCTATATTAGTTTACTTGTTTGGACAAAAGATAGTATCTTTTATGAATTTTTAGGACATTTTGTTTCGCTTAAAAGACGTATAAAAAAATCTTAGGAGGATTAGATGAGAAAATTAAGCATTGAAGAAGCTAAGCAGATTGAGCTTGATATTTTAGCCTATATTGACTCTTTTTGTAAGAAGCATAATATTAACTATTTTATTAATTATGGTACCTTGATTGGGGCTATCCGTCACAAAGGTTTTATTCCTTGGGATGATGATATAGACCTCTCTATGACACGAGATAACTACGAACGCTTTATCCAGTTATTTAATCAAGAGCAGTCTAAGTATAAGATTTTAGCATTAGAAACTGATGAAAGATACTATAATAATTTTATTAAGGTTGTAGATACGACAACAAAAATAGAAGATACTCGAAATACGAAAACTTATGAATCTGGAATTTTCATTGATATTTTTCCAATGGATTCTTTCAATGATCCTAAAGTTATCGATGTGTGCTATAAGTTGGAAAGCTTTAAATTATTGTCTTTCAGTAAACATAAGAATATTGTTTATGGAGATAGCAAGTTAAAAGACTTGATTCGTACCTTCTTCTGGTTTATTTTTCGTCCTATTTCTCCCCGTTATTTTGCAAGTCAAATTGAAAAGCAAATTCAAAAGTATAGAGTAAAAGATGGGAAATATATCGCTTTTATTCCTTCCAAGTTTAAGGAAAAAGAAGTTTTTGCCAAAGAAGTTTTTGAAGATTTAATTGAAGTTCCTTTTGAACATCTGATGCTTTCAGCACCGAAACAATACGATACTATTTTGAAACAGTATTATGGTGATTATATGACTCTCCCACCAAAAGAAAAACAGTTTTATAGTCACGAATTTGAAGCCTATCAATTGGAGGATTAAATGCAGTACTTAGAAAAAAATGAAATTAAAGAAATTCAACTAGGTATTCTGGACTATGTTGATGAAATTTGTAAAAAAAATGACATTCCTTATTTCCTCAGCTATGGAACCATGTTGGGAGCTGTTCGTCATAAGGGAATGATTCCTTGGGATGATGATATCGATATTTCACTGTATAGAAAAGACTATGAGCGTCTATTAAAAGCGATTGAGGAAGATAATCATCCTATTTATCGAGTTCTTTCTTACGATACTTCTTCATGGTATTTCCATAATTTTGCAGCTATTCTTGATACATCAACAGTTATTGAAGATAACGTAAAATATAAGCGTCATGATACGAGTTTGTTTATTGATGTCTTTCCAATCGATCATTTTTCAGATTTGAGCATCGTTGATAAGAGCTATAAATATGTTGCCTTGCGTCAGCTTGCCTATATCAAAAAAGAACGTGCAGTACACGGAGATAGCAAATTAAAAGATTTCCTTCGTTTGTGTATCTGGTATCCTCTTAGACTTGTTAATCCGAGATATTTCTATAAGAAAATAGATCAATTAGTTAAAAATAGTGTGACAGAAAATCCTGCATATGAAGGAGCCATTGGAGTTGGGAAAGAAAAAATGAAAGAAGTCTTTCCAGCAGGAACTTTAAAAGAACTGATTTTAACAGAGTTTGAAGGTCGGATGGTACCTATTCCAAAGAACTATGATGCTTTTCTAACACAGATGTATGGGGATTATATGACTCCGCCATCAAAAGAAATGCAGGAGTGGTATAGCCATAGTATAAAAGCCTATCGAAAATAAACATTTTATAGGCTAGATAGATGTTCTAAAGATGCTCGCTTGATTCATCAAGTGAGCATCTTTAGACTCAATTCCAACGCCATTCTTTTGATAAAATCATTTAAATCTTGTATAATAGATAGAACTGAAAGTATGAGGTTACGAACTATGAAAATGAAACAAATCAGTGATACGACTTTAAAAATCACGATGTCTCTAGAAGATTTGATGGATCGTGGAATGGAAATCGCTGACTTTCTCGTTCCACAAGAAAAAACAGAAGAGTTTTTCTATGCAATCTTGGATGAGCTAGAAATGCCAGACAGTTTTTTAGATACAGGAATGCTTAGCTTCCGAGTAACACCGAAGCCTGACAAGGTTGATGTCTTTGTAACGAAATCTAAGATTGACCAGAACTTGGATTTTGAGGATTTAGCAGATCTTCCAGATATGGATGAGTTGGCGAAAATGTCTCCAGATGAGTTTCTGAAAACATTGGAAAAAACCATGGCAGAAAAAACAAAAGAAGATATTGAAGCTATTCAATCTTTAGAACAGGTTGAAAAAGAAGAGGAAGCAGCGATTGAGGAAATTTCTGAACTTGAAGAAGGAAAAAGAGAACCTTATATCTATTACATCTTACGATTTGACGACTTAACTAGTTTGGTCTCTTTTGCAAAGACAGTCGATTACCAAATGGAGACTTCAGAACTTTACAAAATGAATGACCAATATTATCTAACAGTTTTGGTAGATGTAGAGGATCATCCAAGTCTTTATCCAGCTTGGTTATTGGCACGGATGCGCGAATTTGCGGATGATAGTGATATCAGTCGCTCAGTCCTTCAAGAATATGGACAAGTCATCATCAATCATGATGCTGTTCAAGGACTTCAAAAAGTATAACTATGTTTATAAATGAGGCAGAGAGAATTTCTCTGTCTTTTTCGATTTGAATAATATGGAACAGTCTATTGGAAGTAGGACCATGTTCCCAGCTTGATTAAATGATAAAAAAACGATATCATAGAAGGAAGTAAGCGAGGTAAAGTATGGACCAAGAACATTTACAAAAAGAGGTAGAGGAAATCCTAGAAGATGTACTGGAAAAGGCTTCTCTCCAGGAGGGAGCTCTCTTTGTTTTGGGCTTATCTTCTAGTGAGGTGATAGGAGAACACATCGGGAAGTCTTCTAGTCAAGAAATTGGAGAATTAATTGTTAAAAGAATCTTAGAAATCTTATCAGCTAGAGGAATCCACCTAGCAGTTCAAGGGTGCGAACATGTCAATCGGGCCTTGGTAGTAGAACGAGAGGTTGCAATCAAATATAATCTTGAGATTGTTAGTGTTCTTCCGACACTGAACGCTGGAGGTTCTGGCCAATTGGCTGCCTTTCGCTATATGAAAGATCCAGTTGAAGTCGAATTTATCAAAGCTGATGCAGGTCTTGATATTGGAGATACGGCTATTGGCATGCATGTCAAACATGTTCAAGTGCCGATACGTCCAGTTTTGAAATCAATCGGGCAAGCCCACGTAACTGCCCTCGCTAGTCGTCCAAAACTAATCGGAGGAGCGCGTGCACAATATCCTCAAGATTTTATAAGAAAAACATAGATAAAAAGTTGAAAGCTCTCGTCTGCTAAGCAGGTGGGAGTTTTTTGTGCCCCAAAAAGATGCCTTATTTTCCAAACAGATTTCACGTATTTTTAGGATGCTAGGTATATAATAGAACTACAAAGTAAATATCTATATTCATATGATGAGCTAGAAAGGTGATGAAGATGAAAAAATGGCAAGCAACTGTATTGGTTTGCGCTAGTCTGGTTTGTCTATCGGCTTGTAAAAATCAGACGACGAGCGAGGCTGATAAACAAAATGGAGACAAAAATGCGCAAGTTACCTCTCAGCTAGCAAAAAAAGGAGAACTAGTTCCAGACTTTGAACTCACGGGAGTTGATGGTAAAACTTATCGCCTATCGGATTACAAAGGTAAAAAGGTCTATCTCAAATTTTGGGCATCTTGGTGCTCTATTTGTCTAGCTAGCCTCCCTGATACCGATGAACTTGCAAAAGAAGCAGGCGATGACTATGTTGTCTTGACAGTGGTTTCTCCTGGTCAAAAAGGTGAGCAAGCAGAAGAAGCCTTCAAAAAATGGTATCAAGGATTGGACTATAAAAATCTTCCTGTCCTTCTTGATCCTTCGGGAAAACTCTTAGCAAGCTACGGAGTCCGTTCTTATCCGACTCAGGCCTTTATTGATAAAGAAAGAAAATTGGTGAAGACTCAATCTGGTTTTATGGACAAAGAAACTATTTTAGAGAATTTAAAGACTATGAATTAGAGGCTTATTATGAATGATAAATTAAAAACAATACTCTTAATTGGAGTGATCATTTGCATCATCATCGGAATTTTATTTCTTTTGGAAAAAAGGAGCGCAAGCTACACCGATACCTCTCAAATCGAGAAGGCAGCAGTTAGTCAAGGGCAAAAAGTCACGAAAAAAACGGAGCCAGATAAAAATGCTGACCTACATGATATCTATCTAGCTGGAGGTTGTTTCTGGGGTGTCGAAGAGTATTTTTCAAGAGTAGCAGGTGTGACAGATGCTGTTTCTGGCTATGCGAATGGCAGAGGAGAAACAACTCAGTATGAATTGATTGGCCAAACGGGGCATGCTGAGACTGTTCATGTGACCTATGATGCCAATCAAATCTCATTAAAAGAAATCTTGCTCCATTATTTCCGTATTATCAATCCAATCAGCAAGAATAAGCAGGGTAATGATGTGGGAACCCAGTATCGGACTGGTGTCTACTATAAGGACGAGCAAGACCTAGAAGTTATCAATCAAGTCTTTGATCAAGTTGCTCAGAAATACGACCAGCCTCTAGCGGTTGAAAAGGAAGCCTTAAGAAATTTTATCGTGGCTGAGGACTATCACCAAGATTATCTCCAGAAAAATCCTAATGGATATTGCCATATCAATGTCAATCAAGCAGCCTATCCTGTTATTGATGCGAGTAAATATCCAAAACCGAGTGACGATGAATTGAAAAAGCTCCTATCTCCAGAGGAGTATGCAGTGACTCAAAACGGTCAAACAGAACGTGCTTTTTCAAATCGTTACTGGGATAAATTTGAATCAGGTATTTATGTGGATGTAGCAACTGGTGAACCACTCTTTTCTTCGAAAGATAAATTTGAATCGGGTTGTGGTTGGCCAAGTTTTACCCAGCCTATCAGCCCAGATGTTGCGACCTACAAGGAAGACAAGTCTTATAATATGGTCAGAACAGAAGTCAGAAGTAGAACTGGTGATTCCCATCTAGGACATGTTTTTACAGATGGACCTCAGGACAAGGGAGGTTTACGCTATTGTATCAATAGTCTATCCATTCGCTTTATTCCTAAAGATCAGATGGAAGAAAAGGGTTATGGATATTTGTTGGATTATGTAGAGTGAGTTATATCTTAAAAGCAATCAATCATAAAAAAGCCGGATCTCCTGTTGGGGTCTGGCTTTTATGGTATACTTAGGATATGCATAGAAAAACAGTGATTGATTTTAGGGCTTTGGGTGAGCGATACACCTTTACTAAGCCTATCAAAGAGTTAAAAACCAGAGATTTAGCAGAAGTGACGGACTTATTAGCTCAAGTGGAAAGCTACCAAGAACAGGGATATTATGTGGTGGGTTATGTCAGCTATGAGGCTGCACCTGCTTTTGAGAAAAAATTAGTAGTACACTCAGGTCCCTTGTTAGGAGAGTATCTCCTCTATTTCACCGTTCATGAAAGTGTAGAAAAATCAAGTATCCCTCTGACTTATGAGGACGTAGATTTGCCGTCAAACTGGCAGGAAATCACTTCTGCAGAGGACTATGAAAAGGCTATTGACCAGATACATCATCATTTAAAACAAGGCGATACTTATCAGGTCAACTATACTGTTAAACTCGAACAGGAGTTGTCTGCCAATCCTTTTGCTATCTACAATCGCATGGTGGTTGAGCAGGAAGCGGGATACAATGCTTACATAGAGCACGACGACATGGAAGTGATTTCCATGAGTCCAGAACTCTTTTTTGAGCAAAATGGTCGTGAGTTGACCACTCGTCCTATGAAGGGGACAACTAAACGTGGTTTGAATGACTATGATGACTTGAAAGAGGCAGTTTGGTTGGAACAAGATCCCAAAAATCGCTCAGAAAACATGATGATAGTCGACCTCTTGCGCAATGATATGAATCGTCTGTCTGAGGTAGGGAGTGAGCATGTGGAACGTTTATGCCAGGTGGAACAGTATTCAACGGTTTGGCAGATGACTTCGACCATCAAGAGTCAGTTACGATCGGATGTTAATCTAGTAGAAATCTTCCGTTCTCTCTTTCCATGTGGCTCCATCACTGGGGCTCCCAAGATAGCGACCATGGAAATTATCAAGAACTTAGAACCACAAGCTAGAGGAGTCTACTGTGGGACTGTTGGTCTCTTACTTCCCAATGGACGACGAATTTTCAATGTCGCCATTCGAACCATTCAACTGCATGGAGGGCAAGCCATCTATGGAGTCGGTGGAGGCATTACATGGGATAGTACTTGGGAGTCAGAATACCGTGAAGTCCAGCAAAAGGCAGCTGTTCTTTACCGAAAACAGCCTCGTTTTCAACTAATTACGACAGGTAAAATTAGCCAGAAAAAATTACTCTTTTTAAACCAACATCTAGAAAGACTGCGAAAGGCTAGTCGTTATTTTGCCTTTCCATTTGACCTAGAAGTTTTGAGACAAAAGTTCGAGAAGGAGTGCCAGGCTTGTGACCTTCATCAAGACTACCGTTTGCGAATCAGTCTCAACAAGTCTGGAAAGATAGAAATCAATCGACAAGTATTAACACCACTTAGCTCTATCTTCTGTAAAGCCAAACTTTGTCTACAGGGAGCTGATTTACAGCAGGCCTTTACCTACTTTAAAACCACACACCGACCACATTTGACAATGGGAAATCAGGAAATCATCTATCACACTGTTGATGGAAAATTGCTTGAAACCTCTATTGGGAATCTGGTCTTAAAAATGGATGGCAAGCTCTATACACCTCCTAGTCAGCTAGGCCTGTTACCAGGAATTTATCGTCAGCATTTACTTGAAAGCGAGCAGGTAGAAGAGAAGGTCTTTACCATAGAAGATTTGGCACAAGCAGAAGCTATCTATGGCTGCAATGCAGTTAGGGGCTTGTATGAGTTGTCAGTAAAGGAGCACTAAATGAAACTAATATTTTTACACGGTTTGGGACAGTCGGCAGATAGTTGGAAAGAAGTTCAGGATTTGCTGATAGATTATCCCTCTGAAGCACTGGACTTATTTCCTGCAGGAGTTGGGACCTATCAAGAAGCCAAGGAACGCATTTATCAGCACTTATCAATGGGAACAGAACCTTTTGTCCTAGTCGGTTTGTCTTTAGGGGCTGCACTTGCATTGGAGCTTTCAAGTTTTGAGATACCAAATCTTCAGGCCTTAATTTTATCAGGTTGTCCATTGAAACTAGCGGGAAATATCCCTTTTTATATTCAATCTCTGATATTTAAACTACTCCCAAAAAGGATATTTGAGAAGCAGGGAGCAGACAAATCGCTTTTAGTTGGAGTATCTGAAGAATTAAAAACACTTGATTTAAGAGAGATTGCAAAGAATTGTTCCTATCCCACTTTGTTAATCTGTGGTAGTCAGGATAAGCCTAATCTAAAGTCTATGAAAGGTCTGCAACAACTGATTCCAAATTCTCAGATTCAGATTATTCCTGATGGACCTCATGTTCTGAATAGGGCCAAACCAAAAGAGTTTGCAGAAATAACTAGAAGTTTTCTTGAATTGCTGAAACAAGTTTGATAAAATAATATTGAGATTGATATTGATATTATAATTTTAGGAGAAAATTATGAACAAACGTCATTTATTAAAACTAGGCCTAGTTTCTTTACCTGTCCTTGCTCTGTTTTTACAACCTGTTGTGGCAGATGAAAGTATCCATTTTTCGAGCTGTAAGGAAGCTTGGGAGAATGGATATGCAGATATTCATAAGGGAGAACCAGGTTATTCTGCTACTCTGGATAAGGATCATGATGGAATCGCTTGTGAATCTAAGAATGCACCAAAGGGAGTGTTAAAAGAGAAAAAGACAAGTGCATCTCAAGCTAATAATAGTGTATCACCTGATAGTGCAGCACCTACCCCTAGTGTAGCAGCTGTAAGTGGCTGGGTTCGTCAGAATGGATCTTGGTACTATTTTTCTGAAAATGGGAAACCAGTAACAAATACTTGGCAGGGTGCTTACTACCTCAAATCAGATGGAAGAATGGCTGAGAATGAGTGGGTATACGATAACTATTACCAAGCTTGGTATTACCTCAAATCAGATGGTTCTTATGCACGCAATACTTGGCAAGGAAGTTACTATCTCAAATCAGATGGTAAGATGGCTCAGGGTGAATGGATTTATGATTCTTACTACAAAGCCTGGTATTACCTCAAATCAGATGGATCTTATGCGCATAATGCTTGGCAAGGTGCATACTACCTCAAGTCAAATGGTAAAATGGCTCAGAGTGAGTGGGTTTATGATTCTTCTTACCAATCTTGGTACTATTTAAAATCAGATGGATCTTATGCTCGTAATGCATGGCAAGGAAACTACTACCTCAAATCAGATGGTAAAATGGCAAAAAATGAGCGAGTTGATGGCGGACGCTACTATGTAGACGCCTCTGGTTTGTGGAAACCATAGAATAGAAAAAATTTGGGAAATCAATGCAAACCTTTGCACTGATTGGCAGATTTTGTTATACTAGTACTGTAAGCATTTTCAATTGATAATAAGGAGAAAAAGATGAGTCAAAAGATTATTGGGATTGACCTTGGTGGGACATCTATCAAGTTTGCTATTTTAACGCTGGAAGGAGAAATCCAAGAAAAATGGTCTATCAAGACTAACATTTTGGATGAAGGAAGCCATATCGTAGACGATATGATTGAATCGATTCAATACCGTTTGGGCTTGCTTGGATTGTCTGCTGCAGATTTTCGTGGAATTGGTATGGGTTCACCTGGTGTTGTTGACCGTGAAAAAGGAACTGTTATCGGTGCCTATAACCTCAACTGGAAAACTCTTCAACCAATCAAAGAAAAAATGGAAAAAGCCTTGGGTATTCCATTCTTTATCGACAATGACGCCAACGTAGCTGCTCTTGGTGAGCGTTGGATGGGTGCTGGTGAAAACCAACCAGACGTTGTCTTTATGACACTTGGTACAGGTGTTGGTGGCGGTATCGTGGCAGAAGGGAAATTGCTCCACGGTGTTGCTGGTGCTGCAGGTGAACTTGGACATATCACAGTTGACTTTGACCAACCAATCGCATGTACGTGTGGTAAAAAAGGCTGTCTTGAGACAGTAGCTTCAGCTACAGGGATTGTTAACTTGACTCGTCGTTATGCAGATGAGTACGAAGGCGATGCGGAATTGAAACGCTTGATTGATGACGGAGAAGAAGTAACAGCTAAAACTGTCTTTGATTTGGCAAAAGAAGGGGACGACCTTGCTTTGATCGTTTACCGCAACTTCTCACGTTACTTGGGTATTGCATGTGCCAATATTGGTTCTATCCTAAACCCATCAACTATCGTTATCGGTGGAGGAGTATCAGCTGCAGGAGACTTCCTTCTTCAAGGCGTGCAAAAGGTTTATGACGAAAATACCTTCCCACAAGTTCGCACAACCACTAAATTGGCTCTTGCGACTCTAGGAAATGACGCTGGAGTTATCGGAGCAGCATCTCTTGTCTTGCAATAAGAATTAAAAGGAGAAAATCACTATCTTTAAGCGAGTGATTTTCCTCCTTTCTTTTTTTATGCTATACTAGTTAAGAATAAAAGTTGAGGTAAGGGTAAATGACAAAAGCAGATAAGATTTTTAAAGAAAATATTGAGCGAATTCTCAATGAAGGCGTCTTTTCAGAACAAGCTCGTCCAAAGTATAAGGATGGCACTGTGGCCAATTCTAAGTACGTAACGGGTGCTTTTGCGGAGTATGATTTGTCTAAGGGTGAATTTCCAATCACGACCTTGCGTCCCATTGCTATCAAATCAGCTATCAAGGAAGTGCTTTGGATCTACCAAGACCAGTCAAATAGTCTAGAAGTTCTCAATGACAAGTACAATGTTTACTACTGGAATGATTGGGAAGTGGGAGACACAGGTACTATTGGGGAGCGTTATGGGGCTGTGGTTAAGAAGCACGACATCATCAATAAAATCCTCAAACAGTTGGAATCCAATCCTTGGAACCGTCGCAATATCATCTCTCTCTGGGATTATCAGGCCTTTGAGGAGACAGATGGCCTCCTTCCATGTGCCTTTCAGACCATGTTTGATGTCCGTCGTGTGGATGGGGAAATCTATCTAGATGCGACCTTGACCCAGCGTTCTAATGATATGCTGGTAGCTCACCACATCAATGCCATGCAGTATGTGGCTCTTCAAATGATGATTGCCAAACACTTTGGTTGGAAAGTTGGAAAATTCTTCTACTTTATCAACAATCTTCATATCTATGACAATCAATTTGAACAAGCTCAGGAATTGCTCCGTCGTCAACCTTCAAATTGTCACCCCCGTTTGGTCTTAAATGTACCAGACAAGACAAATTTCTTTGATATTAAAGCAGAAGATTTTGAGTTGGTTGACTACGATCCAGTGAAACCGCAGTTGAAGTTTGACCTAGCTATTTAAGAACAAAAAAAGAAGTTGGAAAAAACAACTTCTTTTTTGTTTATTAACGTGATACGCGACGGCGAGCTGCTTTTTTACGGTTTTCTTCAATGAAAGCTGCTTTTTGTTCTTCTGGTTCAATCACTTTCTTTTTGAATGCGTATACTGCACCTGCAACAGCAGCAACAGTTCCTGCAACACCTGTTACGAGACCTTTAGCAAATCCTTTAGCCATTAGTCTTCCTCCTTTAATTTATATATCAGGCAGAATTAGCTCAAGAAATAGCATTTTTCTGCCTGTCCATTTTGTGATATAATAATAGTAACGAAAAAATGGGAATTTTTCAAGGAAAAACGATGAAAAACAAAATAATTGTGATTGTTGGTCCAACAGCTGTTGGAAAGACTGCACTTGCCATTGAAGTTGCTCAGCGATTTAATGGAGAAGTAGTTAGTGGAGATAGCCAACAAGTCTACCGAGGCCTAGATATTGGGACTGCCAAGGCTAGTCCGGAGGAGCAGGCAACTGTCCCTCATCATTTGATTGATGTGAGAGATGTAACCGAGTCTTACTCGGCTTTTGATTTTGTTTCAGAAGCCAAGGTAGCCATCGAGGATATTCAAAGTCGTGGTAAACTTGCTATTATTGCTGGTGGGACAGGTCTTTATATCCAGAGTCTGCTAGAAGGATATCATTTAGGTGGGGAGACACCACATGAGGACATTTTAGCTTATCGTGCTAGTCTAGAGCCTTTTTCAGATGAGGAGTTAGCCCAGCTCCTAGAGCAAGCAGGCCTTGAAATTCCCCAATTTAATCGTCGTCGTGCCATGCGTGCCTTGGAAATTGCCCATTTTGGTCAAGATTTGGAAAATCAGGAGAGCCCTTATGAAGCTCTGATTATTTGTCTGGATGATGAGCGTAGTCAACTCTATGAACGGATTAACCATCGTGTGGACTTGATGTTTGAGGCTGGATTATTGGATGAAGCCAAGTGGTTGTTTGAGCATTATCCAGATGTGCAGGCTGCTAAAGGGATTGGCTACAAGGAACTTTTTCCTTATTTTAGAGGGGAGCAAAGTTTGGAGGAGGCTAGTGATAGTCTCAAGCAGGCGACTCGTCGTTTTGCCAAGCGTCAGTTGACCTGGTTCCGTAACCGCATGCAGGTAACCTTTTATCAGATTGGAGAATCTGGTGTGAAAGAGCGTATTTTCAGCCAGATTGAGGAGTTTTTAGATGATTGAAACGGAGAAAAAAGAAGAGCGTGTCCTGCTGATTGGTGTTGAACTCCAGGGCATGGATAATTTTGACCTTTCCATGGAAGAACTGGCTAGTTTGGCTAAAACGGCAGGGGCAGTTGTAGTCGATAGTTACAGACAAAAACGTGAAAAATACGATTCCAAGACCTTCGTCGGTTCTGGTAAGTTGGAAGAAATTGCTCAAATGGTGGACGCAGAGGAAATCACGACAGTCATTGTCAACAACCGTCTGACACCTCGTCAAAATGTCAATTTAGAAGAAGTTCTAGGGGTCAAGGTTATTGACCGTATGCAGTTGATTTTGGATATCTTTGCCATGCGAGCTCGAAGCCATGAAGGGAAACTTCAAGTTCATTTGGCTCAGCTCAAGTATCTCTTGCCTCGTCTAGTTGGTCAAGGAATAATGCTTAGCCGTCAGGCAGGGGGAATTGGCTCCCGTGGTCCAGGTGAGAGTCAGTTGGAGCTTAATCGTCGTAGTGTTCGCAATCAGATCACAGATATTGAGCGTCAACTCAAAGTCGTTAAGAAAAATCGGGCGACAGTTCGAGAAAAACGTTTGGAGTCAAGCACCTTCAAGATTGGTTTGATTGGCTACACCAATGCTGGGAAATCAACTATCATGAACACCTTGACCAGTAAGACCCAGTATGAGGCGGATGAGCTCTTTGCGACTCTGGATGCGACAACTAAGAGCATTCATCTGGAGGGCAATCTTCAGGTTACCTTGACTGACACCGTTGGGTTTATTCAAGATTTGCCGACAGAGTTGGTGTCTAGTTTCAAGTCGACCTTGGAAGAAAGCAAGCATGTAGATCTTCTGGTTCATGTTATTGATGCCAGCAATCCTTACCATGAGGAACATGAAAAAACAGTCCTGTCTATCATGAAAGATTTGGATATGGAGGATATTCCTCGTTTGACCCTTTATAATAAAGCGGATTTGGTGGAGGATTTCACGCCGACTCAAACGCCTTATGCATTGATTTCTGCCAAGTCTGAGAATAGCCGCGAACAGTTGCAGGCTTTGTTGTTAGATAAGATCAAGGACATTTTTGAACCCTTTACTTTGCGCGTTCCTTTTTCTAAGTCTTACAAGATTCATGATTTAGAAAGTGTCGCTATCCTAGAAGAACGTGATTACCAAGATGACGGCGAAGTCATCAGAGGCTACATTTCTGAGAAAAATAAATGGAGATTAGAAGAATTTTATGACTGATATCAAAACTTTAGCACTCAAGTATGGTGGCTATACAAGTCTAGACAAGGTCTATTTGGACCAGCTTCTAGCTGGTAGGTCTGAAGAGGAGCAGCTAGCTCTCATCACTCCTCCACCAAGTGTGGTCAATGCTTACTTTGCAGAACTCTACCAGAAAAAGAGTCCTCAAGCTGCGACAGATTATTTTGCAGAAGTAAGTCAGGAGCTGAATCTATACAATGTTGAGCCAAGTTTCACGGAAGAAAGCAAACCCTTTATTCGCCTCAATCTATCAGGCAAATCTTTTGGATTTTGCTATGAGAGAGAAGGCCTTGGTCGCATTTTTTCAGAAGTTGAGGAAGTCATCACTGCTGACTTACTTTTTGAGATTGCGCAAATTTTTCCTCATCAGCTCGTCTTTGAGGAGTCTGGTAAGATTTACTTGAAGGCTGTCGGAGAAGAGGATGTTGTTAAAGTCGAAAATCTTACAGCTTTGACAGATTTGGAAAGTTTGGCAGGTGGTCGCAAGCGTCTCAAAGGATACAGCCAAGAGGACTTGCTACAAGAAGCTAAATCTTTCTCTGGCAAGTTTTATTACCGCTCAGAAAACCGCACCGCTATGTTATATTTTGATTAATTAGAAAGTATCGAATGGATATTCAATTTTTAGGAACGGGGGCTGGTCAGCCCTCTAAAGCCCGCAACGTTTCAAGTCTCGCTCTGAAACTCTTGGACGAGATTAACGAAGTTTGGCTTTTTGACTGTGGAGAAGGAACGCAAAATCGCATTCTGGAAACTACAATTCGACCACGTAAGGTCAGCAAAATCTTTATCACCCACTTGCACGGAGACCATATTTTTGGATTGCCAGGTTTTCTTTCTAGTCGTGCCTTTCAAGCCAATGAAGAGCAAACAGATTTGGAAATCTATGGTCCCCAAGGCATCAAATCTTTTGTCTTGACCAGCCTACGAGTGTCAGGTTCACGCCTTCCCTATAAGATTCATTTCCATGAATTTGACCAAGCTTCTCTAGGGAAGATTCTTGAAACAGATAAATTTACAGTATATGCGGAAGAGTTGGATCACACTATTTTCTGTGTGGGCTACCGTGTCATTCAAAAGGACCTAGAAGGCACTCTGGATGCTGAGAAGCTCAAGGCTGCTGGTGTACCTTTTGGACCACTCTTTGGAAAAATCAAAAACGGTCAGGATGTCATCCTAGAAGACGGCACCGAGATCAAGGCAGAAGACTATATCTCAGCCCCACGCCCTGGTAAGATTATCACTATCTTGGGTGATACTCGAAAAACGGATGCTAGTGTGCGTCTTGGTGTCAATGCGGATGTTCTTGTCCATGAGTCTACTTATGGCAAGGGAGACGAGAAGATTGCTCGCAATCACGGCCACTCAACCAATATGCAGGCTGCACAGGTTGCAATAGAAGCAGGAGCCAAACGACTCTTGCTCAACCATATCAGTGCTCGCTTCCTTTCAAAAGATATTAGCCAGCTTAAGAAAGATGCGGCAACGATTTTTGAAAATGTCCATGTAGTTAAAGATTTGGAAGAAGTGGAAATCTAGAAGATTGAGAAAGGAAAAGTATGCGTACTGTTCTCATAACAGGAGCTAGCGGAGGTCTAGCTCAAGAAATGGTCAAACTCTTACCAGATGACCAACTCATCTTACTCGGCAGAAATAAGGAAAAACTAGCTCAACTATACGGAAATCATCCACATGCAGAATTGATTGGGATTGACATTACCGATGCTCAAGTTATAGAAAGCCTAGTAGCTGAACTTTACGAACGATATGGAAAGATTGATGTTTTGATTAATAACGCAGGATATGGGATTTTTGAGGATTTCGATAAGATTTCTAATCAAGATATTCATCAGATGTTTGAGGTTAACACCTTTGCTTTGATGAATCTGTCTCGTTTGGTTGCTTCTCGTATGAAGGAAATCCGAAAAGGACATATCATCAATATCGTCAGTCTGGCAGGTTTGATAGCAACTGGCAAGTCTAGTCTATACTCTGCGACCAAGTTTGCGGCCATTGGTTTTTCAAATGCTCTTCGCCTAGAGCTCAAGCCCTATGGTGTCTATGTGACGACTGTTAATCCAGGACCTATCCGTACAGGGTTTTTTGACCAGGCTGACCCAGATGGGACCTATCTTAAGTCCGTTGACCGTTTCCTACTCGAGCCAGATGCAGTAGCTAAAAAAATTGTTAAGACCATAGGCAAAAACAAACGCGAGCTCAATCTCCCAGCCTTGCTAAATTTAGCCCATAAATTTTATACTCTCTTTCCTAAGTTAGCAGATAAGTTAGCTGGGGAGACTTTTAATTATAAGTAAAATCTCACTCACACCTCAAAAGTTAGTCTAAAAAACTGGCTCTTGGGGTGTTTTTTGTGAAATTTGACCAAGTATTGCAAATCAATTCTTAAAGTAGTATACTAGAAATATCGTTTATGAAAACGTTTGCGTTTTTATTGATTATAGGAGACAAGACATGGAATTAACAGCCATTTATCATAGACCAGAATCAGAGTATGCTTATCTTTATAAAGAAAATCAGTTGCATATCCGAATCAGAACAAAGAAAGATGATATTCAAAAGGTCATTTTGTATTATGGTGATCCCTTTATTTTCATTGAGGATAAGTATGAAGCCAAGAAGGAAATGACAAAAGTAACCTCAGATGCTTTATTTGATTATTGGCAGGTTACAGTGTCTGTTGATTTTGCACGGATTCAGTATCTCTTTGAACTTCTTGATACAGAAGACCAGGTTGTCTACTATGGTGATAAGGGTTGTGTAGAATATACTCAAGAAAACTTGGATGCTGATGGAAATGGCTTTAAACTTCCTTACATTCACGAAATCGATGGTTGCCAGGTTCCTAGTTGGGTTTCAGAAGCTGTGTGGTATCAGATTTTTCCTGAACGCTTTGCCAATGGAAAT
Source organism: Streptococcus sp. V728 (assembly GCF_052077995.1). Lineage (NCBI taxonomy): Bacteria > Bacillati > Bacillota > Bacilli > Lactobacillales > Streptococcaceae > Streptococcus > Streptococcus sp. V728. Next base: position 558,034 of record NZ_JBQJJH010000002.1, on the reverse strand, counting down.
CCTGACCTAACTCCAGATGGAGCTAGAGAGTGGTATGCAGAGATTTCCCCGGGTAGAGATGACTTTTTTGGTGGAGATTTGCAAGGAATTATCGACCATCTGGACTATCTCAAAGACCTAGGAATCACTGGGCTCTATCTCTGTCCGATTTTTGAAGCTACAACTAATCACAAATATGATACCACGGATTATTTTGAGATTGACCGTCACTTTGGAGACAAGGAAGTCTTTCGTAATCTAGTAGAGGAAGCTCATAAACGTGGCATTAAGATCATGCTTGATGCGGTGTTTAACCATATCGGTTATCAGTCGGCTCAGTGGCAAGATGTTCTGAAGAATGGAGAAAAGTCAGCTTATAAGGATTGGTTCCATATTCAAGAATTTCCAATTACTGAGGATAAACTGAAGAAGCCAAAAGAACTACCGTATCATACCTTTGCCTTTGCTAGCTATATGCCTAAGTTAAATACAGCCAATCCGGAAGTTAAAGAATTTCTTTTAAGTGTTGCGACCTATTGGATTGAGAATTTTGATATTGATGCTTGGCGCTTGGACGTTGCCAATGAAATTGACCACCAGTTCTGGAGAGATTTCAGAAAGGCAGTTCTGGCTAAAAAGCCTGATTTGTATATTTTAGGTGAAATCTGGCACACGTCTCAACCTTGGCTAAAAGGGGATGAGTTTCATGCAGTTATGAACTACCCTCTTTCTGAAAGTATCAAAGACTATTTCTTGCGTCAGCATAAAAAGACAGATCAGTTTATTTCAGAAATCAACAGCCAGTCTATGTACTACAAGCAACAAATTGCTGAAGTGATGTTTAACCTTCTGGATTCTCATGATACAGAGCGCATCCTCACAACTGCCAATGGGAATATCCAGCATGTTAAGGCTGCCCTAACCTTCCTCTTCCTTCAGCGAGGAACTCCATGTATCTATTATGGAACAGAGCTGGCACTAAAAGGTGGACCAGACCCTGACTGCCGTCGTGTCATGCCTTGGGACCGCGTGTCTGAGGACAATGATATGCTGAATTTCATGAAGAAATTAATCCAAGTCCGTAAGGAAGTTGCAAGCATTATTCAGCATGGTTCATATAGCTTGCAAGAAGTGAAACCAGATGTTATTGTCTTGGAATGGACCTACGAACGAAAAGAAGTTCAAGCTATCTTTAATCAGTCTAAGGAAAATTTTGTCTTGGACAGAGATTCAGTTGATTTGTCTAGTCATTGTCAGGTTAAGGAGGGACAACAAATCATCTTACCAGATGGATTTGTGGTTTATATTTCTGAGTAAAAAAGGATTAAAATAATGGCGCTCAAGGAAGTTTATGATTATTTTCGTCACTATGATAAGGACACTTATCAAGTTGTCGCCTGTATGGGCAATGAACCATCGGAAGAAGATGTTCAGGATTTTGAAACTCAATATGGCATTTCTCTGCCAGAAGATTTTAGAGAATTCACCATGTCAGCTCTTGGAGGCCTCTTTATGGAAGTCAGAGAAGAGCTATGGCCAAGAGCCAAGACATATGACGTAGCTCCTTTTTGGACCTTCTGCCGAGGTATTAAGGTCTTGGGAATTGCAAATGGCATCCCAGACTTCTTAGACATTCGAATTAAAACCAAGGAATTACATGATTTAGGATTTGTTGATTATATTCCATTTCTGTCTATAATTGGTGATGGAGATGTAATTTTCTGCTTTGATAAGGACAATCATATAGTAGCTCTAGATTGGTATAACAGTGGAGAAACGGAAGAGCTTGAATGTGATTTTTCAGGACTTTTACTCCAGCAAATTGCAGAGTTAGAAATGCGTAAAAATGAGATGCTCAAGATGTTAAAAGAAAAGAAGGATAATCAGTAATCGAAGGTAAATTCAGAATAGTTTTTCAGTAACAGCTGTTTCTATAAGTGAAACAGCTGTTTTGACGTATTTTTCTAAATGCACATTTTAAAATTTAAGCTTTTCTACAAATTATAGAAAAATAAATCAAAAGTATGATTTTTATAGGGATTCTATTGAAGTATCTTATGTTATTTAATAAAATAGAAATAATAAAAACAAAAAAAGTATAACGTTTTCACAAAAAATAGAAGCGGTTCCTTAATAAGGAGAAGCCTATGGGAAAAGATCATTGGAATCGAAAAAGAGTCTATAGCATCCGTAAATTTACGGTCGGGACATGCTCAGTGCTTATCGGAACATGCGCTATTTTATTTGGAACCAATCTAGCTGGTGAAAGTACTGTATCTGCAGATGAAACACCAGTTGCTGTTGTTGCAGAAAATATAGATAAGGAAACCACTAAGGAAGATGCTGTAGAATCAAAAGCTTCTGAACAACCTGTAACAACAGAAACTGTTACCAGTGAAGCAGTAGAAACCAATCATGAAGGAGAGAAAAAAGAGGAGGCTCCAACTAATGAGGTTACTTCTGAGAATAAAGAAAATTCTGATGTAGAGAAGCAAGCTCCAGCTGTGACTCAGGATCAATCTGCTCAAACAGAAAAACCAGAGCTCAAACCTGCAACTAATGATGAGGTAAAACAGTTGATTGAGGATAGAAAAGTAGAATTTAACCAAAACTGGCATTTTAAACTCAATGCCAATGCAAAAGACGCTATCAAACCAGATGCCGATGTATCAAGCTGGAAGAAATTAGACCTTCCTCATGACTGGAGTATTTACAATGACTTCGACCATGATTCTCCTGCCCAAAATGAGGGTGGACAACTTAATGGTGGTGATGCTTGGTATCGCAAGACCTTTAAACTCGATGAAGAAGACCTCAATAAGAATGTTCGTATCACCTTTGATGGGGTTTATATGGATTCTCAGGTCTATGTCAATGGCCAGCTAGTTGGTCACTATCCAAATGGTTATAACCAATTCTCATATGACATTACTGACTATCTCAATAAAGACGGTCGCGAAAATGTCGTCGCAGTCCATGCCATTAATAAACAACCAAGTAGTCGTTGGTATTCAGGAAGTGGTATTTACCGTGATGTTAACCTTCAAGTTACAGATAAGGTCCATGCTGAAAAGAATGGAACAACCATCTTAACACCAGACCTTGAGAAACAACAGAATGGCAAGGTTGATACTCATGTAACAAGTAAGATTGTCAACACAGATGACAAAGATCATGAAATTCTTGCTGAATACCAAATTATTGAACGTAACGGTCAAGCTGTAACAGACTTGGTTCGTACAGATAGCCAAGTCTTGAAAGCACATCAATCAACAAGCTTAAATGCTATTTTACAAGTTGAAAAACCAAAACTCTGGACAGTTCTTAATGATAAACCAGCCCTTTATGAATTAGTGACTCGTGTTTATCGTGATGGTCAATTGGTCGATGCTAAGAAGGACTTGTTTGGTTACCGTTATTATAACTGGACACCAAATGAAGGCTTCTCTTTGAATGGTGAACGCATTAAATTCCATGGAGTTTCTCTTCACCACGACCACGGAGCTCTAGGGGCTGAAGAAAACTATAAGGCAGAATACCGTCGCCTGAAACAGATGAAGGATATGGGTGTGAACTCTATCCGTACAACCCACAACCCAGCTAGTGAGCAAACTTTGCAGATTGCTGCAGAACTAGGTTTGTTGGTCCAAGAAGAAGCCTTTGACACTTGGTATGGTGGTAAGAAACAATATGACTACGGACGTTTCTTTGACAAAGACGCCACTCACCCAGATGCTAAGAAGGGCGAAAAGTGGTCTGATTTTGACCTTCGTACCATGGTCGAAAGAGGCAAAAATAACCCTGCTATCGTTATGTGGTCAATCGGTAATGAAATCGGTGAAGCAGACGGGAAAGCTCGTTCTTTAGCAACTGTTAAACGCTTGGTTCAAGTTATTAAGGCTGTTGATAAGACACGCTATGTCACTATGGGAGCAGACAAGTTCCGCTTTGGTGATGGTAGTGGTGACCATGAAAAGATTGCCAATGAACTTGACGCGGTTGGATTTAACTATTCAGAAGACAACTACAAGAAACTTCGTGCAAAACATCCAAATTGGTTGATTTACGGATCTGAAACGTCTTCAGCTACTCGTACACGTGGAAGTTATTTCCGCCCAGAACGTGAATTGGTACATAGCAATCAAGCTTACCGTAATTACGAACAATCAGACTACGGTAATGACCGTGTTGGTTGGGGTAAAACAGCTACTGCATCTTGGACTTTTGACCGTGACAATGCAGGCTATGCAGGTCAGTTCATCTGGACAGGTACGGACTATATCGGTGAACCTACTCCATGGCATAACCAAAACCAAACTCCAGTTAAGAGTTCTTACTTTGGTATCGTAGATACAGCTGGTATTCCAAAGAATGATTACTACTTGTACCAAAGCCAATGGGTTTCTGCTGAGAAGAAACCAATGGTTCACTTGCTTCCTCACTGGAACTGGGAAAATCCTACTCTAAAAGCGAATGTAGCGGATGCAGATGGTAACATTCCAGTCCGTGCCTATTCTAACGCTACAAGTGTAGAACTATATTTGAATGGTGAAACTCTAGGCAAGAAGACATTTACTAAAAAACAAACAAGCGATGGACGCACTTACCAAGAAGGTGCCAACGCTAATGAACTTTACCTTGAATGGAAGGTTGCTTTTGAAGCTGGTACTTTGGAAGCAGTAGCTCGTGACGAAGCTGGGAATATTGTTGCTCATGATAAGATTGTGACTGCTGGAGAACCTGCAGGAGTTCGTTTGGTCAAGGAAGAAAATGCTATCGCAGCTGATGGAAAAGACCTTACTTATATCTATTACGAAATTGTTGACAGTAAAGGTAACGTAGTTCCTACAGCCAATAACCTTGTTCGCTTCCAGTTACATGGTCAAGGTCAGATTGTTGGGGTGGACAATGGGGAACAAGCCAGCCGTGAACGTTACAAAGAACAAGCAGATGGCTCTTGGATTCGCAAAGCTTTTAATGGTAAGGGTGTTGTGATTGTTAAATCAACTGAGCAAGCAGGTAAATTCACCTTGACTGCTCACTCTGATTTCTTGAAATCTGGTCAAATAACCATTTTCACAGGTAAGAAAGACCAAGAGGAAAAGACTGTTTTAGGTACAGAGGTTCCTAAAGTTCGTACAGTAATCGGTCAAGCTGCGAAAATGCCTTCAAAAGTAGGATTTATCTACAGTGATGGCAGTCGTGCAAAACTTCCAGTAGAATGGTCAGCAGTTGATGTCAACCAACCTGGTATTTTTACTGTTAAAGGTGTGGCAGACGGCCGTGACGTCGAAGCGCGTGTTGAAGTCTTGGCTCTTCAAACAGAATTGCCTGTAGTTAAGAGAATTGCACCAACTACAGATCTAAGTACGGTTGATCCATCTGTTACCTATGTTTTGTCAGATGGTACTGTAGGAAGCTATGACGTTGATAAGTGGGAAGTTGCAGCTGAAGATCAAGCTAAACTAGCTATCCCAGGTTCTCGCATTCAGGTTAAAGGAATTTCAGGTGATGATGAAATCACAGCTACATTCGTAGTTGCCGAAGGTCAACCTGATGGTCCAGTAGTACCGACTGTAACAGTAGCAGACCAAGCAGTAGAAGGTCTCTCAACTGACCAACCAGTTCTATACCATAAACTTGCTTATGGAACTGCTTTACCTGAAGTCAAAGCTTTAGCTGAAAATGCTCAAGTAACAGTTATTCAAGCTAACGAAGCAAATGGTATGCGTGCAAGCATTTATGTTCAACCAAATGATGGTGAGCCACTTCAAACTTATGCTATCCAATTCTTACAAGAGGCTCCTCAGATTGAACGTTTGAGCCTAGAGGTCGAAAATGCAGCTACTCTGAAAGAAGACCAAACAGTTGGCATCAAGGTAGCGGCACACTATCAAGATGGTACTCAGGCTATCTTAAAAGCTGACAAAGTGGCTTTTTCAACTACAGGTGAAGGAGATGTAGCAGTTCGTAAAGGTATGCTTGAATTGCACAAACCTGGTCAAGTAACTCTGAAAGCTCAATTTGAAGGAGCAGAAGGTCAGATTGACTTGAACATCCAAGCAAATACCGAAGATAAAGTCGTCCAAGCTATTCGCCCAGTCAGCGTAGTAACAGGTTTGAACCAAGAGGCAAGTCTACCTGCTACCGTAACTGTTGAATATGACAAAGGATTTCCAAAGGTTCACAAGGTTACTTGGCAAGCAGTTCCTAAGGAAGACCTTGCTAAGTATCATAGCTTTGATGTCTTAGGTAAAGTTGAAGGAATTGCAGACGAAGCTCATGCTAAAGTTTCTGTGGAAGGTATCATTGCAGTCGAAGAAGTGACTACAACAACTCCAGTTTCAGAAGCTCCTCAATTACCAGAAAGCGTCCGTACTTACCACTCAAATGGCCAAGTATCTTCAGCTAAGGTAACTTGGGACGTAATTGACCCAAGCCAATATGCAAATGAAGGCAACTTTACAGTGACAGGGTACGTGGAAGGGACTCAATTACCAACAAAACTTCATGTTCGTGTGTCTGCTCAGACAGAAACTGGTGCAAACATTTCTGACCAGTGGACAGGTTCAGAGTTACCACTTGCCTTTGCATCAGACTCAAATCCAAGTGACTCAGTAGCAAATGTCAATGACAAACTAATCTCATTTAATGATCAACCAGCTAACCGCTGGACAAACTGGAAACGTACAAGTGAAGCATCAGTCGGAATTCTCTTTGGAGATTCTGGTATCCTGTCTAAACGTTCGGTTGACAACCTCAATGTTGCTTTCCACGAAGACCACGGTGTTGGTGCACCTAAGTCTTATGTCATCGAATACTATGTAGGTACAGATGTTCCAACAGTTCCTAAGAATCCAAGCTTTGTAGCTAGTGAAGACCACGTCTTTAACGATGATAAAAACTGGAAACAAGTAACGAATCTTAAAGCTCCAGATCAAGTGAGAGCTGGAGAAATGACTTACTTTAGCTTTGATAAAGTCAACACTTATGCGGTTCGTATCCGTATGGTTAGACCAGATGGTAAATGGGGCACTTCTATTACAGAAATTCAAATCTTCTCTAAACAAGTAGCTGCAGCTAAGAAAGTTCAAGCGCAAATTCAAGTAGATGGAAAAGATTTACCGAACTTTAACCCTGGCTTGACTGACTATTATCTAGAAGCTAAAGAAGACCAATCACCAACTGTAACAGCAAGTGTATCAGATAATGGTATTGCTACAGTAATTCCAAGCGTTCGTGAAGGGGATCCAGTTCGAGTTGTCGTTAAGGCTGAAAACGGTGATATCCTAGGTGAATACCGCCTACACTTCACAAATGATAAAGATTTGCTCGCGAGTAAACCTGTTACTGTTGCCAAATCATCTCGCTTGGTTGCTAAAGGACAAACCCTTGAGTTACCTACGAAAGTCCCTGTTTACTTCACAGGTAAAGATGGCTATGAAGTCAAAGACTTGGCTGTTGACTGGGAAGCAGTGCCTTCAGAAAATCTAACAAAAGCAGGTGAATTTACAGTTCATGGTCGCGTTTTGGGTACTGATTTAACTGCTGAAGTAGCTGTTCGTGTAACGGATAAACTCGGTGAAAATCTATCAGACAACCCTGACTTTGATGACGATAGCAACCGTTCATTTGCTTCAGCAACCAACGATATTGATTCAAGTTCACGTGACCGTGTAGACTATGTCAATGATGGCTCAGACGACGAAAGTCGTCGTTGGACTAACTGGTCTCCAAACCCATCAGATAATCCAGAAGTTTCAGTAGGTGTTATCTTTAAGGAAGCTGGTAAGATTGTTGAACGCACAGTAGCTGAAGGAAGCATTCGATTCTTCTCAGATGGTGGAACAGACGCACCTTCCAAACTAGTTCTAGAACGCTACGTTGGTCCAAACTTTGATGCACCAGAATATTATTCTAACTATCAACCATACGATCCGGAACATCCATTCAATACACCTTCTAACTGGGAAAAAGTTGAATACCGTGCAGATCAAGAAATTGAAGCCGGAACCGATATCCATGTCACCTTCGAACCTGTTAAAACCAAAGCTATGAGATGGCGTATGGATAGAAAAGCTGATAAGAAGGGTGTTGCAATCACTGAAATGACCTTCATTGCCCCAAGTGAAGCGCCAAAAGACAATACAGCTTCTAAACTTCTAGTAGATGGTAGAGAGCTTGCTGACTTCTCTGAAGCTCGCAAGGACTATCAAGTAACCTATAGTGGAAACCGTCCTAAAGTAACTGTTGAAGCTAGTGAAAACGTAGCGGCAACAGTTGTCGATAGTGGGGATGACAAACTCCCAGTCTTGGTACGTCTCGTTTCAGAAAGTGGTAAACACGTTAAGGAATACCGTATCCAATTGACTAAAGCAGATGCTGAAAGTGCTAAGACAGAACCAGCTGTACACGAAGTTCCAGAGTTCACAGGCGGTGTGAATGGCGAAGAACCAGCTGTATACGAAGTTCCAGAATACACTGGAGGCGTGAATGGAGTTGAAGCAGCAGTTCACGAAGTACCAGAACATACTTTAGGAGCGAAAGTAGTCGAACCAGCAGTTCACGAAGTTCCAGAATACACTGGTGGAGTGAATGCGGTAGAAGCAGCAGTCAATGAAGTTCCAGAATACACTGGCGGTGTGAATGCAGTAGAAGCAGCAGTTCACGAAGTTCCAAAATACACTAGTCAGGTAAATGGAGTAGAAGGTGTTACTCATGATGTTCCACACTTCAAAGGTAGCATTCATGGTAGAGAAAAAGCTGCACACCAAGTTCTAGAATTTACTGGAAGTGTGAATGGTTCAGCCCCAACTACCTGTGAAACTCCAGCATACAGAGATGAGCAATCACAAGTAGCTCTAGTTATGTCACAAGACAAGACCTATCAAGCGCCTGCAAGTCGTCAAAATATCCTCCCTGAAACAGGTACTAAAGATAATGCAACCCTTGCAACAGCAGGTGTTGTAGGAGCACTTCTTGGTATGTTTGCTATGGGAAAGAAAAAAGAAGACGAATAAGATGATGTAAAAACATCTAAGTCATAGAGATTGGTTCAAAAGACTAATCTCGACAATAAAAAGCGGACAAAGCTAGTTCCTTAATGATAGGACTAATATTTGTCCGCTTTTTTATGTTTCTTCGTATAAAAATACCTAGGCACAGATGTTAAAGTTGATTACCAACTTCATAAATAACAAAAAACAAATAAGAAAGCCCTTTGTGGCTTTTTTATTTTCATAAAAATGGTAAAATAGTAAGAGTAGAAATGGAGTTCTAGATATGAAACGAATTGATCAATTTGAAAATAAGAAAGTATTAGTCCTTGGATTAGCCAAATCTGGTGAGTCTGCAGCACGTCTCTTGGACAAGCTAGGTGCCATTGTGACGGTTAATGATGGTAAACCTTTTGAGGAAAATCCAGCAGCTCAGAGCCTTTTAGAAGAGGGGATTAAGGTTGTCACAGGTGGACATCCATTGGAATTGTTGGACGAAGATTTTGCCTTGATGGTAAAAAATCCAGGAATCCCTTATAGCAATCCAATGATTGAAAAAGCACTGGAAAAAGGTATTCCAGTCTTGACTGAGGTTGAGTTGGCCTATTTGATTTCAGAAGCTCCAATCATCGGCATTACTGGTTCAAATGGTAAGACAACGACGACAACCATGATTGGAGAAGTTCTGACTGCTGCAGGACAAAATGGGCTTTTATCAGGGAACATCGGTTATCCTGCAAGTCAAGTGGCACAAACTGCAACAGATAAGGATACCCTTGTCATGGAACTTTCTTCATTCCAATTAATGGGAATCCAGGAATTTCATCCTGAAATTGCTGTTATCACCAACCTGGTGCCAACGCATATTGACTATCACGGTTCTTTTGAAGACTATGCGGCAGCTAAGTGGAATATCCAAAACAATATGACAGCAGTTGATTACCTAGTATTGAACTTCAACCAGGAATTAGCTAAAGAACTTGCGACAAAGACAAATGCAACTGTAGTACCATTCTCAACACTTGAAAAGGTTGACGGAGCTTATCTTGAGGATGGTCTTCTCTACTTCCGTGGTGAAAAAGTCATGGCAGCTGATGAGATCGGTGTTCCAGGTAGCCACAATGTGGAAAATGCTCTTGCCACCATTGCTGTTGCTAAACTTCGTGGTGTTGATAATGAAACCATCAAGGAAACCTTGTCAGCCTTTGGAGGTGTCAAACACCGTCTCCAATTCGTAGATGAAATAAAGGGTGTGAAATTCTACAATGATAGTAAGTCAACCAATATCTTAGCAACTCAAAAAGCCTTGTCTGGATTTGACAATAGCAAGGTTATCTTGATAGCTGGTGGTTTGGACCGTGGTAACGAGTTTGACGAATTGGTGCCAGATATCACTGGACTTAAGAAAATGGTCATTCTAGGTCAATCTGCAGAACGTGTCAAACGTGCAGCGGATAAGGCTGGTGTGGCTTATGTCGACGCAACTGATATTGCAGATGCAACTCGCAAGGCTTATGAACTTGCAGAAGAAGGAGATGTGGTTCTCCTCAGTCCTGCTAATGCAAGCTGGGATATGTATGCTAACTTTGAAGTACGTGGAGATCTTTTCATCGACACTGTAGCGGAGTTAAAGGGATAATATGAAAAAAATAGTATTTACAGGTGGGGGAACGGTTGGACACGTTACCCTCAACCTTTTGTTAATGCCTAAGTTCATCGAAGATGGCTGGGAAGTCCACTATATTGGTGATAAAAATGGGATTGAGCATCATGAAATCCTCAAGTCAGGTTTAGATGTCACCTTCCATTCGATTGCAACGGGGAAATTACGTCGATATTTCTCATGGCAAAATATGATTGATGTCTTTAAGGTTGCTTTTGGAATTCTTCAATCGCTCTTTATCATGCTTCGAGTTCGTCCACAAGCCCTCTTTTCTAAGGGTGGATTTGTATCTGTTCCGCCTGTTATCGCAGCGCGAGTATGCAGAGTACCAGTCTTCATCCACGAGTCTGATCTCTCTATGGGATTGGCCAATAAAATTGCCTATAAGTTTGCGACTAAGATGTACTCTACTTTCGAGCAAGCGTCTAGTCTCACTAAGGTAGAACATGTAGGAGCTGTGACCAAGGTTTCTGGTCCAGTTATGGAAGAACCTGAAGAAATGGTGGATATCCGAACTTCTTTCAACGACAAGTTACCAACTCTTCTTTTCGTCGGAGGTTCTGCTGGTGCGCGTGTCTTTAACCAATTAGTCACAGACCACAAGGAAGAGCTGACTAGTCGCTATAATATCATTAACCTGACAGGAGATGCTAGTTTAAATGAACTAAGTTCAAACCTCTACCGTGTTGACTATGCGACGGAACTCTATCAACCACTCATGAATCTGGCTGATGTGGTCATCACTCGTGGTGGTGCCAATACTATTTTTGAACTCCTTGCTATGGCTAAATTGCACATCATTGTACCACTGGGTCGTGAAGCTAGTCGTGGAGACCAGATTGAAAATGCTGCCTATTTCGTGAAAAAGGGCTATGCTGAAGAGTTGCAAGAAAATGACTTGACCTTGTCTACTTTGGAAGAAAAAGTAAATCAACTCTTGACCAACAAAGAGAACTATCAAAATACAATGAAGAATTCTCAGGAATTAGAATCTGTGGCAGATTTTTATGAGCTACTAAAAAAAGATTTATCATAAGGAAAATTGATGTCAAAGGATAAAAAGAATCAGGACACTCAAGGCAAGGAATTGTCAGAGTGGCAAAAACGAAATCAAGAATATCTTCAAAAAAAAGCTGAAGAAGAGGCGAAACGTGCCGAAGAAGAAGCTCGTGAAAAAGAAGAACAAGTATCAGAGTCATCTGATAATACTCAAGAAGTGTCAGAATGGCAAAAACAACACCACGAGTATTTGAGTAAAAAAAAGGAAGAAAAATCTACGAGTTCTGAAGAAGTGGACCAAGAATCCGAAAAATCTGAAGAGAAGGATTCGGATACTAGCGATGAGACTTCAAATGAAGAGAAAGATTCAGAGGAAACTCCTCAAGAAGACTCTAAGAGTCAGGATCAAGTAGAGAAAGAAAAAGCTGACGAAAAGGTTAAGAAAGAGAAAAAGGTAAAAACCAAGAATAAACATCCAAAACCGGCTATTCCTTCTATACATATCTGGCGAGCAGTTACGATCCTCGTCCCTAGTTTTCTAATCTTATTCTTGTCTATTTATCTTCTAAGCCCTCTAGCTACAATGAAACATATTGAGGTTACGGGTACTGTTCAGACAAGTGCAGACCAAGTTAGAGAAGCATCTGGCATTCGTGACAGTGACTATACGCTTAGCTTGCTCTTAAATAAAGATAAGCATGCGGAAATGGTCAAATCGAATCACTGGATTGAATCGGCTAAGATAGTTTATCAATTCCCAGTTCATTTCACTATTGAAGTAAAGGAATTTGAAATTGTAGCTTATTCAGTTTCAGGAGATAACTATTATCCAATCTTATCTAGCGGAAGTATTGAATCAACTGCCGTTAGTTCTGACAACTTACCTGAGAAATACATATCTGTTTTATTTAACGATGAGGAACAGATAAAAACATTGATTTCTCAGCTAAATGAAGTTAGTCCAGAAATTAAGCAAGAGATTGAGAAGATTGAACTTGCACCAAGTAAGGTAACAAGTGACCTTCTAAAGATTACCATGTATGATACAGACGAGATTTTGGTGCCATTATCAGAACTAGGGAAGAAATTACCCTACTATAGTAAGATAAAACCACAGTTGACAGTACCTAGTGGTATTGACATGGAGGTCGGTATCTATAGCTATAGTCTAGTGGATAAGGCTCTGGATGACGAAAGAATCAAAGCCAAAGAAGAGGAAAAGAAGAAGCAGGAAGAAGAAAAGAAAAAACAAGCTGAGCAAGGAAATCAAGATCAAACAACACAGACGACTCAAACAACACAGAGTCACTAAGTTTCAGATGATTCGTTCAGTTACTTGTTTTTACTTGACAAGTATTGCTTTAAATAATAGAATAGTAAAAAACCTTTAAAGCAGTCCAGAGAGGCAGCTAAGGTTAGACGGTGAAAGGGTGAATTCTACCCATTTTTCGTGGAACCTTGCTGTAGGCAGGTTCCTTTTTTCATGCTCTCTCGCTGACAAAGGTAAAAGGAGAAAAGTATGCGCGAATCTCGTCCGGTTATTGCTCTTGATTTTCCAAGCTTTGACGCAGTCAAGAAGTTTTTAGAACAATTTCCAGCAGAAGAGAGCCTCTATCTAAAGGTAGGTATGGAGCTCTATTACGCCACAGGTCCGGAGATTGTTTCTTATTTGAAAGACTTAGGTCACAGTGTCTTTCTGGATCTCAAACTTCATGATATTCCCAATACGGTTAAGTCAGCCATGAAGGTTTTGTCTCATCTGGGTGTTGACATGACTAATGTTCATGCCGCAGGTGGTGTAGAGATGATGAAGGCTGCGCGTGAAGGTCTTGGGAAAGAAGCCAAATTGATTGCTGTTACCCAGCTGACTTCAACTTCTGAAGAACAAATGAGAGACTTTCAAAATATCCAAACCAGTCTTCAAGAATCGGTTATTCACTATGCCAAGAAAACTGCTGAAGCGGGATTAGATGGTGTGGTTTGTTCAGCTCAAGAAGTAAAACTCATCAAAGAAGCTACCAGTCCAGAATTTATTTGCCTGACACCAGGTATTCGACCAGCAGGGGCTGCAGTTGGAGATCAAAAACGAGTGATGACACCTGCAGATGCTTATCATATTGGTAGTGACTACATCGTTGTCGGTCGCCCAATCACTCAAGCCACTGATCCAGTAGCAGCTTATCATGCTATCAAGGATGAATGGAACCAAGACTAAAATTAAAGAATTAGATTATAAAAACAAAAGGAGAATCCCATGACACTTGCTAAAGACATTGCTAGCCATCTATTGAAAATTCAAGCCGTTTACCTTAAACCAGAAGAGCCCTTCACTTGGGCATCTGGTATCAAGTCGCCGATTTATACAGATAACCGAGTGACGCTTGCTTATCCAGAGACTCGTACCTTGATTGAGAATGGTTTTGTAGAAGCCATCAAGTCAGAATTCCCAGAGGTAGAAGTGATTGCAGGAACAGCGACTGCGGGTATCCCACATGGTGCCATTATAGCTGACAAGATGAACCTGCCATTTGCTTACATCCGTAGCAAACCAAAAGACCATGGGGCTGGAAACCAAATCGAAGGCCGTGTAGCCCAAGGCCAAAAGATGGTCGTTGTTGAAGATTTGATTTCAACTGGGGGATCAGTTTTAGAAGCCGTAGTTGCTGCCAAACGTGAGGGAGCAGATGTTCTTGGTGTTGTGGCTATCTTCAGCTATCAATTGCCAAAAGCAGATAAGAACTTTGCAGATGCTGGTGTCAAACTAGTAACACTTTCAAACTACAGCGAACTGATTCACCTAGCTCAAGAAGAAGGCTATATCACACCAGAAGGACTTGACCTCCTAAAACGTTTTAAAGAAGACCAAGAAAATTGGCAAAATGTATAAATAGAAAGACACTCAGGTATTCATAGAACTCCCTGAGCTTTTTGTCTAATGGAAGGTTTATAACCATAGTCTCTGTTTAGAGTAGGATAGGCGGAGTGAATCTGTATCATCTTTAACTTCTAGTTCTTAATCTGTTTACCTTTATGATGAAAAGTACAGACAAATTTTTTGAAAACATCATGAAAAAGGTTTAAACTATTCTAGTAAACAAAAGTAAACGTTTACGTTTAAGGAGGACTATTGATGTCATATAAAACAAGCAATGCAGAAGGACCTGTAGATTTTATAAATACCTATGATTTGGAGCCTATGGCCCAACAAGTTATTCCCAAAGCTTCTTTTGGGTATATTGCAAGTGGTGCAGAGGACACTTTTACTTTGAGAGAGAATATCCGAGCTTTTAACCACAAACTCATTGTTCCTCGGACCTTATGTGATGTGGAAAATCCAAGCACAGAGATTGAATTTGATGGTGAAAAACTATCTTCACCAATCATTATGGCACCTGTTGCAGCCCATAGACTAGCTAACGAGCAAGGAGAAGTTGCGACTGCGCGTGGAGTACACGAGTTCGGTTCACTCTATACAACTAGTTCCTACTCAACAGTTGACCTACCTGAAATTTCTCAAGCCCTTCAAGGAACACCTCATTGGTTCCAATTCTACTTTAGTAAAGATGATGGTATTAACCGTCACATCATGGATCGCGTCAAGGCAGAAGGCTATAAGGCTATTGTCTTAACTGCCGATGCGACAGTAGGAGGTAACCGTGAGGTAGATAAACGAAACGGTTTTGTGTTCCCAGTTGGCATGCCTATCGTAGAAGAATACCTACCTCAAGGTGCTGGTAAGTCAATGGACTATGTCTATAAATCAGCTAAACAACGCCTATCTCCACGAGATGTAGAGTTTATCGCAGAATACTCAGGACTTCCCGTTTATGTCAAAGGTCCACAATGCCGAGAAGATGTTGAACGCTCACTGGATGCAGGGGCTTCAGGTATTTGGGTAACCAACCACGGTGGTCGACAGATTGATGGTGGACCGGCTGCTTTTGACTCGCTTCAAGAAGTGGCTGAAGCAGTAAATAAACGTGTGCCAATCGTTTTTGACTCTGGTATTCGTCGTGGTCAGCATGTCTTTAAAGCCTTGGCTTCTGGAGCTGACTTAGTAGCCATTGGACGACCTGTTATTTATGGTTTAGCCCTTGGTGGTAGTGTTGGTGTACGTCAAGTCTTTGAACATTTGAATGATGAATTGAAGACAGTTATGCAGTTATCTGGAACACAGACAATTGAAGATGTGAAACGATTCAAGCTTCGTCACAATCCATATGATCCAAGTTTCCCAGCTGATTCACATGATTTAAAATTGTATTAGTAGTAAAACAAACCTCCACTCCAAGTGGAGGTTTTTAAGTTATGTCTTTGTATACATGAAAGAGAGTTTAAAAAGTGAACTTAACGAGCATATAAGAAAAAAATTTTGATACATTTTAAATTATTATCAGATTGGAAACTTAATATTGACAAATGTAGATTTTAAGAGTATACTTATGTTTATAATTGACAAATGTAAATTTTGGAGGAGATAAGAATGCAGATTTCAGATGCAGAATGGCAGGTCATGAAGATTATCTGGATGCAGGGAGAGCAGACTAGTACGGATCTGATAAAAGTATTAGAGAAAAGGTTCAGCTGGTCCAAGTCCACTATCCAAACACTCTTAGCCCGCTTGGTAGAAAAAAATTGTTTGACTCGGGAAAAGCAGGGCAAGTCCTTTATCTATTCAGCGCTTTTGACTCAAGAAGATAGTAGGAAGTTACTTGTCCAAGATATCAAAGACAAGCTTTGTTCTCGTAGAATAAAGCAGTTACTAGCTGATTTGATTGAAGAATGTGACTTTACCCTAGCTGACTTGGAAGGCTTGAAAGAAGTGATTGCAAAGAAAAAAGCCAGTGCTGTAACAGAAGTAAGATGTAATTGTATGTAAAGGAGACGCTATGTTAAATCTATTTGTATCTATTATTGTTCTAGGAATGATCGCTTTTATCCTCTTTTGGTTTTTCAAAAAACCTCAAGAAGACGGAAAGAGAGCTCAACAAAAGAATGGCTATCAAGAAATTCGAGTGGAAGTCATGGGAGGCTATACTCCAGGAACTATTATCCTCAAAAAATCGCTACCAGTTCGCATTATTTTTGATCGAAAAGATCCTTCACCTTGCTTGGATCAAATCGTATTTCCAGACTTTGGCGTGCATGCAGACCTACCTATGGGAGACCAATATGTGGTTGAAATCACTCCTGAAGAAGCAGGAGAATATGGTTTCTCTTGTGGAATGAATATGATGCACGGTAAGATGATTGTAGAATAGGAGAGGAATATGACCGAAATTGTGAAAGCAAGTCTTGAAAATGGTGTTCAAAAAATCCGTATCACAGCAGAAAAAGGCTATCATCCAGCCCATATTCAACTACAAAAAGGAATTCCTGCTGAGATTACCTTTCACCGTGTGACACCATCAAACTGTTATAAAGAAATTCTCTTCGAAGAAGAAGGGATTCTAGAACCAATCGCTCAAGACGAAGAAAAAGTCATTCGCTTTACTCCTCAAGAGTTAGGTGAACATGAATTTTCATGTGGTATGAAGATGCAAAAGGGAACCTACACCGTTGTTGAAAAAACTAAAAAGTCTCTCAGTCTTTTACAACGTTTTTGGATTACTAGTATCTTTACTGTGCCTCTTGTGGTTCTCATGATTGGGATGTCTACAGGAGGAATTAGTCACCAAGTTATGCGTTGGGGCACCTTTTTAGCCACAACACCCATTATGCTGGTAGCTGGAGTTCCATATATCAGAAGCGCCTGGGCTAGTTTTAAAAAGCACAATTCCAATATGGATACCTTGGTTGCTCTGGGAACCCTAGTGGCCTATTTCTATAGCTTAGTTGCCCTCTTCACTGGTCTGCCCGTTTACTTTGAAAGTGCTGCATTTATCCTCTTCTTCATTCTTTTGGGAGCAGTTTTTGAGGAAAAAATGCGAAAAAATACTTCGCAGGCAGTCGAAAAATTATTAGACCTACAAGCAAAAACAGCAGAGGTTTTGCGTGATGATGTTTATGTTCAAATACCTCTAGAACAGGTCAAAGTTGGGGATCTCATTCGCGTTCGACCAGGTGAAAAAATTGCCGTTGATGGGACTGTGTTAGAAGGTGAAACGAGTATTGATGAATCAATGGTGACTGGGGAAAGTATTCCAGTCGATAAATCAGTTGGAGATGCTGTTATTGGGTCAACTATCAATAATAGTGGTACGATCATCTTTAGAGCTGAAAAAGTGGGTTCTGAGACTATGCTGGCTCAGATTGTGGACTTTGTGAAAAAAGCGCAAACGAGTCGTGCTCCTATTCAAGATTTGACAGACAAGATTTCTGGGATTTTTGTACCAGCAGTTGTCATTTTAGGACTTCTTACTTTTTGGGTCTGGTTTGTTCTACTTGGAGATAGCTTTGTGACTTCACTTCTCTACGGAGTTGCTGTTTTGATTATTGCCTGTCCTTGTGCACTAGGACTCGCGACACCGACAGCACTCATGGTTGGAACAGGACGAAGTGCCAAGATGGGGATTCTTCTCAAAAATGGTACAGTTCTACAGGAAATCCAAAAAGTCCAAACCATTGTTTTTGATAAGACAGGAACCTTGACCGAAGGGAAGCCAGTAGTGACAGATGTTATTGGTGATGAAAGAGAAGTGCTAAGTTTGGCTGCTTCATTGGAAGATGTATCTCAACACCCGCTAGCTCAAGCTATTGTTAATCGTGCATCTGAACTAGGAATTAGCCTTTACCCAGTGGAAAACTTCCAAGCCTTGCATGGGAAAGGTGTGACTGGGACTATTAATGGGAAAAAAGTCTTGCTTGGTAATGCTAAACTTTTAGCTGACCTTGCTATTCCACATGATTATCAAGAACGATTTGATTTGCTTGAGAAGGAAGCAAAAACAGTTGTCTTCCTATCCGTAGATGGTCAGTTAAAAGGCTTAATTGCCTTGCAGGATGTCCCTAAGGAAAATGCTCGAGAAGCTATTGCTAAATTGAAAAAACGTGGTCTTAGAACGGTCATGCTTACCGGAGATAATGCTGGAGTAGCGCATGCGATTGCAGAGCAAATTGGAATCGAAGAAGTGATCGCAAATGTCTTGCCAGAGGAAAAGGCACATGAAATTCACAAGCTTCAAAAGAATGGCAAATTGGCCTTTGTTGGAGATGGGATCAATGATGCACCGGCCCTCAGTGTAGCCGATGTCGGAATTGCCATGGGCTCTGGTACAGATATTGCTATCGAATCAGCAGATCTTGTCCTTACAACCAACAATTTACTAGGATTGGCACGTGCTTTTGATATGAGTAAGAAGACCTTTAATCGTATTCTACTCAATCTTTTCTGGGCTTCTATCTATAACCTCATTGGTATTCCGATTGCAGCAGGAGTTTTTTCAGGACTTGGTTTAGTGCTCAATCCAGAACTTGCAGGATTGGCCATGGCCTTTAGTTCAGTCTCTGTTCTAATCAGCTCTCTCATGCTTAATTTTACTAAAGTCGATTAAAAAGGCGGTCTTAACCGCTTTTTTTGCTATTCTAAAACAGATTTTCAAACCGCTTTCAAACTGTACTGTAATAGAGAATGGAGTATTCTGAGCATATACTTAGAAATCTAAAATCAAATGTGATAAATTAGGATTGTAAATTTACAGAATCGTTTTCAATTACTATATAAAAGCGTTTTTTGTAAATATATGAAATTATTTTGAAGGAGAGTTATCATTATGACTCAAGGGAAAATTACTGCATCAGCAGCAATGCTCAACGTATTGAAAACATGGGGCGTAGACACTATCTACGGTATCCCATCAGGAACACTCAGCTCACTTATGGACGCTTTGGCTGAAGACAAAGATATCCGTTTCTTGCAAGTTCGCCACGAAGAAACAGGTGCTCTTGCAGCGGTTATGCAAGCTAAATTTGGCGGATCTATCGGTGTTGCAGTTGGTTCAGGTGGACCTGGTGCAACTCACTTGATCAACGGTGTTTACGATGCAGCTATGGATAACACTCCATTCCTTGCTATCCTTGGCTCACGTCCAGTTAACGAATTGAACATGGATGCCTTCCAAGAATTGAACCAAAATCCAATGTACAACGGTATCGCTGTTTACAACAAACGTGTAGCTTATGCAGAGCAATTGCCAAAAGTGATTGACGAAGCTTGCCGTGCTGCCGTTTCTAAAAAAGGTCCAGCTGTCGTTGAAATTCCAGTAAACTTCGGTTTCCAAGAAATTGACGAAAACTCATACTACGGATCAGGTTCTTACGAGCGTTCATTCATCGCTCCTGCTTTGAACGAAACTGAAATTGACAAAGCTGTTGAAATTTTGAACAATGCTGAACGCCCAGTTATCTACGCTGGTTTCGGTGGTGTTGGTGCTGGTGATGTGATCACTGAATTGTCTCGTAAAATTAAAGCACCAATCATTACGACTGGTAAAAACTTTGAAGCGTTCGAATGGAACTACGAAGGTTTGACAGGTTCTGCTTACCGTGTTGGTTGGAAACCAGCCAACGAAGTGGTCTTTGAAGCAGACACAGTTCTTTTCCTTGGTTCAAACTTCCCATTTGCTGAAGTTTACGAAGCATTCAAAAACACTGAAAAATTCATCCAAGTGGATATCGACCCTTACAAACTTGGTAAACGTCATGCCCTTGACGCGTCTATCCTTGGTGATGCTGGTCAAGCAGCCAAAGCTATCCTTGACAAAGTGAATCCAGTTGAATCTACTCCATGGTGGCGTGCAAACGTTAAGAATAACCAAAACTGGCGCGATTACATGAACAAGCTTGAAGGTAAAACTGAAGGTCCATTGCAATTGTACCAAGTTTACAACGCTATCAACAAATATGCTGATGAAGATGCAATCTACTCAATCGACGTAGGTAACTCTACTCAAACATCAACTCGTCACCTTCACATGACACCTAAGAACATGTGGCGTACATCTCCACTCTTTGCGACAATGGGTATTGCCCTTCCTGGTGGTATCGCCGCTAAGAAAGACAATCCAGATCGCCAAGTATGGAACATCATGGGTGATGGTGCATTCAACATGTGCTACCCAGACATGATCACTAACGTTCAATACAACCTTCCAGTAATCAACGTTGTCTTCTCAAATGATGAATATGCCTTCATTAAGAACAAATACGAAGACACAAACAAACACTTGTTTGGTGTAGACTTCACAAATGCTGACTACGCGAAAATCGCTGAAGCTCAAGGTGCTGTAGGATTTACAGTAAACCGTATCGAAGACATCGATGCAGTCGTTGCAGAAGCTGTTAAATTGAACAAAGAAGGTAAGACAGTTGTCATCGATGCTCGCATCACGCAACACCGTCCACTTCCAGTAGAAGTACTTGAATTGGATCCAAAACTTCACTCAGAAGAAGCAATCAAAGCCTTCAAGGAAAAATACGAAGCTGAAGAGCTCGTACCATTCCGCCTCTTCTTGGAAGAAGAAGGATTGCAATCACGCGCAATCAAATAATTCCTCTCATGGAAAATCAAATGTAAATATTGTAGATTATATTCTTTGATTTTATAGAGAGAAACTTAAAAAGATCGGAGTAATCCGGTCTTTTTATGGAGGATAGTAAATGAATTTAAATCAACTAGATATTATCGTGTCAGATGTTCCCCAAGTCTGTGCTAGCTTGGAGCGTATTTTGGATAAGAAGGCAGACTATGTTGATGATGGTTTTGCTCAGTTCACGATTGGCAGTCACTGCCTCATGTTATCACAAAATCATTTGATACCTTTGGAAAATTTTCAGTCAGGAATCATTCTACACATTGAAGTTGAAGATTTGGAACAGAATCAAAAGCGTGTGAAAGAATTAGGGATTGAGATTTTACATGGGCCAGTTGTAACTGATTGGGGAACCGAATCCCTGCTAGTAAGTGGTCCTGCTGGTCTAGTGATTGATTTTTATCGTATGAGATAAGACGCTTAGTCATTTGAAGTTAACCATAATGATTCTTAAAAAAGAATGTGCGCATATGAACTATTGAAAGATCGGAGCAATCCGGTCTTTTTCTTTTATGTCTTTTCTGTTAAAATAGATTCAATAGGATATTTTAAGGAGAAAAAGATGCCAACAACTTTCTTTCTATTATTTGGCTTAATGAGTTTAGGCTTTGCTGCCTTCACCTATTTCATGTTCGACTTTTTTATCTTCAGTAATTACAGAAATGTCAAGAGATGCACCGAAAGAACGGACGGAGTCATTATCCGATATTCCTATGCTCTTTATAACGGGATAAGCCTGCCAGTTGTCGAGTACACTGTTGATGGGAACCAATACAAGGTTGTCGGGCCAAAATTTCTATCTGCGATTTCAAATACAATCAGTACTCCCTTAGGTTCTATTGTATCTGATGTAAAGATGGATAATTTTGAAGATGGTGAAATCCCTCAGGTTTTAAGATACAAGATTTATAGGAACAGTTTCATCTCTTTAACAAAATCACCTTTAATGGAACGATTTCCAATTGGGGGAAAGGTAACTGTTTATTATGATCCTAAAAAACCAAAACATTCCTACGTAGAAAGACCTTTAAAACCAGGTCGTTATGCATGGTTGACTAAATGTTTAGCTTATTTCCTTGTTTTTCTGATGGTTGCTCTAGCTTTCTTTATCGTGTTCATTCTTCCAAATCTTGTTAATTGAGTTTCTCGATAGAATAAGAAGTCTATATCGTTACTATTTTTATAAAATCTTCTCCCTACTTTATAAGATAAGAAAAAGAGTTCAATTAGGACTCTTTTTTTGCTATAATGAGGGTGAAAAATTAGACAGGAGATGTAACATGTCAGAACCATTATTTTTAAATTCTGTAATGCAAGAAAAAATCTGGGGTGGGACTAAGCTACGTGATGAGTTTGGATACGATATTCCAAGCGAAAAGATTGGTGAGTATTGGGCAATATCAGCTCACCCAAATGGTGTTTCTAAGATAGCTAATGGCCGTTTTGAGGGAACAGACCTAGCTACTTTGTATGCAGAACACCGTGAGTTATTTGGCAACCGTCCAGAGCCAGTATTTCCACTCTTAACTAAAATCCTCGATGCCAATGACTGGCTCAGTGTTCAAGTCCACCCAGACGATGCTTATGGACTAGAGCATGAAGGCGAACTTGGAAAGACAGAGTGCTGGTATATTATCGCAGCAGATGAAGGTTCAGAGATTATCTATGGCCACAATGCCAAGTCAAAAGAGGAGCTCCGTCAGCAAATCGAAGATAAGAACTGGGATTCCTTGTTGACAAAAGTACCTGTTAAAGCTGGAGATTTCTTCTATGTGCCAAGTGGTACCATGCACGCTATCGGTGCAGGTATCTTGATCCTTGAGACGCAACAGTCTAGTGATACAACCTACCGTGTCTATGACTTTGACCGTAAGGACGATAATGGCAACTTGCGCGAGCTTCATCTTGAAAAATCCATCGATGTTTTGAACATTGGTGAGCCTGCTAATAGCCGTCCTGTGACTGTTAAAGCAGATGACCTACGTTCAACTCTTCTTGTATCAAATGATTTCTTCGCAGTTTACAAGTGGGAAATCACTGGAAAAGTTGACTTTGAAAAAACAGCTGACTATAGCTTATTTAGCGTCTTGGCTGGTCAAGGGAAATTGACTGTAGATGGTAAAGACTATCCAATCCAAAAAGGTAGCCACTTTATCCTTCCAAGTGATGTTGATGCATGGACTTTGGAAGGATCAGATTTAGAATTGATTGTAAGCCATCCATAAAAAGAAAAGACTTGAGATTGATTCTCAAGTCTTTTTTAATGATTACATAAATTGGGCAATAAAAACCACGATGATGATGATTGGGATGATATAACGAAGAAGGAAGAGCCAAACTTTGAAAAGTCCTCGTTTCCAAGGTGTTTCATCTAGATGAAGTTCTTTCATAGCCAGTGCTTTTTTGAAGATATAGCCTGTAAAAAGTGATAAACAGAGGGCACCAAAAGGCATGAGGAGGTTGGATACCAAGAAATCCATGGCGTCAAAGAAGGTCTTTCCAAAGATTTGGACATCTGCCATGACACCGTATGAAAGGGCTGAAGGGATACCAAAGACAAAAGTCAATACCCCTAAAATCATACTCCACTTAGCACGTTTACGATTGTCCTGATTGGTGATGTTACCAACGTTGATCTCAAGCATGACGACTGAAGAAGTTATCGTCGCAAAGAGGAAGAGCAAGAGAAAGAGAATATAAAAAATCGTACCAAAGGGCATATTGTCAAAGAGTTGTGGTAAAACGATAAAGAGGAGACTAGGTCCACCTTCAGACTGGATATTAAAGGATGACATAGCAGGGAAAATCGCAAGTCCTGCCATGATCGATACAGAAATGTTCAAGGCTACGATGGAAATTCCTGATTGGACCATATTGGTCTTCTTGTCCAGGTAGGAAGCATAGGTCAGCATGGCGGTAACTCCAAGTGATAGAGCAAAGAAAGATTGGCCCAGTGCATAGAGGAGTCCAGTACTTGTCAGTTTTGAAAAGTCCGGTTTGAGGAAGTAAACCACACCTTCCATGGCATTAGGCAAGCTGAGAGAGCGCCCGATAATAATGACAAAGATAATAAAGAGTAGGGGCATCATGACCTTAGATGCTCTTTCAATTCCTTTTTGAACGCCGTGTGAAACAATGAAAATATTCAAGAAGATAAAGGCTGCTTGTGCTCCTAGGGCAATAACTGGATTAGAAATGATGGAAGAGAACTGCTGGGCATAATCTCCAATTCCGATGAGGTGGAATAATCTTCCAATTTCGATACCAAGGTATACCAGAATCCAACCCCCAATAACACTATAAAATGAGAGAAGGATGAAAAGGGCAAAGGCGCCATTCCAACCAATAAAATTGTATTTATGATTGTTTCCAAGCTTACCAAAGGTTTTGATTGCTGATACGCCAGCGCTTCGACCAAGGGCAAATTCAGCCAGTAAGAGAGGAAATCCAATCAAAAGTGTCGAGATGAGAAAGACTAGTAAAAATCCTCCACCACCATTGGCAGCAGTCATGTAAGGGAACTTCCAAACAGCTCCAAGACCAATAGCAGAGCCAGCAGACGCAAGAATGAAGCCCAGTTTCGAGCCCCATTGCGATTTTTCAGACATAGTTAAAACTCCAATCTATTTTCTAAAATAAGAAAAGGCTACTTGAGTTGTCAAATAGCCTTCTCTCAATTGCTCTTTATGAGCTTTTTATTTGATTGATAGACTTGATTATCCTATCATGTTTTCTGAAGCCTGTCAAGAAAGCGATTTTCAAGTTTTCAAAAGTTTCTCAAAAAGTTAAAAATTTTTCGTAAAACCACTTGACTCTGACCTAAGGGGAGGGGTTATACTATCCTTGTAAGGAGAAAATCATGTACCATATCAAAGAAGCTGCGCAGCTTTCGGGTGTCTCTGTAAAGACCGTGCACCATTACGATAAGTTAGGACTCTTGGTTCCTTTAAAGTCGGAAAACGGTTATCGAACCTATAGTCAGGATGATTTGGAACGACTTCAGATCATTCTTTATTACAAATATCTAGGCTTTTCTTTAGAAAAAATAGCAGAGCTATTAAAGGAAGAAAGGACAAATTTATTGCCCCATCTGATTAGGCAACTGGACTATTTAACTCGAGAAAGGCAACATCTGGATACCTTGATATCTACCTTGCAAAAAACCATACAAGAACAAAAAGGAGAAATAAAAATGACCATTGAGGAAAAATTCACTGGATTTAGCTATCAAGACAATCAAAAATACCACCAAGAAGCAGTAGAGAAATATGGTCAAGAAGTCATGGATAAGGCTCTCGAACGTCAAACTGGTAGAGAAGATGAGGCTACAGAAACCTTCAACCAAGTCTTTCAAGCCCTGGCTCAAAATTTCAAAGATGGACTACCTACAACAGCAACCGAAAACCAAGAAGAAGCAACCAAGCTCTTACAGGCCATTCGTACGTATGGGTTTGATTGTTCTATTGAAGTCTTCGGTCATATCGGTAAAGGCTATGTCTATAACCCAGAGTTTAAGGAAAATATTGATAAATTTGGACCTGGAACAGCTCAATACACTTCAGATGTTATTGCCCACTATGTTCGAACTCAGACAAAATAAAAATCGGCGGAGTAATCTCTGCCGATTTCTTACTTTAAAGTTTAATCAAAATGCAAGCTTCCTGCCACCCATCCGGTACAGAGGGCAGAAGTAATGTTAAAGCCACCCGTATGGGCATTGATATCCAGCACCTCCCCTGCAAAGTGAAGACCAGGTACCAGTTTACTTTCCAGAGTTTTGGGATTAATTTCTTTGAGACTAACGCCACCTTTAGTTACAAATGACTTGGCAAGGGACATCTTTCCAGTCACAGGAATCTTGAGGGACTTGATAGATTGGAGAAGTTGCTCTCGCTCTTTTTCAGTTAGTTGTTTGACTTTTTCTGGGTATCCTTGCGAGAAGAAATCAGCCAAGCGTTCTGGCAATAAAGATTTCAAGGCATTTTTCAAGGATTTTTCACGATTTTCTTCTAGAAAGTTTACTAAGTCGCCTTCAGAAAGTTGTGGCAAGACATCCAATGAGAGAACCTCTCCACCCTTGACAAAACTAGACATACGAAGAGCAGCGGGACCTGATAAACCAAAGTGAGTAAAGAGGAGGTCATGGGTAATAACATGCTTGCCATAGCTTAGAGTTACATCATCCAGTGAAATCCCCTGCAAGGCTTTATGTGGGAAATCCGTCAATAATGGACTCTCGGCTGCCTCAAGCTCGGTAATGGTATGTTTGAAGTGGCGAGCGATATCGTGGCCAAAACCAGTCGAACCAGTGGAAGGATAGGACTTGCCACCTGTTGTGACAATGAGTTTATCACAAGTGAAAGTCTGGTCTGCTGACTTGAGGACAAACTGGTCGTCTATCTTTTTAACAGAAACAATCTCTATTTGAGTCATGACTTGTCCGCCCAATTCAGAGATTTTCTTTTCTAAAGCTTCGATAATAGTCCGAGATTTGTCGCTAGCAGGAAAGACACGCCCGTGATCCTCTACCTTTAGTTTGACGCCATTTTCCGTAAAAAAGTTGATAATATCATGGTTATCAAACTGGGAGAAGACGCTGTAAAGAAAGCGCCCATTTCCAGGAATGCCGGCTAATAGGTCATCCAGGGTTCCGTTGTTAGTGACGTTGCAACGACCACCACCAGTTCCAGCTAATTTTTTTCCAAGTTTTCTATTTTTTTCGATGAGAAGTGTTTTCTGCCCGTAAAAGCTACTGGAAATAGTAGCCATCATTCCAGCAGGACCACCTCCGATGACAATCGTATCAAAATGTTTCATAAAAGTATTGTACCATAAAAAAACAAGAGATGATAAGTCATCCCTTGTTTGATTGATTAACCAATTTCATATCCCATGAGAAGTCCGCCTTCTTCTGCATAAAAACTGCAAAGCCCAGAAGTAGGGATAATTCTAATATTAGCTTGCGGGTACTTTTCTCGCAAGAGTTCTGAGAGTTGTTGGCAGAATTTTTCATTGCTACGATGAGCCATGACGATACGCCCTCCAGCGTAGCCAGCTTTGATCAACTCTTCATAAGCAGCCTGAAGGGATTTTTTAGCACCACGAGCCTTTTGAAGCAATTCTAAGGTTCCAGTTTCACTTGCTTCCCCAACCATACGGATATTGAGGAGCCCAACAACTGTACCAATAAGCTTACTCAAGCGACCGTTTTTAACCAGGTTATCAACCTTAGCAAGAACGAACAACAACTTCGTTTTTTCTTGGTAAGTAGTAATAACTTCAACCACTTCTTCAAAAGAAAGTCCTTGGTTGATCAAGTCATTGATTTTCTCAACAATTAGGTCAACTTCCCCACCAGCAGACAAACTATCAATAACGTGAATCTGAGTGTCAGGGTGGTCTTCGAGATAAATGTTTTTAGCTAATTGCGCGCTATTGTGGCTACCAGAGAGAGTTCCTGTGATGGTCACTACAAAAATATGTTTGGCACCTTCAAATGCTCGTAAATAATCATCAGGACTAGGGCAAGCTGATTTAGAAGCTTCAGAAGTCGCATACATAGTTTCCATCATCTGATCAATATCCAGATTGGCATCATCGACAAAGACCTGGTCCGCAACTTGAATCGTTAATGGGACACTGACAAATTCAGTATCAAAAGCAGGATTTGCCAGTTGACGATAATCACAACCAGAGTCAGCTATAATCTTCCAAGTCATAGAATTTCTCCATCTTTATCACTTATACATTGACAAAGGTTCTGTCTTTTTTTACAATTATATCATGAAAGCCCTTGAAACAAAAGTAGTACCTCTCTGTTGTCACAAGTAGAAAGAAATTGTTATGTCTGAACGTAAAATATCTGAAAAATCGCTTGAAAATCTTAGAAAATCCAATCAAGAATCTAATTTGCTAACCAGAGAAGCGATTGAAACAGCTCTTTTGCAACTCTTGGAGAAAAAGGAGTTAGCTAAGATTAGCATTTCTGAGCTAGTCAAACGTGCTGGCGTTTCTCGTGCAGCCTTTTATCGAAACTATGATTCCAAAGAAGAGATTTTAGAAAGTGTCTTTAAACGTAGCGTCCATAACATCATGGAGCAACTAAGTCATTACGATGTCAAGACGGATCTCTATCTAGTTTGGGTTCATCTTTTCCGAGAAGCCAAGAAAGAAGCCAAGGTTATTCAGCTTGCCCTGGACTATCACTTGGAAAAAATCTTTGTGCAAGCTATGCAAGAATTTCTAGAGAAATACTACGGGAAATCAAAAGGTGTCAGCTCTTACCTGCATTCATTTTGGAGTTCGGCCATCGTATCGGTCTTGCTTAAATGGATCAAAGATGGGATGAAGGTTCCTGCTGAGAAAATTGCAGATTTACGCTTGCCATTTTTCAAAAAATAAGTTAAGAGGAGAAAAACTATGACAGAAAAAAGACTGGCTTGGGATGAGTATTTCGCTGCTCAAGCTCTATTGATTGCCAATCGTTCAACCTGTAAACGTGCCAAGGTAGGAGCCGTTTTAGTTAAGGATAACAAGGTTGTTTCAACAGGCTATAATGGCTCTGTATCAGGAACAGAACATTGTATTGACCACGACTGTCTGGTGATTGAGGGTCACTGTGTCCGCACTCTTCATGCAGAGGTAAATGCTATTTTACAAGGGGCAGAACGTGGCGTTCCTAAAGGCTTTACAGCTTACGTTACTCATTTTCCATGCCTCAACTGTACCAAGCAACTGCTTCAGGTAGGATGTGAACGTGTTGTTTATATCAATCAATACCGTATGGATGACTATGCCCAACATCTTTATCAAGAAAAGGGAACAGAATTAACTCACCTACCACTTGAAACAGTACAAGCAGCTCTCCAAGAGGCTCACCTAATCTAGAAATTATAAAAAATAAATGGTTTAGAAAGCTTTTTAAGCCATTTTTTGATATAATAAGAAGAATAAATTGAAAGAAGGAATTCTGAAAATGGGAAAACTTGAAGTTATTAATCATCCACTGATTCAACACAAATTGTCAATCTTGCGTCGCACTGACACTTCTACAAAAGCTTTTCGTGAGTTAGTTAACGAGATTGCAATGTTGATGGGATATGAAGTACTTCGTGATCTTCCACTTGAAGACGTTGAAATCGAAACACCTATCACAAAAACAGTTCAAAAACAATTGGCTGGTAAAAAATTAGCGATTGTTCCAATCTTACGTGCAGGTATTGGAATGGTTGATGGATTGTTGAGCTTGGTTCCAGCAGCAAAAGTTGGGCACATCGGTATGTATCGTGATGAAGAAACCCTTCAACCAGTAGAATACTTGGTAAAATTACCTGAAGATATCGACCAACGTCAAATCTTTGTGGTTGACCCTATGCTTGCAACAGGTGGTTCTGCAATCTTGGCTGTTGATTCCCTTAAAAAACGTGGGGCTTCAAACATCAAATTTGTCTGCCTGGTATCTGCTCCAGAAGGTGTAAAAGCTCTCCAAGAAGCTCACCCAGATGTAGAAATCTTTACTGCAGCTTTAGATGAACGTTTGAACGAACATGGCTATATTGTTCCAGGTCTTGGTGACGCAGGAGACCGCTTGTTCGGTACAAAATAAGATTCTAAGGATAGACTAAAACTGCTTATTGGTTTTAGTTTCGAAAGGAGGTTGAATTTTTGTGTCTGTCTTTAGAATGGAGCAAAAATTTGACCTTTTTTGACCAAAAAGATATAATAATCCTGTATCGAGTCGTTTGACTAAGAAATATTGAAATCAGAAGGAGAAAAGAATGATTCCTGTAGTTATTGAACAAACAAGTCGTGGAGAACGTTCATATGACATATACTCACGTCTTCTAAAAGATCGTATCATCATGTTGACTGGACCAGTCGAAGACAATATGGCAAACTCAGTTATCGCCCAATTGCTTTTCTTGGATGCCCAAGATAGTACAAAAGATATTTACCTTTATGTAAATACACCAGGTGGGTCTGTATCAGCTGGTTTGGCAATCGTTGATACCATGAACTTTATCAAGGCAGATGTCCAAACTATCGTTATGGGGATGGCAGCTTCAATGGGAACAATTATTGCCTCAAGTGGAGCAAAAGGCAAACGTTTCATGCTTCCAAATGCAGAGTACATGATTCACCAACCAATGGGTGGTACAGGTGGTGGTACTCAGCAAACAGATATGGCTATCGCTGCTGAACATTTGCTTAAAACTCGTAAGACTTTAGAGCAAATTCTTGCAGATAACTCTGGTAAATCAGTTGAGCAAATACATGCAGATGCTGAACGTGATTACTGGATGAGTGCTCAAGAAACACTTGAATATGGTTTCATTGATGAAATTATGGCCAATAATTCTTTGAATTAATCTACTAAAGCAAACTCGACTGAGTTTGCTTTTTTTGGTATAATAAGAGGAAGATTACTAGAAGGAAGATGAATTATGTTTCAAAAAGAAAATCGGTCTGGTCTGATTATCTACCTATACTATAATCGTGATGCAAAAAAACTCGCAAATTATGGCGATATTTGTTATCACTCAAAAAAACACCGTTATCTACAACTTTATGTTCCAACAGAAGAAGTAGAAAACCTGGTAGGTCGTTTAGATAAAGAGAAATTTATCAAGAAAGTGAGACGATGTCACATCCAAGAATTAGAAACTCCTTTCGTTGGGAACCTATATAAAACCAACGAAAACGTTATCATTTAAAAAAGTGAGAGAAACTTGTTGACAATTTTCTGATAATTCGGTATATTCTTAACATGTAATTTAAATTTAACATTAAAAGGAGATAAACATGAAGAAAAAATTTGCATTGTCACTCGTAGCTCTTGCAAGTACAGCACTCTTAGCAGCTTGTGGGGAAGTGAAGTCAGGAGCATCGAATGCAACTGGTAACCCAATTGATGAAAAAGTTGTAAAAATTGGTTTCAACTTCGAAGAGACTGGAGCAGTAGCTGCTTACGGTACATCTGAACAAAAGGGTGCTCAACTTGCAGTTGATCAAATCAATGCTGCTGGTGGTGTTGATGGAAAACAAATCGAAGTTGTAGATAAAGATAACAAATCTGAAACTGCTGAAGCGGCTTCAGTTTCTACAAACCTTGTTACTCAATCAAAAGTAGCAGCTATCGTAGGGCCTGCGACTTCTGGAGCAACTGCTGCTGCAGTGGCAAACGCTACTCAAGCTGGTGTGCCATTAATCTCGCCAAGTGCTACTCAAGATGGTTTGACAAAAGGACAAGACTTCCTATTTATTGGAACATTCCAAGATAGTTTCCAAGGAAAAATCATCTCAAACTACGTTTCAAACAAATTGAACGCTAAGAAAGTTGTTTTGTATACTGATAACTCAAGTGACTATGCTAAAGGTGTTGCAAAAGCTTTCCGTGAATCATTTAAAGGTGAAATCGTAGCTGATGAAACATTTGTATCAGGAGATACTGACTTCCAAGCAGCTCTTACAAAAATCAAAGATAAAGAATTTGATGCAATCGTATTACCAGGTTACTACACTGAAGCAGGTAAAATTGTAAACCAAGCTCGTGGTATGGGTATTGACAAACCAATCATCGGTGGTGATGGATTTAATGGTGAAGAGTTTGTTCAACAAGCAACAGCAGAACGCGCATCAAACATTTACTTCATCTCTGGTTTCTCATCAACAGTTGATGTGTCAGATAAGGCGAAAGCTTTCCTTGAAGCATACCGTGCGAAATACAATGAAGAGCCTTCAACTTTTGCAGCTCTTGCTTATGACTCAGTTTACCTTGTAGCTAACGCAGCAAAAGGTGCAAAAACTTCAGTCGATCTCAAGAACAACCTTGCTAAAACACAAAACTTCGAAGGTGTTACAGGTCAAACAAGCTTTGATGCAGATCATAACACTGTGAAAACAGCCTTCATGATGACCATGAATAATGGTAAAGTAGAAGCAGCAGAAGTCGTAAAACCTTAATTTTATAGATATCGTAAATGGGGAATGAGCTTTTACTCACTCCCTGTTTCGGTGTTTATAAAGGGATTATTTTTTTATATAAATCCTAAGAAAAATAATTAGAAAGAGTGAACTATATGCTCCAACAACTTGTTAATGGTTTAATCCTGGGTAGTGTTTATGCATTATTAGCCCTTGGATATACCATGGTTTATGGAATTATCAAGCTCATAAACTTCGCCCACGGCGATATTTATATGATGGGGGCTTTTATGGGCTATTTCTTGATTAATTCCCTACAATTAAATTTCTTTTTAGCTTTAATTTTATCGATGATTGGTTCAGCCATTCTTGGTGTTATCATTGAGTTTCTAGCTTATCGCCCACTGCGTCATTCAACTCGTATCTCTGTACTGATTACAGCTATCGGGGTATCCTTCTTATTGGAATACGGAATGGTCTATCTGGTGGGTGCCAATACACGTGCCTTCCCTCAAGCAATCCAAACTGTACGATACGACTTGGGACCAATTAGTCTTACAAATATCCAATTGTTGATTTTGACTGTCTCAATTGTCTTAATGATTCTTTTGCAACTTATCGTACAAAAAACCAAGATGGGGAAAGCTATGCGTGCCGTTTCTGTAGATAGCGATGCTGCTCAGTTGATGGGGATTAACGTGAACCGTACAATCAGCTTTACCTTTGCTTTGGGTTCAGCTTTGGCTGGAGCAGCAGGTGTCTTGATTGCCCTTTATTACAACTCTCTCGAACCATTGATGGGAATGACTCCAGGTATTAAATCTTTCGTTGCTGCCGTTCTTGGTGGTATCAGTATCATCCCTGGTGCAGCTCTTGGAGGTTTTGTAATTGGTCTATTGGAAACTTTTGCAATTGCTTTTGGATTGTCAGATTTCCGTGATGCCATCGTGTATGGAATCTTGCTCTTAATCTTGATTGTTCGTCCAGCTGGTATTCTTGGTAAGAATGTGAAAGAGAAGGTGTAAACAATGAAAGTAAATGTAAAAGCTAATATTCTCTGGATATTCCTTTTGTTGCTTGGATATGGTATGATTAGCCTCTTAGTTTCACTTGGTATTTTAAACCTTTTCCATATTCAAATTCTGGAACAAATCGGTATTAATATTATTCTTGCAGTAGGACTTAACCTAATCGTTGGTTTCTCTGGCCAATTTTCACTTGGACATGCTGGATTTATGGCTATCGGTGCCTATGCAGCAGCTATTATTGGATCAAAATCTCCAACTTATGGTGCCTTCTTTGGAGCTATGTTGCTCGGCGCCATCATTGCTGGTTTGGTTGCCCTCATCGTAGGAATTCCTACCCTTCGTTTGAAGGGGGATTATCTTGCAGTTGCGACACTTGGGGTTGCTGAGATTATTCGTATCTTGATTGTCAATGGTGGTAGCCTAACTAATGGAGCTGCAGGTATTTTAGGAATTCCAAACTTCACTAACTGGCAAATGGTATATATCTTTGCCGTGATTACAACTATTTTAACACTGAACTTTTTACGTAGTCCAATCGGTCGTTTAACCTTGTCTGTTCGTGAAGATGAAATTGCGGCTGAGTCAGTAGGGGTCAATACAACAAAAATCAAAATTATTGCTTTCGTATTTGGAGCTATGACTGCAAGTATTGCAGGATCACTCCAAGCAGGATTTGTCGGTTCAGTTGTACCAAAAGATTATAGTTTTATCAACTCTATCAACGTTTTAATCATCGTTGTATTTGGTGGTTTGGGATCAATCACAGGATCAATTGTCGCAGCCATTGTTCTTGGAATTTTGAACATGTTACTCCAAGACGTTGCTAGCGTTCGTATGATTATCTATGCTTTGGCTTTGGTACTTGTTATGATTTTCAGACCAGGTGGACTCCTTAGTACATGGGAATTGAGCCTATCACGTCTCTTTAAAAAAGGTAAGAAGGAGGGACAAAACTAATGGCATTACTTGAAGTAAAAAACTTAACCAAACATTTTGGTGGTTTGACGGCTGTTGGAGATGTAACTCTCGAATTGAATGAAGGTGAACTTGTTGGCTTGATTGGACCGAATGGAGCGGGGAAAACAACTCTTTTCAACTTGCTGACAGGAGTTTATGAACCGAGTGAAGGAACTGTTACTTTGGATGGGCACCTACTAAATGGAAAGCAACCTTATAAAATCGCATCCCTTGGTTTAGGGCGTACCTTCCAAAATATTCGTCTTTTTAAAGACTTAACTGTTTTAGACAATGTTCTCATTGCATTTAGCAATCATCATAAACAACATGTATTTGCTAGTTTCTTACGCTTACCAGCTTTTTACAAGAATGAAAAAGAATTGAAAGCTAAAGCCTTAGAATTACTAAAAATCTTTGATTTGGATGGAGATGCTGAAACTTTAGCAAAAAACCTAGCTTATGGTCAACAACGTCGTTTGGAGATTGTTCGTGCTCTTGCTACAGAGCCTAAAATCCTTTTCTTGGATGAGCCTGCAGCTGGTATGAACCCACAAGAAACGGCAGAATTGACTGAGTTGATTCGTCGGATAAAGGATGAATTCAACATTACCATTATGCTGATTGAACATGATATGAACTTGGTCATGGAAGTTACTGAACGTATCTACGTTCTTGAGTATGGTCGTTTGATTGCTCATGGTACACCAGATGAAATCAAGAGTAATAAACGTGTTATCGAAGCTTATCTTGGAGGTGAAGCCTAATGTCTATGTTAAAAGTTGAAAACCTCTCAGTACACTATGGTATGATTCAAGCTGTACGTGATGTGAGCTTTGAAGTTAATGAAGGAGAAGTTGTTTCTCTAATCGGTGCTAACGGTGCAGGTAAAACAACAATTCTTCGTACTCTATCAGGACTTGTTCGCCCAAGTTCTGGTCGAATTGAATTTTTGGGCCAAGAAATCCAAAAGATGCCTGCTCAAAAGATTGTGGCATCAGGACTTTCTCAAGTGCCAGAAGGACGTCATGTCTTCCCTGGTTTGACAGTTATGGAAAACTTGGAGATGGGAGCCTTTCTTAAGAAGAACCGTGAAGAGAACCAAGCAAATTTGAAGAAAGTCTTTTCACGTTTTCCACGTTTGGAAGAACGTAAAGACCAGGATGCAGCAACCCTATCTGGAGGTGAGCAACAGATGCTTGCTATGGGACGTGCACTTATGTCGACTCCTAAACTCCTTCTTTTGGATGAGCCATCAATGGGGCTGGCACCAATTTTCATTCAAGAAATTTTTGATATCATCCAAGATATTCAAAAACAAGGGACAACCGTTCTTTTGATTGAACAAAATGCCAATAAAGCACTTGCCATTGCAGATCGAGGATATGTTCTTGAAACAGGTAAAATCGTTCTTTCAGGAACAGGTAAAGAACTCGCAGCTTCAGACGAAGTCAGAAAAGCATATCTAGGTGGCTAAAACAATCCAGTGGATTGTTTTAGTCGGCGGATAAGGATTGTGTAGTAATCTTCGTATAGTCTGAGAGACTAGTTTAGGTTGCGGATAAGGATTGCGCAAGCAATCCACATTATTCCGGGGGACCTTTTTAGTCGGCGGATAGAGATTGCAAAGCAACCATAGAATCCACATAAGTAAATGATTAAGAGCTCTTAGGTGGAGCTCTTTTTCGTAAAGTTCACCAGATTTTTCTGAATCTTGAAAAAGAGATGAAAGCGTTTGATAGCTTTCCGTAAAAAGTGTATAATAAAACTATAAACATAAAGGAGATTTCCTATGGCAGTTAAAGATTTTATGACACGCAAGGTCGTTTATATCAGTCCTGATACAACTGTTGCACACGCAGCAGATTTGATGCGCGAACAAGGCTTGCACCGTCTCCCTGTTATTGAGAATGATAAATTAGTAGGCTTGGTAACAGAAGGTACAATCGCTGAAGCTAGTCCTTCAAAAGCGACTAGTCTTTCAATCTTCGAGATGAATTATCTGCTTAATAAGACAAAAGTAAAAGACGTCATGATTCGAGATGTTGTTACTGTCTCAGGCTATGCAAGTTTAGAAGATGCAACCTATCTCATGTTGAAAAATAAGATTGGTATCTTACCAGTTGTTGATAATGATCAATTGTATGGCGTTATAACAGATCGAGATGTATTCGGAGCCTTTCTTGAAATTGCTGGTTATGGTGAAGAGGGAATCCGTGTTCGTTTTATCACAGAAAATGAAGTTGGGGTGCTAGGTAAGATTGTTTCTCTAATCGTTGAAGAAAATCTTAATATTTCTCATACCGTTAATATCCCTCGTAAAGATGGTAAGATTGTCATTGAAGTTCAAATTGAGGGAACAATTGATCTTACTTCTTTGAAAAAGAAATTCGAACAAGAGAATATTCTGGTTGATGAAATTACCCAGACTTCTGCAAAGAAACTCTAAAAAGTAAACAATTATTGTTTTATACTTGCGAAAAAAATTTTTTTCTAGTATAATAGTTTATTGTGAGCAAACCTCACTTACCCCATGCAAAGACTTGGGGTCATTAGACCAAAAGGAGGAACATATCAATGGCTAAATACGAAATTCTTTATATCATTCGTCCAAACATTGAAGAAGAAGCGAAAAACGCTTTGGTGGCACGTTTTGACTCTATCTTGACTGACAACGGTGCAACTGTTGTTGAATCAAAAGATTGGGAAAAACGTCGTCTTGCATACGAAATCCAAGATTTCCGTGAAGGACTTTACCACATCGTTAACGTTGAAGCAAACGATGACGTAGCTCTTAAAGAGTTTGACCGTTTGTCAAAAATCAACGCTGACATTCTTCGTCACATGATCGTCAAACTTGACGCGTAAGAAGGTAGATTATGATTAACAATGTTGTACTTGTAGGGCGTATGGTACGTGACGCTGAGTTGCGTTATACCCCATCAAATGTAGCAGTAGCTACTTTTACTCTTGCAGTAAACCGTACATTTAAGAGTCAAAATGGTGAACGTGAGGCTGATTTTATCAATGTCGTCATGTGGCGCCAACAGGCTGAAAACCTTGCTAACTGGGCTAAAAAAGGCTCACTTATCGGGGTGACAGGTCGTATCCAGACTCGTAGTTACGATAACCAGCAAGGACAACGTGTCTACGTGACTGAAGTCGTAGCTGAGAATTTCCAAATGTTGGAAAGCCGTAGCGTGCGTGAAGGCCAAACTGGTGGAGGTCATTCTGCACCAAGTTCAAGTTATTCAGCACCTACACAATCAGTACCTGACTTTTCACGAGATGAAAATCCATTTGGAACAACCAATCCATTGGATATTTCAGACGATGATTTACCATTCTAATGGACAATTAATACTATAAAGGAGAAAAAACATGGCTCAACAACGTCGTGGCGGATTCAAACGCCGTAAAAAAGTTGATTACATCGCAGCAAACAAAATTGAATATGTTGATTACAAAGATACTGAGCTTCTTAGCCGTTTCGTTTCAGAACGTGGGAAAATCCTTCCACGTCGTGTAACTGGAACTTCAGCTAAAAACCAACGTAAAGTAACAACAGCTATCAAACGTGCTCGCGTAATGGCTTTGATGCCTTTCGTAAACGAAGATTAAAGGAAAGACCCTTACGGGTCTTTTTTTCATGAACTTGAAAACAAGAGAACGAGTTGGGGTCAGGGTGGAGCTCTTTTTCATGAGCTCAGCGAGTAAGAGCTGGCTAGTTTTTTTTCTTTCTCTAAAACGTGCTATAATGATAGTAGTAATTCTAAAGGAGTATCTTATGAAGGGAAACGCTATTATTAGAAAAATGATTGAATCGGATATCCAACACCTGTCCCAAGGTTTTATCAATCAGGGTTGGCCTAGTAGAGAGGAAAATTTAACTCGATACTTTAAGGAGCAAGAAAGTGGGGAGAGAGAAGTCTTAGTTGCAGAGGTCGATAGTGTTGTAGCGGGCTACATTACCATTTTGCCCTCTGCTAAACATGGTCCTTTTGCAGAAATCTATCCAGAACTTTCAGATTTCAATGTCTTTGAGACTTTTCAAAATCAAGGTATTGGAAATCTCTTGATGGAAGAAGCGGAAAAACGAGTTAAACTCGTATCGGATAAGGTGACGCTTGGTGTTGGGCTCCACTCAGGTTATGGACCTGCTCAGAGATTGTATATCAGACGGGGCTACATTCCAGATGGGACAGGTGTCTGGTATCGAAATCAACCCTTGGAAATAAACGCAACTAGCCAAAATAATGATGATTTGGTTTTGTATCTAGTAAAGGAATTCGGATAAGAGACAAGGATTTTATTGGGGTATGGGATTTCTCTACTTTATGGTATAATGGAAAGAGTGAATTAAAGGAGGTCTTACAATGGATGCCAAGTTAAGATACAAGGCTAAGAAGATTAAGATTATCTTTTTTGATATAGATGATACTTTACGAAATTCAAAGACTGGCTTTATTCCAAGCACTATTCCAACAGTGTTTCAACAATTACGCGAGAAGGGAATCTTGACAGGAATTGCGACTGGTCGAGGTATTTTCGGCGTCGTACCAGAGATTAAAGCCCTCAAACCTGATTTCTTTGTAACCTTGAATGGTGCTTATATTGAGGACAAAAAGGGTAATGTCATATATAGTAATAAAATTGCTAGAGATAAGGTTGAAGAGTATATTGCTTGGACTAAGGAAGTTGGGATTGACTACGGTTTAGTTGGTAGTCATGAGGCTAAACTATCTAGACGAACAGAAATGATTAGCCAGGCTATTGATCCAATTTATCCTGATTTAGATGTGGACCCTGATTTTTATCAAAAAGAAGATATTTATCAGATGTGGACCTTTGAGGATCAGGGAGATGACTTGACGTTGCCTGAAAACTTATCATCGACTTTACGTCTAGTTCGTTGGCATGAACATTCGTCAGATGTGGTGCCGATTTCGGGCTCAAAAGCAGCTGGAGTTGCCAAAGTGGTAGACCAATTAGGTTTAAAACCTGAAAACGTCATGGTTTTTGGAGACGAACTTAACGATTTAGAACTCTTTGATTATGCAGGTATTTGTGTTGCTATGGGAATATCTCATGACATAATCAAAGAAAAAGCAGATTATGTTACAAAAACATTAGAAGAAGATGGCATTTTTGATGCCTTAGAAGGATTTGGTATGGTAGAAAAAGAATTACATTTTCCACAAGTAGACATTGAAGCAGTAGATGGTCCAATTGCGACTATTAAGACAAATCATGGAGATATGCGCATCAAGCTTTTCCCTGAGCATGCACCAAAAACAGTAGCCAACTTTATTGCTCTATCAAAAGATGGTTACTATGACGGTGTCATTTTCCACCGTATTATTAAAGACTTTATGATTCAAGGTGGAGACCCAACTGGTACTGGTATGGGGGGCGAATCTATCTATGGTGAGTCATTTGAAGATGAATTTTCAGAAGAGCTTTACAATGTTCGCGGAGCTCTTTCTATGGCAAATGCTGGACCAAATACAAATGGTAGCC
The DNA here is from genome assembly GCF_052077995.1 of Streptococcus sp. V728. NCBI lineage: Bacteria > Bacillati > Bacillota > Bacilli > Lactobacillales > Streptococcaceae > Streptococcus > Streptococcus sp. V728. The sequence continues at coordinate 518,442 of NZ_JBQJJH010000002.1, read as the reverse complement.
AGTTCTTTATCGTACAGAACCAACACTTGCCATATTCTAAGAAAGAAATTGCTCGTGGTGGCTGGCCAGAACCAATTGCGGAAATTTATGCTGAACAAGGTGGGACTCCTCATCTAGACCGCCGTCATACTGTATTTGGTCAACTTGCGGATGAAGCTTCTTATGAAGTTCTGGATGCAATTGCAGGTGTAGAAACAGGTGCAATGGACAAGCCAGTTGAAGATGTAGTCATTGAAACTATTGAAATTGAGGACTAAAATGAAAATCGGTGATAAGCTAAATGGCCGTATTACTGGGATTCAGCCTTATGGTGCTTTTGTTGAGCTTGAGACAGGAGTGACTGGACTGATTCATATCTCAGAGATTCGGACAGGATTTATCGAAAATATCTATGAAGTTTTAAAAATCGGTGATGAAGTCCAGGTACAGGTAGTAGATTTTGATGAATATACTGGGAAAGCTAGCCTTTCCATTCGTACCTTGGAAGAAGAAAAGCATCAACTTCCTAGACGGAGACGTTTTTCGAATGATCGCATCAAACATGGTTTTGCACCGCTTGGTCGCATGATGCCTATTTGGACTCGAGAAGCCTTGGAGCATTTAAAGAAAAACAGTAATTGATAAATTTCTAACCATCTTTGATGTTATTTAATTTGTGGCAATAGAAGTATGAACGAAGAACAATTATTAAAATCAGGAGAGCGCATTAACCAACTCTTCTCTACAGATATCAAGATTATTCAAAATAGAGAGGTTTTCAGCTATTCAGTGGATAGTGTTCTCCTGTCTCGTTTTCCTCGTTTTCCTAAAAATGGGTTGATAGTGGATTTCTGTGCAGGTAATGGAGCTGTTGGACTATTTGCCAGTAGTCGTACCAAGGCTAAAATTCTCTCTGTAGAAATCCAAGAACGCCTAGCTGATATGGCTGAACGGTCGGTTCGTTTAAATGGCTTAGAAGAGCAGATGCAGGTTATTTGTGATGATTTGAAAAATATGCCTAGCCACATTCAGGGGAGTAAGGTTGATTTGATTTTGTGCAATCCGCCTTATTTTAAGGTGGACGCAAATTCTAATCTGAACGAAAGCGAACACTACTTGTTGGCTCGACACGAAATTACGACTAATCTAAAAGAAATTTGTCGTAGTGCCCAAAGTATACTCAAATCTAACGGGCGTCTAGCCATGGTTCACCGTCCTGATCGTTTGTTAGATATTTTAGAAACCCTTCAACAACACAATTTAGCTCCAAAGCGGCTGCAATTTGTCTACCCTAAACGGGAAAAGGAAGCCAATATGCTTTTGATTGAGGCTATCAAAGACGGCTCCACTAGTGGCTTTAAGGTTTTACCACCACTCATTGTTCATAATAGTGATGGTTCCTACACACCAGGAATTCAAGAGATTTATTATGGATCATAAGGCTTATATGTATGTAGTTGAGTGTCGTGATGGTTCTTACTATACAGGCTATACAACAGATGTGAAGAAACGAGTTGCTGTCCACAATAGTGGCAAAGGAGCCAAATATACACGAGCTCGATTACCGGTAAAACTCATCTATGCTCAAGGTTTCGATAGTAAAGAAGAAGCCATGTCGGCTGAAGCCCTTCTCAAACGTAAGAAGAGAGCGCAAAAGGAAAGATTTTTATCTGAAAACCAAGAAAAAAATTTACTCAGTCATTTTGAAGAGTAGGGGGAGTCCTTTGACTCCTCTTACTTTTGTCAAAAATTGAAAAAAATGCTACAATAAGGAGAATAAAGAAACGAGGTATTATCATGTCTAAGATTCTAGTATTTGGTCACCAAAATCCAGATTCAGATGCTATCGGTTCATCTGTAGCCTTTGCTTATCTTGCAAAAGAAGCTTATGGTTTGGATACAGAAGCAGTAGCTCTTGGTACTCCAAATGAAGAAACAGCTTTCGTATTGGACTATTTTGGTGTGGAAGCACCACGCGTGATCACATCAGTTAAAGCAGAAGGTGCAGAACAAGTTATCTTGACTGACCACAATGAATTCCAACAATCAGTATCAGATATCGCTGAAGTAGAAGTTTATGGTGTTGTGGACCACCACCGTGTGGCTAACTTTGAAACGGCGAGCCCACTTTATATGCGCTTGGAGCCGGTCGGATCAGCATCTTCTATCGTATACCGCATGTTCAAAGAGCATGGCGTAGCTGTACCAAAAGAAATTGCAGGTTTGATGCTTTCAGGTTTGATTTCAGATACCCTTCTTTTGAAATCTCCAACAACTCATCCATCTGATAAAGTGATTGCGCCTGAATTGGCTGAATTGGCTGGTGTGAACTTGGAAGAATACGGTCTTGCAATGCTCAAGGCTGGTACGAACTTGGCAAGCAAATCAGCAGAAGAATTGATCGACATCGATGCTAAGACTTTTGAATTGAACGGAAACAACGTTCGTGTGGCTCAAGTCAATACAGTTGATATCGCTGAAGTTTTGGAACGCCAAGCTGAAATCGAAGCAGCCATCCAAGCCGCAAATGTAGCTAACGGATACTCTGATTTTGTCTTGATGATTACAGATATCGTCAACTCAAACTCAGAAATTTTGGCTCTTGGCGCCAACATGGACAAAGTAGAAGCAGCTTTCGACTTCAAACTTGAAAACAACCACGCTTTCCTTCCAGGTGCTGTTTCACGTAAGAAACAAGTGGTACCACAATTGACTGAAAGTTTTAATGCATAATGTTCGATGGGGAAACCCATTATTAAAAAGGAGTTTCGGCTCCTTTTTTGCTAGGAGAGAAGTATGTTGGAAAATGGCGATTTGATTTTTGTAAAGGACCTGTCAGATATGGGACAGGCCATCCAGGCATCAACTGGCAACTATAGCCATGTGGCCATCTTTTTGGACGATTCCATTTATCATGCAACGGTGGAAGGTGGCGTCCTTGCCCAATCTCCTGAAGATTTCTTTGAAGTTGAGAAAGTCTATGACCTTTATCACTATCCGAAAATCGATCACAAAGAAGTCAAAAAGCAGGCAGAAAGCCTTTTGGGTTCGCCCTACAATTCTTCCTTTTATCCGGATGGAGATGGTTATTACTGTTCCCAGTTCATTGCTGAACTACTCCCTATTTTTGAGACCATTCCCATGAAGTTTGGGAGTGATACACAGGAAATTAGTGATTTCTGGAGTGAATATTATAGAGAACTAGGGCTAGCTGTACCTCTGAATCAGCCTGGCACTAATCCGAGTCATTTAGCAACATCACCACTTTTAGTTTGTAAAGAAAGGAATCTTCATGATTCAGATTTTTAATCCATCTCGTTTGACACGACAACCATTCTTTAGAGATTTGGTTGACTATCTTGATCAGCATGATGATGTTATTCTCCGTGAAATCAAGGCTCAGTTTCCAGGGGTTGCAGTTGACAAGTATTTGGAGGAATATATTAAAGCGGGATTGATTTTGAGAGAGAACAAACGCTATTCTCTCAATCTCCCATTTCTAGAATCTACAAATTCTCTTGAACTAGACCAGGAAGTCTTTGTGAGAGATGATAGTCCTGTTTATCAAGAAATCCTGGAGAAACATTTTCAGACGGAATTACGCAATCAAACAAATGCAGCTATCCTAGAAGAGCGTACGGATTTTGCTAGGGAAAAGATGACCTTGTCTAATTATTTTTATAAGGTTAAGCATCAGTATCCACTGACGGAAGAACAGCAGAGACTGTATGAAATTTTAGGGGATGTCAATCCTGAGTATGCTCTTAAGTATATGACTACTTTTTTGCTCAAGTTCCTCAAAAAAGATCAACTCATGCAGAAACGTCGTGATATCTTTATCGATAGTTTAGTTTTATTGGGTTACATCATTCAAAATGAAGATGGGAAATACGAGTTAGCTGTAGAATTTGATAAAGAACGCTTCATCTTTATAAAAAAATAAAGGCTAGGAATTTTCCTAGCCTTCTTTAAATATACTATAGATAACGTTCTGCAACAGCAGCATCTCCAGGATAGTCTTCTTTTTGCCCTTGGATGATTTGGTAGCAATCAGCTCCTTTACCAGCGATAATCACAGCGTCCAGTTCTTGACTTGTAACAGACATAGCAGCCTTGATGGCTTGCTCACGGTCAGCAATCTTTTTAACAGGACGATGGATGTAGCTACTAATTTCATTAGCAATGGCCATTGGATCTTCATAGTTTGGATCGTCAGCCGTTAGAAATACTTGAATTTCAGGATGTTGATCGAGGAGAAGTCCAAAGTCCTTACGACGGCTTTCTCCCTTGTTTCCAGTTGAACCAAGTACTAAAGCAATCTTTCCAGTTTGATGGCTTTCAACAACTGAGAGTAGTTTTTTCAAGCTATCTCCATTATGGGCGTAGTCTATGAAAACTTTTGCGCCATTTTTTTGAGTGAGAACTTCCATACGGCCAGGGACGCGTGTTGTAGCAATCCCTTTTTTAATGTCTTCAAGACTAGCACCTAAACGAAGACAAGCCAGTCCAGCTGCGACAGCATTCTCTTGGTTGAAGTGTCCAATTAGTTGGATATCATAATCGCCAGCTAATTTACCAGTAGCTGAGAAGCTAAAGGCTTTGGAGTTCTCGATTTGGTTACTTGACTGGCTACCGTAGAAGTCATGCTCTTGGTTCTCAACTTGTTCTTTCAGAACAGAGAAGTGATCCATATCGCTATTAATGACAACTGCTCGACTATTTTTCATCAAGAGACGCTTGTGATAGAAATAATCTTCAAAGGTCGGATGCTCAATAGGACCAATATGGTCAGGACTAATGTTGAGGAAGACACCGACATCAAAGGTCAGGCCGTAAACCCGTTTCACCAAGTAGGCTTGGCTGGATACTTCCATAATAAGATGAGTTCTTCCATTATCAACTGCCTGGGCCATCATCTCAAAGAGATCAATGCTTTCAGGAGTTGTTAGAGCAGATTTAAAGAAAGTCTTACCGTCCAAAGTAGTGTTCATGGTTGACAACATAGCTGGACGATATTCTTGATTTAAGATGTTATAAGCAAAGTAAGCTGCTGTAGTTTTTCCTTTAGTTCCAGTGAAAGCAAGTAATTTTAATTTCTCTTGAGGGTTGCCATAAAACTCCATGGCAATCAAACTCATGGCTTTCTTAATATCGCTAACGACAATAACGGGAATACCGACTTCATAGTCCTGTTCTGCTACATACCATCCAAGTCCTTGTTCAATTGCCGAAAGGAGAAATTCTTTTTTGAAGGCTGCTCCTTTGACAAAAAAGAGGCTATTTTCATTTGCTTTTCGGCTATCGTAGCAGATGCTATCAAAAACGACGTCACTGTAATTATAGTGGTAATGTCCTTGGTCGATAATCTCACGGAAGAGACCATCTTTCTTCAAAATATCTAATACGGTTTCAATCTTTATCATACTTTCTATTGTAAACTGAAAGTCTGAATTTTACAAGTAACAAGGAAAAGTTTATAATGGAAGATAAGGAACTTTTCCTAGTGATTAAAAATGAATGAGGAAGTTATGTCTAACGAAAATAATCATCAGCAGGCCCAGATGTTACGCGGGACTGCCTGGCTTACAGCTAGTAACTTTATCAGTCGCCTGCTCGGGGCTATTTACATTATTCCCTGGTATATCTGGATGGGGACTTATGCTGCAACTGCTAACGGTCTCTTTACCATGGGCTATAATATCTACGCCTGGTTCTTGTTGATTTCGACAGCAGGTATCCCGGTGGCTGTAGCTAAGCAGGTTGCTAAATACAATACCATGCAAGAAGAAGAGCATAGTTTTGCCCTGATTCGAAGTTTCTTGGGCTTTATGACTGTGCTAGGACTTGCCTTTGCCTTGATCTTATACCTCTTTGCACCTTGGTTGGCGGACCTTTCCGGAGTCGGTAAGGACTTAATTCCAATTATGCAAAGTTTAGCGTGGGCGGTCTTGATTTTTCCATCTATGAGTGTTATCCGTGGATTTTTCCAAGGGATGAATAATCTCAAGCCTTATGCTATGAGCCAAATCGCTGAGCAGGTTATCCGTGTCATTTGGATGCTCTTAGCGACCTTTATCATCATGAAGCTAGGTTCAAAAGATTATCTATCAGCAGTTACCCAATCTACCTTTGCTGCCTTTGTGGGAATGGTAGCTAGTTTTGCAGTCTTGTTTTATTTCCTTTACAAGGAAGGATTGCTTCAAAAGGTATTTGAAACCCGAGATAAGATTGATAGTAAGAGTCTTTTGGTTGATACGATTAAGGAAGCTATTCCTTTTATCATAACAGGTTCAGCTATTCAGCTTTTCCAAATCTTGGACCAAATGACCTTTATCAATAGCATGAAGTGGTTTACTAACTATAGTAATGAAGATTTGGTTGTCATGTTTTCTTATTTCTCTGCCAATCCTAATAAAATCACCATGATTTTGATTTCCGTAGGAGTATCAATCGGTAGCGTTGGTTTGCCCCTCTTGACCGAGAACTATGTCAAAGGGGATTTGCCAGCAGCTTCTCGTCTCGTTCAAGATAGTATCACCTTGCTCTTCTTATTCCTACTACCTGCAACAGTTGGAGTAGTCATGGTAGGAGAACCGCTCTATACAGTTTTCTACGGTAAACCTGATAGTTTGGCTTTGGGCTTGTTTATCTTTGCAGTCTTGCAGTCAACAATCCTAGGTTTGTACATGGTCTTGTCACCAATGCTTCAGGCTATGTTCCGTAACCGTAAGGCAGTTCTATATTTTATCTATGGTTCGCTTGCTAAGATTGTTTTACAACTACCATCAATAGCGATTTTCCACAGTTATGGACCATTAATTTCAACGACCATCGGCCTCATCATCCCAATTGTTTTAATGTACCGTGAAATCTGTCAGATTACAGGTGCGCGTCGAAAGATTATTCTGAAGAGAACAATCTTGGTTACTATTTTGACTTTAGTTATGTTTATTCTAGTAGGACTCTTGCAATGGATTATTGGATTTGTCTTCCAACCAACTGGACGTTTCTGGAGCTTCATATATGTCGCTCTAATCGGTGTAATCGGAGGTGGGCTCTACGGAGTCATGAGTCTCTATACTCGACTCTTGGATAAGGTTATTGGTCAGGCAAAAGCGGACCAGTTACGAGCGCGCTTAAAATTATCATAATATTTAATAAATAAAACGAACGATTTGAACTTTTTACGTACAAAGGTCTAAATTGTTCTTTTTTTCTTGAAAAAATACAAAAAAATATAAAAAATGTAGAAAAAAATAAATTTTTAGAGCATAAGACTTGACTAAAAAAAACAATAACTGTATAATGATACAAATATTTAAATTTGGAGGTTCTGTTTATGAAAAAGTCTAAGGCAAAATATCTGACGCTGGCAGGCGCTGTCCTAAGTGCTGGTTTATTATTGACTGCTTGTAGCAACTCAGCTAGTTCTACAAAGACATATAATTATGTATATAGTAATGACCCCTCAAGTCTTAACTATCTCCTAGAAAACCGTGCAACAACAGGTGATGTTGTGACAAACTTGGTTGATGGTTTGATGGAAAATGATCAATACGGGAACTACATTCCTTCATTGGCAGAAGATTGGACTGTTTCCAAAGATGGTTTGACTTATACTTACAAACTTCGTAAGGACGCCAAATGGTATACAGCAGATGGTGAAGAGTATGCACCAGTGACAGCACAAGATTTTGTGACAGGATTGAAGTATGCCGCGGATAAAAATTCAGAAGCCTTGTATCTAGTGCAAGATTCTGTTGCTGGTTTGGCAGACTATGTTAGCGGAAAAACTACAGACTTTTCAACAGTTGGAGTAAAAGCTATTGACGACCAGACTGTTCAATATACTTTGACTCAACCAGAACCTTATTGGAATTCAAAAACAACTGCAACTATTCTGTTCCCAGTAAATGCTGATTTCTTGAACTCAAAAGGGGATGATTTTGGTAAGGTGGATCCAGCAAACATCTTGTATAATGGTCCATTTATTCTCAAATCATTCACTTCGAAATCTGTTCTTGAATACAAGAAAAATCCAAACTATTGGGATGCAAAAAATGTATTTGTAGATGATGTCAAATTGACTTACTATGATGGAAGCGACCAAGATGCGCTTGTTCGTAACTTTAGCGAAGGTGTCTATAGTTTTGCCCGTCTCTATCCAAATAGTTCAAGTTTTGCAGGTGTGCAAGAGAAATACAAGGATAATATTATCTACAGTATGCAAACTGCAACTTCTTTCTACTTTAACTTTAACTTAGATAGAAAATCTTATAACCACACATCAAAAACGACAGACGCTGAAAAGACAGCCCAACAAGAAGCAGTTTTAAACAAATCATTCCGTCAAGCCATTAACTTTGCCTATGACCGTACAGCTTATGGAGCTCAGTCACAAGGGGAAGAGGGAGCAACAAAGATTATCAGAAACTTGCTTGTTCCACCTTCATTTGTAACACTTGATGGTAAAGATTTTGGGGATGTCGTCGCTTCTAAGATGGTTAACTACGGCCAAGTATGGCAAAATGTGAACTTTGCGGATGCACAAGATGCCTATTATAATGCTGATAAGGCCAAAGAAGCTTTTGCACAAGCCAAGAAAGAATTGGAAGCTAAAGGCGTACAATTCCCTATTCACCTAGACTTGCCAGTAGACCAATCATATAAGAAGGGTGTCCAAGAGGCAAGTTCCTTCAAACAATCTATCGAGTCTGTCTTGGGTACAGATAATGTCGTCATCGATATTCAAATGTTGAGCACTGAAGAAATGGATAGCATCGGTTACCTTGCCAATACAGCGGCTCAAAAAGACTATGACCTCTACAATGGTGGTTGGAGCCCTGACTACCAGGATCCATCAACTTATCTTGATACGCTTAACCTTACAAATGGTGGTTCATTGCAAAACCTTGGCTTAGAACCTGGTGAAAGTAATGCTAAAGCAACTGCGGTTGGCTTGGATACCTACACTAAGATGCTAGAAGAAGCCAATACTGAACAAGATTTGACAAAACGTTATGACAAATACGCTGAAGCACAAGCTTGGTTGGTGGATAGCTCTCTCACGCTTCCAAGCGTATCTCTTGGTGGAACACCAGGAATCAGAAAAACAGTTCCATTCTCTGCTGCTTTCTCTCAAGCGGGTAACAAGGGTGTTGAATCATACAAATACGTTAAACTGCAAGATAAGATTGTCACAACAGCTGAATATGAAGAAGCTAGACAAAAATGGCTGAAAGAAAAAGAAGAATCTAATAAAAAAGCCCAAGAAGAATTAGCAAAACACGTTAAATAATCAGTCTATTCAACAGGAAAAACGATAGTTTCTCAGGAAGCTATCGTTTTTGTATAGTTTGAAACTATAACTAGCTCTTGAAAACAAGAAAACGAAGGATCCAAAATAAGTGGTACAATAGTTACTATAGATTTGGAGGTATTGTATGAGTAAATCATTTCACATCAACACAATTTTAGCACAAGCAGGGATCAAGTCTGATGAAGCAACAGGTGCTTTGGTTACACCAATCCACTTTTCAACGACTTATCAGCATCCAGAATTTGGTCAATCCACTGGATTTGACTATACTCGCACTAAAAACCCAACTCGTAGCAAAGCAGAGGAAGTCTTGGCAGCTATTGAATCAGCCCACTATGCTCTAGCAACTAGTTCAGGTATGTCTGCGATTGTGTTGGCCTTTAGTGTCTTCCCAGTAGGAAGCAAGGTTTTGGCTGTCCGTGACCTTTACGGTGGTTCTTTCCGTTGGTTCAATCAAGTGGAGCAGGAAGGACGTTTCCACTTTACCTATGCCAACACAGAAGAAGAGTTAATTGCTGAGCTAGAAAAGGATGTGGATGTACTCTATATCGAAACACCAACCAACCCTTTGATGTTGGAATTTGATATTGAAAAATTGTCAAAACTAGCTCATGCAAAAGGTGCTAAAGTTGTCGTTGATAATACCTTCTATAGCCCGATTTACCAACGTCCAATTGAAGACGGGGCAGATATCGTCCTTCATTCAGCGACAAAATACCTTGCAGGACATAATGATGTTCTAGCTGGTGTAGTTGTGACAGACAGTGCGGATTTATACGAAAAACTCTTTTACAATCTCAATACGACTGGGGCTGTTTTGTCACCATTTGATAGTTATCAATTGATTCGTGGTCTTAAGACCTTGTCACTTCGTATGGAGCGCTCAACAGCCAATGCCCAAGAAATTGTAGCCTTTTTAGAACAATCACCTGCAGTTAAAGAAGTCCTGTATACAGGACGTGGGGGGATGATTTCCTTTAAAGTAGCTGATGAGAAGCGTATTCCTCATATCTTAAATACCTTGAAAGTATTCTCTTTTGCTGAAAGTTTAGGTGGGGTTGAAAGTCTGATTACATATCCAACTACTCAAACCCATGCAGATATTCCTGCAGAGGTTCGTCATTCTTATGGATTGACAGATGACCTTTTACGCTTGTCTATTGGTATTGAGGATGTTAGAGATTTGATTGAAGACTTGCGTCAAGCCTTGGAAGGATAAAACTATGGGAAAATATGATTTTACGACCTTGCCCAATCGTTTTGGACACCATACCTATAAATGGAAAGAAGCAGAGACTGACCGTCAAGTATTGCCAGCCTGGATTGCTGATATGGACTTTGAAGTGTTACCTGAGATTCGTCAGACAGTCCATGACTATGCAGAGCAATTAGTCTATGGCTATACCTATGCTAGTGATGGCTTGATTGAAGCCGTTCAAAACTGGGAGGAAAAACATCATGGTTATCGCTTTGATAAGGATGCTCTAGTCTTTATTGAAGGGGTAGTGCCAGCTATTTCAACAGCCATTCAAGCCTTTACCAAAGAGGGTGAAGCAGTGCTCATAAACACTCCAGTTTATCCTCCTTTTGCTCGTAGTATTAAGCTTAATAATCGTAGACTAATCACCAACTCTCTAGTAGAAAAAGACGGACTTTTTGAGATTGACTTTGATCAATTGGAGAAAGATTTTGTCGAAGAGGAAGTGAAACTCTATGTTCTCTGCAACCCTCATAATCCTGGTGGACGTGTTTGGGAGAAGGAAGTCTTAGAGAAGATTGGACAACTGTGTCAAAAACATGGAGTTTTGTTGGTGTCTGATGAAATCCACCAAGACTTGGCCTTGTTTGGAAACAAGCACCAGTCATTCAATACGGTAAATGAAGACTTCAAAGAATTTTCACTGATTTTAAGTAGCGCTACCAAGACTTTCAACATTGCGGGAACGAAAAATTCTTACGCTATTATCGAGAATCCTAAGTTGAGAGTGGCTTTCCAAAAACGTCAGCTGGCTAATAATCAACATGAAATCTCAGGTTTAGGATATTTGGCAACAGAAGCAGCCTATCGTTATGGGGAAGATTGGTTGTCAGAACTCAAAGAACTAATCGAGAAACACATCAATTATGTAGTCGATTTGTTTGGTAAAGAAACTAAAATCAAGGTCATGAAACCTCAAGGGACCTATCTTATTTGGCTTGATTTTTCAGCCTATGATATTAGCGATGAAGAACTAAGAAAAGTCTTAAGAGACGAAGCCAAGGTTATCCTGAATAGGGGCTTGGACTTTGGTGAAGAAGGAACCCTTCACGCTCGCTTGAATGTAGCCATGCCGACATCTGTCTTGGAAGAAGTTTGTCAACGAATCATTGCCACTTTTTCAAATTATTAAAAATCTAGCCTTTTAGGAGAAAAGTACTCCTAGAAGGCTATTTTTATAGGCAGAAATGTGGTATAATTAAGAGATAAAGTAAAGGGGAAACTATGGCTAAATTGATTCCAGGAAAGCTTCGAATGGAGGGAGTAGAATTCTACGAAACTGGTCAGATTGAAATCATCAAAGAACAAGAGCATCGTATCTATGCGCGTGTAGCGGATGAAGAAATTCGCTATAGTTTGGATGATGATTTGATTTTTTGTACCTGTGCTTTTTTCAAAAAAAGAGCTTACTGTGTTCATTTAGCGGCATTGGAATATTACCTAAAAAATGACCAACTAGGACAAAAAATTTTACTTAATCTGGAGGCTAATCAGGAAGAGAAGGAGACTGTTGAGACGCAAGTGACTTTTGGAGGAGAATTCTTAAAGTCTATCCAAATGCCATGTCAATCCAACATTTATCAGCTTTCTGCACAGGGTCAGGTAGAAGCAGGAACTAATCGTATTATCTGGACCTTAAGAATTGGTCTTTCTAAGCAAGAAAAGTTTTATGTGATTAGGGATATCCCTCTTTTCTTAAAAGTCATAGAGCTTTCAAAACCTTACATGATAGGAAAACATTACGAGTCTTCATTAAGACTTGAACAATTTGATAAAGCCAGCCAAGAAGTTTTGAGTTTCTTGCTAGGCTTGATTGAGGAGAAAAGAGACAATCCTACTTTTTTCCAAAATCAAGGGCGACATCTCTATTTCCCTAAGACTTTTTTTGAGCAAGGTGTCAGTCTTCTGATGGGCTTAGATGTATTCCAATTTGATCACCAGCTTACAACATATCATCATCTTCTTTTCCAAGATTTTGATGGTCAAGCAGGTTTGTTTTCTTTTGAGATTAAAGAACAATCCAACTATTATGAGATGGAAATCCTCGAACGGACAGGGGTCAATGTCTTTTATGGGGGACAAGTCTTATTCTCTAAAGGCAAATTTTACCTGATGACGAAAAAACAGGCTAGTTTATTAGATGCGCTTAGAAAAGTTCCTTTAGATCATAGTGGCAGGAAAATCTTGCAGTTTGATAGTAGCGTTCGAGATCTCTTAGCTTCGACTCTGTTCCAGTTTAAAGAACTCGGAAAAGTAGAGGCACCTGAGTCTCTTAAAATCCAATCTTTTCGTCCCTCTTTCTACATGGAACGAGAAGAGGACGGATCTATTCGTTTAGATATGCAGTTCCAATATGAAACTTGCTTAGTAACTACTCGAAATGAACTAGAGAATCTCCCTTTTGCGAGTGATATTCAACTAGAAAAACAGATTTTTCAGTTGGCTTTATCTGCTGGATTTGAAGCAGACTTTCGTTCATGGCGTCAGAGTTTGAAAGCCGAAGCAGTCCATACGTTCTTTCAGGAAGTATTACCAGCCTTTGAAGCACTAGGAGAATTAAAGATTTCTGAGAGCTTGCAAAATCTTTATCAGGTTCAGAAACCTCAAATTCATATCTCATCCAAGGGGAGTCTTTTAGAAATTCAATTTGATTTTCAAGATATAGATCAAGAAGAAATCAATCGAGCAATGAAGGCTCTGGTTGAAAAGCAAGATTATTATATTTCTTCCACTAACCAGGTTTATTATTTCGACGAAGAGACCAAACGTATCCGTCAGGATTTGGATGATTTGGGAATGGAAGAGATAGAGAGTGATTCTTTCCATGCACGGAAATCTTTGGCTTATACCCTTTCTCATCTTTTTAAGGATCAAGACCAAGTAACATTTACCGAAGAATTTCGTCATTTGGCCCACGATTTGACGCATCCAGAGGATTTTCCGATGACAGCTCTGAATATCAAAGCTGATCTCAGAGATTATCAGAAAAAGGGGATTCAATGGCTTCAAATGCTTCACCATTATGGATTTGGTGGGATTTTAGCGGATGATATGGGACTTGGTAAGACCTTGCAAGCTATTGCCTTTCTGAGTAGCCAGCTTCAGGAGAATAGCCGTGTCTTGATTCTTGCTCCATCGGGTCTCATCTATAATTGGGCCGATGAGTTTCAAAAATTTGCACCAAATTTGGATGTAGTTGTTGTGCATGGATTGAAGCCTTATCGCGAGACTATTTTAGCAGAAAAACATCAGATTTATGTGACTAGTTATGCTACTTTCAGGCAAGATAGCGAGATTTATCAGGATTTATCTTTTGACTTTCTATTTCTAGATGAAGCCCAGGTGATGAAAAATGCCCAGACTAAAATTGCGAAAACGTTGAGAAAGTTTGTGGTACCATCAGTTTTTGCTCTATCTGGAACACCGATTGAAAATAACATTGGCGAATTGTGGTCTATTTTTCAAATAGTCTTGCCAGGACTTTTACCAGCAAAAAAAGACTTTATGAAATTACCGGCTGAGAGAGTGGCTCAGTTTATCAAACCATTTGTCATGCGTCGTAAAAAAGAAGAAGTCCTAACTGAATTGCCTGACCTGATAGAAGTCGTTTATAAAAATGAACTGGAAGATCAGCAAAAGGCCATCTATCTAGCTCAACTGCAACAGATGCAAGAACGTATAGAGCATGTGACAGTTGCAGAATTTCAACGAAATCGTGTCGAAATTTTAACAGGTCTCATGCGTCTCCGCCAGATTTGTGATACTCCAGCCTTATTTATGGAGGATTACAAGGGAGATAGTGGGAAGCTGGATAGTTTACGAGATTTGCTGAGTCAGATTGCTGAAGGAAATCATCGTGTACTTATCTTCTCTCAATTTAGGGGAATGTTGGACCGCATAGAAGAGGAGTTACCACAGCTTGGCTTAACTTCCTTTAAGGTTACAGGTTCAACTCCTTCACAGGACCGCCAAGAAATGACCAAGGCTTTTAACCAAGGAGAATGCGATGTATTTTTGATTTCTCTAAAAGCTGGTGGAGTTGGTCTCAATCTTACTGGTGCGGACACAGTTATTTTGGTCGACCTATGGTGGAATCCAGCAGTTGAATCGCAGGCTATTGGTAGGGCTCATCGTATGGGACAAGAACAAGCTGTTGAAGTATATCGCCTAGTAACTCGAGGAACAATTGAAGAGAAGATTCAAGAGCTACAAGAGCAGAAAAGAAATCTGGTCTCAGAAGTCTTGGACGGAACAGAGTCTCGTGGAAGTCTGACACTTTCTGAAATTCAAGAAATATTAGGAATTTCTGAAGCCAAGACTTGAAAAATCAAGACTTTACGCTATAATGGAGTATTGAAAGGAAATAAAAATGAAGCTAGAACGATTTCCAATAGTGTCAGATGATGAAATTATGCTGACAGAGATGCCATTTATGAATTTATATGATGAGTCGGATCTCATTAGTAACATCAAGGGAGAATACCAAGATAAAAATTACTTGGAGTGTTCCCCAATTACTACTGAAAAAAAGTCACTGACTAAAGCGCCAGAGAAACTGTCTGAACACAAGGAAAAATCCTATGCTGAACTAGCTCGTGAGGAAGCAAGAGCTGATTTGAAACGAAAACGTTCAGCAAAGTATTTGACTCAAGATGTTAGTTTTACGAAACGTCATAAATCTTCAAATAATATAGTTAGACAGGCAAATCAGCCAACAACTCCTTTTCAAAAGGAAAATCCTGGTGAGCTTACCAAATATAGTGACAAACTAACTCAGAGCCATTATATTTTGGCTGAAATGACACCTCAGATGCAGCAAACTACCAAAGAAGAGCATCTCGGACTAAAAAAGAATAATTATGATTTTCTAAAGAAAAGCCAGATTTATAACAAAAAAGTAAATCAAACAGAAAAAGAACGTAAAATTGCTCAAGAATTAAACTTGACAACGATGACAGAGTAAAGGGGAAAAAGATGGCAAAAACCTATCATTTTATCGGAATTAAAGGATCAGGAATGAGTGCCTTGGCTTTGATGTTGCACCAAATGGGGCACAAGGTCCAAGGATCTGATGTGGAAAAATATTACTTTACACAACGTGGGCTAGAGCAAGCAGGAATTAAAATTTTACCTTTCGATGAGAAAAATCTTCAAGGTGATTTAGAAATTATCGCTGGGAATGCCTTTCGTCCAGATAACAACGTTGAAATCGCCTATGCAGATAAGAATGGGCTAAGCTACAAACGTTATCATGAGTTTCTTGGTAGCTTTATGCGTGACTTTATCAGCATGGGGGTTGCTGGTGCACACGGTAAGACCTCAACAACTGGGATGCTTTCTCACGTCTTGTCACACATTACTGATACTAGCTATCTAATTGGAGATGGTACAGGTCGTGGCTCTGAAAATGCCAAGTATTTTGTATTTGAATCTGACGAGTATGAACGCCACTTTATGCCATATCACCCAGAGTACTCTATTATTACTAATATCGACTTTGACCACCCTGACTATTTTACAAGTTTAGAGGATGTCTTCAACGCCTTCAATGATTATGCGAAACAAATCAGCAAAGGTTTGTTTGTCTATGGTGAAGATCCAGAGTTGCGTAAGATTACGTCTGATGCTCCAATCTATTATTATGGCTTTGAAGCAGAGGGCAATGACTTTGTAGCTAGCGAACTTCTACGTTCTACGACAGGTTCAACTTTTACAGTTCACTTCCGTGGTCAAGAATTGGGTCAATTCCACATTCCAACTTTTGGTCGCCACAATATCATGAATGCAACAGCAGTGATTGGTTTACTTTATACTGCTGGTTTTGACTTGAATCTAGTGCGTGAACACTTGAAGACTTTTGGCGGAGTGAAACGTCGCTTTACAGAAAAGATTGTCAATGATACTGTTATTATCGATGATTTTGCTCACCATCCAACTGAAATTGTAGCGACTCTTGACGCAGCACGTCAGAAATACCCAAGTAAAGAAATTGTTGCTATCTTCCAACCACATACCTTTACTCGTACAATTGCCTTGTTGGATGATTTTGCCCAAGCCTTGAATCAAGCAGATGCAGTTTACCTCGCACAAATCTACGGATCAGCTCGTGAAGTTGACCATGGAGATGTCAAGGTTGAAGATTTGGCAAATAAGATTCATAAAAAACATCAAGTCATCACTGTTGAAAATGTATCTCCTCTCCTAGACCATGATAATGCTGTCTATGTCTTCATGGGAGCTGGCGATATCCAAACCTACGAATATTCATTTGAACGTCTTTTGTCTAATTTGACAAGCAATGTTCAGTAAGGAAAAATATGGAGTTTTCAATCAACATCAGGGAAGCTCAGTTTTCAGATATTGAACAAATTTGTTTGATACAAGAGAGTAGCCAGAATTCCAAAGATATATTGACTCGAGAAATATTAGAAGAACGTATCCGCAATTTTGCGGATACGTTTCTCTTAGCTAGTCTGAATGAGCAAGGGATTGCTTATATCTCAGCGACGATTCTCACGAACGACTCTTTAGACAAATGGATAGTAACTATTAGTAAGGAAGGTTTTAGGCGAGATAACGCAATCATCCTTGAAGAGATATCCGTACATCCAGACTTTCAGAAACAAGGTTTTGGAACCTTGTTACTTGCAAGTCTCAAGGAAGTTGCCTGTCAGAAAAATAGTCCAGCTATTTATTTGCTCTGTAAAGATGAGTTGCTTTCCTACTTTGAAATGAATGGGTTTCTGGAACAAGGAATTGTAGAAGAGGAAAGGAGCAGTGAAGTTGCCTTTCTTATGTGTTGGAGAAATCCTTTTTACCAGGAGGAATTATGATTATTCGACAAGCTAGACTTAGTGACTTAGATCGTATTTTGGAAATTGAATTAGAGAATTTCTCAATTGAAGAAGCCATACCTCGCTCTGTTTTTGAAGCACATTTAAAGGAGATTAAAACTAGTTTTCTAGTTGCAGAAAAAGAAGGTGAGATTCTCGGTTATATTGAAGGTCCAGTAGTCCCTCATCGCTATTTGCAGGACCAATCCTTTACAGAAGAAATAGAAGACCACAGTCATCAAGAAGGTGGGTATATATCTGTGACATGTCTGTCTGTTGCAAAGAAGGCTCAATCCTTGGGGCTTGGAAGAAAACTCTTAACTGCCTTAAAGGAGGTGGCTCTCAAGCATGAACGTGAGGGGATCAATCTGACCTGCCACGACTACCTCATTGAATACTATGAAAAGCATGGTTTTGTGAATGAAGGCAAGTCTAAGTCTCAATTTGCTGGAGAAGAATGGTATGACATGGTCTGGGAAAATAGGAATTAGAGGGGAGAAAGGCTTATAAGGTTGCTTTTCTCTAGTTTTTAAGATATAATATTAAGGATTATCAACAAGGAGGTAAATACCTTTGAGCGAAAATTCAAATGAAGAAGAAAAGTTAAGTTTTAAAGAGCAAATTTTACGCGATTTAGAACGACTTAAAAGAGAGGCCAACGAAGCCGAACAAACTGATGATCTCTTTTCAGCTTTAGAAGATTCTTCTAAATCAACTCCAGAAAAAAAAGAACCAAGTATTTCTGAAGAAGAGTTAATTGCAAAAACAGTTTCAACTGTGGACCAATTGATTGATAATGCACCAGTTGTCCCTCCGCGTCCAACTGTTACAGAAGAAACTGCAGAAGAGGTAGTTGAGTCACCTCAAACAATCTCTGAAAAAGAAGAAAAATACTCGATTCCAACTAGGGTTTCAGTTTCTTACCAAACTCAAGATGCTTCTCCCGATGAAGATGAAGCAGTAAGCTTTGCCTCAAGAAAAGAAGAGTTTACAAATGAAAATCATGCTGAAGATAAAACTGAAGCGGCAGAACTTCCTAGAAGAAGTCGTAGAGAATCTGTAAAACCAATTAAGAAAAAGAAAAAATCTCGCTTAAAAGGATGTTTAGTAACAACGTTGGTACTATTGATTCTATTTGGTGCTGGTGGATTCTTTGGCCTTAGTTATGCTAAATCAGCCCTACAACCTGTAGACCCAAATTCTAAACAATATGTGAGAGTTCAAATTCCAGATGGAGCCAATACACAACAAATTGGTTCAGCTTTGGAAAAATCTGGAGTCATTAAAAATGGTTTGGTCTTTACAGTATATGCCAAGTATAAAAACTACACTGAATTGAAGTCTGGTTATTACAACTTGCAAAAGAGCATGAGTGTTGAGGATGTGATTAAAGAATTACAAAAGGGTGGCACACCTGAACCTCAAGAAGTTACTCTTGCAGAATTAACGATTCCTGAAGGTTATACTTTGGAACAGATTGCTCATACTGTTGGTCAACTTCAAGGTGAATTTAAAGAGCCTATGACAGCAGAAGCTTTCATGGCTAAGGTCCAAGATGAGACCTTTATTGCCCAAGAGGTTGCCAAATATCCAAACTTACTTGAAAGCTTACCAGCTAAAGATAGCGGTGTCCGTTATCGCTTAGAAGGATATCTTTTCCCTGCAACATATGCTATCAAAGAAAGCACTACAATTGAAAGCTTAATTGATAACATGCTTGCAGCTATGGACAAGAACCTCTCTCCACATTATGCGGCTATCAAGGAAAAGAACTTAACTGTTAATGAGCTCTTGACAATTGCGTCACTTGTTGAGAAAGAAGGAGCAAAAACAGAGGATCGTAAGTTGATTGCTGGAATTTTCTACAATCGCTTGAATCAAAATATGCCTCTTCAAAGTAATATTGCTATCCTTTATGCAGAAGGTAAACTTGGTCAAAACATCAGTCTTGCTGATGATGCAGCTATTGATATCTCTATCGATTCACCGTACAATGTTTATACAAAAGTAGGTCTTATGCCTGGACCGGTTGATAGTCCAAGCTTAGATGCTATCGAATCAAGTATCAATCAAACAAAGAGTGATTATCTCTACTTTGTGGCCAATGTTCAAGATGGTAAAGTTTACTATGCAACAACACGAGAAGAACATGACCGTAACGTTCAAGAACATATCAATAGTAAATTACATCAATCAAATAGCACAAACTAAAATTATGTGGTTTTCCACATAATTTTGCTTTAAAAAAGTAAAATATATTTAAAAAATTAAAAGAAAGTTGAGAAAAATGGTAGAAAAAACTTATCCAATGACATTGGAAGAAAAGGAAAAACTAGAAAAAGAATTAGAAGAATTAAAATTAGTGCGTCGTCCTGAAGTTGTAGAACGTATCAAGATTGCTCGTTCATACGGTGATTTGTCCGAAAATAGTGAGTATGAAGCAGCTAAGGATGAACAAGCCTTTGTTGAAGGACAAATCTCAAGCTTGGAGACAAAAATTCGTTATGCAGAAATCGTTAATAGCGATGCAGTTGCTCAAGATGAAGTTGCCATTGGAAAAACTGTAACCATCCAAGAAGTTGGAGAAGACGAAGAGGAAGTTTACATTATCGTTGGTTCAGCTGGTGCAGACGCTTTTGCAGGTAAAGTATCAAATGAAAGCCCAATTGGTCAAGCCTTGATTGGTAAGAAAACAGGTGATATTGCTACAATCGAAACACCTGCTGGAAGCTATGATGTTAAGATTTTAAAAGTTGAAAAAACAGTTTAATAGGATAGAAAAGAAGGAGTAGATACAGGGAAAGCGCTTCCTATCACTCCTTTTCTTCATTCTAAAAACTTGAGGAGACTAGATGAATTCAGAAAATAAACATAAAAAGAAAAGTAAAATGGAACGTGGATTAACCAATCGTCACGTTCAGGTGATGGCCATTGCGGGAACAATTGGGACTGGACTATTTTTGGGAGCTGGTCGCTCTATTAGTTTAACGGGACCTTCGATTGTCCTTGTCTATATGATTACGGGTGGTTTTATGTATCTCATGATGCGAGCTATCGGAGAGATGTTGTACCAGGACCCAGAGCAACATACCTTTATCAATTTTATTACTCGTTATCTAGGTAAGGGCTGGGGCTATTTCTCAGTTTGGTCTTATTGGTTATCGGTGATCTTTATCGGAATGGCTGAAATAACAGCCATCTCTCACTATGTTCAGTTTTGGTTTCCATCCTGGCCATCTTGGTTGATTCAGGTTGTTTTTCTAACAATTTTAGGACTGGTCAATCTGATTGCTGTTAAAATCTTTGGAGAAGTAGAATTTTGGTTTGCCATGATTAAAATTGTGGCTATTCTTGCCATGATTGCGACAGGTGTTTTTATGGTTTTGACCGGCTTTGAAACTCCTTATGGTTCAGCAAGCCTGACAAATATCAGTGAGCATTTCTCCCTTTTCCCAAATGGTGGTATGAACTTTGTCATGGCCTTCCAGATGGTTTTCTTTGCCTACTTGATGATTGAATTTATCGGTGTTACTACATCTGAAACTAAGGATCCAAGAAAAGTATTGCCTAAGGCTGTTAAGGAAATTCCTTTGCGAATTATCTTTTTCTACGGTGGAGCTCTCTTAGCTATTATGTCTATTATTCCTTGGCGTGAGCTTTCTGCAGCAGATTCACCATTTGTAACGGTATTTGAACTTGTTGGTCTTAAGTGGGCGGCTGCTTTGATTAACTTTGTTGTCTTGACTTCAGCAGCGTCAGCCTTGAATTCAACCCTTTACTCAACAGGTCGTCACTTGTATCAAATTGCCCATGATTCACCCAATCGTTTCTTGAAGGCTATTAAGGCAGATACTCTCTCACGCCACAACGTTCCTCAGAATGCAATCATTGCTTCTGCCGTATTGATTGGTTTTGCTGCCTTCATCAATGTTCTTCCTGGAGTATCAGATGCCTTTGCTTTGATTACAGCTTCTTCATCAGGTGTTTATATCGCTATCTACATCTTGATCATGGTAGCCCATCTCAAATATCGTAAGTCTAAAGACTTTATGGCAGATGGCTATCTCATGCCTCAATATCGCTTGCTAAATCCTCTGACCATGCTCTTCTTTATCTTTGTGTTTGGAACACTCTTCTTACAAGAGTCAACTGTAATGGGAGCTAGAGGTTCAGCAATCTGGATTGTCGCTTTTGGGATTTACAGCCAATGGAAGTTTAGAAAATAAGTCAGAAGCTCATCAACTCAGGTTGGTGAGTTTTTTTAATTTGACAGTTATTTAAAATAGGAATATAATCAAGGCGTAAGTGTCTTTGAGGAGGGTTTGATGCATATTAGATTGGAGAATACAGAGTCTCAGAAAGCACAAGAAATAGGGAATTTGATTCGCTCTTATAATCGTTCTATAAGGGAAACTGCTGAAAGTGAGCCACTTAATCTTTATATCGAAGATGAACAAGGTCAACTCCTAGCTGGCTTAGTAGCAGAGACTTTCGGGAATTGGTTAGAAATTGAGTATTTGTTTGTGAAGGATGACTTGCGAGGACAAGGAATTGGTTCCCAACTATTGCAGCGAGCAGAAAGTGAAGCTAAGAATAGAAATTGTCGCTACGTTTTTGTGAATACGTATCAGTTTCAAGCGCCAGCCTTCTATCAGAAACATGATTACCAGGAAGTCTTTACCTTAAAAGACTATCCCTGCACTGGACAAAGGCACTATTATCAAAAAGATTTATAAACAGACATTGGACGCTTAAAGAGATTGTTCACATAATGATGGAGGTAGGTTGATGGAGATCATACTGGATATGGGTAATGTTCTACTGGAATGGAACAAGGATAAGATTTTGAAAGCTGTAGCTAAAACCCAGAAAGATTATCTGATATTAGACAAGGCTATTTTTCAGTCGGGACTATGGGAAAGGTTGGACCTGGGGACCTTGACTCGAGAAGAATTGGTTGATAAGGTTCTTTCCCTATTAGGAGATTGCTATCAGAAAAAGGTTGAAGAAGTCATTTGGAACTGGCCTGCCTATATCGATATTTACACGGAAGTCTTTCCGCTTCTTGCACGTTTAAAGGAAAAAGGCCATCGTATTTTTGTCCTATCTAATACCTCACCAGTTTTTTATGAATTATTGAAAGATCAACTAGCACCTCTAGAAAAGATTTTAGATGGGTTTGTTCTTTCCTGTGATATTAAGGCTATCAAACCTGATCGAAAAATGTTTGAAGAAATCCTCCGTAAATACGAGTTGGATCCTTCAAATTGTATTTTTCTAGATGATGTAAAAGATAATACCAACATGGCTGAAAGTTTAGGCATCAAAGCCTATCAAGTCAAACAGAGAAGTGACGTTGTAGATATTTTGAAAAAATTTGAATAAGCTGAAAACTCTCTATCATTTTGGTGGTAGAGAGTTTTTGTGTTAAAAAAAATACAAAACAGAATAAGGTAGCACTATGTTCATCTTTTCTCAATGTGCCTAAAATGTGTTATAATAGTACTAATTTATGAGAAAAGAAGAAACATTTTCATCTTTTTACAAATAGGGAAGAAGGACAGTATATGTACCCAGATGATAGTTTAACTTTGCACACTGATTTGTATCAAATTAACATGATGCAAGTTTACTTCGACCAAGGCATTCATAACAAGAAAGCAGTTTTTGAAGTTTTTTTCCGCCAACAACCTTTCAAAAACGGTTATGCTGTATTTGCAGGTTTGGAACGAATTGTGAACTACTTAGAAAACCTGCGCTTTTCTGAGAGCGATATTGCTTATTTGGAATCACTTGGCTATCATGGCGCCTTCTTGGAATATCTCCGTACTCTCAAGATGGAATTGACTGTAAGTTCTGCTCAAGAAGGGGACTTAGTATTTGCTAATGAACCGATCGTTCAAGTGGAAGGGCCTTTGGCTCAGTGTCAATTGGTTGAAACAGCCCTCTTGAACATCGTCAACTTTCAAACCTTGATTGCGACCAAGGCTGCTCGTATTCGTTCAGTCATTGAAGATGAGCCTTTGATGGAGTTCGGTACACGTCGTGCGCAAGAGATGGATGCAGCTATCTGGGGAACTCGTGCGGCTGTTATTGGTGGTGCCAATGGAACTAGTAATGTACGCGCAGGGAAGCTCTTTGGTATTCCGGTTTTAGGGACTCATGCCCATGCTTTAGTACAAGTTTATGGAAATGATTATCAGGCTTTCAAGGCTTATGCCTCAACGCACAAAAACTGTGTCTTTCTAGTAGATACATACGATACTCTTCGCATCGGTGTTCCAGCAGCGATTCAGGTTGCGCGTGAACTTGGTGACAAGATTAATTTCCTTGGTGTCCGCATTGACTCTGGAGATATGGCCTATATCTCTAAAAAAGTTCGTCAACAACTGGATGAAGCAGGATTTACGGATGCTAAGATCTATGCATCCAATGATCTTGATGAAAATACCATCCTTAACCTCAAGATGCAAAAAGCTAAGATTGACGTCTGGGGTGTAGGTACTAAACTCATCACTGCTTATGACCAACCAGCACTTGGAGCAGTTTACAAAGTTGTTGCTATTGAAGATGAGAATGGTCATATGCGCAATACCATTAAACTTTCAAATAATGCAGAGAAAGTTTCAACACCAGGTAAGAAACAAGTTTGGCGCATCACCAGTCGTGAAAAAGGCAAGTCAGAAGGTGACTATATTACCTATGATGGTGTCGATGTTGCTAGCATGACTGAAATCAAGATGTTCCATCCAACCTATACTTACATCAAGAAAACTGTCCGTAATTTTGATGCTGTTCCTCTCTTGGTAGATATTTTTAAGGAAGGTAAGCTGGTTTATGACTTACCAAGTCTGCCTGAAATTCAAGCCTATGCTCGTAAGGAATTTGATAAGCTCTGGGATGAATACAAACGTGTACTGAACCCACAACATTACCCTGTGGACTTGGCTCGTGACGTATGGCAAGACAAGATGGACTTGATTGATAAGATGCGTAAGGAAGCTCTAGGCGAAGGAGAAGAAGAATGAGTTTGCAAGAAACCATTATCCAGCAACTAGGTGTAAAACCAGTGATTGACGCCAAGGAAGAAATCCGTTGTTCGATTGACTTTTTAAAACGATATTTAAAGAAGCATCCCTTCTTAAAAACGTTTGTATTAGGCATTTCTGGAGGTCAAGACTCGACCTTAGCAGGACGTCTTGCTCAACTAGCTATGGAAGAAATGCGAGCAGAAACAGGCGATGATAGTTATAAATTTATAGCAGTTCGTTTGCCTTATGGGGTGCAAGCTGACGAGGATGATGCTCAAAAAGCCCTAGCTTTTATCCAGCCAGATGTGAGTTTAGTAGTGAATATCAAGGAATCTGCTGATGCTATGACAGTAGCAGTCGAAGCAACAGGAAGTGTAGTTTCCGATTTTAACAAAGGAAATATCAAGGCTCGTAGCCGTATGATTGCCCAATATGCCCTTGCAGGTGCTCATAGCGGAGCTGTTATCGGGACAGACCATGCTGCGGAAAATATCACAGGTTTCTTTACCAAGTTTGGTGACGGTGGTGCAGATATTCTCCCACTCTATCGCCTCAATAAACGCCAAGGAAAACAACTCTTGAAAGAACTTGGAGCTGATCCAGCCCTCTATGAAAAAGTTCCAACAGCAGACTTAGAAGAAGAAAAACCAGGCATTGCAGACGAAGTAGCCTTGGGAGTCACTTACAATGAAATTGATGATTACCTCGAAGGTAAACAAGTCAGCCCAGAAGCCCAAGCAACCATTGAAAAATGGTGGTACAAAGGCCAACACAAACGCCACTTACCAATCACCGTGTTTGATACGTTTTGGGAGTAAAAAAGTCCGGGGGACTTTTTTAGCCCGAGCATGAAAATAGAGAAGCGAGGAAGGTCCGGTAACTCTAAGAGTTCGATTTCGTTGTCTCACCCCCGCAAGGCTGACTAGGCTTGAAAAAACTTGCTAAAGTGCATTTCAAGCCAGACAGCGACTGCGTCATGAAATTAGAGGGAACTGTTGTTTTCTCAATGTTTATGAGTATAGTGTTTTTACCCTGAGACTAGAAATGAGAAAGCGAAGAAGGTCCGGGGGACCTTTTTACCCTGAGCATAGAAATGAGAAACTAAATATCAGAAAAGGACGAGATATAAAATCTCGTCCTTTTTTTATCGTAAATGATTTAGCTTAATCAAAGTAAAGCAAATCTTTGCTGGTACTTGTAAAGAGGTCAAAGCCGTCCTTGGTCACAACACCACAGTCTTCGATGCGGACACCGACTTTACCAGGGATGTAGATACCAGGTTCAACTGAGAAGCACATACCTTCTTCGATGACCATATCATTTCCTTCCATGATTGAAGGGAATTCGTGGACGTCCATACCAATACCGTGGCCGAGACGGTGGTTGAAGTATTCACCGTAGCCAGCTTTTTCAATCACTTCACGAGCTGCGCGGTCTACTTCATGCGCAGTCACACCAGGTTTGATAAAGTCAAGGGCAGCTTGTTGAGCTTCCAGAGTCAAGTTGTAAATGTCTTTCTTGAATTGATCAGGTTTACCGACAGCGACTGTACGAGTCATATCTGATGCATAACCATTCACCATTACACCGAGGTCAAAGAGGAGAAGGGCATTGTTTTCAACCTTATTGGCTCCAGGAATACCATGAGGGTTTGCAGCGTTATCACCTGTCAAAACCATAGTATCAAAACTCATTTCATAGCCTTCGCGTTTCATGGCAAAATCAATCTGTGCGATAATATCAGTTTCAGTATTATCAAGAGAGATATTGTCAAAACCAACTTTGACAGACTTGTCTGCATAGACACCTGCTACCATCATCTTTTGCACTTCGTCAGCTGACTTGATCAAGCGCATACGCTGAATTAGTGGAGTCAAGTTTTCAAACTCAGCAGTTTCAAAGACAGTTTTCAAACCGTGATATTTAGTCAAAATAAGGTTGTCAAACTCAACTGCGACACGTTTGAAATCAAGTTGTGGCAAGGCGTTTTGGATTTTTTTCCAAGGGTTTTCAGAGTCCACATAACCAACAACCGGGAATGAAACAGTGCTAGTTGCTCGCTCAACTTCAAGGGCTGGGACAAAGAGAAGTGGTTCCTGGTCTCCAAGGACAAAGAGGAACATTTGGCGTTCGTGTGGATCACTGTAAAAACCAGTGAGGTAATTGATAGTGACGGGGTCAGATACGACTGCGACGTCTAACTTTTCAGATTCGAGATATGTTACAATTTGTTGTAATTTAGACATATGTTACCTTCTTTCTACCCCTCTATTTTTGCAAAAATTAGTAGAAAATGCAAGAGAGAAGGGGGAAAAGACTACAAAAAAATTCCAACAGCTAATAGCATGTTGGAATAGAAAGATTAGTTGAATTCTGCCTTACTTTTCACATCGCTGTATTCTTCAGCAACTTCTTGGCTAAGGATATCTTCATAAGCTGGAAGGACAATGTCCTGACCATATTTTTTCTTGAGGGCAGTAGTGACCAAACGATAGGCTAGATTTGCATTACGGGATAAAATGGGTCCGTGGAAATAAGAACCGAAAACATTTTTATAGTGAACACCTTCACCGATTTTTTCTTCATTATTTCCGTTTCCGTATACGACCTGACCGAGTGGTTTTTGGTCATCTGAGAGGAAGGTACGGCCTTGGTGGTTCTCAAAGCCATAGTAGGTTTCATCGAATTCTTCATTATGAATTTTAATGTCCCCAATAAAGCGGTTGTTGGTTTGGTTGAGGGTGTAGTGTCCCATAACACCCAATCCTTCGATACGTTTGCCAGAAGCTTCGATATAGTATTGACCCAATAGTTGGAAGCCACCACAGATAGCAAGAACGACACCATCATTTTGGATAAAGTTGTCAATATTATCTTTTTTAGCAGGTAAATCACCAGCAATGATGCTCTGTTCAAAGTCTTGACCACCACCAAAAAAGGCAATATCATAGTAGTTCTCATCAAAATCATCATGGAGAGAAACGATGTCAACTGTCACATGGGCACCAAGCTTTTCAGCTACATACTTGAGCATGAGGATATTCCCATTATCTCCGTAGGTATTCATGAGATTGCCATAAAGATGGGCTATATTTAGCTGGTAAGGATAGTTGCCGTCTATTGATGAAAGTGAAGTATAAACCATTAGTTCATCTCCTTTCTAACAATCTGACGATTAGCTAGTAATTCTCGGAATTCAAGCATAGCTGTGTAGGTCGCAAGGATATAAGCATGTTTGCAGTCTTGATTTTCAATCGTTTTAAGAACTTGTTCCAAACTGCTTGTTTCAGTGATTTTATCAGCTGGATAGCCAGTGACACGAAGACGACGAGCGATTTCAGAATGACGAACGCCCCCAGCGTTGATTTCTGGAATGTCCATATCAGTAATTTGTTCAAAGTCAGCATCCCAAATCCAACTGGTATCAATGCCATCTGCATAGAATGCATTAAGAAGAACTGATAAACTAAACGGATATGGAGCCAGTTTAATCATCTCAATCGCTTGAGTAGCTCCTACGGGGTTCTTGATAAGAACGAGTGTACATTCCTTATCCCCGATTTGGAAGGTTTCTTGACGTCCAAAGACAGCACGACTCTTATCAAATCCTTGTTTGATAAGTTGTGGCTCAGCTCCGAGGAAGCGAGCAATAGAAACAGCAGCAAGGGCATTGTAGATATTGTAGAGTCCACCAATTTGAATACCGTATTCTTGGCCGTCGATAACAAAGCGAGAGCGATTGTTGGTTAACTCAACCAGTTCTGTCACTCGATAGTCTAAATCAGGGCGTTTGCATCCGCAATTCTCGCAGATATAAGCCCCTAAGTTAGCATAAGTATTAAGTTCGTACTTGAGAATGCTGTGGCAATTAGGACATAGGATACCCTCGGTATTGTAGTGTGCCAACTGAGCTGGCCCTTTTTCTAAGTCAAAGCCAAAATATTGAATAGGATTAGGAATAGCTGGCTTGTAGAAAAGTGGGCTATCTCCATTAAGGAGAACCGTAGCAGTAGGAACCTTTCGGATAGCATCCAAAATCATCTTGTAGGTAGTATAAATCTCACCGTAACGATCCATCTGGTCACGGAAGATGTTAGTAATCACAAAAAGACTAGGTTGGATGTAGTCACAGATACGCGAGAGGCTGGCTTCATCGATCTCTAGGACAGCTATGTTTTTACCTGTTTTAGAAGATTTGGCATTCAAAAAAGTAGTGGTGATTCCTGAAATCATGTTGGCACCACTTGGATTGGTTAATACTTGGCCATAGACTTCTTTTAAAATCCCGACAGTAAGTGCTGTTGTCAAAGTTTTACCATTTGTACCAGTTACCACGACAATCTCATAGTTTTTTGCTAGATGCTGTAAAATATCTTTATCAAATTGAAGGGCAAGTTTTCCTGGGAGGGTACTTCCACGTCCAAGACGACTTAAAATAAAGTGAGAAGAACGTCCAACTAGGAGCCCAAAAGTAGTTTCAAGTTTCATGTTTCTATTATATCATAAAAGATGGAAAAGATAGATTTGATATTTCACTTATAAAAAAACAGCCCAAAGAGGGCTGTATTGTTTATTCAACTGTAAACGCCACAATGGCAGCTTTTGATTTAAAATCAAAAGCAGGTTTTATTTCTAATTCTAAATCACCTTGACCAGTAACACCAAAGTGAGCAACTGCGCCTTCAATAGATCTACCAGCAGAAATTGCATCCATGGTATTTGTATTAGGGTAAGATTCCATTTTTTTACCACCAGCATAGAGAGTCATTCCTATTCCTACAGGTAAATCTTTTTCAGAAAGATTTTTCACGTTATAAGTAACTTTTAGGACCTTATCAGGATTGCTTTTATCAAACTGATTTCGTTCGTCGGTCCATTCAACATTGGTGATGGTTTACTCAGCTACATTATCAAAAGTTACTTTATCTCCAATAGTGAATTTGCCTTTATTCTCAGAATATTTTTGACTTGAAGTTGTTTCTACCTTTGTATCTTTTGAAGTGTTTTCGTCTTTCTTTGCTCCACCACTACAAGCAACAAGTGTAAGGACTGATAAACAAGATAGTCCTAAGGCAATTAGTTTTCGTGTTTTATTCATCATAACCCCCCCTTTTTATTTTAATACCATTATAACATATTTTTAAAATAAAAAAAGCATTTCTATACAGAAAATGCTTTTTTATACAATAATTAAATCGCAAACAAATCGTTTAGGTTCTCAGCCATAGTTGGGTGAGTAAAGATTTGTTTAGCCAAATCTGTGTATGGGATATGATGGTTCATAGCAAGAGTAATCAAATTGATAATTTCATGAGATTCTTGACCAAAGAGGGTCACACCCAAGATTTCCTTAGTTTCAGGGTTTACCACAGCTTTGAAGGCACCACGCAAATCGCCATTAACATGACCACGAGGCATGCCAGCAACTGGAAGTTCCTTGACAGCAACTGGTCCACCTGCTG
The DNA here is from genome assembly GCF_052077995.1 of Streptococcus sp. V728. NCBI lineage: Bacteria > Bacillati > Bacillota > Bacilli > Lactobacillales > Streptococcaceae > Streptococcus > Streptococcus sp. V728. The sequence goes on along the minus strand of NZ_JBQJJH010000002.1, from coordinate 488,560 downwards.
CTCTGGCTTGGTCTTCAGTAAGACCAACTTGTGCCAAAGGTGGGTTGAGGAACATAGCGGTTGGAACAGCTCCACGTGTTTCAAGATTATAGCTACCATCCCCTGTCAAGTAATTAAAGACAATACGGAAATCATCTAATGAAATATAAGTGAATTGAAGACCACCATTGACATCACCTACTGCAAAGACACCTGGAACGCTTGTTTCCAAATGCTTATTAACCTGGATACCACCACGCTCAGTCAAGGCAATATCGGTGTTTTCCAAGTGAAGAGGTTCAATATTAGGCTTGCGTCCTGTCGCATAAAGGAGTGCATCAAAACGGAAGTCTCCTTTATCAGTAACAACGACAACTTCATCACCGTCATTCTTAACTTCGGAAGTTTTAACACCTTGCTCAAAGACAATGCCGTCCTCTTCCATGTATTCCTTAGCCAACTTAGCAATAGATGGCTCCACACGTGGCAAGAAGCTAGTCGCTGCATCCAAGACAGTCACTTGGCTACCCAAACGGTTATAAAGGCCAGCAAATTCAAGACCGATATTACCACCACCTAAGACACCTAAACGTTTTGGCAAGGCTTCAAGGGTTTGAATACCAGTTGAATCGTAGACATGCTCAGTTGTTGTCAACCCAGGAATCGGCAAGACATTAGACACAGCACCTGTATTGATGACAATAGTTTCAGCCGTAAGCTCTTGGCGGTCATCACCAGCCACTACTTCGATGACCTTATTTGACACGAAATGTGCCTCTGCATCAATGACATCAACGCCATTGTCTGCCAACATTTTATAATTCTTAGCGTTAAGACGACCAGTCACCGCACCACGCTCTTTCATGGTATCGTCAAATGACCAGCCCTTTTCAGCTGCTACAATCATAGTCTTGGTTGGGATACAAGCAAAATTAATGCAAATACCACCATACATCGCTTTACTGCGCTCGATGACAGCAACTTTCTTACCAGCCGCATTCATCTTAGCAGCCAAAGTCTTACCGGCTTTACCAAATCCAATTACAATTAAATCGTATGTTAACATTTTTAAATCCTCCTATTTGATTTCATTCTAGCACAAGAAAAAAACTTTTGCACAAATCTGCTACGGGAAAAAATATCCAAACAAAATAGTCTCGAGAATGCTTAGATAAATCGACTTCAAAAGATAGAAAAATCGTTTACATGATTTAATCAGGTGGTTAGACTATCTTTTGCCCCTGTCTTGTGTTATACTAGATAAGTTGCAAAAAAGCAGTACTTTTCTTTAGTGGAAAAGAAGCAACACGGTCTTTCATAAAAGGTATGAAAGTACGTCATGACAAGAAAAGTATAAACTAAGCGCTATAGGATGGCTTCGCACCATCTTTAGAAAGAAGAATAACGTGAAATTTAATGAATTTAATCTTTCTGCAGATTTGTTAGCAGAAATCGAAAAAGCAGGATTTGTAGAAGCAAGTCCTATCCAAGAGCAAACCATTCCTTTGGCTCTTGAAGGGAAAGATGTTATCGGTCAAGCACAGACTGGTACAGGAAAAACAGCAGCCTTTGGCTTGCCAACCCTTGAAAAAATTCGTACAGAAGAAGCAACTATCCAAGCTTTGGTAATTGCTCCAACTCGTGAACTTGCAGTTCAAAGCCAGGAAGAGCTTTTCCGCTTTGGTCGAAGCAAGGGTGTGAAAGTCCGTTCAGTATACGGTGGTTCAAGTATTGAAAAACAAATCAAGGCTCTTAAATCAGGGGCTCATATCGTTGTAGGAACACCAGGACGACTACTTGACCTCATTAAACGTAAGGCTCTGAAATTACATGATATTGAAACCTTGATCTTAGACGAAGCTGATGAAATGCTTAACATGGGATTCCTTGAAGACATCGAAGCAATTATCTCACGTGTCCCAGAAAAACGTCAAACTCTACTCTTTTCAGCAACTATGCCAGATGCCATCAAACGTATTGGTGTTCAGTTCATGAAAGAACCTGAGCATGTGAAGATTGTTGCCAAAGAATTAACTACAGAATTAGTAGACCAGTACTATATCCGTGTTAAAGAACAAGAAAAATTCGACACAATGACTCGTCTTATGGATGTTGATCAACCTGAGTTGTCTATTGTCTTCGGTCGTACCAAACGTCGTGTGGACGAGTTAACTCGTGGGCTTAAAATCCGTGGTTTCCGTGCAGAAGGGATTCATGGAGATTTGGACCAAAACAAACGTCTTCGTGTCCTTCGTGATTTTAAAAATGGCAATCTTGATGTCCTCGTTGCAACAGACGTAGCTGCTCGTGGTTTGGATATTTCAGGTGTGACTCATGTCTACAACTACGATATCCCACAAGACCCTGAGAGTTATGTTCACCGTATTGGTCGTACAGGACGTGCAGGTAAGTCAGGTCAGTCTATTACTTTCGTTTCACCTAATGAAATGGGTTATCTCCAAATCATTGAGAACTTAACTAAGAAACGCATGAAAGGTCTTAAGCCTGCGAGTGCAGAAGAAGCCTTCCAAGCTAAGAAGCAAGTAGCTCTTAAGAAAATTGAGCGTGATTTTGCGAATGAGGAGATTCGTAGCAACTTTGAGAAGTTTGGTAAGGATGCTCGTCAATTGGCCTCAGAATTCAGTCCTGAAGAATTGGCTATGTATATCCTCAGCTTAACTGTTCAAGACCCAGACAGTCTTCCTGAGGTTGAGATTGCACGTGAAAAACCTTTACCATTTAAACCATCTGGTGGTGGCTTTGGTGGCAAAGGCAAGGGTGGTCGAGGAGGCCGTCGTGGGGATGACCGTCGAGACCGTGATCGCCGTGGAAATGGACGTCGTGATGACTATCGTAAAGGTGGACGTTCAAAGGATCGCTTTGATAAAGAGAAGCGTTACCGCAAGGATACTAAAAAACCACGCAATACTTCAAGCGAGAAGAAAACAGGCTTTGTTATTCGTAACAAAGGAGATAAATAACAAAAAAAGCGGTTCACTGAGGTGGATCGCTTTTATATATAAGGAGACCGAGAGTCATATGAAATTAATACGAGAAGTTTGTATTTATAAATTTGTTATCTTGTAATATTATTCTATCAAAAAATCAGGAAGCTGTCAATAAGAAAATAATAAAAAATAGGAAAAATTTTCGAATACACTTGAATTGCAATTCAATAAACAATTTTCAGATAATTGTTGAAGTAGTCAGAATTTTATGATATAATGAAAGCGATTATATGCGAGGTAAAAAATGGCACATTTATTAGAAAAAACAAGAAAAATCACATCAATGTTAAAACGTTCGGAGGAGCAATTACAAGATGAGCTTCCTTATAATGCCATTACACGTCAATTAGCAGATATTATTGACTGTAACGCTTGTATTGTGAATAGCAAGGGTCGTTTGTTGGGCTACTTTATGCGCTACAAAACTAATAATGACCGAGTTGAGCAATTCTTCCAATCAAAGACTTTCCCAGAAGATTATGTGCAAGGTGCGAACATGATCTACGATACGGAGGCCAATCTTCCAGTAGAGCATGATTTGACAATTTTCCCAACTGAGAGTCGTTCTGATTTCCCAGATGGTTTGACAACAATTGCTCCAATCCATGTCTCAGGGATTCGCTTGGGTTCATTGATTATATGGCGTAATGATAAAAAGTTTGAAGATGAAGATTTAATTCTTGTTGAAATTGCCAGCACAGTAGTAGGAATTCAACTCTTGAACTTCCAACGTGAGGAAGATGAGAAAAATATTCGTCGTCGTACGGCTGTAACTATGGCGGTTAATACCCTTTCGTACTCTGAACTTAGAGCAGTATCGGCTATTCTAACTGAATTAAATGGTAATGAAGGTCAATTAACAGCTTCAGTCATTGCAGACCGTATCGGTATCACTCGTTCTGTAATTGTTAATGCCCTTCGTAAACTTGAATCGGCAGGGATTATTGAGAGTCGTTCTCTTGGTATGAAAGGAACTTATCTCAAAGTTCTCATTCCAGATATTTTTGAAGAAGTGAAAAAGAGGGACTATTAATGGCTAAGGCTTTAATTTCTATTGACTATACAGAAGATTTTGTAGCGGATCATGGGAAACTAACTGCGGGAGCTCCAGCTCAAGCAATATCTGATGATATATATGGGGTGACTCAAAAGGCTTTTGAACGTGGAGATTATATCTTTTTTACCATCGATGCTCATGAGGAAAATGATGTCTTTCATCCTGAAAGCAAACTATTCCCACCACATAATATTATTGGGACTAGTGGACGAAACTTGTATGGCAAACTAGCCGAGTTCTATCAGGAATACGCCGATGATAGTCGTGTTTTCTGGATGGATAAGCGTCACTATTCAGCATTTTCCGGGACTGATTTGGATATCCGTCTCAGAGAGCGTAAAGTGGATACTGTCATTTTGACGGGAGTTCTTACAGATATCTGTGTCTTGCATACAGCCATTGATGCTTATAATCTTGGTTATCAGATAGAAGTTGTCAAACCAGCAGTAGCATCCATTTGGCCTGAAAATCATGCCTTTGCACTTGGACATTTTAAGAATACACTTGGTGCGAAATTGGTTGATGAAAATTTGCTTGAAATTACAGAATAATACATTTCAAGATGAAAAAATCTGAAAAAAGTCTTGACAATTTTTTTCAAAGTTGATATACTAGTAAAGTAATCGACGCGGGGATGGCGGAATTGGCAGACGCGCAGGACTAAGGATCCTGTGACCGCTTTAGGTCGTGAGGGTTCAAGTCCCTCTCTCCGCATATTAGTGAGCTAGCTTTGGCTAGCTTTTTATTTTTCATTAAAAAGAGCAAAAATATTTTTGCTCTTTTTTTGGTATTTCATAAACATTTCATATTTGAATATTATAATGGTTTTACAAATATGGAGGTGCTATATGAATCCCACTCAAAGAGCTTGGGCTTACGTCAGCAGAAAACGACTGAGAAGTCTCATATTATTCTTGATTCTATTTGTCTTATTGGCTGGAATATCGGCTTGTTTGACGCTCATGAAGTCCAACAAAACAGTAGAAAATAATCTCTATCGCTCATTGAATACGTCTTTTTCTATTAAAAGAATAGAAGCAGATCAGACCTTTCAACTGTCTCAACTAGATGACCTTAAAAAGATAAAGGGTCTTGAGAAGATTTCACCTGAGCTAGAAACAATAGCCAAGTTAACTGACAAAGAAGTCGTTACTGGAGAACAAAGTATCCAAAGGGATGATTTGACAGAGGCTGAAAAAAATCTTATCAGTTTGATTGCATTAGAAGACTCTTCCAAGGATGTTTCTTTTACAAGTTCCGCCTTTACCCTTAAAGAAGGAAGACACCTAGAAAAAGGAGATAGTCAGAAAATCCTAGTCCATGAAGAATTAGCTAAGAAGAATAACTTAAAACTTGGGGATAAGATTAGTTTAAATCCTGGTCAAGTTGAAGGAAATAGTGGACAAAGGCTAGACTATGAAATCGTAGGTATTTTCTCAGGTAAGAAGCAAGAGAAATTCACTGGTCTTTCGTCAGATTTTAGTGAAAACACGGTCTATACAGACTACGAAAGTAGCCAAACTCTTCTTGGAAATAAGGAAGCTCAAGTTACTGCCGCTCGTTTCTATCTAGAAAATCCAAAAGATATGGACAGCATCATTCAAGAGGTTGAAAAGTTATCCCTAGAAACTAAAGGTTACCAAATCGAAAAGGAAAATAAGGCTTTTGAACAAATCAAGGATTCAGTTTCGACCTTCCAAACCTTCTTACAAATTTTCCTCTATGGCATTATGATTGCTGGTGTAGGAGCGCTGATCTTGGTCTTGTCACTTTGGTTACGAGAGCGAGTCTACGAGGTTGGTATTTTATTGGCACTAGGTAAGGGAAAAGTAGCAATCTTTAGCCAATTCTGCCTGGAAGTCATCATAGTTTCATTGGCATCTATTCTGCCTGCATTTGTGGCTGGGAATGCCATTACTTCCTATCTCTTGAAGACTGTACTTGCAAGCGGCGACCAAGCTACACTACAAGATACGCTAGCAAAAGCAACAAATCTCCCAACAAGTCTTCTATCATTTGGAGAATCTTATATCTTCCTACTTATAATCAGCTGCTTGTCAGTTGCACTTTGTTTCCTATTTTTATTTAGAAAATCACCGAAAGAAATTTTATCATCCATCAGTTAATAAAGGAGAAATCATGACTTTACTACAATTACAAGATCTTACTTATCGTTATAAAAACACTGCAGAAGCAGTCTTATATAAAATCAATTACGATTTTGAACCTGGAAAATTCTATAGTATCATTGGAGAATCAGGGGCAGGGAAATCTACGCTCTTGTCCCTATTGGCAGGACTTGATAGCCCAGTCGAAGGAGCAATCTTATTCGAAGGTAAGGACATTCGTGAACAAGGTTATTCTTATCACCGTATGCACCATATCTCACTAGTTTTCCAAAACTATAACTTGATTGATTATCTTTCTCCATTAGAAAATATCCGCTTGGTTAATAAGAAGGCTAGTAAGGATACGCTTCTTGAACTTGGTTTAGATGAAAGTCAGATCAAGCGGAATGTTCTCCAATTATCAGGTGGGCAGCAACAACGTGTAGCCATTGCTCGTAGCCTTGTATCTGAAGCACCAGTGATTTTAGCGGATGAACCAACAGGAAACTTGGATCCTAAGACTGCTGGAGATATCATCGATTTGCTCAAATCTCTCGCTGAGAAAACAGGCAAGTGTGTAATCGTTGTGACCCACAGTAAGGAAGTGGCACAGGCGTCAGATATTACACTTGAATTGAAGGATAAGAAACTGACTGAAACAAGAAAAAAATAGTAACTAAAACTTTTAAACATATTAAAAACGGAAGTAAATCTAGAAAGGAATCTTATGTTACACAACGCATTTGCCTACGTCACAAGAAAATTTTTCAAGTCTATTGTGATCTTTCTTATCATTCTCTTGATGGCTAGTTTGAGTTTAGTCGGCTTGTCTATCAAGGGAGCAACAGCCAAGGCTTCTCAAGAAACCTTTAAAAATATCACCAATAGTTTCTCCATGCAAATCAACCGTAGGGTCAACCAAGGAACTCCACGTGGTGCTGGGAATATCAAGGGTGAAGATATCAAAAAAATTACCGAGAATAAGGCTATTGAATCCTACATCAAACGGATTAATGCTATCGGTGATTTGACAGGCTATGAACTGATTGAAACGCCTGAAACTAAGAAAAATCTAACTGCAGATCGAGCTCAACGTTTTGGAAGTAGCTTGATGATAACAGGAGTTAATGATTCGGCTAAAGAAGACAAGTTTGTGTCAGGCTCTTACAAACTGGTCGAAGGAGAACATTTAACAAACGATGACAAATACCAGATTCTCATGCACAAAGACTTGGCTGCTAAACATAGCTGGAAGGTAGGAGATAAGGTCAAACTGAACTCCAATATTTACGATGCAGATAATGAAAAAGGAGCCAAGGAAACAGTAGAAGTAACGATCAAAGGACTTTTTGATGGACACAACAAATCTGCTGTAACCTACTCACAAGAACTTTATGAGAATACAGCTATCACAGATATTCACACAGCTGCCCAGCTCTATGGTTATACAGAAGATACAGCGATTTATGGCGATGCTACCTTCTTTGTGGCTGGGGATAAGAACCTAGATACTGTTATGCAAGAATTAGGGTCGATCAATGGTATCAACTGGAAGATGTATAGCTTGATTAAGAGTTCATCTAACTATCCTGCCCTCGAACAATCTATCTCAGGTATGTACAAGATGGCTAATCTTCTCTTCTGGGGTAGCTTGAGCTTCTCTGCTCTTCTACTGGCTCTCTTACTTACACTATGGATTAACGCTCGTCGTAAAGAGGTTGGAATTCTCCTTTCAATTGGTCTTAAACAAGCAAGTATTCTAGGTCAATTTATCACAGAAGCAGTTATGATTGCTATTCCAGCACTAATTTCAGCTTATTTCCTAGCCAACTATACTGCTCGTACTATTGGAAATACAGTGCTTGCAAATGTCACATCAGATGTGGCTAAGCAAGCTAGTAAGGCAGCACAAGCCTCTAATCTTGGTGGTGGTGCAGAAGTTGATGGCTTTAGCAAGACACTTTCAAGTCTGGATATATCCATTCAACCTTCTGACTTTGCTATCATCTTTGTACTTGGTTTAGTTCTTGTAGTATTAGTTATGGCACTTGCTTCAAGCAATCTCCTCTTTAAACAACCAAAAGAACTCTTGTTGGATAGTGAATAAAAAACATGCTACCTATTCTCATTCAAATGAGATATAATATAGGTAGCATTTTTGATAGAAAAGGATTTATATGAAAATTCTAATTGTAGAAGATGAAGACATGATCCGTGAGGGAATTAGTGATTATTTGACGGATTGTGGCTACGAAACCCTTCAGGCAGCAGATGGCCTTGAGGCCTTAGAACAATTTTCCAATCACCAAGTTGCCTTGGTTCTCTTAGATATTCAAATGCCGAAACTCAATGGTTTAGAGGTTTTGTCAGAAATCCGTAAAAGCAGTCAAGTTCCGGTCTTGATGTTGACAGCCTTTCAGGACGAAGAATATAAGATGAGTGCCTTTGCTGCATTAGCAGATGGATATTTGGAAAAGCCTTTTTCTCTATCTTTGTTAAAAGTACGAGTGGATGCCATCTTTAAACGTTATTATGATACCGGTCGTATTTTTACCTATAGGGACACCCAGGTAGACTTTGACAGTTATAGCGCTAAAGTAGCAGGTCAAGAAGTTGCAGTGAATGCAAAAGAACTAGAAATTTTAGACTATCTGGTTAAAAATGAAGGTCGAGCCTTAACACGGTCGCAGATTATCGATGCTGTATGGAAGATGACAGATGAGGTTCCTTTTGACAGAGTGATCGATGTCTATATCAAGGAATTACGGAAAAAATTGGATTTAGACTGTATTCTTACCGTGCGCAATGTTGGTTATAAATTGGAGAGAAAATGAGACGTTCAGGTTTATTTAAAAAGATTTTTATCTATACCTTCTCGGTATTTTCTACCTTGGTCATTTGTTTGCATTTGGCTATCTATTTCCTCTTTCCTCCGACCTATCTCAGTCATCGTCAGGAAAGCATCGGGCAAAAGGCTACAGAAATTGCCCAGTCCCTCCAAGGCAAAGACAGTCAAGCTATTCAGGAAGTCCTGGAACTTTATTCTAAAAGCAGTGATATTAAGGGATCCATCAAGGGTGAAATGACTCAGGATAAGTTAGAAGTCAAGGACAATCTTCCAATTGATAGAGATCGACAGACGGCTTCCTTGGTCATTGAGGAAAGAGAGGTCCAATCTAAGGATGATCAGACCTTGACCATACAGTTTATTGCTTCTATGGATTTGCAGAAAGAAGCAGAAGATATGAGTCTGCAATTCCTACCCTATACTCTGTTAGCTTCTTTTCTGATTTCACTCCTGATTGCATATATCTATGCCAGAACTATCGTAGCTCCGATATTGGAAATCAAGAGAGTAACTCGAAGGATGATGGACTTGGATGAAGAAGTGAGATTGCGCGTGGATTCCAAGGATGAGATTGGGGATCTCAAGGAGCAAATCAATAGTCTCTATCAGCATCTCTTGACCGTCATTGCGGACTTGCATGAGAAAAATGAATCCATCCTCCAGTTAGAAAAGATGAAGGTTGAGTTTTTGCGAGGAGCTTCCCATGAACTGAAAACACCTCTTGCTAGTCTGAAAATCCTTTTGGAAAACATGCAAGCAAACATAGGTCGCTATAAAGATCGCGACTATTACCTGGGTGTTTCTTTGGGGATCGTGGATGATTTAAGCCACCATGTCCAGCAGATTTTATCCCTTTCTTCGGTGCAAGAATTACGAGATAAGAAGGAGCAAATCAACCTTCTGGATATGACCAATCTCCTATTGATGGATTATGACTTGTTAGCCAAGGAGAGAGAAATCTCTATTGAGAATCAGTTGACTAACCAGAAGGTTTATCTAAATCCTTCGGTACTCAAGCTGATTCTTTCAAATCTTATCAGTAATGCGGTGAAGCATTCTATCCAAGGTGGCTATCTAAAAATTGGGACAGAAGATGACTGGTTTTTTATTGAAAATACCTGTACAACAGAAGAGCAAGATAAGTTTGAACAATCCTTTACAACTTCTAGTCGCCAAAGTAAGGGAGCTGGTTTGGGACTATTTGTGGTCAAGAGTTTATTAGAGAACGAAGAAATTGACTATTATTTTGAAAGAGATAAGAATCACTTAGTATTTTTCATGAAGCTACCACAGGTCAATCCGGAAAGTGATTAAGAAAGGGTTTACATCAATCTGATTGGAAGAAATTCAATCTAAAGTATGGGAAAAACTAGATTTTTTTATCAAAAAGTGATAAAATGAACAATGTAAATGGGATATCCCATAAAAATATACAGGAGGCCTGATAAAATGGCAATCGTTTCAGCAGAAAAATTTGTCCAAGCAGCTCGTGACAACGGTTATGCAGTTGGTGGATTTAACACAAACAACCTTGAGTGGACTCAAGCTATCTTGCGCGCAGCAGAAGCTAAAAAAGCTCCAGTTTTGATCCAAACTTCAATGGGTGCTGCTAAATACATGGGTGGTTACAAAGTTGCTCGCAACTTGATCGCTAACCTTGTAGAATCAATGGGTATCACTGTACCAGTAGCTATCCACCTTGACCACGGTCACTACGAAGATGCACTTGAGTGTATTCAAGTTGGTTATACTTCAGTAATGTTTGACGGTTCACACCTTCCAGTTGAAGAAAACCTTGAAAAAGCTCGTAAAGTTGTAGAATTTGCTCACGCAAATGGTGTATCAGTAGAAGCTGAAGTTGGAACTATCGGTGGTGAAGAAGACGGAATCATCGGTGATGGCGAATTGGCTCCAATCGAAGACGCTAAAGCAATGGTTGCAACTGGTATCGACTTCTTGGCAGCTGGTATCGGTAACATCCACGGTCCTTACCCTGCAAACTGGAAAGGTCTTCACCTTGACCACTTGCAAAAATTGACTGAAGCTGTACCAGGATTCCCAATCGTATTGCACGGTGGATCAGGTATTCCTGATGACCAAATCCAAGCAGCTATCAAACTTGGTGTTGCTAAAGTTAACGTTAACACTGAATGCCAAATCGCATTCGCTAACGCAACTCGTAAATTTGCTCGTGACTACGAAGCAAACGAAGCAGAATACGACAAGAAAAAACTCTTCGACCCACGTAAATTCTTGGCTGACGGTGTAAAAGCTATCCAAGCATCAGTTGAAGAACGTATCGACGTATTCGGTTCAGAAGGTAAAGCTTAATCTAGCTGAACCATACAAAATGAAACCCGCCTGTGAAGGTGGGTTTTTTGTTTCTGGATATATACAGATTATATTGGAAAATTCTTTAACTTAAGTTGCTAAAAGACTCTAATTTTTGTACAATAATGCTATGAAAAAACTGAAAAAATGGAGTCTTGGCTTTCTTAGTTTTATTCTTTTGTTTTTAGGGACAACATTTATCTTTCACCGTATCAGTTTAGAAAAGGAACAAGCCTCGCTAACACCTGTGGGACAACAAGTTCTTGTCAATGGACACCAAATGAATGTTTACGTTGAGGGGGATGGTCCTGAAACTATAGTAATTCTCTCAGGTGCTGGAATTGCTTCTCCAATCTTGGACTTTAAGAATGTGTCGGATTCCTTATCAAAAAAATATAAGGTAGTCATCGTGGAGCGAGCTGGCTATGGTTATAGTGATGATAGCAATCAATCAAGAGATGTGATGGAGGTTTTGTCTGAGACACGTCAAGCTCTATCACAAGCAAATATAACAGGACCTTTTATCATTCTGTCTCATTCAATGGCTAGTCTTGAGAGTCTGGCTTGGCAGGAGAAGTATCCTAATGAAGTGAAAGCCTTGGTTGGTCTAGATTGGGCATTGCCATCAAGTTATGAGGATTTAAAGGATAATCAGGCCTTGCTTACTGTGGCTTATTGGAGCAGTAAGATTGGCTTATTACGCTATTTCCCTGAGTCCTTTTATATAAAAAATCCAACTCTGACCGAAAATGAACGACAACAATATAAATTACTAGCCTATAAGCAGTTAATCTCACAAGCCATGCTTCATGAATCCCATTTGGTAAAGGAAAATGCCAAGAAAGTTCCTTCTAGCATCAATCCTAAAATTCCTACCTTACTCATGGTTTCTAATGGTAAAGGCACGACTTTTAGCAAGTCAGAATGGTATCATTATGCAGAGACATTTGCAAGCGACCAGTCTAATGTTCAAGTCATCTATATGGATGCGCCTCACGAACTTTATCATTATCAAAGTCATGAAATAGTTTCTCGAATTGAAGAATTTTTAGAGAATAATTGAGCGCTTAAAAATCCATTGAGACTGATGACAATAATTGAAAGGAATGACTTATGAATAATTCTTATATTTTACTTAGACATGCTCATTCAAGATTTTCAAGTGATGATTTTAATAGAACTTTGTCAGAAAAAGGATTTTCATCTCTTGATCAGTTAGAGTTTTTGAATTCTTTTAATATTGATTATTATTTTTCTAGTCCTTATAAACGAGCATTTGAAACGATTAATAGCTCGCCAATTCAATTTGATAAAATAGTTCTTGATAATCGGTTACGAGAGCGAAAATTATCTTCAACCTTTATAAAAGATTCTGAGTTTGAAGACAGTATTAAATATTGATGGCAAAATCCCAGTGAATCTCTTTCAGAAGGGGAATCAAATCAAGGTGCACTAGCTAGAGTACTAAATTTTTTAATGGAATTGGAAGAGAGATACTCAGAAAAAACGATTTTACTTAGTTCACACGGGAATTTGATAGGAATACTACTACATCATTTTGATTCCAGTTTTGATTATGAAAAGTGGGAGCAGATGACCTTTCCAGATTGTTTTCTAATTGATAGAAATGGGATTGTGAAAAGAATTATGAAAGATTAGTTCTTTGATTAAATAGTGATTCATATTGATCAAAATAGTTTGCCTTTTTACAATTCGTAGCCTGCCCCTAATGGCAGGTTTTTTGGTGTTTTAAGGAACTATTAAACCAGAATTTCTGACTCAAAAGCACTATTTTAAGAGAGAAATATCTAATTTCATAATCTATAAGCAAACGCTTGCATTCCTTTTTTTATTGGATTATAATAGGTTGGTATAAATCCTTCTGTAATAATATTGAGAAGGTGTAGAAAGTAAGGGTTTAGAATATTTGTCGTCAAAAATACAAAGTTGTTTCTTACTAAAGGGAGAGATATATGGCAATGATAGAAGTGGAACATCTTCAGAAAAATTTTGTGAAGACAGTAAAGGAGCCAGGTTTGAAGGGGGCTTTGCGTTCCTTTATTCATCCTGAAAAGCAGACCTTTGAAGCGGTCAAGGATTTAACCTTTGAAGTTCCAAAAGGACAGATTTTAGGATTTATCGGGGCAAATGGTGCTGGGAAGTCAACCACCATCAAAATGCTGACAGGGATTTTAAAACCGACATCTGGTTTTTGTCGGATTAACGGCAAGATTCCCCAGGATAATCGCCAAGATTATGTCAAGGATATTGGAGTCGTTTTCGGACAACGCACCCAGCTATGGTGGGATTTGGCACTGCAAGAGACCTACACGGTTTTGAAAGAAATCTATGATGTACCGGACTCGCTTTTCCATAAGCGCATGGACTTTTTGAATGAAGTTTTGGATTTGAAGGAATTTTTCAAGGATCCTGTGCGGACTCTTTCTCTAGGTCAACGGATGCGGGCGGATATTGCGGCTTCCTTGCTTCACAATCCCAAAGTTCTCTTTTTAGATGAACCGACTATTGGTTTGGATGTGTCGGTCAAGGACAACATTCGTCGGGCCATTACCCAGATTAATCAGGAGGAAGAGACAACTATTCTCTTGACTACTCATGATTTGAGTGATATTGAGCAACTCTGTGATCGGATTTTTATGATTGATAAGGGGCAAGAGATTTTTGATGGAACGGTTAGCCAGCTCAAGGAGACCTTTGGAAAGATGAAGACTCTCTCCTTTGACCTGACGCCAGGTCAAAATCATCTAGTCTCTCATTATGAGGGCTTGCCTGATATGTCCATTGATAGACAAGGAAATACTCTCAATATTGAATTCGATAGTTCTCGCTACCAGTCGGCCGATATTATCAAGCAAACCTTATCTGATTTTGAGGTCCGTGATTTGAAGATGGTAGATACGGATATTGAAGATATTATCCGTCGCTTCTATCGAAAGGAGCTCTAAGATGGTCAAATTGTGGAGACGTTATAAACCCTTTATCAATGCAGGGATTCAGGAGTTGATTAGCTATCGAGTCAACTTTATTCTTTATCGGATTGGCGATGTCATGGGTGCTTTTGTGGCTTTTTATCTATGGAAGGCTGTCTTTGATTCCTCCCAGGAGCCTTTGATTCAGGGCTTCAGTATGGCGGATATCACCCTCTACATCATCATGAGTTTTGTGACTAATCTTCTGACTAGGTCGGATTCTTCCTTTATGATTGGTGATGAGGTCAAGGATGGTTCCATTATCATGCGCTTGTTGCGACCAGTGCATTTTGCGGCTTCTTACCTCTTTACGGAGCTTGGTTCCAAGTGGTTGATTTTTATCTCTGTTGCACTGCCATTTTTAAGTGTCATTGTTTTGATGAAAATCTTATCTGGGCAAGGGATTGTAGAAGTGCTGGGACTAACTACCCTTTATCTTTTTAGCTTAACGCTGGCCTATCTGATTAACTTTTTCTTTAATATCTGCTTTGGATTTTCAGCCTTTGTATTTAAAAATCTTTGGGGTTCCAACCTACTTAAGACTTCCATAGTGGCCTTTATGTCTGGGAGTTTGATTCCCTTGGCTTTCTTTCCAAAGGTCATTTCAGATATTCTGTCCTTCTTACCTTTCTCATCCTTGATTTACACTCCGGTCATGATTATTGTTGGGAAATACGATGCTAGTCAGATTCTTCAAGCACTTTTGCTTCAGCTTTTCTGGCTTATAGTGATGGTGGGCTTGTCTCAGTTGATTTGGAAACGAGTCCAGTCATTTATCACCATTCAGGGAGGATAGTATGAAAAAATATCAACGCATGCATCTGATTTTTATCAGACAGTACATCAAGCAAATCATGGAATACAAGGTAGATTTTGTGGTTGGTGTGTTGGGAGTCTTTCTGACTCAAGGCCTGAACCTCTTGTTTCTTAATGTACTCTTTCAACACATCCCCTCGCTAGAAGGTTGGACCTTTCAAGAGATTGCCTTTATCTATGGATTTTCCTTAATTCCAAAGGGATTAGATCATCTCTTTTTTGACAATCTCTGGGCTTTAGGTCAACGACTAGTTCGAAAAGGGGAGTTTGACAAGTATCTGACTCGTCCTATCAATCCTCTCTTTCACATCCTCGTTGAGACCTTTCAGATTGATGCCTTGGGTGAACTTTTGGTCGGTGGAATTTTACTAGCGACAACGGCGACTAGCATTGCTTGGACTCTTCCAAAATTCCTGATTTTTCTAGTTTGTATTCCTTTTGCGACCTTGATTTATACTTCCTTGAAAATTGCAACAGCCAGCATCGCTTTTTGGACCAAGCAGTCAGGTGCCATGATTTACATTTTCTATATGTTTAATGATTTTGCCAAGTACCCGATTTCCATTTACAATTCGCTCCTTCGTTGGTTGATCAGTTTTATCGTGCCTTTTGCCTTTACGGCCTACTATCCTGCCAGCTATTTCTTGCAGGGCAAGGATGGACTTTTTAATATTGGTGGTTTGATTCTGATTTCCCTTGTCTTCTTTATCATTTCTTTGAAACTCTGGGACAGGGGCTTGGATGCCTACGAAAGTGCGGGTTCGTAAAAGGAAGAAACTTAAAGTCTCGTCTTAGGACAGGCTTTTTTTTTAATGGAGATAAAATTCCTTGACATCCTTCCTTATAGTGCTATACTATAAGGGTAATCGCCGATTTAGCTCAGTTGGTAGAGCAACGCACTCGTAACGCGTAGGTCACAGGTTCAAGCCCTGCAATCGGCAGTGTGAAAGAAGTCCTCTTGGACTTCTTTTTTTCTTTTAATAAGATTTTGACCACATAGTCTATCATGACTACCACATAGACAAAAGTTGTTGTTTGAGTTTTTTATTTCTGTTATAGTAGTAGCTGTCAAAGGGAGATAAAACTTCCTAACAAATTAGAAAATGAGGTAATATTATGAAAAAAGTATTAGGGATCGGATTTTTAGTTATTGCAGTAGCGGTCTTGTATTTTGGTTTTGTTGGATGGCTAAGTTTGGATGTCAACATCTGGGCCCTCTTTCCAGTAGGTCTATTTCTATTCTTTACACTTGAAAATCTAGTGAAAAAAGATTACAAGGCTAGTCTCATGTGCCTGATCATTGCTTTTATCATTGCAAATGCTATTCTGGATATCTTACCACTTTCAAGTGGTTTGGTTATCGGTGCTGGAGTGCTGGCTTGCGTGGGAATTGGATTTCTCTTTCCAGATAAAAATATGAAAGTAAAGTAATTTAAAGTACATAAAAAAATAATAACGCTAAAGTATACACAGAAAGATAAATATATAAATTTTATTTCTGGAAAAAGAAAAAGGAGAAAATCAAATATGATTTTCTCCTATAATTAACTTGTTAAAAATTAACTAGAATAGGTAAATTACTAAGATTATTTATTGAATCCTGCACCAAAGCGAGTGTTGTTACCAAACTCACGAGTTGCATCATTCAAAGGTTTTCCGTCAGTACCTGCAACTGGTTTAGCTGGATAGGTTTCAGCACCTGATACACTGTAAGCTTTGTCATATTGTTTTGAAACAGCATAACCAAAACGGTTGTTGTGGTTATTTGCAGCACCTGCTTCTGTAACAATTTCTGTAGTTGGACGTGTTACACCTGGAATTGCTTTTGGATCTGGAGTAGCTGGTTTAGCTGGAGCTGGAGTAGCTGGTTTAGCTGGAGCTGGAGTAGCTGGTTTAGCTGGAGCTGGAGTAGCTGGTTTAGCTGGAGCTGGAGTAGCTGGTTTAGCTGGAGTAGCTGGTTTAGCTGGTTTAGCTGGAGCTGGAGTAGCTGGTTTAGCTGATTTAGCAGCGTTAAATCCTGCACCAAAACGAGTGTTGTGTCCAAACTCACGAGTTGAATCATCCAATGGTTTGCCATCAGTACCTGCAACTGGCTTAGCTGGATAAGTCTTAGCACCTGCAAAACTGAAAGCTTTCTTGTTTAATGGAGAAACTGCGAAACCAAAACGGTTGTTATGGTTATTAGCAGCATTTGCCTTTGTAACTGTCCCAGCAGTTGAAGCAGTTACTCCTGGGATAGAAGGAACTTCAGTAGCTGCATAAGAAACGCTAGCGATTGCTGACAATGCTAATGCACTTGTTAATAAAACTTTTTTCATTGTTTTATCTCCTCTTTAATTTTTCATTTTATTTCTAAGGCGAACCTTATTATTTTAATTGTATCATATATGTATATATTGTCAAGTATTTATAATTTTTAAAAACAAATTTTTTCATTCAAAATTCTTAAGCAAAAAAAGTCTCGAGTTTTCTCGAGACTTTTACTTTATTTACCTGCGTAATATTTTTGAATACCTTTGACAATCCCAGCAACCAATCTATTTTGGTAGGCATCGCTACGAATTTGTTGGTTTTCATTGAAATTGTCAATATAACCAAGCTCCAATAGAACGGCTGGTTTATCTGTTTCTCGAAGGACAGCAAAGCTGCTTTGGAGGAGGCCAGCATCCTTAGCGCCAGTTTCAGCTAGGAGTGAAGAGTGGATATCAGCAGCAAGGCGATTGCTTTCACTGATACGATCAGGGTGATTATGCCAGTATGAATTAATCCGAGAAGGATAGCCAGCAGCTTCTTCGTAAGAATAAGTCTGAATACCAGAACGGTTAGAAGCAGGGCTTCCGCTAGCATTGAAGTGGATGCTAATGAAGATATCGGAGTTCGTGTTGTTGGCTATTTTTGAACGTTCGGTGACAAAGTCGACATAGACATCACTATCTCTCGAAGAAAGAACTGTATAACCAAGACCTTGGAGTTCCTTGCGTAGTTTTTGATAAACTTGCATGGTGAGGTCTTTTTCATTAGTGTTATAATAAACAGCACCTGGATCTTTACCACCGTGTCCTGGATCTATGAAAACGGTATATGTGTATTTTCCTTTTTCAAATCCACGACTTACTGGCACTTCACCAATCCATTTTCCATTACTTTGGAACTGATGTGCTTTTCCATCGATTTTACGAGTTCCTGTGACATAGACCCCGCTATCTTCCAGGTAATACCAAGCATTATAGTAGTTATCAAAAATCCATTCATTCTTAGCCATGTAACCACCGGCCTTGAGGTAGTATGAGCCAATCCATTCACGCGCTGCATAAGTACCACCTGATTTCAAATAGAACCAACTATTGTAGTTTTTATCGAAAATCCATTCTTTTTCAGCCATGGCACCGCTAGATTTTAGGTAGAAGCTACCTTGCCATTGGTTGCTTCCCATTGTGGCATCTTTGTTAAAGTAGTACCAGATACCACCAATTTTATCCCACTTATTTTTGATTAATCTACCAGAAGCTTGAGCATAGTACCATTGTCCATCTTGTTTGACCCAAGCCCTCTCAGCCATAGCCCCACTATTGGTAAAGAGATAATCATCAAAAATGGTGTTGCTGAGCATGATACCGTCTTTATCAAAGTAGTACCATACACCGCCAATCTTTTTCCAATCTTGTTTAACGATTTTTCCAGATGGATTAGCATAATACCAGTTATCTTTGATTTTAGCCCAGCCACTATCGACCATAGCCCCGCTACTAGTCAAGATGTACCCATCATAGATTGTATCGCTGAGCATGATACCATCCTTATTGAAGTAGTACCATTTTCCGTTAATTTTTTTCCAATTTAAAGCAGGTTTATGAGCTTCATAGAAGCGCCAGATGTTTTCTTCAAAGACCCAACCTTCTTTTTTGACTTCTGGAGCCTTGCTTTCTTCTTTCTTAGCTGGACTAGTACTTGGGTTTGTTGTAGAAGTTGTCGGTATGCTTGAACTTGCTTCAGTAGAAGGAACTGGTTCCTTTGTTTCAACCTTGTTAGCTGTTGTAGTTTGTTGCGTCGTCTCTGCTGAAGTAGTTTGTGCTTGATTTTCTTCAGCTAAAGCTGAGCTTGTTGCGAATCCTAGATAAGTAAGCGTGATGGCACTTGCCAAGAGCGTTTTTTTCACTTGTTTCATCTCCTATTTATTTTTTAATAATCTTTTTTTGAAATGTCATTAGAAAAGCACCTCAAATGGAACGTTGGGTTGCCAACTTTGTTGAGGTGCTGGCAAAATTTGTTGCCATTTATTTCATCATGAAGATTTGAACAATCATGATGATGTAGATGAGCAATGTAAGTAGAAATCCAGCTCTCCAAAAGAATTTCAGGAATTTTGGATAATAAAAACTACGTTTTTTGCTCAAGAAGAAAAAGGCTAGAATGATAGCTAGTAAGGATAATGCTGCTCCCAAAACGGGAAGTTGATTGTGTGTAAAAACCTTAGCACTGATAAAATAATATTCAAAAATTAGAAAAGGAAAAGCCAAATCAGCAAAGTTAATGCCTCTTTTCTTTAACTTAAAGAATCTGCTCAGAATAATTGCTAGAGCCAAGGTTAATACCAAAAGCAAGACGGAAGCGAGTTTCATTAAAATCATAACAATATTGTATCATAAAACTTGAATAATAGAAAAGCATATTCTTTGATTTAACAGTGTTTTTCTAAAAATTTTTGTTTAGAAATTGATTTTTTATACTTTATACAAATTCAGTGTATGTTGGATACAAAAAAGGTAATAGTTAGAGTCTTCAATATATATCTTTTTTATGGTGACCATAGAAAATATATATTAGTCAGAAAGCAAGAATAGTAGTAGAATGAGTAGCAAATAAAACAAAGGAGTTTATTATGAAATTAGTTACGTTATGGTCAAAACTCTCACTAGGAATCCAATTATTGGTGGCTTTGGTCTTGGGTGTGATTGCCGCAGTCATCTGGCCACAGTTTGCAGGATTTTATCAATTTTTAGGTCAAGCCTTTATTAAATTGATCAATATGGTTATCATTCCACTAATCTTCCCGACTATCGTTGTTGCAGTAGCCGGCGTTATCGGGAAAAAATCTTTCGGGAAAATCTTGACCAAGAGCTTGGTTTACTTTTTCGCAGTAACAACTGCTATTACCCTATTGTTTGTATTTGCTAGTTATTATTTGGGATTTGGACAAGGTGTGAACATTGGTCAAACTGGTGGAAACCTTGATGGAATTGCCAATAATGTAAAATTTAGCGAATTTCTCCTTGGTTTTATTCCGTCAAATATCGTCAAATCTCTTTCAGATGGTGCTCTATTGCCGATTATCGTTTTCGCTATCTTTCTTGGTTATGGAATTGGTAACCTTAAGTCTGAGAAATCTCAGAAAATTATCGAAGGTTTCCAAATCTGGATTGAAGCCATCTACAAGATTGTTGCAGTGATTGTTAAACTATCACCGATTGGAATTTTTGGATTTATCGCAAAAGATGTTGCAACGACTGGTGTTGACAAATTGATTGGACTTGGTCAATTTGTAATCGGAACTTATTTGGCTTATGCAGTTTTGGTTCTGCTTATTTTCCCTTTGATTGCTGTCTTCTTTAAAGTACCGTATTTGTCAGCCTTTCGTGAAAATTGGAGTCTCTTGACACTGGCTTTTGTTACGGGTAGTTCTAGTGTTGTCTTGCCTTCCCTTCTTAAAGATTTGAAAAAACAAGGGCATGACGAGCACACGATTGATTTAGTTGTTCCTTTAGGATATACTTTTAACTTAGAAGGAGCAGCGGTTTACTTCTCAGTAGCGACAATCTTTATCGCCCATGCCTATGGCATTCAATTTTCATTATCAAGTCTCTTGTTTACTGTTTTACTCTTGACCTTGATTGGAAAAACTGCAGCAACCGTGCCATCAGGAGCTATCGTGGTTCTACTAGCTGCAGCACCTCAGTTAGGCTTGCCAGTAGAAGGAGTAGCCTTGATTTTTGCAGTTGATTTCTTTGTCAATGCTGGCCGTACTATGATCAATGTTTTGGGTCAAATCTTAACAGTTAGCGTTATCGAAAAAACAGAAGGATATATTTTAGAAGAAGAAAAGGAAAGCCAATTATCAGTCAGCTTTTCTTAAGGAGTTTATAAGTAATGAGTGAAGCAAAAGTTTATGTAATTCATGAGAATCTTGAATGGACCCAACATTTGGTCAAATGGTTGGAAGAATTAGAAGTTCCATATGAACTGTGGGATTTGTCTAGTGGAATTTTGGATCTGCAAAGTCCACCGCCACAGGGTATCTTCTACAATCGTATGTCTGCGTCTTCTCACACAAGAGGACATCGCTATGCGCCAGAATTTACAGAGCAGGTGATTACTTGGTTAGAAGCACACGGACGCAAGGTTGTGAATGGAACTGGGGCTATCAACCTAGAAATCAGTAAAGTCAAACAATATTTGAAGTTAAACGAGTCTGGTATTGAGACTCCTGCGACAGTTGCAGTTTTAGGTCAAGAAAATATTATTGAAGCAGCCAGAAAATTGAACATCTATCCATTGATTACCAAGCACAATCGAGCAGGTAAGGGGTTAGGCGTTCAACTCTTCCAAAATGAAGAAGAATTGGAAGCTTATGTCAATAGTCCTCTCTTTGAACCATCAGTGGATGGGATTACCTTGTTACAAGCCTACATCAAACCAAGTGATGGACGCATTCGCCGTTCAGAGTTTATCAACCAAAAGTTCCTTTATACTGTTTCAATCGATTCTTCAGATGGTTTCCAACTGTGTCCAGCAGATGGTTGTCAAATTGGCAAGAGACCAGAAGAACTAGAAACGTCTGAAAAATTCCAGATTACAGAACCTCTACCAGATTCTCGAAGAGAAGCTTATGAAAATTTTCTTAAGAATGCTCAGATTGAAGTTGCTGCTATTGAATGGGTTCAGTCAGAGAATGGTGATATTTATGTTTATGATGTAAATACCAACACAAACTACAATCCTACCGCAGAAAAAAATGCCAATATTTTTGCTCACCAACATTTGGCTCAATATCTAAAAACAGAATTGCAAGCCCTAACGAGTGGACAATAAAGTACTAAAGAAAATCCCCCAGTATCAATGACTGGGGGATTTATACGTTTTCGTTACATACAAGTAGATGAGAATTATTGATTGACCTTGAAGTCTGGATCTTTAAGACTTTGGACACTCGCATTAATCACAGCACCGACAATCAATAACTTGGCAATGATAATGAACCAAAACATCATGACAACAACAATGATGGAACTGAAAAAGCGAACATCAACGAGATAGTTGACATAGTTATTGAAATAAGCTGAAAAGATAGTTAACAATGAAATAAGAGTGACGAATACGAATAGACTTCCAGGAAGTACGAAGCGAATACGACCGATTTTCACGTTTGGAAGTAAGTAATAAATCATGATGAGGATTGCAAAGAGGAATACATAAACTAAAGGCCCTGTAAAATTTTGTAAGTAACTAAATAGGGAACTCTCAGATTTCCAGTAGTTCTTAAGAAAGTCTAGTAACATATGACCAAACATACTAAAGAAGAGAATGATGGCAAAGAGAATCTGTAGACCCAAACTTACCAGGATACTCATCAGTTGATGAGAAATAAGACCTCTGTTCTTAGCGATTCCATAAGCTTTGTTAAAAGCCTTTTGGAGGAAATTCATGGATTTTGAGAAGGTCCAAAGGGCTGATATCACCGCAAAACTCAAGAGTCCAGCAGATGGTTGTGTCAGTACTTCGCGGGCAATCTTTGCTACTACGTCATAGATTGTATCTGGTAAAAATTCCTTCAGTGAAATCAGAAAATCAGAGATTGGAATCTGAAAATAGGGAAGGATATTGACCACTATCATGAGAAGTGGAAAGATTGAAATCAACCAATAATAGGCCACAGCTACACTGGTTAATTCAATATCTGAAACACGATAGTAGTGTAAAAAAGCTTTCAATAAGGGCCTATTAGTTAGTTGTTTCCACAACTCTTTCATTGCATAATCCTCCACAATAAAATCTCTCTTTTAAGCTTAATCTTAATTTCGTCGAACCAACTCCATCATATCATAAGGTAGCGTGTTGGCTGATTTTTTTAGGGAATAAGTTTCTAGGTTGTTTACATTTTGTCGTAGTTTTTTAGCATACTTGGCTGAGATGAGTTTTTGTTTCTCGTACTCAAAGATGCATTTACGTTCTAGATAATAACCTCTCAACATTTCGTCGATATTATTGGGTTTAATACGATTGATAACCCGCTCCACAAAGGCACCACTGGTAATATGACTGGTTTCACGTAGACGAGATTCCTGCATAAAGCTAATTAGAGAACTCTTATAAATTCCTTTGAGGTTTTCCAAACTTTCGATGATGATTTCAGTGTTGGCTAGGTAGAGTTCAGCAATCTGGTCATAGTCAATGGCCAGAAGTCTTTGGGTTTCTTTGTTCTTCAAGGAACGAAGGGTTTTGCCAAATGTAAGCAACTCGTGTAGGAGAAAACGTATAATCCGAATAGAAACAAGGAAGTAGTAGGTTAGTCGAGAAGTGAAGTTTCGTTTAATATTTTTCTCCATGCTTTTCAGATAACGTTGGTAGACACGATATCCTCTTTCGCCGATTTTGCCTTCTTCGTAGGCCTGCTCCAAACCATCGCTCTCGATACTGAGAATCAATAGTTTCAGAGCTTCCCAGTCTTCCTGGATTTCCTTATTTTCCTGGCTGAGGATGAGGTTTTCAATCCGTCCATGATAATTATCGATCGCCGCATAGAGGGGAACCTTATTTTTGGTATTGTCCAAATCTTTCTCTAGTTCCATGGCAACATCGTTTAAGATAGCAATGTGCATGAGCTGATCTTTAGATGGTTCTTGCTCTTCCGAAAGGTGTGGCAAAACTACTAAACCAGTAAGAAAACTGACCAGTGTTACACCTGCGACGAGAAAGAGAAGGAGAGGATATTCTTGCTCTAGATTTGACGGTATCAAGAGGATAGTAGCAATAGAAACTGTTCCCTTAACTCCAGAAAATGTTAGAAGAAGCATATCTTTGACATACTTGTGGAGACTTTTTTGAAGTTTCTTAATACGCAAAGCGTAAAACCCATAAATCATTACAAAGCGGATGGCAAAGAGTAGGAAGGTTAAAAGAAAGACTGTGACCAGAAGAAGCACATTGTTATAAAAATCACTCTTCAGAATCGGCTCCGCAATCATCTCCAGTTCCATTCCCAACAGAACGAAGACAGAACCATTGAGCATAAAGGTTACAGTGTGCCAGACGGTTTCAGTTACAGTATCAACCTGGGCTTCAAGAAGATTTATCTTTTTAAAACGACTCGCTTTTAAAATACCAGCAACAACGACTGCGATAATTCCAGAAACATGAATTCCTTCAGCGATGAAGAAGGTTAGAAGTGGTAAACTAAGATCTAGCAGCAATTCACTGGCTATGTCAGTAGCACGGACACTTAGAAGAAAGGAGTGGAGGAATCGGTTGATTAAAGCCGTCATAAGACCAACTGCAAGCCCTCCAACGATAGAGATAGCCAGAGATATCCCTGCTTGAGTTATTGAAAAAGTTCCCGTTGTCCAAGCGATGAGGGCTACACGAAAAGCAATTAGCCCAGAAGCGTCATTTAACAGGCCTTCTCCTTTTAAGATATTTGAAATGCGTTTTGGAAAGGTAAAACGTTCAGAAAGGGAAGCAAAAGCAACGAGATCTGTAGGACCAAGTGCAGCACCGACTGCGACGCAGGCAGCTAATGGCAAGCCAATCCAAAGGACATGGGCAAGTCCTCCCATACTCAATGTTGATACAAAGATAACAGGGAAAATAAGGTAGAGAACAATTTTCCAGTGCTTTAGAATAGAGGTTACATCTGCCTCTTGAGCCTCGCGAAAGAGGAGAGGACCAATCACTAAAGCTAGAAACAATTCAGTGTCTAAGTGATACTGGTTATTCGGTAAGCACAGACCAATCCCAATCCCCAGAAGTATTTGAATCAGGGGCATGGGTAAAAAGGGAAGTAGTTTATTGGTCGTACTAGAAACAATGAGAACAAGTAAAAATATCAAGAGATAAAAAAGTAAGTCCATCTTCTACCTCCTTATTTTTGTTTTCGACAAGCTTCAAAAAGTTCCTTTTGTTCTTGGATTTTTTGATCAATCTTCGAGCAATCCTTGTGCTCAATTTTCTTTTGACAACGCTCCATTTCAAGTGTAATCATTTTTTTCTTGATTTTTAGCATCTTCTTACTCATATGGGCTTCATCTAACATACCAACCGCACGTTCATGTTGGGTTGATTCAACGAATTTGTGGCGAAGTCCTTCTATTTTATCTCGTAGGTATTGTTTATCCATGGCGATACCTTTCTAATTTTTCAATCATAACTAAAAACGGTGGATTGTTGATTTGATTGAGAGTACGATAGATCGTAGCAGTGTATTCTTGTTGTGGCAACTGACTGACAAAATCTAAGACAGCATCTCGCTCTATATCTCCGCCTTCATGCCCGTAGTATATCATAATGGCTATCCGTCCGCCCTTAACGAGCATCCGACAGAGTTTTTCTAGTGCCTCAAGGGTTGTCTGAGGTTGAGTGATAATGCTTTTATCAGCAGAAGGCAGATAACCTAGATTAAAGATGGCGGCCTTGACTTCTGTCACAAATTGATCCACGGTTTCGTGGCCCTGCAGGATTAAGTCTACATTGGTCAAACCTGCTTCTTGGATACGTTGACTTGTTTTTTCCAGAGCTTGTTCTTGGATGTCAAAAGCATAGACTTGTTTAGCCAATTTGGCAAGAAAAAGTGTATCGTAGCCATTTCCCATGGTTGCATCCACAACAATATCCTCTGGGGTAATGACTTGGGAAAGAAAATCATGCGCCATTTCAAGTGGTCTTTTCATTCATAAACTCCTGTTTTAAAGCCTTGCAACCTTGTACACTTCCTCGACGTCTCATTTCGGCTTCAATGCTATTTAAAACTTCCCATTTGTTGAGACTCCACATAGGACCAATCAACATATCTCTAGGTGCATCTCCTGTAATTCGATGAATGACAATATGTTTGGGAATAATTTCTAGCTGGTCGCAGATGACTTTGATATATGCATCTTGACTCATCAGTTGCAAGCGCCCTTCATGATAATCCCGTTGCATTCGAGTGTTGGTCATGAGGTGAAGTAGGTGAAGCTTAATTCCTTGAATATCATTATCTGTTACACAACGGCGAACATTTTCAACCATCATCTCATGGGTTTCACCTGGCAAACCATTAATCAAGTGAGCAACAATCTCAATCTTAGGATATTTTCTTAAGCGTTTAACAGTCTCCACGTAGAGTTCATAGGAGTGGGCACGGTTAATCAATTCAGAAGTTTCTTCATAAGTAGTTTGTAAGCCTAACTCTACAGTAACATGCATTCGCTCTGATAACTCTGCCAAGTATTCGATAGTCTCATCAGGAAGACAGTCAGGTCGAGTACCGATATTGATGCCGACAACACCTGGTTCATTGATGGCTTGCTCATAACGCTCGCGAATCACTTCCAACTTTTCATGTGTATTGGTGAAATTTTGGAAATAAACCAAATACTTTTTGACATCAGGCCATTTACGATGCATAAAGTCAATCTCTTTATAGAATTGCTCTCGAATCGGAGCATCAGGAGCAACGATTGCATCTCCAGAACCAGAAACCGTACAAAAAGTACATCCTCCATGGGCTACTGTACCATCACGGTTGGGACAATCAAATCCAGCATCAATTGGAACTTTAAATGTCTTTTCTCCAAATAAATTTCGATAATAATCATTCAAGGTATTATAGGATTTCATAGCTAATATTATATCAAAAAACACCTGTAAACTCAAAGTCAGTTAACGCTTGGTAAGAAGTTAAAAAGTTTGAATATCAAAAAAATAAAAAAAAGCCTTTACAAAAAAATAAAAAGTGGTATAATTAAGACATAACCGGTGCAAACGTTTTCGTAAATCGTTTGCATTAATATAAATTAAGGAGATTTGAATGATGAAAGATACATTCAAAAATGTCTTGTCTTTCGAATTTTGGCAAAAATTCGGTAAGGCTTTAATGGTGGTTATCGCTGTTATGCCAGCGGCTGGATTGATGATTTCAATCGGTAAGTCACTTGCATTGATTGACCCAAACCTTGCTCCCCTAGTTATTACTGGTGGCGTACTAGAGCAAATTGGTTGGGGAGTTATCGGTAACCTACATATCTTATTTGCTCTTGCTATCGGTGGTAGCTGGGCTAAAGAACGTGCAGGTGGTGCTTTTGCTGCCGGTCTAGCATTTATCTTAATCAACCGTATCACTGGTACAATCTTTGGTGTATCAGGAGACATGCTGAAAGATCCAAATGCTATGGTTTCAACAATCTTTGGTAACTCTATCAAAGTTTCTGATTACTTTATCAGTGTGTTTGAAGCTCCAGCCCTTAACATGGGTGTGTTTGTAGGGATTATTTCTGGTTTTGTAGGGGCAACTGCCTTTAACAAATACTACAACTTCCGTAAATTGCCTGATGCACTTTCATTCTTTAACGGAAAACGTTTTGTACCGTTTGTTGTTATCCTTCGTTC
Source organism: Streptococcus sp. V728 (assembly GCF_052077995.1). Classification (NCBI taxonomy): domain Bacteria; kingdom Bacillati; phylum Bacillota; class Bacilli; order Lactobacillales; family Streptococcaceae; genus Streptococcus; species Streptococcus sp. V728. Next base: position 460,787 of record NZ_JBQJJH010000002.1, on the reverse strand, counting down.
AGCGATTGCAGCGATTGTTCTTTCAGTTGCTTGGCCAGTTGTACAAACAGGTATCAACAACTTTGGTATTTGGATTGCTAACTCACAAGAAACAGCTCCAGTTCTAGCACCGTTCTTGTATGGTACTTTGGAACGTTTGCTCTTGCCATTTGGACTTCACCACATGTTGACTATCCCAATGAACTACACAGCTCTTGGTGGTACTTATGATGTCTTAACTGGTGCAGCAAAAGGAACTCAAGTATTTGGTCAAGATCCACTTTGGCTTGCATGGGTAACAGACCTTGTCAACCTTAAAGGAACAGATCCAGACCAATACCAACACTTACTTACAACTGTAACTCCAGCTCGTTTCAAAGTTGGACAAATGATTGGTTCATTCGGTATTTTGATGGGTGTGGCTGCTGCTATTTACCGTAATGTTGAAGCAGACAAGAAACACCAATACAAAGGTATGATGATTGCGACAGCTCTTGCAACTTTCTTGACTGGTGTTACTGAGCCAATTGAATATATGTTCATGTTCGTTGCAACACCTCTTTACCTTGTCTACGCTCTTGTTCAAGGTGCTGCCTTTGCTATGGCTGATATTGTTCACCTTCGTGTGCACTCATTCGGTTCAATTGAATTCTTGACTCGTACTCCACTAGCTATCAATGCTGGTCTTGGTATGGATATCATTAACTTTATCTGGGTAACAGCACTATTTGCAGTTATCATGTACTTTATCGCCAACTTCATGATTCAAAAATTCAACTATGCTACTCCAGGACGTAACGGAAACTACGAAACTGCTGAAGGTTCATCAGAATCTGCTGCTTCTGGTGAGTCAAAAGTTGCAGAAGCTTCTCAAGCTGTTAACATCATTAACCTTCTTGGTGGACGTGCTAATATCGTTGATGTGGACGCATGTATGACTCGTCTTCGTGTTACTGTAAAAGACGCTGAAAAAGTCGGAACAGAAGAACAATGGAAGTCTGAAGGAGCTATGGGTCTTGTCATGAAAGGACAAGGTGTCCAAGCTATTTATGGACCTAAAGCTGACGTTTTGAAATCAGATATTCAAGACCTTCTTGATTCAGGTGAAGTGATTCCTGAAACTCTTCCAAGTCAAATGGCATCTTCTCAAAAAGACGCTGTTGTATACAAAGGTGTGACTGAAGAAGTTTACTCAGTTGCTGACGGTCAAGTTATTGAATTGGAACAAGTGAAGGATCCTGTATTCGCACAAAAAATGATGGGTGATGGATTTGCAGTAGAACCAGCTAACGGAAACATTGTATCTCCAGTATCAGGTACTGTATCAAGCATCTTCCCAACTAAACATGCTCTTGGTCTTGTGACTGAAGCAGGCCTCGAAGTACTTGTTCACATTGGTTTAGACACAGTAAGTCTTGAAGGAAAACCATTTACAGTTCGTGTTGCTGAAGGACAACAAGTTGCTGCTGGTGATCTTCTTGTCACAGCTGACTTAGGTGCTATTCAAGCAGCAGGTCGTGAAACTACAACTGTAGTTGTCTTTACAAATGGAGACGCGATCAAGTCAGTTAAATTAGAACAAACAGGTTCTCTTGCAGCTAACACAGCAGTTGCAAAAGTAGAATTGTAATCGTTTAGGGGTTGGAAGTTTTTTCCAACCTCTTGTTTATAGGAGAAAAAGTATGAAATTTTTAACCCTTAATACTCATAGTTGGATGGAAAAAAATCCTGAAGAAAAATTTCAGCTCTTATTAAAAGACATCCTTGAAAACAATTATGATGTGATTTGTTTTCAGGAAATTAACCAAGAAATCACCTCAGAGCAAGTAGAGGCTGGTCCACTTTATCAGCCATTACCATCTGCTGAGCCAATTCATCAAGACCACTATGTTCGTCTCTTGGTAGAGAAATTAGCTGAAAAAGGACTCAAATACTATTGGACATGGGCTTATAACCATATCGGTTATGACCGCTATCATGAAGGTGTTGCAATCTTATCTAAAACACCGATTGAAGCGCGTGAGATTTTAGTTTCAGATGTGGATGACCCGACAGATTACCACACACGACGAGTTGCTTTAGCAGAAACAGTAGTTGAAGGTAAAGAACTTGCTGTTGCGAGTGTGCATCTCTCTTGGTGGGATAAAGGCTTCCAAGAGGAATGGGCGCGTTTTGAAGCAGTTTTGAAAGAATTAAATAAGCCTCTCTTACTAGCAGGTGATTTCAATAATCCTGCAGGCCAAGAGGGTTACCAAGCAATTCTAGCTAGTCCACTAGACTTACAAGATGCATTTGAAGTTGCAAAAGAAAGAAGTGGTAGTTATACTGTTCCGCCTGAAATTGATGGTTGGAAAGGAAATACTGAACCTCTACGAATTGATTATGTCTTTACAAGTAAAGATATTCAGGTAGAGCGTCTGCAAGTAGTTTTCGATGGCAAACAAAGTCCTCAAGTTAGCGATCACTATGGTCTTCAGGCAGAACTCTCATGGAAAAACTAAACCAGGATTTTTAGTAAAAATAAATAAGTTCCCCTTCTACTGACAGAAGGGGTTGATTTATTTAAAGAGTTAATATAGTTAAAGTTTTTTATTGAATAACTTGTAAAATATCATAAAATCCTTTAAAATAAAAATGTTGGAGGAATTTATGATTGTAAATCAAATTATGCGTATGATCCCGACGCTAAAGGTAAATAATAGAAATTTAAATGAATCATTTTATATTGAGACTTTGGGTATGAAACCCTTACTTGAAGAGTCAGCCTTCTTATCACTTGGAGACCAGTCAGGCATTGAAAAGTTAGTTTTAGAAGAATCACCAAGTATGAGAAGCCGTAAGGTTGAAGGGGTAAAAAAATTAGCTAGATTGATTGTAAAAGTAGAAAATTCATCTGAGATTGAAGCGCTACTAGCTAGAATGGAAAAGCTTCCTCAACTCTATAAAGGAAACAAGGGATATGCTTTTGAGGTTCTTTCTCCAGAAGGCGATTGTGTCCTTGTTCATGCGGAAGATGATATTAGAGATTTGGAAAAGGTTGAAGAAGAAGTCACTTTTTCAAAAGATGAGAACGTGCAATATTTGACGGCGTTTGAAATCTCAGTGGAAGTTAACTTGCCAGAAGATACAAGCAGCTTACTTGAAAAAGAAGAAATCGAAAATCGAATCGCTTTTAGAGAAGCTCAAGGCGGTGATTTACTTGTTGAAAATAATGTAACTTGGGACTTGTCCATGTTGAAATTCCAAGTGAAAGAACTTGACCTAGCAAGTCTTCGCCAACGTTTTGAAGCTACAGGTTACTTTATTCCTAAATCTGAGAAGTTCTTCCTAACTAAGGATACCAACAATGTCGAATTGTGGTTTGAAGCAGTATGAAACAAAAAATCATTCAAAAAATAGAGCAACAAATTGAGGCAGGGATTTATCCTGGTGCCTCTTTTGCGTATTATCAGGATGGCGTTTGGTCAGACTGGTATCTAGGAAAAGCAAATCCTGAAATTGGTGAGAAGACGAGTGAAGGGTTGGTCTATGATTTAGCAAGTGTGAGCAAGGTCGTTGGAGTTGGGACGGTTTTAACTTTCTTCTGGAAGGAAGGAAAAATCGAGTTGGACCAGTCCATAACAGCTTATCTACCAGAGGCGGATTATCCAGATATCACCATTCGACAGTTACTGACGCATGCAACGGATTTAGATCCTTTTATTCCTAATAGAGATCAGCTTTCAGCAGACCAGTTAAGAGAAGCTATGTTTCATCTGAATCGTCGAGAGAAAAGAGCTTTTCTATACTCAGATGTGCACTTTCTCTTACTAGGTTTTCTTTTAGAATCTTATTTTGAAAAGGTCTTGGATCAGATTTTACAAGAGCAAGTTTTGAATCCTTGGGGAATGAAGGAAACTCGGTTTGGTCCAGTTAGCAGTGCTGTTCCAACGGTTCGTGGACAGAAAGCAGGAGTGGTACATGATCCCAAGGCACGTTTACTAGGTAGACACGCTGGGAGTGCAGGTTTATTTTCAACTGTTCATGATTTAAAAATCTTCCTAGAGCATTATTTACAGGATTCCTTTGCTGAAGACTTAAGTCAAAATTATTCAGACTTGGATGACAAGGAACGTTCATTGGCTTGGAATGTAGAAGGTGATTGGCTGGATCACACAGGTTATACTGGAACTTTTATCATGTGGAATCGACAGAAACAAGAGGCGGCAATCTTTTTATCTAATCGAACTTATGAGAAAGATGAGCGTGCTCAGTGGATATTGGATCGTAATCAGGTCATGGACTTGATTCGTGAAGCAGACTAGGGAGGGCCCATGTCTAAAGCGTTAAAAGGAACTCTTTTTACAGTGATTGCAGGTATCGCATGGGGTCTATCAGGGACTAGCGGTCAATACTTAATGGCTCATGGAATTTCTGCTCTTGTTTTAACCAATATCCGTTTGATTATTGCAGGACTCCTTTTGGTTCTTTTGTCCTATATCAAGTCTAAGGAGCAATTCATATCTTTTCTAAAAGATAAATCAAGTCTGTTTTCTCTCTTGTTATTTTCTTTATTTGGGCTCTTTTTAAATCAATTGGCCTATTTATCAGCTATTCAGGGGACAAATGCTGGAACAGCGACGGTCTTACAGTATGTCTGTCCAGTTGGAATCTTAGCTTATACTTGTATAAAAGATAGGGTAGCGCCTACTATAGCTGAAATTATTTCTATGATTTTGGCTATAGGTGGGACCTTTCTCATTGCAACCCATGGGCAGTTGGATCAGCTTTCTATGACACCAGCTGGACTCTTCTGGGGCTTATTCTCAGCTCTGACCTATGCTCTTTATATCATTTTACCCATTAATTTGATTCAAAAGTGGGGGAGTATTTTGGTCATCGGTGTGGGAATGATGATCTCAGGTTTTCTAGCAGTGCCTTTTACAGGGATTATCGGGGCTAGTATTCCCTTATCTTTTGATATCTTTCTAGCTTTTGCAGGAATCATTCTGATAGGTACGGTCTTTGCCTATACTGCCTTTCTTAAAGGTGCCAGTATGATTGGACCAGTCAAGTCTAGCCTTCTAGCTTCGATTGAGCCTATCTCTGCAGTATTCTTTGCCTTTATGATTATGGGAGATATTTTTTATCCAGTAGATTTTCTTGGTATGGCAATGATTTTACTGGCTGTGACTATTATTTCTTTGAAGGATTTAATGTTAGAAAAGAAACAGACTCCAAAAAGGTCATAAAAAATCCACTCTTTATTTGAGTGGATTTTTTATATTTAGATATTTAAATATTTAATCTTTGTTTTCGTATGGCAAGATCAAGTTTAGGATGATACCTGTCATGGCTGAAAGGGCAGTACCTGAAAGGGTAACTGGACCAAGTTTAAGGATTGCTCCACCAAGTCCAAGCACGAGCATTGCACTTGCGATGATAAGATTACGCATTTGACCAAAGTCTACACGTTCCTTGATCAAAACTTTCAAACCGTTGCTGGCGATAACCCCATAAAGAAGGATTGACATTCCACCAAGTACAGCGTTTGGAATTGTAGAAATCAAGGCAGTGAATTTTCCAAGGAAGCTAAGGGCGATAGCGATAAAAGCAGCGTTACGAATAACAGATACAGAAGCGATGCGAGTCATACCGATAACTCCTGTATTTTCACCATAAGTCGTATTGGCTGGTCCACCAAGGAAGGCAGAAACAGAAGTTGCGATACCATCACCGAGAAGGGTACGATGAAGACCTGGATCTTTCAAGAATTGGCGTCCACAGATCTGACCTAGAACGGTGTGGTCTCCGATATGTTCAGAAATGGTTACGATAGCGATTGGTAAGATGGCGATTGTTTCCGGACCAAAGTAAAGGTCGTATTGTTTGAAGGCACCACCTGTATTAAATGGTAGGTAGAAACCAGGAATTTCAAACCAGTTAGCTTGAAGAACAGGAGTGAAGTCAACTAAGCCAAGTGCTAGCGCGAAGAGATATCCACCAATAATTGCAAAGAGGAAAGGAATGATACGAAGGAAACCTTTTCCTTTTGTATTGATAAAAGCAGCAATCAAGAAAGTAACAACTGCTACAAGAGCGTTTTTCCAGTTTCCGTCAGCTACAAGACCAGCATTGGTTACGGCAGATCCTGCAAGACCGAGACCGATAACGATAATCATTGGCCCGATAATGATTGGTGGCAAGAGTTTATCAATCCATTTTGTACCTGCGAAGCGAACGCTTGCAGCAACAAGGACATAAACAAAACCAGTTAGGATAACCCCTGTCTGAGCAGCAGATACATCACCACCCATTTCTTTCATGGCAAGTGACATGGCTGTAATAAAGGCGAAAGAAGAACCGAGATAAACAGGAACTCTAAAACCTGTTGCAATCATATAGATGAGGGTACCAACCCCTGAAGCAAAGAGGGCAACGGATACAGGCATTCCCAAAATCAGTGGGACCAAAATTGTTGCACCAAACATAGCAAAAACGTGCTGGAAGCTGAGAAGAATTCCCTTACCAGCAGAAGGACGTTGGTCGACGTCTAATAACAAATCAACAGTTGATTCTTGTTTCATAAATACCTCACTTTTGGGCATCAAAAAAGAGCCCATTATTTTACAGCAATAGGCTCTCAGAGTAAGACTTCATTAAAAAATAATTGACCACATTTTAATGAATGTTATGTATATCTGCGTCTTCGTCACCTCACGGGATGACATTAAAAACCTTTGCTTGTGATAGTATAGCAGAAAAAAATGATTTTGTAAATCATTTTTTCCCGAGCCAAGAAACAAAAAAGCGAGGTGTGATTTTGTAAATCATTTTTTCCCGAGCCTTGAAACAAGAAAGCGAGGCATGATTTTGTAAATCATTTTTTCCCGAGCCTTGAAACAAGAGAGCGAGGCATGATTTTGTAAATCATTTTTCCCGAGCAAGGAAATAAAGACGCGAGGCTAATTTTGTAGGTATCTTTTTAAAATATCTTAAAGAGGGCGTTTATTGGGCATACCAGCCTTACGTGGATATTTGTTTGGAGTTTCTTTTTTCTTTTCTACAATGGTGATGTAGCGAGGGTCTCCATTAGGAAGCGTGTAGCTGATGTTATCTTCAACCTTACTAAAGAGAAGGTTAAGGGCATTCTTGGCTTCTGTTAATTCCTCAGGTGCATTACTTGCCTTAAGGGCCAAAAGTTTTCCACCAACTTTAAGGTAGGGAATGGTTAACTCAGAGAGAACCTGCATACGGGCAACTGCACGAGCTGTCACAATGTCGAATTGGGCACGGAAATTCTTCTCTTGAGCAAAATCTTCTGCGCGCCCATGGTAGAAATGAACACCTTCTAGATTAAGCTCCTCAGCTAAAAGCTGAAGAAAGTTAATGCGCTTATTGAGTGAATCAATGATGGTCACATCTAGCTGAGGGTAGAGAATATTCATAGGAAGACTTGGGAATCCTGCACCAGCGCCAATATCAAGTAACTTAATTTCTTGGTTTTCTATCAACCCTTGTAGGATAGGAGCGATGGAATCATAAAAGTGTTTAAGATAAACTTCTTCCTTTTTAGTAATTGCAGTCAGGTTGATTTTTTGGTTCCACTCGACTAAGAGTTCAAAATAGCGCTCAAATTGTGCTTTTTGCTGGTCAGTAAGATTAATATTCTGTTCAGCAAGTAGTGTGTAAAAAGTTTCTGGTTTCATAGTTATATCCTTCTTGTATATCATCTTATTTTACCACAAAAACATGGAATTTTGATATACTTGTACTAATCAAAAGGCAGAAAGGAGCTTTATGATGAATTGGATTTTTTATGGACTTCTTGCTCTAATTATTTTCTTGGTAATTGACTGCTATAATAAATTGGTGAAAAATCGTATGCAGACCAAGGAAGCTTGGAGTCAGATTGATGTTCAGTTGAAGCGTCGAAATGATCTCTTACCAAACTTAATTGAAACAGTAAAAGGTTACGCTAAATACGAAAGTTCTACTCTAGAAAAGGTGACTGAACTCCGTAGACAAGTAGCTGCAGCAACTACACCTGCAGAAGCCATGAAAGCTAGTGATGCATTGACTCGTCAGGTATCTGGTATTTTTGCGGTTGCAGAGAATTATCCTGACTTGAAGGCTAGTAGCAATTTTGCTCACTTACAAGAAGAACTGACTAACACAGAAAATAAAATTTCTTATTCACGTCAGCTCTATAATAGTGTCGTTAGCAACTACAATATTAAATTAGAAACTTTCCCAAGTAATCTGGTTGCGGCTATATTTGGCTTTAAGGCAGCGGATTTCCTTCAAACTCCAGAAGAAGAAAAGGCTGTGCCTAGAGTTGATTTTAGTGGTTTAGGTGACTAAGATGCTGTACAAACAAATTGCTAGTAATAAACGTAAAACTTGGATTCTTTTAATTGTCTTCTTTCTTTTGCTAGCCTTGGTTGGTTATGCTGCTGGTTTTCTCTTCATGAACTCAGGTATCTGGGGCGTGACTGTAGCTATGATTATCGGTTTGATCTATGCCTTGACCATGATATTTCAATCTACAGAGATTGTCATGAGTATGAATGGTGCGCGTGAGGTTGATAGAAACGAAGAACCTGTTCTCTATCATGTTGTCGAGGATATGGCAATGGTGGCGCAGATTCCTATGCCACGAGTTTATGTAATTGATGACCCGGGTTTGAATGCTTTCGCTACAGGTTCGAATCCTCAAAATGCTGCTGTTGCTGCTACGTCAGGCCTTCTAGAGATTATGAATCGTGAGGAGTTAGAAGCAGTAATCGGGCATGAAGTTAGTCACATTCGCAACTTAGATATTCGAATCTCTACCATTGCTGTTGCTCTTGCTAGTGCCATCACTCTTTTATCGAGTATGGCTGGTCGTATGATGTGGTGGGGTGGAGCTAGTCGTAGTCGTAGAAGTAATGACCGTGATGGTGGAGGACTTGAAGTGATTATGTTAGTTGTTTCTCTCCTAGCCATCGTTCTAGCGCCTCTTGCAGCAACTTTAGTACAATTAGCTATTTCTCGCCAACGAGAATTTTTGGCGGATGCTTCAAGCGTAGAACTAACTCGTAATCCTCAAGGGATGATCAATGCTTTACAAAAATTAGACAATAGTCAACCCATGAGTCATCATGTGGATGATGCTAGTAGTGCGCTTTATATCAATGATCCTCAAAAACGAGGTTTCTTGAAAAAACTATTTTATACTCATCCGCCCATTTCAGAGCGGATTGAACGTTTGAAAAATATGTAAAAAACATCCAGAGGTTTTCCTATGGATGTTTTATTTCCAAAAGTTAAAGATCTTGTAAATCCACTACTTCTAAACCATGCTCTGTCAGACTATAGATACTCGTACAGACTTCTTTTAAGAAACGTCGATTATGCGAAACAGTGACGAGACCACCAGGATAAGTGGCAAAGAGTTTTCTGATTTCTGGTTGAGAAGTTGGAGAAAAATTTCGTGTGGGTTCATCCAGAAGGAGAAAGTTTGGTTTTCGCAGAACTAAATTCAAAAGAAGGAGTTTACCTTGTTGACCTCCAGATAAGGAGTGGATTTGGTGGTGCATCTCTGGATAGCTGAAATTAAGACTGGCTAAGCGAGATTGGATTTTCTGTATTTCCTCTTTGTGTCCAGATTGGCTGAGAAATTCTACTGGGGATAGATCCAATTGCAGTGTTTCTTGGTAATCTTGTGGCATAAAACCAAGCGAAATCTCTCTTTTGCCGCTTAGTAGTTGATGTAACTTTGCTAAAAGAGTGGATTTGCCAACGCCATTGGGACCGATAATGCCGATTTTATCTTGACCACGGACAGTTAATTGTAGCCCTTGAGACAGAATTCGTTGGCCAATGGATAAAGTCTCATTTTCTAGTCGAACTAAGACTTTAGAAGCTGCTAATGGCTCTATATCTGAAAAGAAAAGTTGGATTTGTTCCTCTTCAAGTGGCTTTTGGGTCATGGACTGAGCTTCCTTTTCAAAGCGTTTTTCTTGAGAGAGAATAGTTTTCATCTTTTTAGCCAATAGGCGACCAGCAGTACTGTCTTTGGTAGCTCGAAGTGCAGTTTCGACATTCTGCTTAACTCTGCGATGTTTTTCCATAGTTTTGCTATAGGCTCTTTGGTCGTTGGAAGCTTGCTGGCTTTGTCTGACAAAACTAGCCTTTCTCTGCTCACTATAGCTATCGTAGTCTAAATGCTCTACTAGCGTTTCCGCTTCTTTCCGGTGCTTGATCAGTCGCAAGTGGGTAATGGTGTCTGCTGTTTGAGATAGAAAATCTTCATCATGAGAAATGAAAATAACGGTTTGCCTCATCTTTTGAATATGTTTTTTTAGCCAATCAACCATCTCTATATCCAGGTCATTTGAAGGTTCATCTAAAAATAAAATCTCAAAGGGTTTGGCAAATTCATGGATGAGCTGAATTTTCAAAGCTTCACCACCCGAGAGACTACCAATTTCTTGATCACTTGCAAAACGACTGCTGTCAAAGTGTAATTCATCAGACAAGCGATAGAGAAGGCTGTAGTCCAAATCTGTAGACTCTAAAAAGAAGTAGTCCTGCAGAGATTTTTTTTTCAGTTCTTCAGGGAGATGTTGGGGAATGTAGGTCAGGGACTGAAGGTCAGACTGGATGTCGCCCTTGATAGTAAAATCAGGCAAAGCTTCCCCCATTAAAGCTCGTAGTAAGGTTGATTTTCCATTTCCTTCTTCGCCTATAATAGCGACCTTTTCTCCGTCTTGGATGGTAATGTTTAAATCGGAAACAAGGTCTCTTAAATCTTTGTTTTGTGTGATGGTCAGGTGATTGATTTTTATCATATTGTTGCCCTTTCTAGAATGTCGATAGTGCATAATAAAAAGCTCTACTTTACCTAGTAGAGCCAATCGTCTATGTCAAAAAATCCTCTTTTAAAAAGGCTGAAAATTCACCACAAAAAAGAGTACACAAAAAGAGACAAGAACAAGGTCTACTAAATAAAGGTTCTTTATTTGATAGACTTAGTTGTTCATGTCTCCCTTACCTCCGAGTATTATTGCAATCATTATACTCTTTTTGAGAATATTTGTCAAGATTAAGCCAGAAAATCCTCTATTTTTAAAGACCAAAAACAGGTCCGTAAAGTGTCAATGTATGTTTAACGTGATCGTAGTGGAACTTGTCATAGTTTCTCCAAGCAGTGCGAGTTTGCTCATTTAGCTTAAGTGTGCCAAGTCCAATCAAAAGGCTAGTCCGTTGGTAAAAAGATTCCAGTTCAATTAAGATGGCGTTGTCTACTTTCTCAGCTTTTTTAAGCGCTCTGAGAATTTCGTCTATATTTTGCTGTAAGCGTAGATCATCAGGTAAACCTTGTTTACAGGTCTGGTAAGCTTTATTTAACTCGGAAATGAGTTGATGTGCTTCTATGATTAGTTCTTTGTCTTCCATATGAGCGTCCTCCTTTGCTTATGTATTAATGCCTATAGTATAGCACAAAAAATAAAATTGTCATAATAAATATATCAAAAAACACAGAAAGATGTTTTAAAAGTTTAGAGGCTTTACTTGACCTCCTTTCATGGTATAATCAAGTGAGTAAATCTTTAAGGAGGAAGTATGAAATTAAATATTCAAGAAATTCGTAAGCAGCCTGAAGGTTTGCATTTTGAGCAAACTTTAGACTTGGCAGCTGACTTACGTGCTCGTAATCAAGAAATTATAGATGTAAAAGATATCCAAGCAGTAGGGAAGGTTCAGTACGAAGACCGTATGTTTTTCTTGGACTATCTCTTATCTTATACAATCGTTTTAGCTTCTAGCCGTAGTATGGAACCGGTAAAATTGAAAGAATCATATCCAGTGACGGAAGTCTTTATGGAAGGTGCTACCAATCAATTGGACCAAGAAGTTCTAGATGGTGATTTAGTATTACCGATTGAAAATGATGAAATAGACCTATCTGAGAGCGTATCTGATAATATCTTGCTCAATATTCCAATCAAAGTCTTAACAGCTGAAGAAGAAGCTGGCCAGGGATTTGTTTCCGGAAATGACTGGCAAATCATGTCTGAGGAAGAGTACCAAGCTCAACAAGCAGTTAAGAAAGAAGAAAACAGTCCTTTTGCAGGTTTACAAGGACTGTTTAATGGAGATGAGTAGATGGTTTTATCCAAGAAACGTGCCCGTCATGTCATTGAAGAAATCATCGCTCTTTTTCCAGATGCAAAACCTAGTCTAGACTTTCGTAATCATTTTGAACTTTTAGTTGCCGTTATGCTATCTGCTCAGACGACAGATGCTGCGGTCAACAAGGCCACACCAGGCCTCTTTGCAGCTTTTCCAACGCCTCAAGCTATGGCAGACGCAAGTGAGAGTGACATTGCTAAACATATTTCTCGTTTAGGACTTTACCGCAACAAGGCTAAGTTCCTCAAGAAATGTGCGCAACAGTTATTAGAAGATTTTGATGGTCAAGTACCTCAGACACGTGAGGAATTAGAAAGCTTAGCTGGTGTTGGTCGTAAAACAGCTAATGTTGTCATGAGTGTTGGCTTTGGAATTCCGGCTTTTGCAGTAGATACTCATGTTGAGCGTATCTGTAAACATCACGATATCGTTAAAAAATCAGCTACGCCACTTGAAGTTGAAAAACGTGTCATGGATGTCTTGCCACCAGAAGAATGGTTGGCAGCCCATCAGGCTATGATTTACTTTGGTCGTGCTATTTGCCATCCGAAAAATCCAGAATGCGAACACTATCCACAGTTGTACGATTTTAGTTCTTTATAAGGTCGCGTATTGAATGTTTTTACTTGCTTTGAACTAGGCTTTGTGATATAGTAAGGACAATAAAATATTCCTTTAAACCTGTCCCGTGAGGCAGGCAAGGAGCTGGATTAAGTAGAAGGGTAAGTCTTTACTGTTTACAGTAAGGCTCGCTTAGTTATACATTCTCAAGTCTCCTTGAAAAAGGAGACTTTTCTTTTTGGAGGTTTGTCATGAAGACAAAAGAAGTTGTAGACGAATTAACCGTCAAGCGAGCAATTACGCGTATCACTTATGAAATCATCGAACGCAACAAAGATTTGAATAAAATCATTTTAGCGGGTATCAAAACACGTGGTGTCTTTATTGCTCACCGTATTCAAGAACGCTTGGAACAATTGGAAAATATCTCTGTTCCCGTTGTAGAATTAGATACTAAACCTTTCCGTGACGATGTTAAGAGTGGTGAGGATACTTCATTGATTTCTGTCGATGTGACAGATCGCGAAGTCATCTTGGTGGATGATGTGCTCTATACAGGTCGTACAATTCGAGCTGCTATCGATAACATTGTCGGACATGGTCGCCCAGCGCGCGTGAGTCTTGCGGTGTTAGTTGACCGTGGACACAGAGAATTGCCAATTCGACCAGATTACGTTGGGAAAAATATTCCAACCAGTCGTTCTGAAGAAATCATCGTTGAGATGACAGAACTTGATGGCCAAGATAGAGTTTTGATTACTGAAGAAGCTTAATAGCTAAAGGAGTAGCCATGTCAGAAAATCAACAAGTACTGAAACATGTGGTGTCCATGGAAGATCTCACTGTGGATCAGGTTATGAAATTGATTAAACGAGGGATTGAGTTTAAGAATGGAGCTCAGTTGCCTTACGAAGACCATCCCATTGTTTCCAATCTTTTCTTTGAAAATTCGACAAGAACGCATAAATCGTTCGAAGTTGCAGAGATTAAACTAGGATTGGAACGACTTGACTTTGATGTAAAGACAAGTTCAGTCAACAAGGGTGAGACACTCTATGATACCATCCTGACTTTGTCAGCGCTTGGTGTAGATGTCTGCGTTATTCGTCACCCTGAAGTTGATTACTACAGAGAATTGATTGCGAGTCCGACGATCACGACTTCGATTATCAACGGTGGCGACGGTTCAGGGCAACATCCTAGTCAGAGTCTGCTTGATTTAATGACAATTTACGAAGAATTCGGACATTTTGAAGGACTCAAGGTCGCGATTGCTGGAGACTTGGATCATTCACGTGTTGCCAAATCCAATATGCAGATTTTGAAACGTTTGGGAGCTGAACTTTACTTTGCAGGACCTGAGGAATGGAGAAGCCAAGAATTTGCTGACTATGGCCAGTTTGTTACCATTGATGAGATTGTTGACCAGGTGGATGTTCTGATGTTGCTTCGAGTCCAACATGAACGCCACGAGAGTGGAGCCGTCTTTTCAAAAGAAGGCTATCATGCTCAACATGGCTTGAACCAAGAACGCTACAATCGCTTAAAAGAAGAAGCAATCATTATGCATCCTGCTCCAGTAAATCGGGATGTAGAAATTGCTGACCACTTGGTTGAAGCTCCAAAATCACGTATTGTCCAACAAATGACCAATGGAGTCTTTGTTCGAATGGCAATCTTAGAATCCGTATTGGCAAGCAGAAAAGCCAAATAAGACACAAAACGTTAAAAGACGCCAGTGAGCGTCCACGAGAGGTGAGAATATGACAAAACGACTTCTAGTTTTAGAAGATGGCACAGTTTTTGAAGGTAAAGCCTTCGGTGCAGATATTGATGTAACAGGGGAAATCGTCTTTAATACAGGGATGACAGGCTATCAAGAATCCATTACAGACCAGTCTTATAATGGACAAATCTTGACCTTCACTTATCCACTGGTAGGGAATTATGGGATTAACCGTGATGACTACGAATCTATCAGCCCTACTTGTAAGGGAGTTGTAGTTTTCGAAGAGGCACGTAGAGCTAGCAACTGGCGTAACCAGATGACGCTGGATGAGTTCTTGAAAGCTAAGAAAATTCCTGGTATTTCAGGAATTGATACACGTGCGCTTACAAAGATTATCCGTAAACATGGAACCATGCGAGCAACTTTGACACACGCTGGAGACAGTATGGATCATGTTGCTGATCAACTTAAAGCGACTGTTTTACCGACTGATAATATCAGACAAGTTTCAACCAAGACTTCTTATCCAGCTCCAGGAGTTGGTTTGAGTGTTGTTCTAGTAGACTTTGGCCTTAAGCATTCTATTTTACGAGAACTTTCAAAACGTGATTGTAACGTGACTGTAGTTCCATACACAACTACAGCTGAGGAAATCCTACATTTGAATCCTGATGGAGTTATGTTGTCAAATGGTCCGGGAAATCCAGAAGATGTACCAGAAGCACTTGATATGATTCGTGGGATTCTTGGTAAGATTCCGATCTTTGGTATTTGTATGGGTCACCAGCTCTTTGCAATGGCAAATGGTGCAAAGACTTACAAGATGAAGTTTGGTCACCGTGGCTTTAACCATGCAGTTCGAGAAATTGCAACTGGGCGCGTGGACTTCACAAGTCAAAACCATGGCTACGCCGTTAGCCGTGAGGATTTACCAGATCACTTGATTATCACCCATGAAGAAATTAATGATAAGTCAGTTGAAGGGGTACGCCACAGATACCAACCAGGTTTCTCTGTGCAATTTCACCCAGACGCAGCTCCTGGTCCTCATGATGCAAGTTATCTATTTGATGAATTCATCGAGATGATGGAAGCCTTCAAACAAACAAATTAATGACGAGTGTGAAATCGTCGGAGAATTTATTTAATGGCAACCTGAGAGTTGCCGAATAGAAAGGAGAAGGGTGGTCCGTATTTGCTGAACTGAATACGGGCTACGGACGGTGCTAAAAAGATAGTTATAACTAGAACTGACAGTTCTTCGTCATAACTCCTATTTTAGCTTTGTCCGCTTGACGCCCTTAATATCTTATAAATGCCTAAACGTACTGATATTCAAAAAATTATGGTGATTGGTTCTGGTCCAATTATTATTGGTCAGGCTGCTGAGTTTGACTATGCTGGAACCCAAGCCTGCTTGTCTTTGAAAGAGGAGGGTTACGAGGTTGTCTTGGTAAACTCAAACCCTGCGACTATTATGACTGATAAAGAGATTGCAGATAAGGTTTACATCGAACCAATCACACTTGAGTTTGTAACTCGTATTCTCCGCAAGGAACGTCCAGATGCTTTGCTTCCAACTCTTGGAGGTCAAACAGGGCTTAACATGGCAATGGAATTGTCCAAAAACGGAATCTTAGATGAGCTCGGAGTAGAACTTCTCGGTACTAAATTGTCAGCCATCGATCAAGCGGAGGACCGTGACCTCTTTAAACAGTTGATGGAAGAGCTGAACCAACCAATTCCTGAATCAGAAATTGTAAATACAGTTGAAGAAGCTGTTGCCTTTGCTGCGACGATTGGATACCCAGTTATCGTCCGTCCTGCCTTTACTCTAGGTGGTACTGGTGGTGGTATGTGTGCCAACGAAGCAGAATTGCGAGAGATTGCTGAAAATGGTTTGAAGTTGTCACCTGTTACCCAGTGTTTGATTGAACGTTCCATTGCTGGTTTCAAGGAAATTGAGTATGAAGTCATGCGTGACTCAGCTGATAATGCCCTTGTTGTTTGTAACATGGAAAACTTTGACCCAGTTGGGATCCACACAGGGGATTCCATTGTATTTGCTCCAGCGCAAACCATGTCAGATTATGAAAACCAAATGCTTCGTGATGCAAGTTTGAGCATTATCCGTGCTCTCAAGATTGAAGGTGGATGTAACGTTCAATTAGCTCTGGATCCGCACAGCTTTAAGTATTATGTCATCGAAGTAAATCCTCGTGTATCTCGTTCTTCTGCCCTTGCTTCTAAGGCGACAGGTTACCCAATCGCTAAATTGGCTGCTAAGATTGCAGTAGGATTGACATTGGATGAGGTTATTAACCCTGTTACAGGTTCAACTTATGCTATGTTTGAACCAGCCCTTGACTATGTGGTTGCAAAGATTCCACGCTTCCCATTTGACAAGTTTGAAAAGGGTGAACGTCGTCTTGGTACTCAGATGAAGGCAACTGGAGAAGTTATGGCTATCGGTCGTAACATCGAGGAATCACTTCTTAAGGCTTGTCGTTCTCTTGAAATTGGAGTTCACCACAATGAAATGCCTGAACTTGCAGAAGTCTCAGATGATGCCTTGATTGAAAAAGTTGTCAAAGCTCAAGATGACCGTCTTTTCTACGTATCTGAAGCCATTCGTCGTGGTTATACACCAGAAGAGATTGCTGACTTGACTAAGATTGATATCTTCTATCTTGATAAACTCTTGCATATCTTTGAGATTGAGCAAGAATTGGGCGCACATCCACAAGATCTAGCAGTCCTAAAAACAGCAAAACTCAATGGTTTCTCAGATCGTAAAATTGCTGAACTTTGGGGAACTACGGCTGACCATGTTCGCCAACTACGTTTAGAAAACAAGATTGTCCCAGTTTACAAGATGGTTGATACTTGTGCTGCAGAGTTTGAATCAGAAACTCCGTACTTCTATTCAACCTATGGTTGGGAAAATGAATCTATCAAGTCTGATAAGGAATCTGTTCTAGTCTTGGGTTCTGGTCCAATCCGTATCGGTCAAGGTGTGGAGTTTGACTACGCAACTGTTCACTCTGTTAAGGCAATCCAAGCTGCTGGCTATGAAGCTATCATCATGAACTCAAACCCAGAGACAGTTTCAACAGACTTCTCTGTATCTGATAAACTCTACTTTGAACCATTAACGTTCGAAGATGTTATGAATGTTATCGATTTAGAGCAACCAAAAGGTGTTATCGTTCAATTTGGTGGTCAAACAGCTATCAACCTTGCTGAGCCTTTAGCCAAAGCTGGTGTGACCATTCTTGGTACACAAGTCGCTGACCTAGACCGTGCCGAAGACCGCGACCTCTTCGAACAAGCCCTTAAAGACTTGGATATTCCACAGCCACCTGGCCAGACTGCAACAAACGAAGAAGAAGCGGTGCTTGCAGCTCGTAAGATTGGTTTCCCAGTCCTTGTTCGTCCTTCATATGTTTTGGGTGGACGTGCTATGGAAATCGTAGAGAACGAAGAAGACCTTCGTTCTTACATGCGTACTGCGGTTAAGGCAAGTCCAGACCATCCAGTTCTTGTCGACTCTTATATCGTTGGACAAGAATGTGAAGTTGATGCCATCTCAGACGGACAAAATGTCCTCATTCCAGGTATCATGGAACATATCGAACGTGCTGGTGTCCACTCAGGTGACTCAATGGCTGTTTACCCTCCACAAACCTTGTCTCAAAAGGTGCAAGAAACGATTGCAGATTACACTAAGCGTCTTGCAATTGGCCTCAACTGTCTTGGTATGATGAACATTCAGTTTGTTATCAAGGATGAGAAAGTATACGTCATTGAAGTAAACCCTCGTGCTAGCCGTACCGTACCGTTCCTTTCAAAAGTAACCAATATCCCTATGGCACAGGTAGCGACTAAGTTGATTCTTGGTCAAAGTCTCGAAGAACTTGGTTACCAAGATGGACTTTACCCAGAAAGTACTCGCGTCCATATCAAGGCACCAGTCTTCTCCTTTACCAAACTAGCTAAGGTAGACAGCCTTCTTGGTCCTGAAATGAAGTCAACAGGGGAAGTTATGGGGTCTGATACCACTCTTGAAAAAGCCCTCTATAAAGCTTTTGAAGCTTCATACCTCCACTTGCCAACCTTTGGGAACGTTGTCTTTACCATCGCAGACGATGCAAAAGAAGAAGCTTTAGATTTAGCGCGTCGTTTCCAAAATATTGGTTACGGAATCCTTGCAACTGCAGGAACAGCGGAGTTCTTTGCAAGTCATGGATTACAGACTCAACTTGTTGGTAAAATCGGTCATGATGAACACGATATCCCAAGCTACGTCCGCAAAGGAAAAATTCAAGCCATTATCAATACCGTCGGTACCAAACGGACAGCCGACGAAGACGGAGAACAAATCCGTCGATCTGCCATCGAACATGGGGTGCCTCTCTTTACAGCTTTGGATACAGCAGATGCCATGCTAAAAGTATTAGAAAGCAGAAGTTTTGTCACAGAAGCGATTTAAAAAATAAGATTCTCTTTGGAGAATCTTTTTTTATTTATGAAAACAATGATAAGGTTTTCACAATCATTAAAATGTAATCAAATTGAAATATTTAGAAAAAGAAATATAATAAATGAAAAGATTATTAAATAAAAAAATCTTGTATATAAGGACTGATTTATGCATATATGTAAATATATATTATAAATTATAGATAGCTAAAAACACTGTTAAAATCCATAAGAAAGTGTTTTCCAGAGTATGTAATTAATTGAATTAATATTGATTTTTTGATATGATGGAAATGCTAAAGTGGGTAAATTCCAGCTTTCAATTATTGTGCATAGGGTACAAGATTTGTAGAAATATTACCTTCTGTTAGTTAAATATATAAAAGGAGAACTTATCCATATGATAAGAAAGGAACAACAACGTTTTTCTTTGAGAAAATATAAGGTAGGTGTTGCATCTGTATTTTTAGGGACAACTCTTAGCTTTTTGATGGCTAATGGTGGTGCAGTTCAAGCTTCTGAGCTTCCTACACAATCAGCTTCTGAAGAAAAAATTGAGTTGGTGAAAAAGGATGTCAGCAGTGAGGATTCCTCTAAAAAGGAACAAGATGTTGTAGCAAATGTTCCAACAGCTGAGCTTGCTGAAGAAAATAAAGTAGAAGAAGCAAAACCTACTTCTGAGTCTAAAGTAGAAGAAGCTAAATCTGAAGCGACTACTTCAGAAAAAGCATCAGAGGTAAAACCTGCTTCAACTGAGACTGAGGTTGCTAATAAGGAAACTGCTAAGCCGGTTGAAAAAGCTGAAGAAACTAAGCCAGCTATTTCAGAAGGTGATAAACCTAAAGTTCGTAATCGTCGTGCTACAACTGAAGATGCAGTTTCTGGAGATCACAACTCTAAGCCTGTCAGTATTAGTACCTATCTAAAAGATGGTGAAACAGTTGATCCAACTATACAGAATCCAAATGGAGCTACGGTTAGGTCTCAAACTGTACCAGCTGGATATGCAAGAAAAGAAGGTGATTACTATACATATGCGGTTTGGGATTTAACTGAATTCAATAATCGTTATGGTACAAAATACTATGCACGTGCTTATAAGAGATTTGATGAATCTACAGATACAACAGTTGAATTGATTGATAAAACAACTGGTAATGTCGTAGAAACAAAAACAGTAACAGCTACAAGTGGTGTTCAAAAATTCACAACTACCACAACAGCGTCTAATAGTCAATTAACGTTCCAAATAGATTATCAAGCTGGTACTTCTGAAAAAGGTAAAACAACTCAGCCATTTATTCAAAATGGTTATGAAGTTGGAAAGAGCATCACAGATTTAGTCGCACCAGGTCATAACCTTACACCTGCTGAACAAGCTCTTTATACTGCGGTTTATAACGCTCGTACGACAACAGATATTTTAAACGTTGTAGAACCAGCTTATAACGGTCGTACAATTACCGATTCAAATGCAAAAATCCCAGAAGCAGTTGAAAAAACAACTTACTATAGAGTAGTTGATAAAAACAATGCGACGTTCAACGCAAATAAGACAGATAAAACTGTTCAAGACTATGTACCAAATGGTAATGAAGTAGACCTAGCTAGATATACTCTTAAAGCTATGGAAGGACAAAGCTTTACAGCATCAGGTGAGCGTCAATTTGATGGCTACAAGTTGTATCAAACAGCTGATGCAAACGATAAATCAGGCTATGTAAGTCGCCCATACAAAGTCGGTACTAAATTTATGGACGCTGAGCGTGCAGGAATTAAACGGATTAAAGAAATCGTAGGTGAAGATGGATCTGTAGTTGTTCGTGTTTATCTTCTTGATCCAAAACAACAAAGCAAACGTTCTGATGGTACATTGAGCACTGACGGCTACATGTTGCTAGCAGAAACGAAGCCTATTAAACCAGGTGATTACAATAAAGAAGATTTAGTTGTTAAGAAATCACCTCTTAACACAATTGCTTTCACAGATAGTAAAGGTGTAAACTATCCAAACGGTAAAGAAGTTCCATTTGACTTCCAAACAGCTGCTGGATATACACCTAAGAAAACAGTCTTTGTACCATTCTTAGGAGATAAGATTGGTCACCTTTCTCCAAACGAACAATTGGTTCGTGGAGTAAACGGTATCGGTACTAACGTTGACTTGCTCAACTCATTGACACCATACAAACAACCAATTTATTACTATGTCAAACAAAATCCAGTTGAAGTGACTCCGGAAGTTGAAAAACAATTGGACGGACGTGTCTTGACAGACGGTGAGTTTACATTCAAATTAACAGAAGAGAAAAGTACACCTGATAAACATGAAGAAACAGTTAGCAATAAAGATGGAAAAGCTACATTCAGCAAGCTTTCTTTTAACAAAGTTGGTACTTATAAATACAAGATCACTGAACAGAAGGGCTCTGATGCAAATGTAGATTACGATTCAATGACAGTTACCATGACTGTCAATGTAACTGAGAACACTCAGGGTGACTTGGAAGCTACAGTTAAATACAGTTCAGAAGGTGGATTTAGCGCAAGTAATGATGATAAAATCTTCAATAACTATGTTGTTGCTCCAGTTGTTACAAGATTTGACTTTACTAAAAAATTAGCCGGTCGTAAGTTAAAAGCTGGTGAATTCAGCTTTGTTCTCAAAGATCAAGATGGTAATGTTATTGAAACAGTTAAGAATGATGAAGAAGGAAATGTGACCTTTACTGAATTGTCATATGACAATACTAAAATTGGTACCCACTCATACTCTGTTGAGGAAGTTATCCCAGCTGATGCAGATAAAGAATTTGGTATGACATACGATACCATGAAAGCATTTGTCCGTGTAAAAGTTGCTAAAAATGGCCATACCTTAACAACTGTTACAGATATTGCTTCAACAGGTGGTAAGAATGCTGCTGGGGAATCAACTGACACTCAAGAAGATACTGAATTCAACAACAAAGTCACTCCTCCAGCCACACCTGAATTCCAACCAGAAAAATTTGTCGTTTCTAAAGAGAAATATGATATTACTGGCAACAAGTTGATGAACGACGACGATGAGTTGGCAAATGAATACACTGAAACAAATGCAGATCCATATGTAGACAAGACCACTAACAACGAACCAGAAAACTTGAATACCAAGACAGTTAAACGTGGTTCTAAATTAGTTTACCAAGTATGGCTTGATACTACTAAATTCACTGAAGCAAATAACATCCAATACGTTGGTGTATCTGATACATACGACGCTGATAAATTGGACGTCAATGCAGCGGATATCAAAGCATATGATTCAGTAACTGGTGCAGAAGTAACCAATAAATTCGACATCAAAGTTGAAAATGGTACGATTACTGCAACTTCAAAAGATGAATTTATCAAAGATAAAGTGCATGCTCCTGTTATCAACACAACTGAGTTCGAATTTGGACGTTACTATAAATTTGATATTCCAGCAACTGTGAAAGAATCTGTTAAAGCTGGTGCTGATATTGAAAATACAGCCAACCAAACAGTTCACGTTTACAACCCAGTAAGCAAGACAGTTGAAAAACCTGAAAAACCAACACAAAAACGCGTCAACAACGTTCCAGTTCCAGTGGAAATGAACTTCACTAAACGTTTGGATGGTCGTGAACTTCAAGCCAACGAATTCGAATTCGTATTGAAGAAAGACGGCGTTGAAGTTGAACGCGTGAAGAATGATGCTGCTGGTAATGTTGTCTTCAAGACTCTCGAGTTCGGTCGCGATGATCTTGGTAAGACATACAACTACACAGTAGAAGAAACTCCTGGTGCAGATGCAACTGTCAATTATGACACAATGGTTGCTACTGTTAAAGTAGTTGTATCACATGATGGTACAGCAAAGGCAATTGTTGCCAACGTAACAGATGCTGATGATAAAGAGTTCAACAATACAGTTACTCCTCCAGAAGAACCTAAGTTCCAACCAGAGAAATACGTTGTTTCTAAAGAGAAATACGATATCACTGGTGATAAGCTCATTGATGACGATTCTGAGTTGACAGATAAATATGGTGAAACAAACGCGAATCCATACGCGGATAATACCATCAATAATGAAGTGGAAAACTTAAATACTAAGACTGTTGAACGTGGTTCTAAATTAGTTTACCAAGTATGGTTGGATACAACTAAATTTGATGCAGCTAACAAGGACAACATCCAAACAGTTGGTATCTCAGATAACTATGATGAAGCTAAATTAAATCTTAATGCAGCTGACATCAAAGCCTACGACTCTGTAACAGGTGCAGAAGTAACTGATAAATTCGATATCGCTGTAAATGATGGTGTGATTACTGCAACCCTTAAAGATGGCTTCACGAAGTCACTTGGTGACGCAGAAAACACACAAGTGATCGATACAACTAAATTCGAATTCGGACGTTACTACAAGTTCGATATCCCAACAACAGTGAAAGCTGATGTTCCTGGTGGTGTAGACATCGAGAATAGTGCGGCTCAAGTAGTAAACTACTACAACCCAACGACTAAAAAAGTTGAAAAACCAAGTAAACCAACTGAAAAACGTGTAAACAACGTCCCAATTCAAATTGAACTTGACTTCAAGAAAGCTCTTGCAGGTCGTCAATTGAAAGCGAATGAGTTTACTTTCCAATTGTTAGACGATGATGAATTCAATGTTCTTGAAACAGCAACTAATGATAAGGATGGTAAGATTAAATTCACTAGCCTTAAATACACAAACAATGATCTCGGTGTTTACCGTTACAAAGTAGTAGAAGTTGCTGGTACAGACTCAACCGTTACGTATGACAATATGAAGGCTGTTGTAACAGTCACTGTTTCTCATGATGGTACAGCTAAAGCTTTAGTTGCTAAGGTCGGAGATATTGCCGATAAAGAATTTAATAACACAGTTCGCCCTCCAGAAGAGCCTAAGTTCCAACCAGAGAAATACGTTGTTTCTAAAGCTAAATTCGATATTACAGGTACTAAGCTCGCTGATGACGATTCTGAGTTGACAGATAAATATGGTGAAACAAATACAAACCCATATGTGGATACAACTAACAACAACGAAGATGAAAATTTGAATACGAAACCAGTTGAACGTGGTCAAAAACTTTACTATCAAGTATGGTTGGATACAACTAAATTTGACGCAAACAACAAAGACAATATCCAAACAGTAGGAATCACAGATAACTACGACAAGGATAAATTGACTGTTAGTGCTTCAGATATCAAGGTTTACGATTCCGTTACTGGTGCAGACGTTACGACGAAATTCGATATCTCTGATAACAATGGTGTTCTGACAGCTAACCTGAAAGATGGCTTCACGAAGTCACTTGGCGACGCTGAAAACACACAAGTGATCGATACAACTAAATTCGAATTCGGACGTTACTACAAGTTCGATATCCCAGCAACAGTGAAAGACGATGTCGTAGCTGGTGCAGATATTGAAAACAAGGCAGCACAAGTCGTTAACTACTACAACCCAGTAAGCAAGACTGTTGAAAAACCAAACAAACCAACTGAAAAACGTGTCAACAGTGTTCCAATCTCAGTAGAATTTAACTTCACTAAGAAATTGGAAGGTCGTGAACTGAAAGCTAACGAATTCACATTCGAGTTGAAAGACAGCGACAATGTTGTGATTGCGACTGCAACCAACGATGCAGCTGGCAAGATCAAGTTTGATCCAGTAGATTACACTAATAAAGCTGGTGAAACTGTTACTGCCCTTAAATACAAGAAGGGTCAAGAAGGTACTTACAAGTACACTGTAACAGAGGTTAAGGGTACAGACGCAACTGTATCATACGATACAATGAAAGCAGAAGTAACTGTAACAGTATCTCATGACGGTACTGCGAAAGCCTTGATCACAAACGTGACAGAACCTGCGGATAAAGAATTTAACAACCGTGTGACTCCACCAGAAACTCCTGAGTTTAACCCAGAAAAATACATCCTTAATGAAGAAAAATTTGATATTACTGGAACTAAACTTCTGGATGATGATAAAGAGTTGACTGATAAAGTAGCTGATACCAACAAAGATCCATATGTGGACAATGTTGATAATAATGAAAAGCAAAATATCAATACTCAAACACTCCATAAAGGTGATAAGGTTGTTTACCAAGTATGGTTGGATACAACTAAATTCAAAGAAGGTCACAATATTCAATCTGTAGGAATTACAGATAAATATGACAACGAAAACTTGGATGTTAATGTATCTGAAATTAAGGCTTACGATTCAGTAACTGGAGCTGATGTGACTGACAAGTTCGATATCAAGGTTGAAGATGGTGTCATTACTGCTACATCTAAGGCTGACTTGACTAAGTCTCTTGGAGATGCGGAAGATACACAAGTAATTGATACTACTAAGCTAGCGTTTGGTCGTTACTATAAGTTTGATATTCTTGCACGTATCAAGGACACTGCTAAGGAAGGTGTAGATATTGAAAATACGGCTTCTCAAATTGTTCACCAATATGATCCAACTAAGAAATCAGTTGAAAAACCAGAAAAACCAACTGAAAAACGTGTTGTTAATATCCCAGTAAAAGTTGAATTCAACTTCACGAAGAAATTGGAAGGTCGTGCGTTGAAAGCTGGAGAATTCAGCTTCGTATTGAAAGACAAAGATGGCAACGTAATTGAAACTGTAAGCAACGATGCAGAAGGTAAGATCAAGTTCTCAGCTCTTGAGTTCAAACGTGGTCAAGAAGGCACTCATATCTATCATGTAGAAGAAGTGAAAGGTACAGAGGCTGGAGTTGAGTATGACAAGATGATAGTGACTGTTGGAGTTACTGTAACTAAGGATGGTAAAGTGTTAACCCTTACTTCACAAATGCCTGAAGATACTGAGTTTAACAACAAGGTAACACCGCCAACACCGCCAACACCGCCAACGCCGCCAACACCGCCAACACCACCAACGCCGCCAACACCACCAACACCGCCAACACCACCAACACCACCAACACCGCCAACACCGCCAACACCACCAACACCACCAACACCACCAACACCACCAACACCGCCAACACCGCCAACACCGCCAACACCACCAACACCGCCAACACCACCAACACCGCCAACACCACCAACACCACCAACGCCGCCAACACCGGTAACACCACCAACACCGGTAACACCACCAACTCCAGAAAAACCTAAAGGTCCTGAGTTGCCAAATACTGGTGAACAATCTAAATCTGGAGTTGCCGCACTTGGTGCTGCGCTTGGTCTTGTAGGTCTAGGTTTGGTTGTAAAACGTAAAAAACGTGAAGAATAAAATATACAAAATCGCATTCATTTAGCGATGAACTAACGATTTTAGTTCTGAAATGAAAAGGCTTTGCTCGAAAGAGCAAGGCCTTTTTATTATTTTGAAATATTTATGAAATTTTATTGAAAGAAAATGAAAATTATTGAAATCACATATTTTTTTTGATAAAATTAGTATGTTTTTAAGAATCAAATCTTTTATGCTTGAGAACATTTTAAATTTAAAATAAAAGAAGGAATTGTCATGTCATCGTTAAAGAATAATAAAACGATTAAGTATGCCTTGAGAAAAACCTCAGTTGCTTTTGGTTCTGTTGCAGTCGCAACGGTGATTGCTGCTGCAGGTATCGCCACTGTATCAGCCGATGAAACTTCATCAGCAACTACACCTGTTGTTTCAACTACAACAGTAGCTGGAGAAGAAACAAAAGAAGTTGCGGTTCCAGAGAAGTTGGAAGAAGCTAAAACTGCTGCCACAAATGAAGGTCTTGAAGTTAAAGAAACTGAGACTAAAAAGCAAGATTCTGAGGAAGCTGCTGCTAAAGATTACGAAAAACAAGTTACAGATATTAATAAAACTGTAGCTGATTATAAAGCTGAAGTAGCAGCAAATCAAGAAGCTTACGAAAAAGAAAAAGCTGAAGTTGATGCTAAAAATGCTGCTGCACAAGCAAACTACGATAAAGAGCTTGAAGCTTACAACGAAAAACTTACTGCTTATAAAAAAGAATTGACTGAAAAATCAGCAGAAAAAACAGCAGTAGAACAGAGTAATGAAGAGGCACGTGTTGCTTATGAAAAAGCTCTTGAAGAATATAACACAGCACTTGCAGCATACAATGCATCTGTAACAGCAAATCAAGAAGCTACTGAAAGTAATAAATTAGCTCAAGCAGAATATGAAGCTAAATTAGCTGACTACAAGACTAAAAAAGCTGCTTATGATGAAGCACAAGCTGCTTACTTGATTGAGCTCGAAATTTACAACAAGAAAAAAGCACAATACGATGATGCTAAAGATGCCTTCAATAAGATGGTTGCAGAGCGTGGTGGAAATCCTGAGAAATACAAACAAGATTTGACATTCCTCTCTGAAGAACTTGCTGATGGTGAAACAACTAAAATCACACACCAAACAACTGGATTAACAACTTACTTGACAAAAGAAGGTCAAGCTCGTATGTACGGTGATGGTAAAGCTACTAAGATGTATGAAACTAAGAATCTACAAGATTCTGATGTGACAACTACAAATCCATATGCCAACAATGAAATTGAGTGGGGAGTTGTAAAAGTCGGAGACAAATTTGATGTTACATACACAGGACTTACTCAAGCTAAAATTGTAAAAGGTAGCGAAGAAAAACGTATTGCAAAAGTTGTTTATAAATACGAAGTGAAGAGCCTTCCATCATCAGATGGAAAAGGAATCGTTCAAATTTACAACGATCCAGCAGTTACAATGACAATTGGTAGCTCAACAGATACTGAAAACCCAGTTACAGTTGGTGTTGACATTGAGTTTTATGATGAAAATGACCAATTGATTGATTTGTCACAACACAATGCAATCCTTGCCCTTAACTCACTTAACCACTGGAATGGTGCATCTTATGTTGAAAATGACAAACCTCGTCCTCTAGTTGTTGAAGCTAAAGATAGCGAAGGCAATACAGTTCGTGGAACTTGGGATCCATATTCAGACGGAAGTGAACCAAAACTTGATGGTGCAGACGTTGTTGTGAAAAGCGGTAAAGCTGACTTCGGTAGTGCAGAAGTTGATATCAATGCTGATAATCCTTTGAAAATTGTTGCTCAAAAAGCAACATGGGATGCTGATGCCTTCAAAGTAACTGAAGAAATAACAGTTGATGCTACAACAGTGAACGCATCTGGTGGCGGAAATGGTCACTCAGTTGGTACTGAAGAGTACACATTCGGTGATAAATCAGACGTTATCGGTTCTTACACTGTAGACGCTAAATCAGGTGTTTTGAGATACACACCAAAAATGAAACACCAAGATACTCCTCACGTTGAGTCTGTAAACATTGGTGACAAAGAGTTTATTAAACTTCCAAATTCAAGTGTAGACCAATATTCATCGACAAAAGAAGTATCTGCTAAAGAACAAAACCAATACATGGCTCAAGGTGCTACATTTAATGCAGACTCTTCAAGTGAAACTAAGGGTTGGGATGATCCTAAGAGCCCTTACCTTTACTATGGTGGTGCTGCTGTTATTTTGAAAGATGGTCATCTTGAATTTACAGCAAAAGGTGCTAACGCAACAGACGAAGCAACTCTCTATTGGTTCTCTATCAACTCAAACGTTGGCTTCCCTCAAGATCCAGGTGAAGAGCCAGTTAAACCAACAGAACCAACACCTCCAGTTAAACCTGAAAAACCAGAATTGACAGAAGTACCAACTGTTAAAGAAAAACCAGTTCCACCGACAGAACCAGAATATAAAACTGTACCTGTCTTACCAAGTGAACCGGTTAAACCAGAAGCACCTGAGTTGGTGAAGGATCCTGTTAAGAAAGAAACAGAAAAACCAGTTGTTAAATGGAATAAAAATGTTGTGCTTATCAAGGAAAATGAAAAACCACAACCTAAACCAGAACCAAAACCAGAGCCTAAGCCAGAACCAAAACCAGAGCCTAAGCCGGAACCAAAACCAGAGCCTAAGCCAGAACCTAAGCTAGAGTCTAAGTCAGAGTCAAAATCAGAAACTAATCAAAAAGATTCAGAGAGAGTATTACCAAATACTGGTTCAGCTGATCAATCATTCATGACTTATTCAGCACTTATTGGTTTAGCTACTGCCGGTTATGCTTTGTCAAGAAAGAAAAAAGAAGACTAATTCATTCTGACAGTTTTAAAAAAGAAGACTAGTTTAGTCTTCTTTTTTTACTTAACTTTATCCAATAAAATTTAAAATATTAAACCGTTTACACTTGACAAAAATTGGTCTATACCATATAATGAAATAAAGAAATGTGGAGGAACAATTATGAAAGTTATTCAAGTAAAAAATCCTGAAGAAGGTGGAAAAGTAGCTTTTGAAATTTTAAAAGAAAAGTTAGCAAAGGGTGCTCAAACATTAGGACTTGCGACAGGTAGCAGTCCACTTGAGTTCTACAGAGAAATCGTAGAGAGTGACCTTGATTTTTCAAACCTTACAAGTGTCAACTTGGACGAATATGTAGGATTAGATGGAGATAATCCTCAATCTTATCGTTATTTCATGCAAGAACATCTGTTCAATAAAAAGCCATTTAAAGAAAGCTTTTTGCCTCGTGGAGTTAAAGACAATGCAGAAGAAGAAGTAGAACGCTATAATCAAATTCTTGCTGATCATCCGGTTGATTTGCAAATCTTGGGAATTGGTCGAAATGGTCACATTGGATTTAACGAACCAGGAACTCCGTTCGATAGCCAAACTCATCTTGTAGACCTTGATCAGTCTACCATTGAGGCTAATGCTCGTTTCTTTGATAAAATCGAAGACGTACCAACACAAGCTATTTCAATGGGTATTAAAAATATCTTAGATGCCAAATCTATTCTTCTCTTCGCTTATGGCCCATCAAAAGCAGAAGCTATTGCCGGAACTGTTGAAGGTCCAGTGACTGAAAATCTACCAGCAAGTAGTTTGCAAAATCATTCGGATGTGACTATTATTGCGGATGCAGAAGCACTTAGCTTGTTAAAGAAATAAGTTGACATTTATATAGACCAATCTATGGCTTACTTTGATTGGTCTTTTTGTTTGATATTTGATAAGTAAACATTTAAAAATATCTAGCAGTCAGGTTTAAAAAAGAACGGATTATAAAATAACAACACCTAATAAACGTAAAATATATAAAAAGTGTTTTTTTATAAATATATTTCAAACTATTTTATGAATAAAACTAGACTTTAGTAAAAAATACTGGTATACTGATATCGTTTAATGTCTAAACAATTAAATTTAAGGAGACTATTTAAGGTGAATAAGAAAAAAATAGCTTTTTTTTCGTTCATTATTTGCTTATTTACGATCATTTTTTCTCTTAGCTTGAACAAAGCTTTTGCAGAAAATGCAGCAAGTAGTAAGACTATTGATGCCATAACATCATTAGATATTGCAAATAATTCAGGTGGTAATCTTGAGAAAGATTTGGAACAGTGGGTTACATTTAGGCTTAACGCAACATATGATTTGACAGATAAAGATGTTAAAGCTGGTGATACCACGGTTGTAGATTTGTCAGATGCTTTATATATCGAATCAGAAAATTTTGAGATTCGTGATGAAAAAACAAATGAAGTCATCGCAAATGCTAAAATCGACGAAACTAAAAAACATATCGTATTAACGTATACGGATTATGTAGAAAAGCACTCTGATACCAGTGGATCTTTCTTTGTCTATACTCGAGTGGATTTCCAAAAACACCCTGAAAAAGGAGAAATCCCTGTCGAGGTAACAATTAATGGAAAAACACAGATCGTTGACAAGGTTAACTTTACCGGTGTTGGAGATGGAAACCCAGAGCTTTTTTCTAAAACAGGTTGGGTAAGTAATGCAGAGCAAAATATACTTTCTTACACTATCTCAATTAACCGTACTAAAGAAAGTGTCCAAGATGCAACTGTAGAAGACACGTTGAAGTTTTCTAATGCATCTTATATCAAAGATAGTATTCGAGTGATCAAGGGTAAGTTTGACTATGTGAAAGGTCTCTGGGAATTTACAGATAGAACAGATGTAACAGACCAACATACTGTTACAGTCAGTGAAGATGGTCAGTCATTTGTTATTCAACTTGGTGATATTACAGAAAATGACCAGTACCGCATTGAATATAATGTTCAAGCCAATTATTCACCAGCAGATGGCGAAATCTTGAATAATGACGCTGTCTTAAAAGGTAAAGGAATAACTATTAAAGAGGTTGTACAATCAACTGTAGTTCAAGTATCTGGTGGGTCAGGTATTGGATATGTATTCACGATTCACATCCATAAAGTTGATGATGAAAACCAACCGGTAGCTGGTGCTAAATTTAAGGTTGTTCGACAAGCTAACAATCAAGTGATTGGTGAGTATGTTACAGATGCTGAAGGGAAAATTACAGTAACTGGCCTTTTGAAAGACAAGTATATCTTAACTGAAGTTGAAGCACCAACAGGTTATGTGATAAATACAGCAGACACAGAAGTGAATGCAACAGATTTTGGAGCTGATAAATCAGTTACAAAAACAATCGTCAATCCAAAAGAACAAACCACAACTACGACAACCACAACAGAAGCGCCGACGACAACATCAACGACTACAACGACAGAAGCGCCGACGACAACATCAACGACAACCACAACAGAAGCGCCGCCGACAACATCAACGACAACCACAACAGAAGCGCCGACGACAACATCAACGAGTACAACGACAGAAGCGCCGACGACAACATCAACGAGTACAACGACAGAAGCGCCGACAACAACATCAACGAGTACAACGACAGAAGTGCCGACAACAACATCAACGAGTACAACGACAGAAGCGCCGACGACAACATCAACGACTACAACGATAGAAGCGCCGACAACAACATCAACGAGTACAACGACAGAAGAGCCAACGACTACTTCAACGACTATAACAACTTCAAAACCAGAAGTATCTGAGACAACTACTACAGAAGATAAGCCAGGTCTTCCATATACTGGTGAGTCTACAGGTATTGCATTAGTAATTGCTGGTGTATCTATCTTGGCAGGTAGTCTCGTTATGAAAAAGAAATTTTCTAAATAATTGAGTTTAGAATAAGATAGTTAATAAAAAGGACTTTAGGGTCCTTTTTATTTGTCAATGAAAAATAATGAAATGCACTATTTTTCTTGACAATTTTCATCAATACATGTAAAATAGAATAGATCTTGAACTTGAAGGGAGTGAAAATAATGTCTAAAACAGTAGTACGTAAGAATGAATCTCTTGACGATGCACTTCGTCGTTTCAAACGTGCGGTTACTAAAGCTGGTACTCTTCAAGAAACACGCAAACGTGAATTCTATGAAAAACCTTCTGTAAAACGTAAACGTAAATCAGAAGCAGCTCGTAAACGTAAAAAATTCTAATTTGAAATGAAAGACTAGACTTATCTAGTCTTTTTTTGCTAATCACAAAGAGTAAAATCACAGTGAAGATTGTTAATTCAGTGTTAAACAGATATTCTAAACTTGGAAGCTTTTTGATTGTAGTTATGTGTTTTATATAAAGTTAAAATGTTGACGTTGAGAAAGTATCCTCGTTGAGGAAATTAAAAACATACTGACAGAAGTATAGGAAAACTGCTAGATATAGGTGCTGACAAAAACTATTAAAAGTCAATTTTTGAGAATAGATTTACTGATAAAAGAAAATTAAAACTCATCAATTAATCTGAAACAGTGTTGCTAAAGTCATTTGGCGCAGTAAAAATGACATTTTGTATTTTACCCCCCTTTTTTCTTGTTTTTTTGGTATAATTAAAAATATTAGTAGAAAAAATCTGAGAGGGCTTTATCATGAGAAAAACAAAAGTCGCAGTCGCTTTAGGAGCATTTTTGTTTCTTAGTGTCGGCGCGAGAGTAGAGGCGGACACAACTTCGCGGTCCGACGTCAATCGGATTCATTTCATTAATACCAAAGGAAGTCCAGGGACTGATGCCATTTTACTTGAAAGTAACGGGCATTATGCGTTGATAGATATGGGTGAAGACTATGACTTTCCAGATGGGAGCGATCCGCTTTATCCATTAAGATCGGGTATTATTACTTCAAATGTCTATGCAATTGAAGATCGACTTTTCCGTCATCTTGACCATGTAGGTGTTAAGAAGTTGGACTTTATGCTTGGAACGCATGTCCATAGTGACCATATTGGTGGAGCTGATGAAGTTCTAAAAAAATATAAGGTTGATAAATTTTATCTAAAACGATATTCGGATGATCGAATTGCCACTCAATGGGGCTTGTGGGATAATCTTTTTAACTATAATAATGCACTGAATGCAGCTAGAAAATATGGCGTTAATCTTATTCAAGATATCTCAGATAATGATAGTCATTTCAAATTGGGTGATATGGATATTCAGTTGTATAACTACAAAAATGAATATGGCCCAGATGGGAAATTAAAGAAAGTATATGATGACAATCCCAATTCTATTGTTGCTGTAGTTACAGTAAATGGGAAGAAAATTTATCTGGGTGGGGATCTTGATAACGTTTATGGAGCTGAAGATCGCTTAGGCCCACAAATTGGGAAAGTCGATTTAATGAAATGGAACCATCACCTTGACGGAAAAGTTTCAAACAGCATTAATTTTCTTAATAATCTTTCCCCATCTATTGTTGTGCAAACAACAGGATTGGATATAAATGTCCAAGCAACGAGAGATAAATTGAAACAGATGAATGTCCAAGTTGTTCATGCTTCAAGTGATAAGAAAGATGCGACTGTTTTTGATATAAAAACAGATGGTATTAATAATATTTCTCAAGAATTCCCGGATATTCCAAATACGAATTCACGTTGGATCACTGAAGATGGATATAAGAAGTATTATTTCGCTGATGATCAGATGGCAACAGGTTGGCATACAATTGATGGAGCAAAATACTTCTTCAATGGGAAAGGACATCTGCAACAAGATAAATGGCTTCAAGATTTTGATGACGAAGGTACTCTTAAGTCTTTATATATGGATAAAGATGGGAAGTTACAAACTTCCAAATGGCTTCAAATTGACAAGCAATGGTATTATGTGGATTCTAAAGGATATCGAAAAGAGTCCGAGTTAGCAATCATTGACGGTAAGACCTATTACTTTGACGAAAAAGGGATTATGCAAACTGGTACCAGAACAGTGAATGGAGCAACTCTGGTCTTTGATGATACAGGTGCGCTTTCAAATGAACTAAGAGCATCATCCTGGAATAAAATCGGTAATAAATGGTATTACCTAGATGAAAATAAAAAAATGACCATTGGTTTCAAAGAAATTGATGGAAAGATGTACTATTTCAATGAAGCCGGAGAAATGGGAACTTATTGGCAATATACGCACCAAAAATGGTATTACTTTAGCGCTTCAGGTGAAATGAAACGTGGTTGGCTCAATGATGCAGGTAAATGGTATTATCTAGATCCTAAAACTGGAGAAATGTTCACTGGTTCAAATAAAATTGACGGCAAACTCTATCGCTTCAATGATGGAGGCGTCATGGCAACTGGTTGGGAACAGTTTGATGGCAAATGGTACTATTATACATCTAGTGGCGATCAGAAAAAAGGCTGGCTTAAATACAACAATGACTGGTACTATCTCGAACTGAAAGATGGAGAGATGGTTACAGGAACCAAAGAAATCGATGGGCAACAATATAGCTTTAAAGATAGTGGTGCTATGGTTACTGGCTGGAAACAAACAGATGACAAATGGTACTATTATGCATCAAGTGGTGAATTGAAAAAAGGCTGGATTAAATATGCTGGTGATTGGTACTATCTTGATTCGAAAGATGGAGAGATGGTTACAGGAACCAAAGAAATCGATGGGCAACAATATAGCTTTAAGGCTAGTGGTGCTATGGTTACTGGCTGGAAACAAGCAGAAGACAAATGGTACTATTATGCATCAAGTGGTGAACAGAAAAAAGGTTGGATAAAATCTGCAGGTAAGTGGTACTACTTGAATCAAAATGACGGCGTTATGGTGACCGGCAGACAGGAAATTGATGGTGTCAAATATAGCTTTAACCAATCTGGAGCTATGGAAACCGGATGGGTATTTGACGGCAAAGATTGGTACTATCATAAAGAATCTGGAGCCATGGAAACTGGTTGGTTTAAATATTCTGGCAAATGGTTCTTCCTAGATGGTGATTCTGGAAAAATGCTTACTGGTATCCATGAAATCTCTGGAGATAATTATTACTTTAATATTGCAGGTGAAATGCAAGTTGGTTGGATTCAAAAAAAAGGGGACTGGTATTATTTCAAACCAAGTGGTGAAATGCTTCGTGATGGAATTACACCTGATGGCTATAAAGTCGCTAGTGATGGTAGATGGCGTTCAAATGGAGTGACTACCACAACGACGAGTGTAGAAGAAACAACTTCAAAAGATTCATCGCTTAGAGAAGCTTTTGAACCTACAACAGATGCTACCCAAACTAGTGAGGAAAAATCAGTTCCAGTTAGTGATGACAAAGCTTCTAACTAATCACTTTGTCGAATAGATTTTAAAGAAGGGATTAAATAACAGTTTGTTGTTTAATCTCTTTTTCTATAGGTTAAATCTTTTAAAGAGTTCTTCCTAAATAAATAGCGTAAAGACTGTTAAAAACATAAACTTATTTCTACAATCTGATATAATAGTAAGAGAACTCGATTTAAGGAGAAATATATGTCGGTTTTAGTCAAAGAAGTAATTGATAAGCTTAGATTAGACGTTGTCTATGGGGAGCCTGAATTACTTGAAAAGGAAATTAATACTGCAGATATAACGCGACCTGGTCTCGAAATGACAGGCTATTTTGATTACTATACTCCAGAGCGTATTCAATTGTTGGGAATGAAGGAGTGGTCCTATCTCATTAGCATGTCTTCTCACAACCGCTACCAGGTTTTGAAGAAATTATTTCAACCAGAAACACCTGCAGTTATTGTTTCGCGTGGTTTAGTAGTTCCAGAAGAAATGCTAAAGGCTGCTAGAGAATGTAAAATCGCTATTTTAACAAGTCGTACTGCAACCAGTCGTCTATCTGGTGAACTATCAAGTTACTTGGACTCTCGTTTGGCCGAACGCGCAAGTGTGCATGGTGTACTGATGGATATCTATGGTATGGGTGTTCTCATTCAAGGTGATAGTGGTATCGGTAAAAGTGAGACTGGACTTGAACTCGTCAAACGTGGACATCGTCTAGTAGCAGATGACCGTGTAGATATCTATTCTAAGGATGAGATGACACTTTGGGGAGAACCTGCTGAAATTTTGAAACATTTGTTAGAAATTCGTGGAGTAGGTATCATTGACGTCATGAGCCTTTATGGGGCTAGTGCCGTTAAGGATTCTTCACAAGTTCAATTGGCTGTCTATTTAGAAAATTACGATACTGATAAGGTCTTTGACCGTTTGGGGAATAATGCGGAAGAATTGGAAATCTCAGGTGTTTCTATTCCACGTATTCGTATCCCAGTAAAAACAGGACGTAATATCTCTGTCGTTATCGAGGCGGCTGCAATGAATTATCGTTCGAAGGAGATGGGCTTTGATGCGACACGCCTCTTTGAAGAACGATTGACAAAACTAATTGAAAGGAACGAGATGAAGAATGATTGATCCAGTTGCTTTTCAAATTGGTCCTTTGGGTATTAGATGGTATGCACTCTGCATCGTTTCAGGTCTTATTTTAGCAGTCTATCTTGCAAGTAAAGAAGCACCAAAAAAGAACATCTTATCCGATGACATTTTAGACTTTATTTTAATTGCTTTTCCTTTAGCTATCATTGGTGCTCGACTTTATTATGTCATTTTTAGATTTGACTACTATAGTCAGCACATGGGAGAGATTTTTGCCATTTGGAATGGAGGTCTTGCCATATACGGCGGTTTAATCACCGGAGCAATCGTACTCTATTTCTTTGCTGATCGTAGATTAATCAACACATGGGATTTCTTGGATATTGCTGCTCCAAGCGTTATGATTGCACAGAGCCTTGGACGTTGGGGGAATTTCTTTAACCAGGAAGCCTACGGAGCAGCTGTTGAAAATCTTGATTACCTACCTGGTTTTATTAAGAATCAGATGTATATCGATGGCTCATATCGGCAACCAACCTTCCTTTATGAATCTATCTGGAATCTCATTGGGTTTACGTTGATTATTATTTTTAGACGTCGATTAAAGAGTATTCGTCGTGGTTATATCACTGCCTTCTATCTAATTTGGTATGGATTTGGACGTATGATCATTGAAGGTATGCGAACAGATAGTCTCATGTTCTTTGGACTTCGAGTATCTCAATGGTTGTCAGTCCTTCTAATTGGACTTGGAATTTATATTATCGTTTATCAAAATCGGAAAAAAGCACCATTTTATAATGTAAAAAAGGAGAATTAAAATGTTAGAAGTTGCTTATATTATTGTGGCTATTGCCTTGGTTGTATTCTTAGTTTATTTGATTATAACCCTTCAAAAAGTTGGACGTGTAATCGATGAAACTGAAAATACTGTTAAAACGCTAACTTCGGATGTAAATGTCACTCTACATCACACAAATGAACTGCTTGCAAAAGTCAATGTACTTGCTGACGATATCAATGTCAAAGTTGCAACGATTGATCCACTCTTTACAGCAGTTGCAGACCTTTCTGTTTCTGTCTCTGACTTAAATGAGCAGGCTCGTGTCTTGAGTAAAAAAGCTTCATCTGCAGGTTCAAAAACGTTAAAGACTAGTGCTGGTTTGTCTGCCATTCGTGTTGCAAGTAAATTTTTTAAAAAATAAAAAGGAGATAGCTCATGGGTAAATTATCATCAATCCTTTTAGGAACTGTTTCAGGTGTTGCCGTTGCTTTATTCCTAACAAGTGAAAAAGGGAAACGAGTTACGAGTCGAGCACAAGACTTTATTGAAGATTTGAAAGAAGATCCTGAATACGCTAAAGAACAAGTCTGCGAAAAGCTGACTGATGTCAAAGATCAAACCAAAGAATTTGTTCTTAAAACAAAGGAACAAATCGAATCTGGGGAAATTACTCTCGATACCGTCCTCGATAAAGCAAAATATCACGCTCAACAAGCTACTGAAGCTTCGAAAGAAACCTTGAACAGTCTCAAAGAACAATTGGAAGAAAAAGTAGTTGTTGAAGACCAAGAAGATGGTCAAGAAATTGTCATCGATATTCAAGAAGACTAAATAGAATCGCCATTTCCTGATTTTCAAATGAATCAGGAATGGTGATTTTTTTCTTGAGTGAACTCTTTGTGGTATAATAAATACTATGCAGAAGAAACCGACATCAGCTTATGTGCACATTCCATTTTGTACACAAATCTGTTATTATTGTGACTTTTCAAAAGTTTTTATCAAGAATCAACCGGTAGATAGCTATCTAGAGCATCTGCTGCAAGAATTTCATTCTTATGACATTCAAAAGTTGCGTACGCTTTATATTGGAGGTGGAACACCGACAGCCTTGTCTGCGC
This sequence comes from Streptococcus sp. V728, assembly GCF_052077995.1. Classification (NCBI taxonomy): domain Bacteria; kingdom Bacillati; phylum Bacillota; class Bacilli; order Lactobacillales; family Streptococcaceae; genus Streptococcus; species Streptococcus sp. V728. The sequence goes on along the minus strand of NZ_JBQJJH010000002.1, from coordinate 422,305 downwards.
CACAGTTAGAGTTGCTTCTGGATGGATTGACTAAAAACTTAGATTTATCAGTCTTAGAAGAATTGACCATTGAGGCCAATCCCGGTGATTTAGATGCTGATAAGATTGCTGTTTTGAAAAATTCTGCAGTCAATCGTGTTTCACTAGGTGTTCAGACCTTTGATGACAAAATGTTGAAAAAAATAGGGCGTAGTCATTTGGAGAAGGATATTTATGAAAATATTGACCGCCTCAAATTGGCTGGTTTTGATAATATCTCTATTGATTTAATCTACGCACTTCCTGGTCAGACTATGGACCAGGTTAAGGAGAATGTTGCCAAGGCTATCGCTCTGGATATTCCTCATATGAGCCTTTATAGTTTGATTTTGGAAAACCATACGGTCTTTATGAATCGTATGAGACGAGGGAAATTACCTCTTCCTAAGGAAGAATTAGAAGCTGAGATGTTTGAGTATATCATTTCAAAGCTAGAAAAAGCTGGCTTCGAGCATTATGAGATTTCTAATTTTTCTAAACGAGGATTTGAAAGTCGTCACAATCTTATGTACTGGGATAATGCTGAGTATTATGGTATTGGTGCAGGTGCATCTGGCTATGTAGATGGTGTTCGCTATAAAAATCATGGGCCTATTCGCCATTATTTAAAGGCAGTAGAAGATGGGAATGCTCGTATCAACGAAGAACATCTGACTCAAAGGGAGCAAATGGAAGAAGAGATGTTCCTTGGACTTCGCAAGAAGTCTGGAGTTTCCATGGAGAGATTTGAAGAAAAATTTGGACAGTCTTTCCAAGAACTTTATGGAGATATCATCAAAGACTTGATTCAACAAGGTCTTATGCAGGTTGATGGCGATCATGTTCGTATGACTAAGAGAGGTCTCTTCTTAGGTGATACAGTAGCAGAACGATTTATATTGGAGTAAAATTATGGGCTTAACTTATCAAATGAAAACTAAAATCCCTTTTGATATGGCTGACATGAACGGACATATCAAGCTACCAGATGTTATCTTGTTATCCCTACAAGTATCAGGAATGCAATCAATTAATCTAGGAGTGAGTGACAAGGATGTTTTAGAACAGTATAATCTAGTTTGGATTATCACTGATTATGATATCGATGTGATTAGACTTCCTCGTTTTGCTGAGGAAATTACCATCGAAACAGAGGCCTTGAGCTACAATCGTCTATTTTGCTACCGCCGATTTACTATTTATGATGAAGATGGTCAAGAAATCATTCGCATGGTAGCTACATTTGTCCTTATGGATCGTGATAGTCGGAAGGTTCATCCTGTAGAACCTGAAATAGTCGCACCTTATCAATCTGAGTTTTCTAAGAAACTGATCCGTGGACCAAAATACGCTGAGTTGGAAGAAGCGATTAGCAAGGACTATCATGTCCGTTTTTACGACTTAGATATGAATGGCCATGTCAATAATAGCAAATACCTAGACTGGATTTTTGAGGTCATGGGAGCAGAGTTCCTAACCAATCATATCCCTAAAAAAATCAATCTAAAGTATGTCAAGGAAGTTCGACCAGGTGGTATGATTACTTCTAGTTATGAATTGAATCAACTAGAAAGCAATCACCAAGTTACAAGTGATGGCGACATCAATGCTCAGGCAAAGATAACTTGGCAAGAAATTAACAAAGATTAGAAAGAAATATATGACTTATAAAGGCTATTTGATAGATTTAGACGGAACGATTTACAAGGGTAAAGACCGCATCCCTGAAGGAGAAGCTTTTGTTCATGACTTGCAAAAGCGTAGAATTCCCTACCTTTTTGTAACTAACAATACAACTCGCACACCAGAAAGTGTTCAGGAGATGTTAGCCAATCACTTTAACATCGACACACCTGTATCGACAATTTATACTGCAACCTTAGCGACTATTGATTATATGAATGATTTGGGGCTTGAAAAGACAGTCTATGTGATTGGAGAAGCAGGGCTCAAGGAAGCGATACAAGCAGCTGGTTATGTTGAAGATAAAGAAAATCCTGCCTATGTGGTTGTAGGTTTGGACTGGCAGGTAGACTATGAAAAATTTGCTACGGCAACCCTAGCTATCCATAAAGGTGCTCATTTTATCGGCACCAACCCAGATTTGAACATCCCAACGGAACGAGGCCTTTTACCTGGTGCTGGTTCACTGGTTACTCTGCTCGAAGCAGCAACTCGCGTAAAGCCAGTTTATATTGGGAAACCTAATGCGATTATTATGGATAAAGCTGTTGAACATCTAGGACTTGAACGCCAAGAAATTGTCATGGTGGGGGATAATTATCTTACTGATATTCGAGCTGGTATCGATAATGGAATTCCAACTTTGTTAGTAACTACTGGTTTTACAAAACCTGAAGAAGTAGCGGATTTACCAATCGCCCCAACCCATGTCCTCTCAAGTCTAGCGGAGTGGAATTTTGATGAAAACTAAATATACTTTTGTAGGAAGTCTGTTCTTTCTCCTCTCGCTTGCTATTTTATTGAGCATCTACCTGTCTTGGTTGATTTACCCTCTGGAGATTTCTTGGTTAAATCTGACAAGTCGAGTTCATGTCCAACCTCAGACCATCCAACATAACTTTAATGTTTTGATGGATTATTTGACCAATCCATTGAGTCAAGTATTAGCAATGCCAGATTTTCCTTCGTCTGCCTCTGGAATTCACCACTTTGTGGTTGTAAAGCGACTCTTTCACCTAGCGCAAGGAGTAGCAATAGTTACCCTACCGATTTTTTATCTTTTTTGGAAGCAAGTCATTCAGAAAGGTTTTCTGCCTCTATATCGCAGAGGTCTCTTGATTATGCTGTCTTTACCTTTGGTACTTGGTTTAGTTGGTGTCTTCATTGGGTTTGAACAATTCTTTACATTGTTTCATCAAATTCTTTTTGTAGGTGATGATACCTGGCTTTTTGATCCAGCAAAAGACCCAGTCATTCTTATTCTACCAGAGGACTTTTTCCTGCATGCCTTTCTCCTATTTTTCTGCTTGTATGAGTTGATTTTTGGATTCGTTTATCTTTTAAGTTGGAAAAAATTACCAAAAAGAGAATAAATGCATAAAAATGTTTTAAAAAATTGTACGAAAAACCTATTTTCTTGAAAAAATAGGTTTTTTTACGGAAATAACTAGTCAAGCGCTTTATTTTTTTGTATAATAGAGTGAGAAAAGTATGCAAAGAAGAGAATAGCATGATTACACTATTTTTATCACCGAGTTGTACATCATGTCGTAAGGCAAAGGCCTGGCTTAATAATCATAAGGTGCCTTTCCAAGAGCACAATATTATGACCAGTCCTTTATCAAGAAAAGAATTGCAACAAATTCTTTCCTTGACCGAAAACGGTACCGATGACATTATTTCAACTCGTTCAAAAATTTTCCAAAAGTTAAATATCGATGTGGAAAGTATCTCGGTGACGGAGTTGCTTAGTTTAATTGAGCAATACCCTAGTCTTTTGCGTCGTCCTATCATTATTGATGATAAGCGTATGCAGATTGGCTTTAATGAAGATGAGATTCGTGCATTTCTTCCTCGTAGTTACCGTAAGCAAGAATTGAAAGAAGCTACATTAAGAGCTGGTATTAATTAGATGAATAAACAGTATAGTTACCCACTAGATTTGTCGTGGAGCACTGAAGAACTTGCTTCAGTGCTTTCTTTTTTTAATGATGTTGAAGCCGCCTATGAAACTAAGGTAGAAGCAAAAAAACTTTTAGATTCCTACAAGGTATTTAAGTCAGTTGTTCCAAGTAAGAGTGAAGAAAAACGTTTGGGACGTGAATTTGAAGCAGTTAGTGGATATTCTTTCTACCGTGCAGTCCAATTGGCAAAAGAAAAAGGAGAAGGGAAGATTTCACTTGGAGAATAAATTTACATTTGCCAAAGAAATTGTTAGGGATGCTGGAGAATATATTCTCCAGCATATGAAAGAAGATCTCCATGTTGAGAGAAAATCTTCGCCTACAGATTTGGTCACTAAGTTAGATAAAGAAGTTCAAGCCATACTCATTGAGAAAATTCGATCTCGTTATCCCGATGATTTATTTTGTGCAGAAGAAGGTTGCCTGCGTGCAGCAGTAGAAAAAGGTTCTGTTTGGATTATCGATCCCATTGATGGGACCAACAACTTCGTTGCACAAGGTGAAGATTTTGCCGTTATGCTAGCCTATTTTGAGGATGGTGCTGGGAAATTTGGGATTATTTATGATGTTATGAAAGGTGACTGCTACCACGGTGGAGGAGACTTTCCGCCTTGTCGCAATGATGAACCTTTACCAGCATTTAAAAAGAAACCGTTAAGAGAATTTTTGGTGGCTGGTAATTCTGGTATGCTAGAAACCAACGAATGGGGCTTGGCAGAATTGGGAAATGCTGCACTTGGCACACGAGTTTATGGCAGTGCTGCCATTAGTTTTGCAAAGGTGCTATCAGGTCGACTACTAACGTATATCACTTATCTTCAACCCTGGGATTATGCAGCAGCGAGTATCCTAGGTGAAAGTTTAGGTTATAAGGTTCTTACGATTGCTGGTGAGGAAGTTGATTTCCAAACACGGCAGGCTGTTATGATGGTACCAGTCGAGATGCAAGATGAAATTCAATCCTATATCTACGAAAGGAAATAAACTTACATGCAATTTCCAGAAGGATTTGTAAAAAAATATGAAACAATATTGGGAGATGAGGCAAGAGCTTTTCTTGCCTCTTTTGATGATGAAGCCGTTTCTGCTTTTCGTGTCAATCCCTTAAAAGAAAGTCAAGTTTCTTTTTCAGACGCTATTCCCAATACACCTTGGGGCTACTATGGTAAGGTTTCTGGAAAGTCTCCAGAGCATGTAACTGGCTTGGTCTATTCCCAAGAACCAGCTGCACAAATGGTGGCGCAAGTAGCTCATCCAACTCCTGGCATGAAGGTCTTGGATTTGGCAGCAGCACCAGGTGGAAAATCGACACAATTGGCAGCCTATCTAGAAGGTGAGGGGCTTCTCGTTTCCAATGAAATTTCAAGTAAGCGAGCAAAAATACTGGTTGAAAATATGGAACGTTTTGGTGCGACTAATGTCGTTGTGACCAATGAATCAGCAGACCGTTTAGCTAAGATTTTTAAAGGCTATTTTGACCTAATCGTTTTAGATGCACCTTGCTCAGGAGAAGGGATGTTTCGTAAACAACCTGATGCTATGGATTATTGGAGTGTCGATTATCCTAGTCAGTGCGCTAGTTTACAACGTGAGATTTTAGCAGATGCAGTTACAATGTTGGCTGATGGTGGTCGACTAGTCTATTCAACCTGTACCTGGGCGCCAGAAGAAAATGAAGAAATCATTAGCTGGCTCAAGGATAATTATGACTTTGAACTCATTCCAGTAGAACATATAAATGGTATGTCACAAGGAATCAACCAAGCTGAGACAGCTAGAATGTACCCTCATCACTTTAAGGGAGAAGGTCAGTTCGTGGCTCATCTTCAGTTTAAAGGTCAAAACAAGGCTGGGAAGTTCAAACCTTCTAAATCAAACCTTTCTCGTGAACAGATTTCCTTATGGCAGGATTTTGAGAAGAAACATCTAAAAGAAAAACTGACTGGTGTTCTACAAGTTTTCGGTGACCAGCTTTATCTCTTGCCAGAAATCCTACCAGATTTAGAAAAACTTAGAATTGCTCGTAATGGTCTTCATCTCGGAACTTTTAAGAAGAAACGTTTTGAACCAAGCTTTGCTCTTGGCCTGGCTTTAAAACCGAGTCAAGTAAAGCAAGTTATTGAGATTCATCAAGAAGATTTTGTCAAATACGTATCTGGTGAAACAGTTCAATTGTCTGAAACTCAGCAAAATGGTTGGTATCAAGTTTTAGTTGGTGGGAATGGTCTGGGCTTTGCAAAAGTGACCGGAAATACTCTAAAGAATTATTTCCCTAAGGGTTTGAGGTTTAAGGTAAAAAACTAGTCAAAATCAGTATTCTATGTTATAGTGGAAGTATGGAATTTTCGTGAAAATCAATGGAAAATACGGGCGAAATTCCAAGCTATTCATCATTATTTTCAAGGAGACAAATAGTGAAAAAATTTAAAAAACTCACCATTTCTCTTGCAACTCTTTTACTTGCTGGTTCGCTAGCAGGATGTGCAAGTTGGATTGACCGTGGGGAGTCTATGACGGCTGTCGGTTCAACTGCCCTTCAACCTTTAGTCGAGGCGGCAGCAGATGAGTTTGCGTCAGCTCACATTGGTAAAACAGTCAATGTTCAAGGTGGTGGATCTGGTACAGGTCTATCTCAAGTTCAGTCAGGTGCAGTAGATGTTGGAAACTCTGATGTATTTGCTGAGGAAAAAGACGGTATTGATGCCTCTGCCTTGGTAGACCATAAGGTAGCCGTTGCTGAAATTGCTGTTATTATTAATAAAGAGGTGGATGTCGATAATCTAACGACAGACCAGCTCCGTCAAATCTTTACAGGAGAAATTACCAACTGGAAAGAAGTTGGTGGGAAAGATTTGGCTATTTCTATTATCAACCGTGCTGCGAGTTCAGGTTCTCGTGCGACCTTTGATAGTGTGATTATGAATGGTCAGTCAGCGGTGCAAAGTCAGGAGCAGGATTCTAACGGTATGGTGAAATCAATCGTTTCCCAAACTCCTGGGGCTATTTCCTACCTAGCATTTGCATATGTTGATGATTCAGTTGGGACCATCAAACTTAATGGCTATGAACCAATTTCAGAGAATGTAACCACTAATAATTGGCCGTTGTGGTCTTATGAACACATGTATACACTTGGTGAACCAAATGAATTGGTTGCCGAATTCTTAAACTTTGTCCTTTCAGACGAAGTTCAGAACGGAATCGTTAAGGGAATGGGCTATATTTCTGTCAAGGAAATGAAGGTTGAAAAAGATGCTGCAGGTACTGTGACAGCGATAGAAGGGAGTCAATAATGAATCAAGAAGAATTATCTAAAAAATTGCTCTCTCCTTCAAAGAACTCTCGTCTTGAGAAATTAGGGAAAGGTCTAACTTTTTCCTGCCTCTCTTTGATTGTTATCATTGTGGCTATGATTTTAATCTTTGTAGCCCAAAAAGGTTTGTCGACCTTCTTTGTCAATGGTGTGAATATCTTTGATTTTCTCTTTGGTGCAACTTGGAATCCATCAGGTAAGCAATTTGGTGCCCTTCCAATGATTTTAGGTTCCTTTATTGTTACCATCCTATCTGCTCTTATCGCAACACCATTTGCCATTGGGGCAGCAGTCTTTATGACAGAAGTATCACCAAAAGGAGCTAAGATTTTGCAACCAGCTATCGAACTTCTAGTTGGGATTCCTTCGGTAGTTTACGGATTTATCGGTTTGCAGGTCGTCGTACCTTTTGTACGTAGTGTCTTTGGTGGAACAGGTTTTGGTATTTTATCGGGGATTTTCGTTCTCTTTGTTATGATTTTGCCGACTGTAACCTTCATGACAACAGATAGCCTACGTGCTGTTCCTCGTCACTACCGTGAAGCTAGTTTAGCTATGGGAGCGACTCGTTGGCAAACCATTTGGCGTGTGACCTTGAAGGCTGCTCGTTCAGGTATTTTTACGGCAGTAGTCTTTGGTATGGCGCGTGCTTTTGGTGAAGCCCTTGCGATTCAGATGGTTGTCGGAAACTCAGCAGTTATCCCAACTTCTTTGACGACACCAGCTGCGACTCTGACATCTGTTTTGACCATGGGAATCGGAAATACTGTTATGGGTACCGTTGATAATAATGTTCTTTGGTCACTGGCCTTAGTATTGCTCTTGATGAGTTTGGCCTTTAACAGTGTGATTAAATTGATTACGAAAGAAAGAGGAAAGAAAAACTATGCACGCTAAGAAATTAGATAAACTTGCAACAGCTGTCCTCTATACCATCGCAGGAATCATCGTGACTATTCTAGCTTCTTTGATTCTTTATATTCTGGTACGAGGCTTGCCTCATGTTTCATGGTCATTTTTGACAGGAAAATCATCTTCTTATCAAGCAGGTGGTGGTATTGGGATTCAGCTTTATAATTCCTTCTTCCTTTTGGTCATTACCTTATTCATCTCTGTACCTCTATCAATGGGGGCTGGAATTTACTTGGCTGAGTATGCTAAAAAAGGCCGTGTTACCAATTTCGTTCGTACCTGTATTGAGATCTTGTCTTCTCTACCATCTGTTGTTGTAGGTCTCTTTGGTTACCTCATCTTTGTAGTTCAGTTTGAGTATGGATTTTCTATTATTTCAGGTGCCTTGGCTTTGACCGTCTTTAACCTTCCACAGATGACACGTAATGTTGAAGACAGTTTGAAACACGTTCACCATACACAACGTGAAGCTGGTTTGGCGCTTGGACTTTCTCGTTGGGAAACAGTCCTTCATGTCGTCATTCCTGAAGCTCTACCTGGAATCGTTACAGGTGTAGTACTTGCATCAGGTCGTATCTTTGGTGAAGCTGCAGCTCTTATCTACACAGCAGGACAATCAGCACCAGCACTTGACTGGTCTAACTGGAACGTTCTAAGTGTATCTAGTCCAATCTCTATCTTCCGTCAAGCAGAAACCTTGGCTGTTCATATCTGGAAAGTCAACAGTGAAGGAACTATTCCTGATGGAACTTTGGTTTCAGCAGGTTCAGCTGCGGTGCTCCTCATCTTTATCTTAATCTTTAACTTTGGAGCTCGTAAACTCGGAAGCTATCTACACAAGAAATTAACCGCAGCCTAAAGGAGAAGCCATGTCAAAATATAATTGGGATGAAAGGCATATCATTACTTTTCCAGAAGAAAAAGTGGCCCTCTCTACGAAGGATTTACATGTTTACTATGGTAAGAATGAATCCATCAAGGGCGTGGATATGCAATTCGAAAAAAATAAAATTACTGCCTTGATCGGTCCATCAGGATCTGGAAAATCAACCTACCTACGCAGTCTCAATCGTATGAATGATACTATTGACATTGCTAAGGTTACAGGACAAATTCTCTATCAAGGAATTGACGTCAACCGCCCTGAAATCAATGTCTATGAAATGCGTAAGCACATTGGAATGGTTTTCCAACGTCCTAATCCATTTGCGAAGTCAATCTACCGCAACATCACCTTTGCACATGAACGTGCAGGTGTTAAGGATAAGAAAGTCCTTGATGAAATTGTAGAAACCTCTCTTCGTCAGGCCGCCCTTTGGGATCAGGTTAAAGACGACCTTCATAAGTCAGCTTTGACGCTTTCAGGAGGCCAGCAGCAACGTCTCTGTATCGCACGTGCTATTTCTGTAAAACCAGACATCCTCTTGATGGATGAGCCGGCATCTGCTTTGGATCCGATTGCGACAGCTCAGCTAGAGGAAACTATGTTGGAGTTGAAGAAGGACTTCACCATCATCATCGTGACCCATAGCATGCAACAGGCTGCGCGTGCAAGTGACTATACTGGATTTTTCTACTTAGGTGATTTAATTGAGTACGATAAAACGTCAAATATTTTCCAAAATGCTAAGCTACAGTCAACCAATGATTATGTAACTGGACACTTTGGTTAGAAAGGAAGCACTATGACAGAACCGATTTTGCAGGTCAAAGACCTGTCTGTTTATTACAATAAAAAGAAGGCTTTGAATAGTGTTTCCTTATCTTTCCAACCTAAGGAAATTACCGCCCTTATCGGTCCCTCTGGATCTGGGAAATCAACACTTCTAAAGGCTATCAATCGTATGGGAGATTTAAATCCAGAGGTGACTACTACTGGTTCAGTGGTTTATAATGGGCACAATATTTATAGCCCTCGTACTGATACCGTTGAGTTACGTAAGGAAATCGGAATGGTTTTCCAACAACCCAATCCATTCCCAATGTCTATCTACGAAAATGTTGTTTATGGACTAAGAATTAATGGAGAGAAAGACAAGCAAGTCTTGGACGAAGCTGTGGAGAAAGCTTTACAGCGTGCTTCAATCTGGGATGAGGTCAAGGATCGCTTGCATGATTCAGCTATTGGACTTTCAGGTGGACAGCAGCAACGTGTCTGTGTAGCCCGTGTATTGGCGACTAGTCCAAAGATTATCCTCTTGGATGAGCCAACCTCAGCCTTAGACCCTATCTCGGCTGGAAAAATCGAAGAAACCCTATATAGTCTTAAGGACAAGTACACCATGCTATTGGTTACTCGTTCCATGCAGCAAGCATCTCGAATCTCTGATAAAACAGGCTTTTTCCTCAATGGAGATTTGATTGAATTTAACGATACCAAGGAAATGTTCCTCTATCCACAACATAAGGAAACAGAAGATTACATTTCAGGTAAATTTGGATAAGGAGAAAAAGATGTTACGATCTCAATTTGAAGAAGATTTAGAGAAATTGCATAACCAATTTTACGCTATGGGACAAGAAGTTCTTTCCCAAATCAATCGTACTGTACGTGCTTTTGTGACTCATGACCGTGACTTGGCTAAAGAAGTCATCGAGCAAGACGCAGAAGTAAACGAATATGAAGTAAAACTTGAAAAGAAATCATTTGAAATTATTGCGCTTCAGCAGCCTGTTTCACAAGACTTGCGTACAGTTTTAACAGTACTTAAGGCAGTGTCTGACTTGGAACGTATGGGTGACCACGCTGTATCCATTGCTGAGGCAACCATTCGTATGAAGGGTGAACAACGCATCCCAGCAGTTGAAGAAGAAATCAAAAAGATGGGACGTGATGTTAAAGATTTCGTAGAAACAACCCTCGAACTTTATCTAAACGGATCAGTTGATAAGGCCTACGAAGTCGCAACCATGGATGAGAAAATCAACCATTACTTCGAAAATATTCGTGATTTGGCAACTGAAGAAATTAGAAAGAACCCGGATGCAATTGTTACAGGTCGTGATTACTTCCAAGTGATTTCATACTTGGAGCGCATCGGTGACTATGCTAAAAATATCTGTGAATGGGTTGTTTACTTTGAAACAGGTAAAATTGTAGAATTGTAAAATTGATTAAATATACAGAAAAAGAAGCAGAATAATGAATAAAAGCTTCTTTTTTGTTTAATAAAATGAAAAAAATAAATAAATATTAAATTTATACTTGACAAACGAGGTTTTCCGAGTTATAATTATACAAAATCGACAGAGAGGTTGTTTATTTATGAAATTAAAAAAATGGATATTTGTCTTATGTAGTTTTCTTGCAAGTTTCTTTTTAGTTGCTTGCCAGTCATCTAGCTCAAGTTCACAGTCTGCAGTAGAGGCAATCAAACAAAAAGGTAAATTAGTTGTCGCAACTAGCCCAGACTATGCACCATTTGAATTTCAAGCACTTGTGGATGGCAAGAACCAAGTCGTAGGTGCTGATATTGACATGGCACAAGCAATCGCTGATGAACTTGGAGTGAAATTGGAAGTTTCAAGCATGAGTTTTGATAATGTCTTGACTAGTCTTCAAACAGGTAAAGCAGATTTGGCAATTGCTGGAATCAGTGCAACTGAAGAAAGAAAAGAAGTCTTTGATTTCTCAATTCCTTACTATGAAAACAAAATTAGCTTCCTTATCAGAAAATCTGACCTTGAAAAATACAAGGATTTAGATTCTCTTGCAAGTGCTAATATTGCGGCTCAAAAAGGAACTGTTCCTGAATCTATGGTCAAAGAACAACTTCCTAAAGTGCAGTTAACATCTTTGACTAACATGGGTGAGGCAGTCAATGAACTTCAATCAGGCAAGGTTGATGCTGTTCATATGGATGAACCAGTTGCTCTAAGCTATGCTGGTAAAAACTCTGACTTGGCAGTTGCTACAGTAAGCTTGCCCATGAAAGAAGGCGAAGCAAATGCTGTAGCTATCAAAAAAGGCAATTCAGATTTGAAGGAAGTAGTAGATAAGGTCATCCAAAAATTGAAAGATGACGGAACTTACCAAACCTATCTTGAGAAAGCTTCTAAATTAACCGAATTAGAACAATAAAAAATAACAGAGTTGGACTTTAGTCCAGCTCTGTTTTTAAGTAGTTTAGTGTTGCTTCAATATTTTCAAAGGGAACTTTTGCAAAGTGATAGGGACAAGTCCCTATGTAGGATGATTCGAAAAAGTCGAGATTTAAAGGACTATGTTTGAGACTTGCAATCTTAGGATAGTCTCTAAGATCAAGTAAGACTCCATCATGGAGAGGATAGATTGGCAAGGAAATGGGATAGTTATGTAAAAGTTGTTGGATATACTCCTGACTTTTTTCCTGAAGTGCTAATCTTGCTAGTCTGTTTTTCTCAAAGAGTTGACTATCAATATAAAGAGATAAGGCTTTTTGCATGATAAGGTTGTTATCATAGTCCAGAATATTTTTATAAGTTACAAAAGCATCCTTGATAGCATTTGGAAGAAGAAGTGCAGTTATCCGGAGGGCTGGAAAAAGACTCGTAGAAAAAGATTTAATATAAATGACCAAATCATGCTGGTCCAGATAATGAAAGGTTTGTCCCATTTTAGGATCCAAGTCACCTAGATAGTCATCTTCAACGATATAGATCTGGTGTTTTGCAGCCAAGTCAAGGATAGCAAGTTTTTCCTCCTCGGAATAGGAATGGCCCAGAGGATAATGAAAACGGGGAATAGTATAGAAAAACTTAATCTTTCCACTCTTAAACTGTTTTTCAAGTTCGTTTAAATCAATACCGTCCACCCGACGTTCAATGGTTTGATAGGGAATGTTTTGAGCTAGTAGTAGTTGATTCATCCGATGATAGGTCGGTTGTTCAACCAGTATTTCCTGAGCTTGACCTGGAAAATCAATCTGAGAAAGAATAAACAGTGCTTGCTGGGTTCCAGATGTCATGACTAACTGATCTGCTTTACTATAAATCGCTTGATCAAAAAGTAATGTCTGAACAGATTTTCTTAATTCTTCTAGTCCCTCTTGGTTTTCATAGTAGTTGTAGAGATAATTTTCTCGTCCAATCAAGCTTTCATTGACGCAAAGCCGAAAATCATCATAGGCAGCCACATGTTCATCGTTAACGGAGATAATGAGGTCTTCGTGACTGGTTTGTTGCTCCAATACATAATAACCACTTTGAGGTTTGGAGTAGATGTATTTCTCGTATCGAAGTTCCATGAGTGCACGCTGAATAGTGTCCTTACTGCAGTGGAAATCTTGACTGAGTTTTCGAATAGATGGCAGGCGACTTCCTGTCGCAAATCTACCTGATTCTATCTTATTTTTTAGATAGTGTATGACTTGTTCGTACTTGCTTTCTTGCTTCATCCCAGACCTCTCTTGATTTTGTTACATTGTACCTTTTTTTTAAAAGTTTGGCAATGTTATACTTTTCGAAAATTAAATTCAAACCGCGTCAACGTCGCCTTGCCGTATATATGTTACTGACTACGTCAGTTCCATCTACAACCTCAAAACAGTGTTTTGAGCTGACTACGTCAGTTCTATCTACAACCTCAAAGCAGTGCTTTGAGCAACCTGCGGCTAGTTTCCTAGTTTACTCTTTAATTTTCATTAAGTATTAAAAGGCAGTCTAGCATTCAATTCTAATCAGAAATGTGATATACTTAGTAAGTAAAATTTTCAAAGAATAGTGAGATGATGAAGGTGCAAGAACCAGTGAAATTATTCCAATACAATACTTTGGGAGCCTTGATGGCTGGACTTTACGGTGGGACTATGACCGTTGGTGAATTGCTTGAACATGGAGATTTAGGACTAGGAACCCTAGATTCTATTGATGGAGAGTTAATTGTCTTAGATGGAAAGGCTTATCAAGCTAAGGGGTCAGGTGATAAACCTGAAATCGTTGAAGTGTCGCCAGATGCTCTGATTCCTTATGCGGCAGTTGTACCCCACCAGGCAGAAGTTATTTTTCGTCAGCGTTTTGAAATGACTGATCAGGAACTTGAAAAACGTATTGAGTCCTACTATGATGGGGAAAACCTATTTCGTTCGATTAAAATTCATGGTGATTTTAAACATATGCATGTTCGTATGATTCCAAAATCGACAAGCGAAACGAAGTTTGCTGAGGTTGCAACTCATCAGCCTGAATATAGCTGTGACAATGTTTCAGGAACAATTGTTGGATTCTGGACACCTGAAATTTTCCATGGCGTCAGTGTTGCTGGTTACCATTTGCACTTTATCTCAGACGATTTAACCTTTGGTGGCCACGTTATGGACTTTGTTATCAAGGAAGGTATTGTAGAGGTAGGTGCTGTTGACCAGCTGGATCAACGTTTCCCTGTTCAGGATCGTAAATATCTTTTTGCTAAGTTTAATGTAGATGAGATGAAAAAAGATATCGAACAAGCAGAGTAAGAGGTGCAAAGTATGAAAATTCATGTAATAATTACTATGATAGCTTTAGTTGTATTTCTCATAGCAGCCATTTGGTATGCAAAAAAGAAATACAAGATTAACCTTTCGGTACTAGGTCTTGGGGCAGTGGCATTCTTTGTTTCTTCTCAAGTCTTGGAGAAAATCGTTCACCTTTTGGTGCTTCATCCACAAAAAGACGGAACCATTTCGCTTATGCAGGAGCATCCTTTTTTATATGTCTTTTATGGAATTGCTATGGCAGCTATCTTTGAAGAAACGGCTCGCCTTGTCTTCTTTAAATGGTTAGAGAAGAAGAGAAACTTAGAAGATTCAGATGCCTTAGCTTATGGGTTGGGGCATGGAGGTTTGGAATTGCTCTACCTCGGAATGGGAAGTTTGATTAGTCTTTTGATCCTCCTATCATTATTAGAGTCTTCAAATCCCGATGTAGCGAATCTCCTTCCAAAAACTACACTTGAAGCAGTTCAGTCCCTATCTGTATGGCAAGTTTATTTACTAGGTGTTGAACGTGTGCTTGCTCTGGTGATGCAAATCGGACTCTCTTTCTGGGTTTATCAAGCAGTTCGTCAAAAGAATTGGATTTACTTAGTAGCTGCCTATGGTCTACATGCCCTATTTGATTTGGCTCCGAGTCTTTCACAGGTTGGTTGGATTTCAAATCCACTAATAGTGGAAGGATTACTAGCCGTGGAAGTTATCTTATTTGTATACTTTACAAAGTCAATTTTTTATAAAAAACAATAAACCAAAAGAGGCCTAGCCTCTTTTTAATATTGTCAGAGAAAAAGCTTAGAAAATCATCGAAAAAAATCGCTAAAAATGGTATAATGGAATGGATTTTATAAAAGGATAAGAAAAATGACTGTATTAGATAAATTAAAAGAAACCTTAGAAGGAATTGACATTCGATTCGATGAGCCATTAAAAACTTATACCTATACAAAAGTTGGAGGGAAGGCAGATTACTTAGTTTTTCCTCGTAATCGCTACGAGATGGCTCGTGTCGTTAAATTTGCCAATCAAGAAAATATCCCATGGATGGTTCTTGGAAATGCAAGTAATATTATCGTTCGTGAAGGTGGAGTTCGTGGTTTTGTAATCATGTGTGACAAATTGAATGATGTCACAGTTGATGGTTATACGATTGAGGCAGAAGCTGGAGCTAACTTGATTGAAACGACTCGTATAGCTCTGCGTCATAGTTTGACGGGTTTTGAGTTTGCTTGTGGAATTCCAGGAAGCGTCGGTGGTGCTGTCTTTATGAACGCTGGTGCCTATGGTGGTGAGATTGCTCATATCTTGCAATCGTGTCAGATTTTAACAAAAGATGGTGAAATCGAGACTTTATCTGCCAAAGACTTAGCCTTTGGTTATCGTCATTCAGCCATTCAAGAATCTGGAGGAGTCGTTTTATCAGCTAAATTCGCACTATCTCCAGGAAATTATGAGACTATCAAACAAGAAATGGAACGCTTGACTCATTTACGAGAACTCAAACAACCGTTGGAGTATCCATCTTGTGGTTCTGTCTTTAAACGTCCGGTTGGGTATTTTGCAGGGCAATTGATTTCAGAAGCTGGTTTGAAGGGCTACCGTATCGGTGGTGTAGAAGTCTCAGAAAAGCATGCAGGCTTTATGATAAATGTAGCTGATGGAACTGCTAGAGATTATGAAGACTTAATTGAGTCTGTCATTGAAAAAGTTAAAGAACATTCAGGCGTTACCCTCGAGAGAGAAGTTCGTATCCTGGGTGAGCACGAATAACATTATTTTTACACATCATTCAAAGATTGGGATTTTATCGCTAGATGAGATTTAGGGCATTTTATGTCCTAAGCTTCTTTCTAGCATTCAAAAAGGTCCCAATCTGTTAATTTACGAAGAAAAAGGAATTTAGAGGAATTGAAAAAACCAATTATCGAATTCAGAAACGTTTCTAAAGTTTTTGAAGATAGCGACACCAAGGTTCTCAAGGATATTAACTTTGAGTTGGAAGAAGGAAAGTTCTACACGCTTTTAGGAGCATCTGGTTCAGGGAAATCAACTATTCTGAATATCATCGCAGGTTTGCTGGATGCAACGACTGGTGATATTTTGTTGGACGGCGTGCGAATCAATGATATCCCGACCAACAAGCGTGATGTTCATACAGTCTTCCAGTCTTATGCCTTGTTCCCGCATATGAATGTCTTTGAAAATGTTGCCTTTCCATTGCGTTTGCGTAAGGTTGATAAGAAAGAAATCGAACGACGTGTGCTTGAAGTTCTCAAGATGGTACAGTTGGAAGGTTTTGAAAAACGTTCTATTCGTAAGCTTTCTGGAGGACAACGTCAGCGTGTGGCCATTGCGCGTGCGATTATCAACCAACCACGTGTGGTACTCTTGGATGAGCCTTTGTCAGCTCTTGACCTGAAGTTGCGAACCGACATGCAGTACGAATTGCGTGAA
This sequence comes from Streptococcus sp. V728, assembly GCF_052077995.1. Classification (NCBI taxonomy): domain Bacteria; kingdom Bacillati; phylum Bacillota; class Bacilli; order Lactobacillales; family Streptococcaceae; genus Streptococcus; species Streptococcus sp. V728. The sequence goes on along the minus strand of NZ_JBQJJH010000002.1, from coordinate 405,512 downwards.
TTGCAACAACGATTGGGTATTACCTTTGTTTTTGTTACCCACGATCAGGAAGAAGCCCTGGCTATGAGTGACTGGATTTTTGTCATGAATGATGGTGAAATTGTTCAGTCAGGTACACCAGTGGACATCTACGATGAGCCCATCAACCACTTTGTTGCAACTTTTATTGGTGAATCAAACATCTTGCCAGGAACCATGATTGAGGACTACTTGGTCGAGTTCAACGGCAAACGCTTTGAAGCAGTCGACGGTGGTATGAAGCCAAATGAACCAGTCGAAGTCGTCATTCGTCCAGAAGACTTGCGCATTACTCTTCCAGAAGAAGGGAAGCTCCAAGTGAAGGTTGATACCCAACTTTTCCGTGGGGTTCACTATGAGATCATTGCCTATGATGAACTCGGCAATGAATGGATGATTCACTCAACTCGCAAGGCTATCGTTGGTGAGGAAATCGGTCTGGACTTTGAACCAGAAGATATCCACATCATGCGTCTCAATGAAACAGAAGAAGAGTTTGATGCTCGTATCGAAGAGTACGTAGAAATCGAAGAGCATGAAGCAGGTTTGATTAACGCTATTGAGGAGGAAAGAGATGAAGAAAACAACCTCTAAACTCTTTGTAGTGCCTTACATGCTTTGGATTGCACTCTTTGTATTGGCACCCTTGGTCTTGATTTTTGGACAATCCTTTTTTAACATCGAAGGCCAGTTCAGTATAGAAAACTATAAATCCTACTTTGCGTCACAAAACTTGACCTATCTCAAAATGAGTTTTAACTCAGTGCTCTATGCAGGGATTGTTACCTTAGTGACGCTACTTATCAGTTATCCAACAGCCCTCTTTTTGACCCGCCTTAAACACCGTCAACTATGGCTTATGCTGATTATTTTGCCAACCTGGATTAACCTGCTCCTTAAGGCCTATGCCTTTATCGGGATTTTTGGGCAAAACGGTTCTATCAACCAATTCCTCGAATTTATCGGAATCGGTTCGCAGCAGTTGCTCTTTACAGATTTCTCATTTATCTTTGTAGCAAGCTATATCGAGCTTCCATTTATGATTTTGCCCATCTTCAATGTTTTGGATGATATGGATAACAATCTCATCAATGCCAGCTATGACCTCGGTGCGACCAAGTGGGAAACCTTCCGGCATGTCATCTTCCCTCTATCTATGAATGGAGTGCGAAGTGGTGTCCAATCTGTCTTTATCCCTAGTTTAAGTCTTTTCATGTTAACGCGTTTGATTGGGGGAAACCGAGTGATTACTTTGGGGACTGCTATCGAGCAGAACTTCCTGACTAATGATAACTACGGTATGGGGTCAACTATAGGTGTTGTTCTTATCCTGACTATGTTCGTCACTATGTGGGTGACTAAGGAAAGGAGAGAACGATGAAAAAATTATCGAATCTATACCTAGCCTTCGTCTTTATCGTCCTCTATCTGCCAATCTTCTACTTGATTGGTTATGCCTTCAATGCTGGGGATGATATGAATAGTTTTACAGGTTTTAGCTTATCTCACTTTGAAACTATGTTTGGTGATGGAAGGCTTATGCTGATTTTAGTTCAGACCTTTTTACTTGCATTTCTATCAGCCTTGATTGCGACAGTGATTGGTACCTTTGGAGCTATCTATATCTACCAATCACGCAAGAGATACCAAGAAGCATTTCTATCACTCAATAACATTTTGATGGTTGCTCCAGACGTTATGATTGGTGCTAGTTTCTTGATTCTCTTTACACAACTCAAGTTTTCACTTGGATTTTTAACAGTTCTTTCTAGTCATGTGGCCTTCTCCATTCCAATCGTAGTGCTCATGGTTTTGCCTCGATTGAAAGAGATGAATGGAGATATGATTCATGCGGCCTATGACCTTGGAGCTAGCCAGTTCCAGATGTTTAAGGAAATTATGCTTCCTTACCTAACACCGTCTATCATTGCAGGTTATTTCATGGCTTTCACCTACTCGCTAGATGACTTTGCCGTGACCTTCTTTGTAACGGGGAATGGTTTTTCAACTCTCTCAGTTGAGATCTACTCTCGAGCTCGTAAGGGAATTTCACTTGAAATCAATGCACTCTCAGCCTTGGTCTTTCTCTTTAGTATTATCCTGGTTGTTGGATATTACTTTATTTCACGTGAGAAGGAGGAGCAATCATGAAACGACTCTATTCATTTTTAGCAGGAATTCTTGCGATTATCCTCGTCTTGTGGGGAATTTCTTACCATCTTGATAGTAAAATCAATAGTCGTGATAGTCAAAAATTGGTTATCTACAACTGGGGAGACTATATCGCCCCTGAACTTCTGGAGAAATTTACGGAAGAAACGGGAATCCAAGTTCAGTATGAGACCTTTGATTCCAACGAAGCCATGTACACGAAAATCAAGCAGGGCGGGACAACCTATGATATTGCCATACCAAGTGAGTACATGATTAACAAAATGAAGGACGAAGACCTCTTGGTTCCATTAGATTATAGTAAGATTGAGGGAATTGAGAATATTGGTCCAGAGTTTCTAAACCAGTCTTTTGACCCAAACAACCAGTATTCAATCCCATACTTCTGGGGAACTTTGGGAATTGTCTACAATGAAACCATGGTAGAAGAAGCACCTGAACATTGGGATGACCTCTGGAAACCAGAATACAAGGATTCAATCATGCTCTTTGATGGGGCGCGTGAAGTGCTTGGTTTAGGTCTTAACTCATTAGGCTATAGCCTCAACTCTAAAGATCCACAACAACTGTCACAAACGGTCGATAAACTTTATGAGCTAACTCCTAATATCAAGGCTATTGTAGCCGATGAGATGAAGGGTTACATGATTCAGAATAACGCTGCCATCGGTGTGACTTTCTCAGGGGAAGCTAGCCAGATGTTGGAAAAAAATCCTAACCTCAAATATGTCGTTCCGACAGAAGCAAGTAACCTCTGGTTTGATAATATGGTGATACCAAAGACAGTTAAGAACCAGGATGCAGCTTATGCCTTCATCAACTTCATGTTAAAACCCGAAAATGCTCTCAAAAATGCAGAGTATGTCGGTTATTCAACACCAAACAATGCTGCTAAGGAAATGCTCCCCGAGGAGACAAAAGAGGATAAGTCCTTCTATCCAGATGCAGATACTATGAAACACTTAGAAGTTTATGAGAAGTTTGACCATAAATGGACAGGAATCTACAGCGACCTCTTCCTACAATTTAAGATGTATCGGAAGTAGGAGTATAAATAAAACGAATCAGTTAAGCTGGTTCGTTTTTTGTTAGCATTCCCAGTTGACTCAAATTTAAAAAAACGGTATAATAAGAAAGTTGAGAATTGATTTTCTCTCCATCTTAGTTCAGAGAATTGGCGGTGCTGCGAGCCATCTAAGATAGAAAATCATGCTACTCGATTGTAACAATTGCATAAGAATCAAAGAATGACAAGTTCATTGAATGAAGGTGGTACCGCGGTTTTTCGCCCTTCGTGATATGGATTTGTCTTTTATTTTTGGAGGTGCTTATGAAGACATTTCTTGTCAAACAAAAGTTTCGTCTAGGTGGCGAACGATTTGATATCAAAGATGAAATGGGCAATGTTGCCTATCAGGTTGAGGGTTCATTTTTAAAGATTCCAAAGACCTTTACCATCTGTGATGCAGTTGGTGAACAGGTCAGTGGAATTAGTAAAGAAATTCTTACCTTCATGCCACGTTTTGAGATTCAACTAAGTAATGGAGATAGTTTCTATATTCGAAAGAAGCTGACTTTCTTTAGAGATAAGTATGAGTTCGACAATCTCGGTCTTCGTATTGAAGGAAATATATGGGATTTGAATTTTAGACTCCTAGATGATCGTGATCAAGTGATTGCTGAGATTACCAAGGAACTTTTTCATTTAACCTCTACCTATACTGTAACAGTCTACGACGAATCTTATGCTGATCTAGTTATTTCCCTCTGTGTCGCTATCGACTATGTAGAAATGCTAGAAAGCCAATCAAATTAGTAAAAAGGAGATATATATGAAACAATTATCTAGTGCACGAGTCCGCCAAATGTGGCTTGATTTCTGGGCAAGTAAAGGACACTCAGTAGAACCATCTGTTAGCTTGGTTCCAGTAAACGACCCAACACTTTTGTGGATCAACTCAGGGGTCGCAACCCTTAAGAAATACTTTGATGGAACTATCAAACCTGAAAATCCACGTATTACCAATGCGCAAAAAGCCATCCGTACCAATGATATCGAAAACGTAGGGAAGACTGCTCGTCACCATACTATGTTTGAAATGTTGGGGAACTTCTCAATCGGGGATTACTTCCGTGACGAAGCCATTACTTGGGCATATGAGCTTTTGACAAGTCCTGAGTGGTTTGACTTCCCTAAAGACAAACTCTACATGACCTACTATCCAGATGATACAGATTCTTACAACCGCTGGATTGAAGTAGGAGTGGACCCAAGCCACTTGATCCCAATCGAAGACAACTTCTGGGAAATCGGTGCGGGACCTTCTGGACCTGATACAGAAATCTTCTTTGACCGTGGAGAAGCTTTTGACCCAGAAAATATCGGTATTCGCCTTCTTGCAGAAGATATCGAAAACGACCGTTACATCGAAATCTGGAACATTGTATTGTCACAATTTAACGCAGACCCTGCGGTTCCTCGTAGCGAGTACAAAGAATTGCCACACAAAAACATTGATACGGGCGCTGGTTTAGAGCGTTTGGTAGCGGTGATCCAAGGGGCGAAGACAAACTTTGAAACAGACCTATTTATGCCTATTATTCGCGAAGTTGAGAAGTTGTCTGGTAAGGTCTACGACCAAGATGGCGACAACATGAGCTTCAAGGTTATTGCAGACCACATCCGTTCGCTTTCATTTGCGATTGGGGATGGTGCCCTTCCTGGAAATGAAGGTCGTGGTTATGTCCTTCGTCGTCTTCTCCGTCGTGCCTCTATGCATGGACAAAAATTGGGCATCAACGAGCCTTTCCTTTACAAACTCGTTCCAACTGTTGGAAAAATCATGGAAAGCTACTACCCAGAAGTGCTTGAAAAACGTGACTTTATCGAAAAAATCGTGAAGAGTGAGGAAGAGTCATTTGCTCGTACCCTTCACTCAGGTCAACACTTTGCAGAAACCATCGTAGCAGACTTGAAAGCTAAAGGTCAAAGCGTCATCGCTGGTCAAGATGTCTTCAAACTTTATGATACATACGGATTCCCTGTGGAATTGACAGAAGAAATCGCAGAAGAAGCTGGCATGACGGTCGACCGTGAAGGTTTTGAAGCAGCCATGAAGGAACAACAAGAACGTGCGCGTGCATCTGCTGTCAAAGGTGGATCTATGGGGATGCAAAACGAAACCCTTCAAAACATCACTGTTGAGAGTGTCTTCAACTACAATGCCAGCCAGTTGCCTTCTAAGTTGGTGGCTATCGTAGCGGACAATGCAGAAGTAGAAGCTGTAGCTGAAGGAACTGCGTCACTTATCTTTGCAGAGACACCTTTCTACGCTGAAATGGGTGGACAAGTTGCAGACCACGGTCAGATTTTGGACGCTGCAGGAAACGTCGTAGCGACAGTGACAGATGTTCAAAAAGCACCAAACGGACAACCACTCCATACCGTTGAAGTTCTTGCGCCACTTGCTTTGAACCAAGAATACACCTTGGCTATCGATACCAATCGTCGTCACCGTGTCATGAAGAACCACACAGCAACTCACTTGCTCCATGCAGCCCTTCACAATATCCTTGGTCACCACGCCACTCAGGCGGGATCTCTGAATGAGGTAGAATTCCTCCGCTTTGACTTCACTCACTTCCAAGCTGTGACTCCAGAAGAGTTGCGTGCTATTGAGCAACAAGTCAATGAGAAGATTTGGGAAGCCATCGCAGTGGAAACTGTTGAGACAGATATTGACACCGCTAAAGAAATGGGAGCTATGGCCCTCTTTGGTGAGAAATATGGTAAGGAAGTCCGTGTTGTAACGATTGGTGATTACTCTGTTGAGCTCTGTGGTGGTACTCACGTAGGCAATACTTCTGAGATTGGTCTCTTCAAGATTGTCAAAGAAGAAGGAATTGGCTCAGGAACTCGTCGTATCTTGGCAGTGACTGGTAAGGAAGCCTTTGAAGCTTATCGTCAACAAGAAGATGCACTGAAAGCAGTCGCAGCAACCTTGAAAGCTCCTCAACTCAAGGAAGTTCCTCACAAAGTTGAAGGACTTCAAGAGCAACTTCGTCAATTGCAAAAAGAAAATGCAGAATTGAAGGAAAAAGCTGCAGCTGCAGCCGCAGGCGATATCTTCAAGAATGTTCAAGAAGCAAACGGACACCGTTACATTGCTAGCCAAGTGTCTGTATCAGATGCAGGTGCTCTTCGTACATTTGCGGATAACTGGAAACAGAAAGACTACTCTGATGTGCTTGTTCTTGTCGCAGCCATCGGTGACAAGGTGAATGTCCTTGTAGCCAGCAAGACAAAAGACATCCACGCAGGTAACTTGGTTAAAGAATTGGCTCCAATCGTCGATGGACGTGGTGGTGGTAAACCAGACATGGCCATGGCAGGAGGAAGCAACCAAGCAAAAATCCAAGAATTGTTGGATGCCGTAGCAGGTAAATTGTAATATAAAAAATCTACCAATTTTGGTAGATTTTTTTATTGATTAGGGGTATTAGAAATATTCTCTTCATAACTATTTAGAAAATAACGGTCATTTCTTTACTAGTAAATGAATCCAATCCATCCAATGGTGAAACAAACACTAAAAATATGATGTATTCAAAACACAGAAATATAAAAAAAATGCACATAGGGATTAAAAAATGTATAATTTTATAGATTATTTTTATAAATTGTGATAAAATTAATTTGAGCCATTGTGTTTCAAATTAATATAAAGGAGAAGAAAAATGAAAAGGAGAACGTCCTTATGGAAAACTTTTTTGAGGAAAGGTTTTGCCCTATTTACCATATTGATGATGCTAGGACAAATGAGCCAAGGAACTGTATTGGTTCTGGCTAAAGAACTAGCAGTCGGAGATAATGGTGCCTTAGATGTTAGTCTCTTGTACGGAGATAAACAAGAGCATCCGGGTGGTATGGCCTATAACACATCTGATACCATGTCTGGCTATATTCAGATTACCCCAAAAAATCTGACGACAGATATCAATGATGTCGTGGTGAATGTAGTCCTACCTGGGAAATACTTATCGGAAGTCAGTGTTCCAGGATTCACTAGTAGTTCCCAACATGATGAACCAACAGTGACTAAGGTGGGAGATGATTACCAAATCAGCCTACATTTCACCAATTACCAAAAGTCAGAGGTGTTGACACTACCATTCATCGCTAAGTTTAAGCTAGGATTTCCTCCTAGCAACTACTCGATGGATATCACAGGGACATTGAATGTTAATGGTGCCGAAACCGCCCTAAATAGTATTACCTGGAAACCTCAATACAAGGACTATACCTTGACCAAGTTTATTAATCAGAACTATGACGCTACCATGTCTAGGGACTATGCGGAAGCATCTCCAGGGATTGTGACAGGAGCTGATGGTAAAAAATACATCGAAAAAGCAACTTCAGTTCCGTTTGCCTTCTTGTTAGATGGGATGCGTGGACAGTACAACGGTAGCTATCGCCAGCTGGAATCTGCAACGATCACAGATAAACTGCCAACCTATACGGACAAAGATGGAAAAACTCGTACAGCGGTTCTAGATACGGAAAAATCTGAAGGCTGGGTCGACAATGGGGATGGTACGGTTTCAAAAACCTTTGTAGCAAATGCAAATACCAATCTTCAAAGCTACCATTCTGATTTGATGCAACAGATCCAAGACAAGAGTTTCTTGTACTTGAAATTCCCAGACTTGGTCATGGAAAAAGACCAAACCCTAGAGGATGTTTTAGTTAAAGATTTGACCAACACTGCGTCTGTCATGGGGATTCCTGCGGAACGTGGTGATGGCGAACCGGACGTAACTGCCGAAGATTCTCTCATCTTCCGACTTACTTCTCGTGACTTGGAAGGTAAAGGGTCTTTTGCCAAACAAGCTGAAGGCAATGTCTACGATTCGACAGACTACAAGGCAGCTAACTACAAGTGGCTCTTGAAATACAATAACGTCACACCATTTGCTCAAAAGAATGTTGTCTTTTATGATGAGCAAGTAGACTCGCGCTTGAAGTTTACTAAGATTGAATATGCTCGTATGATGATTGGGATCTATGGGAATGGACCTCTGATCAGTCAATATGTGAAACGCATCATCTTAACCATGGAAGATGGTTCGACTAAAGAAATCCAACCAGAGGCAGACAAGGATGGATTTGGAAGCACTGATTTGACCAAATATGGTACAGTTGTCGGCTGGAGACTGGAGATGAAAGACGACTTCGAGCTTCCATCAGGCCAAGGGATTTTTATTACTACCTACACAGCCTTCAAAGATCCAGAAAAAACTCATATTGATCAGAATGATGAGACCAAGAATGTCTATGAAAATACTGGTCGCATTACTTACAAAACTCAATCAGGCGCAGATAGAGATCAATCTGCTAAATGGAAATTTAAGCTTCTTCCATTGACAGAAAATGTTGAACTAACTAAAAATACTGATTATAACAATGTCCAGTTCACAGATGGGAAAACTATTCGTTTTGCTCTATCTGCGGAGAATGTGCGTTTGGATCCAGGTAAGGACTACAAAGACTTGCGAGTCATTGACCTCTTTGATCCAAATACGCTGGATATCGACTTCAATAACTTAGATCAATATTTTGATAAGAACGGTCGCTATTATAGCCCTTGGTATAAATCCTATGAGGTCATCGAAAACTACCACAACTCTGGACGTTCTGCCTTGATTATTCACTTGGATCAGAAGGAATTTATCAAACGCTCTCTAGAGACTGGTGGTCAAGTTCGTTTGCCATTTATCTATACCAAACTAAAAGGGAAGGCAGATGGCGGAACCTTTACCAACCATATCTATATGGCGGGAGAAGGACTTTGGGATTTAGAAACTGCTAACCCGAATACAGTTGCAGTAGATAGCTATGATTTAAATAACAATGGTTCTACAACGGATAAAATCCCTCATGCGGAATCCAACTATACCATTGTTGCAGCTGAAGGTGTTTATTCTCGTAAGTTCATTGCTAAGAATGACGACTTATCTGATGCATCAACAGTAACTCGTACCTTTAAACCAGGAGAAACCTTTAATTATAAATTAACAATCAAAAATAATACAGATACTCCTGTTGAAAATACTGTTATTTTTGATGCCCTTCCAAAAGTAGGTGATGTCAATACACTTGATGCTTCAGCCCGTAAGACAGAATACACTGTAAGTCTTCGCGGTCCTATCACTGCGCCAGAAGGATGGACAGCATACTACACAACAGATACCACAGTTACATCTAGTACCATGGCACAAGCTGCAGATAAAGATATTTGGACAACAGATATCACAGACTACAGTCAAGTAACAGGAATTAAGATTGTTGCTAATGAAGGAACCACTATTGGTGCTCGTAGTCAAGTAGATATTGCTGTACCTGTTGTCAATCCAAGTGAATTGACAGACCAAGTTAAGCAATTGATGCTAGACCGTACAGAAGATAACAAGGATAATGGTGGTCGTTCAGGTGTCGTACAAGCTCATAACCAATTTGGTTACAAGGCTAAAGGCCATGAAGGAAACCGTGAGTCTAATACTGTAACTTCTCAAATTTTTGGGGCTAGCTTCCATGTGAAGAAAGTTGATAAAGATGATACTAGCAAAGGATTAGCTGGTGCTGAGTTCAATTTATTGGATGCTAGTGGTGCAGTCCTTGCGACTCAAGTTTCTGATAAGGATGGAAATGTTGCTTTTACAACCTTAACAGAAGGAACTTATACTCTTAAAGAAACTAAAGCACCAACTAATTATAAGTTGGATGAGACTGAACATGCAGTCGTGGTGACCTACGATGCAGATCAACAAATCTATCATGTCACAATTGACGGAGAAGCTATTGGTTCAAAAGCTTCACCAAAACTAATCACAAATGAGAATGATATCAAATATCTCAATCTAGAAGCGACTAAAGTTTGGGATGACCAAGACAACGTAGAAGGTCTTCGTCCTGAATCCATCGAGTTCCAATTGTACAAAAATGGAAAAGCAGAAGGCAAACCAGTAGCACTTTCAGCAGGAAGTGACTGGAAAGTAACCTTTAGCAATCTTCCAGATAAAGATAGCGATGGTAACCTCATCAGCTATACAGTAAAAGAAGTTAAAGTACCAACTTATTACACAGTTGATAAAGAAGAAGCTCAGTTTGTAGATGGAAAAGCAACAATTACCAATAAGCGTACTCCTGAAACAACAGAAGTAACCGTGAAAAAAGTTTGGGATGATGCTAAAAATCAAGACGGTCTCCGTCCTGCCAGCATTACAGTTCATCTCTTAGCTAATGGTGAGAAAGTCCAAACAGTAACAGTTTCTGGTAAGGGTGAAACATGGAGTCATATCTTCACAAACCTACCAGTCTATAAAAAAGGTCAAAAAATCATCTACACTGTGACAGAAGATACTGTAGCAAACTACACAACAACTATCGACGGTACAACTATCACAAACACTTACAAACCAGGTAAAACTAGTTTAACAGTGACTAAGAAATGGGATGATGCAGAAAACCAAGACGGCCTTCGTCCAAAGACTATCAAGGTTCAACTCTATGCTGATGGTCAAGAATTAGGTAAAGTAGTAGAGCTCTCTGAAGATAACAAATGGACTTACACCTTCTCTGAATTGGATGAGAAAAAAGATGGCAAAGCTGTTCAATATACAGTGAAAGAAACAGAAGTGCCAGAAGGTTATACTCAAACGGTTGAAGCAACTAATCCAGGTCAGGTAGTGATTACGAATACCCACACTCCTTCTAAGACTAAAGTTCAAGTAACTAAGAAATGGGATGATGCCAACAACCAAGATGGTATTCGTCCAGCATCAATTACGGTTAGACTCTATAAGGATGGTGCACCTACAGACCAGACTCTGGAATTGTCAGAAGCTAATCAATGGCATGGAACCTTTGAAAACCTTGATGTAAATGTAGCTGGTAAGGCTCTTAACTACACTGTAAAAGAAGAGAATGTCCCAGAAGGCTATACTCTTTCGATCGATGATAAAGATCCAGCACATCTTGTCTTGACCAATAAGCATGAACCAACTGTCACTCAAGTTAAGGTCACAAAGAAATGGGATGACGCTAATAACCAAGATGGCCTACGTCCAAAAGAAATTCGCGTCCAATTGTATGCGGGTGATCAAAAGCTAGGCAAGGAAGTTGTCTTGTCTGTAGACAATAAATGGACTCATACCTTTGAGAAACTTGCTGAAAAAGCAAACGGACAAGACATTCACTATTCTGTGAAAGAAGTGGACGTTCCGGAAGGTTACACCGTAACAGAAGAGAGCAAGGAGAAGGGCGATGTCGTCTTGACCAACACGCACACTCCAAGTACGGTGGATATTCCAGTCACTAAAATCTGGGTGGACAATGACAACCAAGATGGTCTTCGTCCGGCTAAAATCACTGTGAAGCTTCTGGCCAATGGTGGAGAAGTGGCTCGCAAAGATATTACAAGCGAGACCGATTGGAAAGCAACCTTTACTGGTCTTCCTAAGTTTAAGGATGGCAAGGAAATCGTCTACACCCTTCAAGAAGAAAAGGTTGAAAACTATTCACCAAGCATTGACCAAGAAAGCTATACTATTACCAATACGCACACTCCAGGTAAGACAACCCTCTCTGTAACCAAACAGTGGGATGACCAAGAGGACAAAGACGGCCTTCGTCCGAAGAGTGTGAAAGTGCAACTTTATGCGGATGGTAAGAAATCTGGTGAAATCATTGAATTGTCAGCTGAGAACAAGTGGACTCATACCTTTGCGGATTTGGACAAAAATGTCAAGGGCAAAGCTATCACCTACACGGTGGAAGAAGTCGATGTTCCAACAGGTTATCAAGTGACGAAAACCGATGACGGTCAAGGTAATGTTGTTCTTACAAATAAACATGAACCAAGTATTCCTCCAAATACAACAACTGAAGAACCGAAAAAGAAAGTTGAGTTGCCAAATACTGGTTCGACTGAATTTATTCTTAGCCTAATCTTAGCTCTTGCTGGAGTTAGCCTTGCAGCTTATCTGCTTAAAAAGAAGAAAAATTAAGAGTAAGCTTCAATAAAATCTTGTTTAAGAATCCAAAAAAATAAGAGGTCCATAGGGCCTCTTATTTTTATTATGTAAAGCTCTTAAATGCGAAACTAAAAACCTCAGTCGGAGTGATTGGGGTTTTTAGTTATTCATTTTAAACGATACCTTGGGCAATCATAGCATTTGCTACGTTCTCAAAGGCTGCAATATTTGCACCTGCAAGGTAGTCAGTACCAAGACCGTATGTTTCTGCAGTTGTTTTAGCTGTGTTGAAGATGTTAGTCATAATATCTTTCAAGCGACCGTCAACTTCTTCACGTGTCCATGAAAGACGAAGGCTGTTTTGGCTCATTTCAAGAGCAGATACAGCTACACCACCAGCATTGGCAGCTTTGGCAGGTCCATAAAGGATTCCGTTTTCCTTGTAGACTTTGATAGCTTCAAGGTCGCTAGGCATGTTGGCTCCTTCAGAGACACAGATAACGCCTTGAGCAACCAAGCGTTTCGCAGCTTCACCGTTGATCTCGTTTTGAGTCGCACATGGAAGAGCGATATCGTAGTTACCAGTGTAAGTCCATACAGAACCTTCATAATAAGTAGCAGTAGGTTTTTCTGCAGCATACTCAGTCAAGCGAGCACGACGGTTGTTTTTAACATCTGACAAAAGGTCGAAGTCGATACCATTTTCATCAATGACATAACCATTTGAGTCAGATACAGATATAACTGTAGCACCAAGTTCAGTTGCTTTTTGAAGGGCAAACTGAGCAACGTTACCAGAACCAGAAATAACCACTTTCTTACCTGCAAAACTGTTTCCGTTTGCTTTGAGCATTTCTTCAGTGTAGTAAACCAAACCGTAACCAGTCGCTTCTGGACGAATCAGGCTACCACCAAATCCAAGAGGTTTACCAGTCAAGACACCAGCATCAAATTGGTTGAGGCGTTTGTATTGTCCGTAAAGGTAACCAATTTCACGTCCACCGACACCGATATCACCAGCAGGTACGTCAAGAGAAGGTCCGATGTATTTTTGCAATTCAGTCATGAAGCTTTGGCAGAAGCGCATCACTTCAGCATCAGTTTTGCCTTTAGGATCGAAGTCGGACCCACCTTTACCTCCACCGATTGGAAGTCCAGTCAAAACGTTTTTAAAGATTTGTTCGAAGCCGAGGAATTTCAAGATCCCTTGGTTTACAGTTGGGTGGAAACGAAGTCCGCCTTTATATGGTCCAACAGCAGAGTTAAATTGAACACGGTAACCACGGTTAACTTGAACTTTTCCATCACGGTCAACCCAAGGAACACGGAAAGAAATTACGCGCTCAGGTTCAGTGATACGTGCCAAGATGTTTTCTTCAATATACTCAGGGTGTTTTTCAAAGACAGGTTCCAAAGTACTGAAGAATTCTTCAACCGCCTGGAGAAATTCAGCCTCATGCCCGTTACGAGCTTTTACAGTTTCAAACACGCTTTGGATATATTCTTTAGCAGATGTCATATCGTTCTCCTTTTTTTGTTGTCATATTTTATTACATGAGACATTATAGCAGAAAAAATTTTCAGTGTAAAGAAAAAAACATAAATTTTCTAAAAATTCTTTCAATTTGAATAAGCTAGTTTTATTAGTTGAATTAGAAACCTTTTTATAGGGTTAGTTTTATTAAATGGCTCCTGCCAAAGTATGGTATAATAATAAATAAATAAATAATGGATTTTGGAGGAATAGAATCATGGTATCAACGAAAACACAGATTGCTGGTTTTGAGTTTGATAATTGCTTGATGAATGCAGCAGGTGTTGCTTGTATGACAATTGAGGAATTGGAAGGTGTCAAAAATTCAGCAGCAGGAACCTTTGTCACTAAGACTGCAACCTTGGAATTTCGTCAGGGAAATCCTGAACCACGCTATCAAGATGTTCCACTTGGTTCTATTAACTCTATGGGTCTACCGAATAATGGTTTAGACTATTATTTGAACTACCTTTTGGAATTGCAAGAAAAGGAACCAAATCGTACTTTTTTCCTATCTTTAGTTGGAATGTCTCCAGAGGAAACTCATACTATCTTAAAAAAGGTGCAAGAAAGTGATTTTCGTGGTTTAACCGAACTCAATCTCTCATGCCCAAATGTTCCAGGTAAGCCTCAGATTGCCTATGATTTTGAAACAACAGACCGTATCTTGTCAGAAGTTTTTGAGTATTTTACAAAACCCCTAGGGATTAAGCTTCCACCTTATTTTGATATTGTACATTTTGATCAAGCTGCAGAAATTTTCAACAAATACCCACTCAAGTTTGTCAATTGTGTCAACTCTATTGGAAATGGTCTTTATATAGAAGACGAGTCTGTCGTGATTCGTCCTAAGAACGGCTTTGGTGGAATTGGTGGAGAATACATTAAACCAACTGCCCTTGCTAATGTCCATGCTTTCTATCAACGCTTAAATCCAGAAATCCAAATCATCGGAACTGGTGGTGTGCTTACAGGACGTGATGCCTTTGAACATATTTTATGTGGTGCCAGCATGGTACAAGTAGGAACTACTCTTCATAAAGAAGGAGTAGGTGCTTTTGAGCGTATTACCCAGGAACTAAAAGAAATCATGGTGGAAAAAGGTTATCAAAGCCTAGATGATTTCCGTGGTAAATTACATTATATTGATTAAATAAAAGTGAAACTAAAAAGAAAGGAGAATAGATGCTAGCCATAGAAGAAAGTCGAAAATTGTCCTTAGCTAACCTTTCGAGTTTGACCCTGTTTACAGGGGGCGACCAAGGCCAGTATGACGTCATGAAAACACAGGTTCTCAAACAAATCGGCTACGATCATGCAGATTTGAACTTTGCTTATTTTGACATGAAAGAAGTAGACTACAAAAGCTTGGAATTAGAGCTAGTTAGTCTTCCTTTCTTTGCGGATGAAAAGATTGTTATTTTAGATCATTTTCTCGACATAACGACAGCTAAAAAACGCTATCTATCTGATGATGAACTTAAATCTTTCGAAGCCTACCTGGAAAATCCTTTACCTTCTAGTAAACTAGTCATTTTTGCTGAAGGGAAGTTGGATAGTAAGAGACGTTTGGTCAAATTGCTCAAGCGCGATGCGACAGTTTTTGAAGCCATCGAGCCAAAAGAGCAAGAAATACGAGCTTATTTTCAAAAGTGGGCTCAGGAATTAGGACTTACCTTTGCTGGAAAATCCTTCGAACAGTTGCTTATCAAATCAGGTTTTCAATTCAGTGAAATTCAAAAAAATCTACTCTTCCTACAGGCTTACAAGGATAATGGTGACATTACAGAAGAAGACATTGTTGAAGCCATACCAAAGACTTTGCAGGATAATATCTTTGATTTAACTCAGTTAATTTTAGGGAAGAAGATCGATCAGGCGCGTGATTTAGTAAAAGATTTGACCTTGCAGGGAGAAGATGAGATTAAACTGATTGCCATTATGCTGGGACAGTTTAGACTCTATACCCAGGTAAAAATATTGCAAGAGTCTGGTCAGACAGAATCTCAGATGGTCAGCAGTTTAGGTCACTATCTTGGTCGCAATCCTAATCCTTACCAAATAAAATTTGCTCTTCGTGACACACGAGGTTTGTCCTTGAATTTCTTACAGGATTCTATCCGTTATCTTATTCAAGCAGATTATCAAATTAAGACTGGTGTTTACGAAAAAGGCTACCTGTTTGAGAATGCTTTGTTGCAAATTGCAAGCCAGTCAAATTGAGCAAAAAACTTGAAAAAATAGGTTGTTTGCGTTATCATTTTTATATAAAAAGAAAAAGAGGTATTACAGATGGCTATTATCTTACCAGATCTTCCATACGCTTACGATGCATTGGAACCATACATTGATGCTGAAACAATGCACTTGCACCATGACAAACACCACCAAACATACGTAAACAACGCAAACGCAGCTCTTGAAAAACACCCTGAAATTGGTGAAGACCTCGAAGCATTGCTTGCAGATGTTGAATCTATCCCAGCTGATATTCGTCAAGCGCTTATCAACAACGGTGGTGGACACTTGAACCACGCTCTTTTCTGGAAATTGATGACTCCTGAAAAGACAGCTCCTTCAGCAGAACTTGCAGCAGCAATCGATGAAGCTTTTGGTTCATTCGAAGAATTCCAAGCAGCTTTCACTGCAGCAGCAACGACTCGTTTCGGTTCTGGATGGGCATGGTTGGTTGTTAACAAAGAAGGTAAGCTTGAAGTGACTTCAACTGCAAACCAAGACACACCAATCTCAGAAGGTAAGAAACCAATCTTGGGCTTGGACGTTTGGGAACATGCTTACTACGTGAAATACCGCAACGTTCGTCCTGACTACATCAAAGCTTTCTTCTCAGTGATTAACTGGAATAAAGTAGATGAACTTTACGCAGCAGCTAAATAATAGTAACACTAACACCTTTTGGTTAGAATTTTATCTACCTTAAAAGGTGTTTTTTGTTTGCTTGGATTAGAAGTGTCTGTCTCATGATTTTCCTTTGTTGGATAGGCTTGATTTATGGTATAATGATAAGATAGAAATCGAAGGAGAAATCATGAATATTCAACAATTACGCTACGTTGTGGCTATTGCTAATAGTGGTACTTTTCGTGAAGCGGCTGAGAAGATGTACGTTAGCCAACCCAGTCTATCTATTTCTGTAAGAGACTTGGAAAAAGAGCTCGGCTTCAAGATTTTTCGCAGAACCAGTTCGGGAACTTTCCTTACTCGTCGCGGTATGGAATTTTATGAAAAGGCACAAGAGTTGGTCAAAGGATTTGATGTTTTCCAGAACCAGTATGCCAATCCTGAAGAGGAAAAGGATGAGTTTTCAATAGCCAGCCAGCACTATGATTTCTTGCCACCAACCATTACAGCTTTTTCGCAACAATATCCTGAATATAAGAATTTCCGTATTTTTGAATCTACAACTGTTCAAATCTTGGATGAAGTAGCCCAAGGACATAGTGAGATTGGGATTATTTACCTCAATAATCAAAACCAAAAGGGAATCATGCAGCGGGTTGAAAAGCTAGGACTTGAAGTGATTGAGTTGATTCCTTTCCAAACCCATATCTATCTGCGTGAAGAACATCCTTTAGCCAAGAAAAAAGAGCTGGTCATGGATGATTTGGCAGATTTACCAACAGTGCGATTCACACAGGAAAAGGATGAGTATCTTTATTATTCAGAGAACTTTGTGGATACTAGTGCTAGCTCTCAAATGTTTAACGTAACTGACCGTGCTACCTTAAATGGGATTCTTGAAAGAACAAATGCTTATGCGACTGGTTCTGGATTCTTGGATAGCGACAGTGTGAACGGAATCACCGTTATTCCATTAAATGATAATCTCAATAATCGCATGGTTTATGTGAAACGTGAAGAAGTAGACTTGAGCCAAGCAGGGACTTTATTTGTAGAGGTCATGCAAGAGTATTTTGATCAGAAGAGGAAAGCATGAAAAAAAGAGGAATAGTAGCAGGGATTATAGCAGCCTTGATTGTCTTAGATCAATTGGTAAAGTCTTATGTCGTTAAGAATATTGCTCTTGGTGAAATCAAGTCATGGATCCCAAATCTAGTCAGTTTAACCTATCTACAAAATAGGGGGGCGGCATTCTCGATGCTTCAAGATCAACAGTGGTTTTTTGCAGTGATTACCCTGGTAGTCATGGTTGGAGGTATCTGGTATCTTCATAAGCATATAGAGGATTCCTCCTGGACAGTCTTTGGATTGATTTTGATTATTGCAGGTGGCCTTGGGAACTTTATCGATCGCATCAGTCAAGGATTTGTCGTGGATATGTTCCACTTAGACTTTATCAATTTCGCGATTTTCAATGTAGCTGATAGTTATCTGACAGTAGGAGTAGTTGTGTTATTGATTGCAATGCTAAAAGAGGAAATGAATGGAAATTAAAATTGAAACCGGTGGAGTACGCTTAGATAAGGCTTTGTCCGATTTGACAGAATTGTCTCGTAGTCTCGCCAATGAACAAATCAAGTCTGGTCAGGTCTTGGTCAATGGTCAGTTAAAAAAAGCTAAGTACTCGGTTCAAGAAGGGGATGTTATCACTTATCAAGTTCCAGAACCAGAAGTTTTAGAGTATGTGGCTGAAGATATTCCCTTAGAAATCATTTATCAAGATGAGGATGTAGCAGTAGTTAACAAGCCTCAAGGGATGGTCGTTCATCCAAGCGCTGGTCACACCAGTGGTACCTTGGTTAATGCCCTCATGTATCATATCAAGGACCTATCAGGCATCAATGGTGTATTGCGTCCAGGTATTGTCCATCGTATTGATAAGGATACTTCAGGTCTCTTAATGATTGCTAAAAATGATGAAGCGCATATGGCACTGGCTCAAGAATTGAAGGACAAGAAATCTCTTCGTAAGTATTGGGCTATTGTTCACGGTAATCTCCCAAATGATCGTGGAGTCATTGAAGCGCCGATCGGACGTAGTGAAAAAGACCGTAAGAAACAAGCTGTTACCGCTAAAGGGAAACCAGCAGTGACACGTTTCCAAGTCTTGGAACGCTTTGGTGATTATACATTGCTGGAATTACAACTGGAAACAGGACGTACTCATCAGATTCGTGTGCACATGGCTTACATCGGTCATCCTGTTGCTGGAGATGAGGTTTACGGCCCTCGTAAAACCTTGAAAGGTCATGGGCAATTTCTACATGCCAAAACTCTAGGTTTTACCCATCCTAGAACTGGTGAAACTATGGAATTTACTTCTGATATTCCAATTATCTTTAAAGAGACTTTGGAAAAACTTCGAAATAACTAAACAAAAAAGGACTCAGTTGAGTCCTTTTTATTTGCGTTTTTTCTTAGCTTTTTTCATTTTGTTAGCCATGCGTTTCATGGATTGCTTCATGGCAAATTCACCGATTTTACCCTTGAGGCCTCCACCAAGCATCTGGCTCATATCCGGCATTCCGGCTCCTCCAAGAGCAGACATATCCGGCATACCACCTTGTCCCATTATACCTTCAAGGGCTGACATATCCATGCCACCAGGCATATTTTTAGGAAGGTTGTTAGGGTTGATGCCCATTTGTTTCATCATCTTGTTCATATCACCAGACATGACACCTTGCATGAGTTGCTTAGCTTGGTTAAAGTCCTTAATGAACTTGTTGACTTCGATAAAAGTATTACCAGAACCAGCGGCGATACGACGACGACGACTTGGAGTGAGCAAATCTGGATTTTCACGTTCTTCCGGAGTCATAGAAGACACGATAGCACGTTTGCGAGCAATTTGCTTTTCGTCTACCTTCATATTTTGGACGGCAGGGTTATTGGCCATACCAGGAATCATCTTGAGCAAATCTTCCATTGGTCCCATATTTTGTACCTGATCCAACTGATCAATGAAATCGTTGAAATCAAAGGTATTTTCACGCATTTTTTCAGCCATTTCAAGGGCTTTTTGCTCATCGTATTCTTGGGAAGCTTTCTCAATCAGAGTCAGCATATCTCCCATACCGAGAATACGGCTGGCCATACGATCTGGGTGGAAGGTTTCAATGTCAGTAATCTTTTCACCAGTACCAGTGAACTTGATTGGTTTTCCAGTGATGTGACGAACAGAAAGGGCAGCACCACCACGAGTGTCACCGTCAATCTTTGTAAGGATGACACCAGTAACTTCTAATTGATTGTTAAATTCGCGTGCAACGTTGGCAGCTTCTTGACCAATCATGGCATCGATGACAAGAAGAATTTCATTTGGTTGAGCAAGTGCTTTAACATCACGGAGCTCATTCATGAGAAGTTCGTCAATTTGTAAACGACCAGCTGTATCAATCAAGACATAGTCGTTATGGTTGGCTTTGGCTTGCTCCAAACCTTGGCGAACAATCTCAACCGCAGGAACTTCAGTTCCAAGTGCAAACACAGGAACATCAATTTGTTGTCCAAGTGTTTTGAGCTGGTCAATAGCTGCAGGACGATAGATATCGGCCGCGATCATTAAAGGACGAGCATCCTCTTCCTTTTTGAGTTTATTAGCAAGTTTACCTGCAAAAGTTGTTTTACCAGCCCCCTGCAAACCAACCATCATGATAATAGTTGGGATTTTTGGAGACTTAATAATCTCAGCTGTGTCAGAACCAAGAACTGCGGTTAACTCTTCATTGACAATCTTGATGATTTGTTGAGCTGGATTGAGGGTATCAATAACTTCATGCCCAATCGCACGTTCACGAACTTTTTTGATAAAATCCTTGACAACTGGAAGAGCAACGTCGGCTTCTAAAAGTGCAAGACGAATTTCCTTGGTTGCTTCTTGGATATCGCTCTCTGTAATTTTCCCTTTTTTACGTAAATTTTTAAAGACGTTCTGTAAACGTTCTGTTAAATTTTCAAATGCCATTATTTATTCCTCTTATTCTCTATTGTCGATACTTGTTAAAATCTCAATTTGCTCTTGTAGAAAAGCATCTTCTGGATAACGCTCCAAAATTTGATCAAAAATCTGACTGCGAACAATGTAGTCAGAATACATATGAAGCTTCATTTCATAATCTTCCAGTATCTTTTCTGTACGTTTGATATTGTCATAAACAGCCTGGCGACTGACACCGAACTCTTCAGCGATTTCAGCCAAACTATAGTCATCTGCATAGTAGAGTTCGATATAGTTCATCTGCTTATCAGTCAAAAGGGCTGCATAAAATTCAAACAGAGCATTCATTCGATTGGTTTTTTCAATTTCCATAAGATTTATTATACCAAAAAATAGGCTAGACTGCTAGTAATGGATTGATTTTAGAAGCAAGTGAGAAAAAGTCGTTTTAAGGGTTATTTTCTGACTATGAATTCTTTTTTTGATATAATGGAGTGTATTATAATGTTTTAGAAAGAGGTTCTTATGAAGGAATTAGAAACCGTGTTAGAGCAACGTTTTGATCTTGTTTTTTCAGATAAACAATTACTTGAAACAGCTTTTACTCACACTAGTTATGCAAACGAGCACCGCCTCTTAAAAATTTCACACAATGAACGCTTGGAATTTTTAGGAGACGCTGTTCTGCAATTATTGATTTCAGAATATCTGTACAAGAAATATCCTAAAAAGCCAGAAGGTGATTTATCTAAACTTCGTGCCATGATTGTTCGCGAGGAGAGTTTAGCTGGTTTTGCGCGTGATTGCCAGTTTGATCAGTTTATCAAGCTAGGCAAGGGAGAAGAAAAATCAGGTGGTCGCAATCGTGATACCATCTTGGGAGATGCCTTTGAAGCCTTTTTGGGTGCTCTTCTTTTAGACAAGAATCTGGCTAGAGTGAAAGATTTTATCTATCAAGTCATGATACCAAAAGTAGAAGCCGGCGATTTTGAAATGATTAAAGACTACAAGACTCACTTGCAAGAATTACTCCAAGTCAATGGTGATGTCGATATTCGTTATCAAGTGATATCAGAGATTGGACCTGCCCACGATAAGATGTTCCAAGTGGAAGTCCTTGTTGAAGGGAAAAGTCTTGGAACTGGTCAAGGACGTTCAAAAAAATTAGCAGAGCAGGAAGCCGCAAAAAATGCAGTTGAGGAAGGGCTGGATTCATGTATTTAAAGGAAATTGAGATTCAGGGGTTTAAGTCCTTTGCTGACAAGACCAAGGTTGTTTTTGACCAGGGGGTTACAGCTGTTGTAGGACCTAATGGTTCTGGAAAATCAAACATCACGGAAAGTCTGCGTTGGGCACTAGGTGAATCTAGTGTGAAAAGCTTGCGTGGTGGGAAGATGCCTGATGTTATCTTTGCAGGAACAGAAAGTAGAAAACCTTTAAACTATGCTTCTGTGGTTGTTACCCTAGATAACCAGGACGGCTTCATCAAAGATGCAGGTCAGGAAATTAAGGTAGAGCGTCACATCTATCGTACAGGAGATAGTGAGTACAAGATTGACGGCAAAAAAGTCCGTCTTCGTGATATACATGATCTCTTCTTAGATACTGGACTTGGGCGCGATTCCTTCTCTATTATTTCCCAAGGGAAGGTCGAAGAAATCTTTAACTCCAAACCTGAGGAACGCCGCGCTATTTTTGAAGAAGCAGCTGGAGTTTTAAAATATAAAACTCGTCGCAAAGAGACAGAAAGCAAACTGCAACAAACTCAAGACAATCTAGACCGCTTGGAAGATATCATCTATGAGCTAGATAATCAAATCAAGCCGTTAGAAAAGCAAGCAGCAACAGCTCGTAAATTTATGGACCTGGACGGCCAACGTAAAGCAATCTATCTAGATGTTCTGGTCGCTCAGATTCAAGCTAGTAAGACTGAATTAGAACTAACAGAAGAAGAATTAAACCAAGTTCAAGAACTTTTGACGAGCTACTATCAGAAACGTGAAGAATTAGAAGAAGAAAATCAAACACTTAAAAAGAAACGTCATGATTTACAAGCTGAAATGTCAAAAGACCAGTCCACACTGATGGATTTAACTGGTCTAATCAGTGATTTAGAGCGTAAGTTAGCCTTATCAAAATTGGAAACAGAGCAAGTCGCTCTCAATCAACAAGAAGCTCAGGCACGTTTGGCTAGTTTGGACGAAAAGAGAAATGCTCTCATTCAGGAGAAGGAAGAAAAAGAAGCAAATCTCAGTCAGTTAGAAGAAAATTTAGCGGTCAATACTAAGGAACTCAATCGTTTAGAAGCAGAATTATTAGCTTTTTCTGATGATCCAGATCAAATGATTGAGCAATTGCGTGAACGTTTCGTGGTATTCTTACAGGAAGAAGCGGATGTCTCTAACCAATTGACACGTATTGAAAATGACCTTGAAAATAGTCGCCAACAGACTCAAAAGCAAGAAGAACAATTAGAATCCTTGAAGGAACAATTGGCTTCTGCCAAGTCCAAGGCTAGTGAACAAGAGCTTGCCCTTAAATCAGCTAAAGAAGAAGTACAAAGCTTACTTGCTGAATACCAGACCAATGCCAAGCAAGAAGAAGAACAAAAGCAGGCTTATCAAAGTCAGCAAAATCAACTCTTTGACCGTTTGGATAGTCTGAAAAACAAACAGGCCAAGGCGCAAAGTTTGGAAAATATTCTTAAAAACCATAGCAATTTTTATGCAGGTGTCAAGAGTGTTCTCCAAGAAAAAAATCGCTTGGGTGGTATTATTGGAGCAGTTAGTGAACATTTAACCTTTGATGTTCATTATCAGACAGCCCTTGAGATTGCTCTCGGTGCAAGTAGCCAACACATCATCGTTGAAGATGAACAGGCAGCGACTAAAGCTATCGATTTCCTTAAGCGAAATCGAGCCGGTCGTGCGACTTTCCTACCTTTGACAACTATTAAGGCTCGGAGCATTTCTGGGCAGAATCAAGATGTGATTGCCTCAAGTCCTGGTTTTCTTGGCATGGCAGATGAACTGGTTACTTTTGATGTCAAGCTTGAAGCTATCTTTAAAAATCTGCTAGCTACGACAGCTATCTTTGATACAGTGGAGCATGCATGTGATGCTGCTCGTAAGGTACGCTATCAAGTTCGTATGGTAACGCTAGATGGAACAGAGCTACGAACAGGTGGTTCTTATGCAGGTGGTGCTAATCGTCAAAATAACAGCATATTCATCAAACCTGAATTGGAGCAGTTGCAAAAAGAAATCGCTCAAGAAGAAAAACTTCTTCGCCAAGAGGAAGAAAATCTGAAGTCAGTTCAAGAAGCCTTGAATGAACTTAGTCAAACTTTGGAGACCATTAAGTTCCAAGGGGAGCAAGCTCGTATCCAGGAACAAGGCTTGTACCTAGCTTATCAACAAACTAGCCAGCAGGTCGAAGAACTCGAAACCCTTCTAGAACTTCAGGAAAAAGAATTAAATAACCTCAGAGGTGGAGATTGGCAAGCTGAAAAGGAAAAATGTCAAGAACGACTTGCATTTATTGCAACTGAAAAGCAAAAGCTGGAATCTGAAATCGAAGAAATCAAGTCCAATAAAAATGCTATTCAGGAACGCTACCAAAACTTGCAGGATAAACTTTCTCAAGAACGTCTGCTCAAAACAGAAATGATAGGGCGAAAACGTTACGAAGTTGCGGATATTGAACGGATTAACAAAGAACTTGAGAACCTCAATATCGAGCAAGAAGAGATTGAACGTCTTTTGCAAGAAAAAGTAGACAATCTTGAAAAAGTTGATACAGAACTTTTGGCCAAGCAGGAAGCAGAAGCCAAGAGTCAAAAAGAAGAAATTCAACAGGGACTCATTCGTAAGCAGTTTGAACTCGACGACATTGAGGGACAACTGGATGATATTGCCAGTCATTTAGAACAAGCTCGTCAGCAAAATGAAGAATGGATTCGTAAGCAAACACGTGCGGAAGCGACTAAAGAGAAGATTACAGATCGTCTTCGTTATCTTCAAGGCCAGCTGACAGAGGAATATCAGATTAGCTATACGGAAGCTTTAGAGCAAGTCAATCCGTTAGAAGATTTGGCAATCGCTGAACAAAAGGTGAAGGATTTGGAGAAATCCATTCGTTCACTTGGTCCGGTCAATTTGGATGCCATTGAACAGTTTGACGAAGTACACGAACGCTTGGAATTCTTGAATACTCAACGAGATGATATTCTTTCTGCTAAAAACTTACTTCTTGAAACCATTACAGAGATGAACGATGAAGTGAAAGAACGCTTTAAGTCAACCTTCGAAGCTATTCGTGAGTCCTTTAAAGTGACCTTTAAGCAGATGTTTGGTGGTGGTCAAGCAGACCTAATTCTGACAGAAGGAGATTTATTGACTGCAGGTGTCGAAATCTCTGTGCAACCACCAGGTAAGAAAATCCAATCCCTCAACCTCATGAGTGGTGGGGAGAAGGCCTTGTCAGCTCTAGCTTTACTCTTCTCAATCATTCGTGTTAAGACCATTCCATTTGTAATTCTGGATGAGGTGGAGGCCGCACTCGATGAGGCTAACGTTAAGCGTTTTGGTGATTATCTCAATCGATTTGATAAAGACAGCCAGTTTATCGTCGTTACCCACCGTAAGGGTACAATGGCAGCAGCAGACTCTATCTATGGGGTGACCATGCAAGAATCTGGTGTATCAAAGATTGTCTCTGTAAAACTAAAAGATTTAGAGAATATGGATGCTTAGTTAGTGCTTGATACAAACTTTCAGCTAAGCATTTAGAATGACCTTTAAGAAGTCGGAAAGGTTACAAAAATAAATTGAGGAGTTTATATGGATTTTGACCTATTCCTAATGATTTGTAATTATATTGGGACTATAGCCTTTGCGGCGTCAGGAGCCATCAAAGGATTTGGTAAACGTTTAGACATTTTCGGGATTAGTTTATTGGCAATTGTAACGGCAGTAGGCGGTGGGATTTTGAGAGATTCTATTATCAGTCGTTTTCCCTCCGCTCTCGCAGATCCTGGACCGATTTATGTCTCTATATTTGTAGCGGTTATCATGTATATCTTTGTGACTTCAAAACAAGCCAATGCAAGTCAAGAAAAAAAATTCTACAAGTGGCTGAGAGAAGCTTATCTCATATTTGATTCCATTGGCTTAATTATCTTCTCTCTAATTGGAGCTACAGCTTTAGCTGATAGTAAATTGAATTTGATGTCTGCAGGGATTTTGGCCTGTTTAACGGGAGCAGGTGGTGGTATTATCCGAGACCTCCTGATCAATGAAGTTCCAAGTGTTCTAAAAGAAGACATCTATGCCCTTCTATCTTTCGTAATTGGAGTTATTTATTACTGGTTGGCCTTTGTCCTCCATTTTCCAAGAATTACTGCCTTTATTATTCTCTCAATTGTCGGTTTTGTGATTCGACTCTGTATTATTAAGTTTAAGCTCTCTTTGCCAAATATGGATAAGAGAACTTTGAACTAAGGAATAAACGAAACTTATTTTATATAGGCGTCTAATCTCGTATGGATTAGGCGCTATTTACTTTTTCTATGGTATAATAGAAGGTAGATTTACTACTGGAGAATAGAAGGATTTATGATTAAACTAGTCGCAACTGATATGGACGGGACTTTTCTAGATGAAGCTGGTCAATTTGATATGGAGCGTTTAAAAGCTCTTCTCTCTTCATATAAAAAACGAGGAATTTATTTTGCTGTTGCATCGGGACGTGGACTCTTGTCACTTGAAAAGCATTTTGCGGATGTCAAAGATGAGATTATCTTCATTGCTGAAAATGGGAGTCTCGTTCGCTTTCATGGACAAGACCTCTATGAAGCAACCATGCCACGTGATTTTTACCTGTCAACTTTTGAAAAACTAAAAACTTCACCATATTTTGATGAGAAGAAGATGCTTTTGACTGGTAAAGAGGCTTGTTATGTGCTTGATACGGTGGATGAGACCTATCTTATGTTTAGCCATCATTACAATGAGAACATCCAAAAGGTAGCCAGTCTCGAAGATATTACCGATGAGATTTTCAAATTCACAACGAACTTTACTGAAGAGACAGTAGAAGCCGGAGAAGCTTGGGTCAATGAACATGTGCCTGGTGTTAAGGCTATGACTACTGGTTTTGAATCAATCGATATTGTTTTAGACTATGTTGATAAGGGAGTAGCAATTGTAGAGCTAGCGAAAAAATTAAATCTGGATATGGATCAAGTGATGGCTTTCGGTGATAATCTCAATGACCTTCACATGATGCAGGTTGTAGGACATCCGGTCGCACCTGAAAATGCACGTCCAGAGATTTTAGAACTTGCTGAAACAGTTATCGGTCACCACAAGGACCAGTCAGTTATTGCATATATGGAGGAATTGTAATGGCAGATATTAAATTAATTGCTTTGGATTTGGATGGAACTTTGCTAACGACAGACAAGAAATTGACAGAACGTACCAAGGCAACTTTGAAGGCTGCGCGTGAACAAGGAGTCAAGGTAGTCCTAACAACTGGACGTCCCCTAAAGGCTATGGATTTCTTCCTCAAAGAACTTGGAACAGATGGTCACGATGACGAATATACCATCACATTCAACGGCGGTTTGGTTCAGAAAAATACGGGCGAAATACTTGATAAGACAGTCTTTTCAATTGATGATGTGAGCCGTATTTACGAAGAAACTGAAAAACTAAATATTCCATTAGATGCTATTTCTGAAGGCATCGTTTATCAGATTCAATCAGACCAGGAAAGTTTATATGCTCAGTTTAACCCAGCTCTAACTTTTGTTCCAACTGCTTTTGAAGATTTGTCTAGTCAGATTACTTACAATAAATGTGTCACTGCCTTTCCTCAAGAACCCTTGGATGCAGCTATTCAAAAGATTTCTCCTGAATTGTTTGACAAATATGAAATTTTTAAATCACGTGAACTCTTGCTAGAATGGTCACCAAAGAATGTTCATAAAGCGACAGGACTAGCTAAGTTAATTGAGCATTTAGGAATTGATCGAAGTCAAGTGATGGCTTGTGGAGATGAAGCTAATGACCTTTCGATGATTGAATGGGCAGGTCTTGGTGTAGCTATGCAAAATGCTGTTCCTGAAGTCAAAGCAGTTGCAAATGTGGTAACACCTATGACCAACGACGAAGAAGCCGTCGCATGGGCTATTGAAAAATATGTACTGAAGGAGAATTAAAGTATGGGATTATTTGACCGTTTATTTGGAAAAATAGAAGAACCGAAAATTGAAGATGTTGTAAAAGAAGCTTTAGAAAATATTGATTTATCTGATGATAACGAGCAAAACGATACATCGGAATCTGAAAATGCTACAGTGACAGAACCAGAAGAAGTTAGCTTACCTGCAGAACCTCAGGAAGAAACAAATGAAGACTCACCTGCAGTAGAGGTTGTAGAAGAAGCTATCATTGAACCTCTTGATGAAGTTGAAGTTTCTCAAGATGAATCAAATCTATTTGAAGAGGCAAAAAGTCCTCAAGTGGAATCATCTCACGTTGAAGATATGACTTCAAGCGATGAAGAAGAAGAGGATTTTAATCAACTTCAATCAGACGAAACAGAATCAGAAATTTTTGAAGAAGAGGAAGCAAATCAAGCAACCGAGGAAACTCCTCAAGTACAAGAGACTGTACAGGAAAAGTATGATCGTAGTCTCAAGAAAACTCGTACGGGATTTGGTGCCCGTTTAAATGCCTTCTTTGCTAATTTCCGCTCAGTTGATGAAGTATTCTTTGAAGAGCTAGAAGAACTGCTCATCATGAGTGACGTTGGTGTTCAGGTAGCATCCAATTTAACAGAAGAGCTACGTTATGAAGTCAAGCTTGAAAATGCCAAGAAACCAGAAGCCCTTCGTCGTGTTATCATCGAAAAATTGGTGGAGCTCTATGAGAAGGATGGCAACTACAACGAAAGCATTAACTTCCAAGATGGGTTGACTGTCATGCTTTTTGTAGGTGTTAATGGTGTCGGAAAGACAACATCAATCGGTAAATTGGCACATCGATACAAACAAGCTGGTAAAAAGGTTATGCTTGTTGCTGCTGATACCTTCCGTGCGGGTGCGGTTGCTCAGTTAGCAGAATGGGGGCGTCGTGTAGATGTTCCTGTCGTTACTGGTCCAGAAAAAGCAGATCCGGCCAGTGTGGTCTTTGATGGGATGGAACGCGCAGTAGCAGAAGGCATTGATATTCTCATGATTGATACAGCTGGACGTTTGCAAAACAAAGAAAACCTGATGGCAGAGTTGGAAAAAATTGGTCGTATCATTAAGCGTGTTGTGCCAGAAGCACCTCATGAAACCTTCCTAGCTCTTGATGCGTCAACTGGGCAAAACGCTCTTGTACAAGCCAAAGAATTCTCAAAAATTACTCCTGTTACAGGGATTGTCTTAACCAAGATTGATGGGACTGCTCGAGGTGGTGTTGTGTTGGCTATCCGTGAGGAACTTAATATCCCTGTTAAGTTAATTGGTTTTGGTGAAAAAATCGATGATATCGGTGAATTCAATTCTGAAAACTTTATGAAGGGGCTTTTAGAAGGTTTGCTATAAAAGAAAATCCTGCAAGAATTCTTGCAGGATTGTTTTTGATTATTCTAATCGGCCATCCTTGCGATAGGCGATATCCGGTTGCCAAGTCCATTCAGCTCCGTATTTTTTGAGTAAATCAAAGCTAGCTTGAGGTCCCATGCTACCAGCTTTGTAGTCATGAAGGGGAGCACCGTTTTCAGCCCAAAGTTTCTCAATACGGTCAATCAATTTCCATGATGCGCTTACTTCTTCCCAGTGGCTGAAGTTGGTTGAATTATTGTTCAAAACATCATAGATGAGTTTTTCATATGGGTCTGGTGAAGCACCTGTAGCAGTAGCATCGGTTCTATAGTCAAGCGAATTAGGTGCAAGCTTGAACTCTTCTCCAACTTCTTTACCGTTAAGGCTGAGAGAGAAACCTTCTGTTGGTTGGATATAGATGGTCAAAATATTTGGTGCTAGAGGCTCTCCAAAAATTGAATCCATTTGCTTAAAGACGATATTAACATGCGTTCCCTTTTCAGTCATTCGTTTACCTGTACGGAAGAAGAAAGGTACACCACGGAAGCGGTCAGTATCTACAAAGAATGTACCTGAAGCAAATGTTTCTGTCATAGATTCAGGGTTGACATTTGGTTCGCTACGGTAAGAAATATATTTCATGCCATCGACTTTACCAGAACGATATTGGCCACGGATAAATTGTTCTTTGAGTTCCTCGTCTGTAGGTTGGTAGAGGTTCTTGAAGACCTTGATTTTCTCCGCACGAATGTCATCTTTGGTAAAGCTTGCGGGCTTATCCATAGCTAGGAGTGATAGAAGTTGTAGAGTATGGTTTTGAACCATATCACGAAGGGCACCAGACTCATCATAGTAGCCACCACGTTCTTCAACACCGAGACGCTCTGCAAAGGTAATCTGAACATTATCGATGTGCTCACGATTCCAAACATTTTCAAAAATCATATTGGCAAAACGAATGGCAAAAATGCTCTGAATCATTTCCTTACCGAGATAGTGGTCAATACGATAGATTTGGTCTTCGTTAAAAGTAGCAAGGAGTTCTTCGTTTAGTTTGCTTGCAGTCTCATAGTCTGTTCCAAAAGGTTTTTCAACAATCAAACGTTCAAAGCCTTTACCGTCAACGATTTGCTCTGACTTGAGGTGCTTGGCGATGGTACCAAAGAATTGAGGTGCCATTGAGAGGAAGAAAAGTTTGTTGTGTTCAGCTTGATATTTTTCGTTTAACTCAGCCTGAAGCTTGCGTAATTCGATGTAGTGCTCAGTGTCATTAACATCGTGACTTTGATAGTAAAAATGACTAGCAAATGCTTGAGCTTCTTCTACGCTATCTGCCAAGTCCAAAATAGATTCGACAACAACAGATTCGAAATACTCTTTACTCCAAGGTCTACGAGCAGTTCCAATAACAGCAAAATGATCAGATAGATTACCTGATTTGTAAAGTCTAAAAAGTGAAGGGTAGAGCTTGCGTTTAGCCAAATCTCCACTTGCACCGAAAATTGTAACAATAACTTTAGATGACATCCAGCTACCTAATTTCTATTTTGTTTCCTAGTCCAACTAGGCAGGGGAAAACCCCATTTTCATATCCTTTATTTTATCATAATTTTCTAAAAAATCCAAAATTCCAATACAAGTAAGAAAAAAACTGCAAGGGATACCTTGCAGTTTTTTTAAGCGTTGAGGACCTTGTCCAAAAATTCTTTTAGACGAGGGTGTTGTGGGTTATCAAAGATTTGATCAGGAGTTCCATCTTCTAGAAATTCACCGTCTGCAGTAAATATAACACGATTGGCAACCTTACGAGCAAATCCCATCTCGTGAGTTACGATGATCATGGTCATGCCTTGCTCTGCCAATTCCTTCATAACGTTAAGAACGTCGCCAACCATTTCAGGGTCAAGGGCAGAAGTTGGCTCATCAAAGAGCATGATATCAGGGTTCATTGCTAAACCTCGAGCAATAGCTACACGTTGTTTTTGTCCACCAGACAAACTATCAGGATTAGCATTGGCCTTGTCAGCAAGTCCAACTTTTTCAAGAAGTTCCATCCCCAATTTTTCAGCTTCTGGTTTGGTTAATAACTTATGCTCGATAGGAGCAAAAATGATATTTTCCAAGACAGTCATATGTGGAAAGAGATTGAAGTGCTGGAATACCATTCCTACATTTTCACGAACATGGTCCACGTTGGTTGCTTTGTCAGTCAAATCATAACCATTAACTGTGATATGACCTTTTGTACCTTCCTCAAGGAGATTCAAGCTACGCAAGAAAGTTGACTTACCTGACCCAGAAGGACCGATGATACAAACAACGTCACCTTCGTAGAATTTTACAGAGATTCCTTTTAGTACCTTGTTTTTCCCATATTGTTTATGTAAATTATCGACATCAATTTTTAATTTTGCCATTATTGAATCCTCTTTTCTAAGCGTTTTGCTAGTCTAGTTAGAAGAGTGATAATCGCAAGGTAAAAGACTGCGAGAATTGCGTACATTTTGAAACTTTGGTAGTTACGAGCAATGATAATCTTACCAGTTTGGAAGAGTTCTACCAAACCGATCGCAGATACGATCGTTGTATCTTTCAATGCGATAACAAATTGGTTAACGAAATTTGGAAGCATGAGTTTGGTTGCTTGAGGCAAGACAATCTTACGCATGGTTTTTCCATATGAAATACCCAGACTTCGACTAGCTTCCATTTGCCCAACAGGAACGGCCTTGATACCACCACGTACGATTTCAGCGATGTAAGCTGCTGAGTTTAGGGAGAGGGCTATTGTACCAGCGACAAAGTCGTTGATTGGGTTTTGTTGTCCTGTAAGAGATTCGATAAAGTTAGGAATGCCCCAGAAAATAAATGCTGCAAGAATCATCAATGGAATACCACGGATCACATCGACAAAGATTTCTGAAATCAAACGGAGTGATTTATAAGGACTGACGCTAAAAATACCAAAGACAATTCCGATAAAAATCGCAATTACAAATGAAATAAGGGCTAATGAGAGAGTAATTCCAAGTCCGCTGAGGAGTTGTTTGTAGTTGTTTTTCAACAATCCCCAAATAGTTGTTTCATCAGCAGTTGAACTTGTAGTAGTAGAGTTGCTTGCTAGATACTTATCAAGAATTTTTTGGAATTCTCCATTTGCTTTAAGATTTGCAAGTCCGTTATTGAACTTCTCTAGCAATTCTGGATTACTTCCTTTTTTTACAGCAAAAGCAGTTTCGCCAATTGGTGTACCTTCGATAGGTGTTTTCAACTTTTGTCCTTGACTGATAGAATATTTAATAACAGGTTCGTCATCCATAACGGCATCAATTGAACCAGTATTTAAACTATCATACATAGATGCAGCATCTGAAAAGGTCTTAATTTTGTATCCGTATTTGCTTTGATTCTCGTTTAAGAATGTTTGTGAAGCAGTACCGTTTTTCACACCTACAGTCTTACCGTTCAAATCTTCATAAGAAGAAATGGTACTTGATTCCTTAACTCCAAGAATAGTATTAGCTGTATAGTAAGAATCAGAAAAATCAAAGGTTTCTTTACGAGCATCAGTCACTGACATACCTGCAATGATACCGTCTGCTTGTCCAGATTGGACTGCGTTAATAGCAGCATCAAAACCAGGATTGGTAATCTCTACCTCAAAGCCTTGGTCTTCAGCGATAGCCTTGATTAGATCCATATCGATACCAGTGTATTGGTTGCTTGAGTCCTGGAAAACAAATGGTGCAAATGATGAGTCACTGGCAATGACATACTTGGTTTTTTCTGTATCAGCTTTTGCTAATCCTAGTGAAAAAATAGGAAATAAAATAAGCAAACATGCTAGGATTTTTTTCTTCATGTGATGTCTCCTTTCAGGGTATTTTCAAATTATAGCAGAAAAAATTGTATCCGGCAAATATTTTATATTTATATGTTAGAAGATATAACATATAATAAAGTGAGGTGGTCTGTTGAGAAACAGAAACTCTTTCCTTTTTATGGTAAAATAGAAGGATAGAAAATGTGTATGAGGCTATTATGATCAATAGAATTACAGACAATAAATTTAAACTAGTATCTAAATACCAACCGTCTGGGGATCAACCGCAGGCTATTGAGCAGTTGGTAGATAACATCGAGGGTGGTGAAAAAGCTCAAATCTTGATGGGGGCGACTGGTACAGGGAAAACCTATACCATGAGTCAGGTGATTTCCAAAGTTAATAAACCAACTCTAGTCATCGCCCACAATAAGACCCTAGCAGGCCAGCTCTATGGGGAGTTCAAAGAATTTTTCCCAGAGAATGCTGTCGAGTATTTTGTTTCCTACTATGATTATTATCAGCCTGAGGCTTATGTGCCATCTAGCGATACCTACATTGAGAAGGACAGCTCTGTTAATGACGAGATTGATAAGCTTCGTCACTCAGCAACATCAGCTCTATTAGAACGCAACGATGTCATCGTTGTCGCATCTGTTTCTTGTATCTATGGGTTGGGTTCTCCTAAGGAATATGCTGATAGTGTGGTGAGTCTGCGACCAGGACTTGAGATTTCTCGTGACAAACTTTTGAATGACTTGGTTGATATTCAGTTCGAACGTAATGATATTGACTTTCAACGTGGGAAATTCCGTGTACGTGGCGATGTGGTAGAGATTTTCCCTGCTTCGCGTGATGAACATGCCTTCCGGGTTGAGTTCTTTGGGGACGAGATAGACCGCATCCGTGAGGTTGAAGCTCTAACTGGTCAAGTCCTTGGTGAAGTGGACCATTTGGCGATTTTCCCAGCCACTCACTTTATGACCAATGACGACCACATGGAAGTAGCTATTGCTAAGATTGAGGCTGAGTTGGAGGAGCAGTTAGCTATCTTTGAGAAGGAAGGTAAGCTCCTTGAAGCCCAGCGTTTGAAACAGCGTACGGAGTATGATATTGAGATGCTCCGTGAAATGGGTTATACAAATGGTGTCGAAAACTACTCCCGTCACATGGATGGACGAAGCGAAGGAGAGCCTCCGTATACGCTTCTTGATTTCTTCCCTGATGATTTTTTGATTATGATAGATGAGAGTCATATGACCATGGGGCAAATTAAAGGGATGTATAATGGAGACCGTTCTCGTAAGGAAATGTTGGTTAATTATGGTTTCCGTTTACCTTCTGCCCTAGACAACCGTCCTCTTCGTCGTGAAGAATTTGAAAGTCATGTTCATCAGATTGTCTACGTTTCAGCGACGCCAGGTGATTACGAGATGGAGCAAACAGACACCGTGATTGAGCAAATCATCCGTCCAACAGGTCTTTTGGATCCAGAAGTGGAAGTGCGCCCAACTATGGGACAGATTGATGACCTCTTAGGTGAAATCAATGCCCGTGTTGAAAAGAACGAGCGTACCTTTATTACTACCTTGACCAAGAAAATGGCAGAAGATTTGACTGACTATTTCAAAGAAATGGGCATCAAAGTCAAGTACATGCACTC
The DNA here is from genome assembly GCF_052077995.1 of Streptococcus sp. V728. Lineage (NCBI taxonomy): Bacteria > Bacillati > Bacillota > Bacilli > Lactobacillales > Streptococcaceae > Streptococcus > Streptococcus sp. V728. Next base: position 370,806 of record NZ_JBQJJH010000002.1, on the reverse strand, counting down.
GGATATCAAGACCTTGGAGCGAACGGAGATTATTCGTGATTTGCGTCTTGGCGTTTTTGATGTCTTAATCGGGATTAACCTCCTTCGTGAAGGGATTGACGTTCCAGAGGTAAGTTTGGTTGCCATTCTTGATGCTGACAAGGAAGGTTTCCTCCGAAATGAACGTGGTCTAATCCAAACCATCGGTCGTGCTGCCCGTAATAGTGAAGGACATGTGATTATGTATGCTGATACTATGACTCAATCCATGCAAAAAGCTATCGATGAAACAGCCCGTCGTCGTAAGATTCAAATGGCTTATAATGAAGAGCATGGTATTGTCCCACAAACTATCAAGAAGGAAATCCGTGACTTGATTTCTGTTACAAAAGCTGTTGCTAAGGAAGAAGACAAAGAAGTCGATATCAATAGTCTTAACAAACAAGAACGCAAAGAATTGATTAAGAAACTGGAAAAACAAATGCAAGAAGCCGTAGAAGTGCTTGATTTCGAGTTGGCAGCGCAAATCCGTGATATGATGTTGGAAGTCAAGGCGTTGGATTAGGGAAAGGAAAAAAGAAATGGATATATTAGATGCTTATAAAAATGGTGCTTACTATTTTGAATTAGAAACTGACATACGGTCTTTAGATAACATAGATAGTAAAGTAGAGAAAATTAAGAATATAACTGAAGCTTTTTTACAATTTTCTCCAAAAGAAAAATGGGAAAAATTAGAAACAACTTTATATATAATATTAGAATTTAGTAACCTTGTCGATAAAACAATTTTTAAGAATTTTTTATTGGATGCAGAATCATTAATTAAAGAAAATGCTGAAGCTTCTATTGATGCTGATATTCTATATAATTACTTACGGTCTTTGAACAACTATATGGGAAAAAATATTGTAGTTGAGGACTTTGAAGACTTTTTGTATGATGATAGCATTTTCTTTTTAATTATTAAACGTATTAAAAATCTTGATTTAAATGGTATTGATGAATTTGTTTGTTATGGCATACTCAATATAATGCTGACAATTTTTGAAAAAGGTAAAGATTTTGAAAGAGTAAAAGAACAAATAAAACAAGATTTAGTATCTGTTTGTGATATAATTCTTTTAAATTTTCCATTCGGCTCCATAGCTTTTCAATATTTTCAACTTGATAACATCGTAAAGTTTTTTAAAGCGGAACATTTAGATATAATTAATCAGTTTTATAAAAATAATCCTGATCATTATACTGTAAGATTTTATTTGATGTGGTTAGAGACTAAACATACAGATATTATCAAAGAATCTATAGAAACACTTAAAACTATATTGAGTTATGAAGACTCAGATATTTGGAAAAGTGCAATTCTTAAGATATTAGAGAAAGAGAATGAAATACAAGATGAAGAGAAAAGAAATTTACAAGAAATTCAAGTAGATGAATTGGGGAAAATTGCAAACACTCTCATAGATAAAATTCGCTCACTTTTGACAATTAATGCTCAAGACCTTGAAAATAGTGAAGAATTTGGTCATTATACTAAAATTGAAACTTTAACGAATCATTTAATTAAAACAATAAAATCTGGCGATGCAAGTAAACCTGCGTATTTGAGATTAACAAATTCTAAACAATTAAATGATCCTATGGAAGGAAGAGCTGTCTATGATTACTTGGAAATAGAAGATTCATCGGAATGCTATCAGAATTCCAATGTCTTCTTATCTTCAATGACAACTATATCAGATAGTCTTCCAATGTGGAAAGAATATGCAGAAGAATCTAGAGGTGCATTTTTACAGTACGATAAGAAGTATTTGCAAAAAATAATTGAACATGAAGCATTAGAATTTGTGAGAATATTCTATTTAAACAATACAAGGGAAGACGATTCTGATATTGTTAAAAAACTTAATGAATTAAAAAGGGTAATTAAGGAATTAAAAGGTAGACATACTAAAGAGAGCAAATTGATAATGACAACTATCTTTAAAAATTTAGCAAAAATATCTTACCTTTTTAAGGTGTCTGATTATGAATATGAGAGTGAGTTTCGTATACTAATCAACTTTGATGATTCGGAAATAGAGCGACTACTTAATCCGAAGCACTTAACAGATGATAGAATTAAAATAGAAGAAATCATAAGTTTATCAGGTAGTATTGGCCTAAGTGAAAATGAGGAATCCGGTTATGATGATTTTAGGAAATATATTCACTTAGAATCAAAGGAGGATGGGCGATATGCTTTATTTGTATACATCAATTTATTACCTTTGAAATACTCAAAAGTAATTCTAGGTCCAAAGGTTACGGATGCAGACTATATTGCTCCTTATCTCAAACTTGCTAATCCCGATATAGAGATAGAAAGTTCGAAAATTCCTTATCGTTAAGTTGAGAAAAATTTAAAGAAGAAGATTATTTTACAAAATTTATTTCAAATGGGATTGATAGTGCAGAGTTGCCAGATGCTATTTATACTGTCTCTTACTACTATGGTGCTAAAGGTTATCGTTCAGGAAGCAGTGTCTCTTTAAAAATTCAGAATCATAAACTTATAAGTTACGAAAAAAACAGAACTGGTAGGATTTAGCTGATAAAATTAAACTTATCAGATTGTATCTCAAAAATGAGATTATAATATAAATCTCTTTGAACAGTTATTAACACGAAAGATTAAAAAGCAATGAGTAAGAAAGACAGTACACAGAAAAAATCAAAAAAATACTATAAGCCAAATCAAAAAATAAGTTGGCCGGATAAAGTAAAGTTGTGGTTGCTACAGCATTCAAAAATAGCCTTTCTATTAGATAGTAGTATATTTTTTTATCAGCTTTTGGGATAATCTATTTGTGGCTTGGGACAACTCTTGTTTCAAAACCCTATCAAAACTTCAATTATGTCTTTCCGCTCTTTCTGAATCTTATCTTCTTAGTGAACATGCTTTATCAAGGTGTTTTTAGAGATAATTTCGATGGAATGCTGACAATACAAGATTTTGCAGATCCATTCTTGTACCTAAATGGAGTAGGTTTGTTGTTTCACTCATTTTTCGGAATAATGGGTCGAAATAGAAAGACTATTCCTCCCTTGCTAACTGTAGACCGCCGCTACATCTGGTTTCCTATTCTTACCTATGTAGTCTTCTTTCTTGTGGCTATGTTGATCATTTTAATTTCCAAGCATCTTGATAACAAAAAGAGAGAAGAAGAAAATGGGGAAAATCCACTCAAATGAAAAATAATCAAAGAAAATCAAATACAAAAAAGGATCTATCAAGGAAAGAAAGTTTTCAGCTCTGGCTAGATTCTCATAAAATTATAGGCTTTTTCCTGATCCTTGGTCTCATCTTAGGATTAGGAGTAGGTATTAATCTTATTTTTAATAGTCTTCCTATTCCGTCGCCCTATAGAGATATCAATTATAGTTTTCCATTATATTTAAATCTTTTTTGTCTGGTGTATCGATTATTTGACTATTGGTTCCTAGACTTGTCTGGGGCAAGGATGACAATAAAAAGATATGCAGATTTATTTATCTATCTTAATAGTATAGGTTTAATAGTCCATCTCTTTATCGGGGTTGGTGGAAAAAATAGTAAAGGGATTTTGCCATCTCTCTTATCCCTAGATCACCGCTATATCTGGTTCCCTATAGCAACCTATCTGATCTTTTTCAGTTTGGCATTTATTATAACTCTAGTAATGAAATATATTGAAAAGAAAAGGAGTTAATCATGACGAAACATCTAACTGTTTTTAGAATTATTTACCTTTTGTTCCTGGTATTTGTACTGATTCATTTTATCTTAGGTTTGTTCGGTTTAGCTTTTACACCTATCGTGTGGAATATCTGGTTTTTGGCCCTTGGCTTAACCTTGTTTATTCATCCATGGACAATCTTCTATAAGACTAGAATTTTTCAATGGCATCATCTTATTTTTCAGGCTCTCAGTGGTTTTTTTGCACTTTTAATCTGGTTGATGATATTCTTTTTCCTATCTTTCATTCCAGACTCATCGATTCCTGTCAGTATAGACTATCAAGTTAATACTAAAGACAAGGAGATAAGGATTAATAGAGGATCTTTTCTTGATGATATTCGAGAATATCACGACTGGATTAATCCCTTGTTTATGAAGTCTAAAATTAAATATATGATAGAGAATTAAAGATTAGAAAGTGAGTCCTATGTCCCGAGCACAATTAACCATTCTTACCAATATTTGTATGATTGAAGATCTAGAAAAGAAGCGCGTGGTTATGCAGTATCGATCACCTGAAACCAACCACTGGTCTGGCTATGCCTTTCCAGGAGGTCACGTTGAAAATGGAGAGGCTTTTGCAGAGTCAGTTATCCGAGAAATCTATGAAGAGACAGGTCTGACGATTCGAAATCCCCAACTTGTCGGCATTAAAAATTGGCCGTTAGATACAGGTGAGCGTTACATTGTCTTTTGTTACAAGGCGACTGAGTTTACTGGGGCTCTCCGTTCTTCAGAAGAAGGAGAAGTTTCCTGGGTACAAAAAGACCAGATTCCAAATTTGGATCTGGCCTATGATATGTTACCTTTGATGGAGATGATGGAAGCTCCAGATAAGTCAGAATTTTTCTACCGTCATCGTACCGAAGACGGATGGGAAAAGGAAATATTTTAGTCTTTTACCAAATATCCTAACTTGTCCAAGGCCTTCTCGATATAGAGGAGGTCTTGTTCGTTTTCAGCTTCGACTAGGTGATAATGGACGCCATCTGTTAATTCAGATAAAGGACGGAAATCAGACGTCTTGACCTGGTTTAAAAAGTGCTCGACATCGCGTCTACAACTCAACTTGAGAAGGGTTTCGATTTCACCGTAGACAGGATGATCAATGAGAATATTTTGCACCCGACCTCCGTTATCAACGATAGCAAGTAGTTCCTGCTCCATATCTTCCTCTCTATGTTTAACCTTAAAGAGTTTATGAACAAAAGAATTGGCTTTATTTTCTTTATAAATATAGCCACGATTGGTTGATAGAATGGGAGCCCCATTAGCACGCAACACAGCGATATCCTGGACAATGATCTGTCGAGTCACGTGAAAATGTTCTGCTAAATTTTGGCCGTTCATTGGCTTTTGAGCTTCCTTTAAAAGTTTAATAAGTGATTCTTTGCGGTCTTTAGTCATGTTTTACTTTCTTAACGGCGTTTTTTAAGGCTTTATACACAGCCAGTGCCAAGTAATAGTCTATCATACTATGAACAATAGTTCCAAAACCAACTAATACAAAGAGAACATAGAACATGTTTTTTAGGACAGTTCCTGTACTTGCATAAAAGATGATACAAGCAAAGACTTCCGCGATAGCATGTACTATACCAAGTACAAAGTTAAAAATCAAGGAAGATTTCTTGTTGTCCAAGGTTTGAGGATGTTTTTGAAGGTAGAAAGCTCCCAGGGTTCCAAAGAAGATATGAGAGAAGGCGCGAAGTACGATGACAATTGGATAACCCGCTAGCAGGAAGCCGATACTAGAAGCAATGATGACAAAAATTGCCATCCAAGGCGAGAGAAACATAGCGATAAAAATAGCTACGTGACTTCCAAGAGTGTAGGAAGCGGGTGGGATAACGATTTTAAATGGCATCACTATAGGAATCAAAATAGCGATAGCTGTCAGCAATGCGGTTAAAGTCATGAATTGGGTTTTCTTTTTTGTATTCATCATAACTCCTTTTATCTGTATATACTGTTGTATAGTACACTATATATTTTTCCCCGTCAAGAGAGAAATTGAATTTTGAGGAAAAAATAGTTAAAATAAAGTAAAGTATCTTAGAAAGAGCAGAGAGTCAAGATGATAGATATTCTTTATCCAATTTTTATCATTCATTTTATATCTAAGCAGAAAAAAATAGGATTCCAAGTATCAAAATTCACAACATTTACAGCCTATAGTTTTTTGATTATATCTTTAATTAGAATTGCATTTGGATCCTTAGGACTATTCCTTTTCTCGATTCCCATATTCGGTTTCCTCTATTTTGCAGTTATAGGTGAAATTCTTTTTCATATTAGCATCATTTACGGAATCATTTTACTTTTCTTGTCCTTAACTTGTTTCTTAGATAGTCAAAAAAGTAATCAGGATATCCAAATAACAGAAAATTCTCCATTTATATTTCATGTGTTAATGTTGATCTTTCATGCGCTCTTAATCTATACTACCTTGGTACCAATCTTTTCCATTCAATGATAAAATCTAATTATTTTCTTCCATAAACATCAGTAGAAGCAGGACAAAAAATAATCAATTTTTTTTACAAAAAGACTTGCTTTGAAGTAACAAGTGTGATATACTTATTAACGGTTTGAAAAAACTGCCTAAGACAGTAGGGGAGCTCGACTCATAAATATCCTACCGAGGACAAAACGTATCATGTAAAAAGAAGCGTATTGTACTTTCGTGTCTAGGTTTGGGCGCGTTTTTCTTTTGGAAAAATTCCCCAAGCAAAATAATTACGGAGGTGAACACACTAATGAGTGAAGCAATTATTGCTAAGAAAGCGGAACTAGTTGACGTAGTAGCTGAGAAAATGAAAGCTGCTGCATCAATCGTCGTTGTAGACGCTCGTGGTTTGACAGTTGAACAAGATACAGTTCTTCGTCGTGAGCTTCGTGGAAGCGAAGTTGAGTATAAAGTTATTAAAAACTCAATCTTACGTCGTGCAGCTGAAAAAGCTGGTCTTGAAGATCTTGCATCTGTTTTTGTTGGACCATCTGCAGTAGCATTTTCTAACGAAGATGTTATCGCACCAGCGAAAATCTTGAACGACTTTGCTAAAAACGCTGAAGCACTTGAAATCAAAGGTGGTGCAATCGAAGGCGCTGTCGCATCAAAAGAAGAAATCGTTGCTCTTGCAACTCTTCCAAACCGCGAAGGACTTCTTTCTATGCTCCTTTCTGTACTTCAAGCGCCAGTTCGCAACGTTGCTCTTGCAGTCAAAGCGGTTGCAGACAACAAAGAAGACGCAGCTTAATCATAAGCTACGCAGCGTAGCCTAGCTACAAAAAATTATAAAAATTAAAATTAAACTTATTTTGGAGGAAATAACAATGGCATTGAACATTGAAAACATTATTGCTGAAATTAAAGAAGCTTCAATCCTTGAATTGAACGACCTTGTAAAAGCTATCGAAGAAGAATTTGGTGTAACTGCAGCTGCTCCTGTAGCTGTTGCTGCAGCTGGTGCTGCTGACGCTGGTGCTGCTAAAGACTCATTTGACGTTGAATTAACAGCTGCTGGTGACAAAAAAGTTGGCGTTATCAAAGTTGTACGTGAAATCACTGGTCTTGGACTTAAAGAAGCTAAAGAACTTGTTGATGGTGCACCAGGTGTCATCAAAGAAGGCGTTCCAACTGCAGAAGCTGAAGAAATCAAAGCTAAATTGGAAGAAGCTGGAGCTTCAGTTACTCTTAAATAATAGAGCGACTACACTTGTAGCTAAAAAACATGATTAAACCACTATTCTTAGGAGTAGTGGTTTTTCTTTTGTCCGAAAAGTGTTACAAGAACAATAGTTGATCTATCTTTAGATTATTTAGTAGTGATTCCTTATGTAAAAAATTTACTTTTTAATTCCTTTTTGTTATAATAGATGGCAAGAAAGAATATCTTATCAGTAGATCCTAAGCGAGCCTGTGGTAGTGGGAGTCAGGTGGTTAAGAGATAAGTGTGGCGCTTTTGGTATTTTAATGAAAAATAATGAAGTAATAAATTAGGGTGGAACCGCGTTTTTGACGCCCCTAGGTCACAGACTTAGGAGCAGAGACTTGGTTCTTTTTGTATCCAAAGTCGTTAGAATTTAAAAAAGGAGTAGAAGATGTCTAAAAAACTAACCTTCCAAGAAATTATTTTGACTTTGCAACAATACTGGAATGACCAGGGTTGTATGCTGATGCAGGCTTATGATAATGAAAAGGGTGCGGGAACCATGAGTCCTTATACTTTCCTCCGTGCCATCGGTCCTGAGCCATGGAATGCTGCTTATGTAGAGCCATCTCGTCGTCCAGCAGATGGTCGTTACGGGGAAAACCCAAACCGTCTTTACCAACACCACCAATTCCAAGTGGTTATGAAACCATCACCTTCAAACATCCAAGAACTCTACCTTGAGTCGTTGGAGAAATTGGGAATCAATCCTTTGGAACACGATATTCGTTTCGTTGAAGATAACTGGGAAAACCCATCAACTGGTTCAGCTGGTCTTGGATGGGAAGTATGGCTTGATGGTATGGAAATCACTCAGTTCACTTACTTCCAACAAGTAGGTGGTTTGGCAACAGGTCCTGTTACTGCTGAGGTTACCTACGGATTGGAACGTTTGGCTTCTTATATTCAAGAAGTAGACTCAGTTTACGATATTGAGTGGGCTCCAGGAGTGAAATACGGAGAAATCTTCCTTCAACCAGAATACGAGCATTCAAAATACAGCTTTGAAGTTTCAGATCAAGATATGTTGCTTGAAAACTTTGAGAAATTTGAAAAAGAAGCAGGACGTGCTTTGGAATTGGGTCTTGTTCACCCTGCCTATGATTACGTTTTGAAATGTTCACATACCTTCAACTTGCTTGATGCTCGTGGAGCGGTATCAGTTACAGAACGTGCAGGTTACATTGCCCGCATCCGTAACTTGGCTCGTGTCGTAGCCAAAACCTTCGTTGCAGAACGCAAGAAACTCGGCTACCCACTTCTAGATGAAGCCACACGCGCAAAACTCCTAGCAGAAGAGGAAGAATAGACAGAATTACAGGAATAAATGACTGAAAGTCGACCGTAGGTCGCTAAATAAAACAAGACCGCTGTAGTGAAAGTCGGATAAGAAGTTTCTTATCCGACTGGGGAACTGACGAGACTTAAGGCTTGACAGTTAGCAATGAAACCGAAGGTTTGCTTGCGTCCCCCACTACTAAAGGTCTTGTTGAAGAACATTAATTGTGTAAAGGAAAAAACATGACAAAAAACTTATTAGTAGAACTAGGACTCGAAGAGTTACCAGCCTACGTTGTCACACCAAGTGAAAAACAACTAGGTGAAAAAATGGCAGCTTTCTTAGATGAAAATCGCCTTTCATACGAAGGAATTCAAACTTTCTCAACACCACGTCGTTTGGCTGTTCGTGTACTTGGTTTAGCAGACCAACAAACAGATTTGACTGAAGATTTTAAAGGTCCTTCAAAGAAAATCGCCTTGGACGCAGATGGGAACTTTTCTAAAGCTGCTCAAGGATTTGTCCGTGGAAAAGGCTTAACTGTGGATGATATTGAATTCCGTGAAATTAAGGGTGAAGAATATGTCTACGTGACTAAACATGAAGCTGGAAAACCAGCTGAGGAAGTATTGACAGGAATTCCAGAGGTATTGGCTAGCCTTAGCTTCCCAGTAAGTATGCACTGGGCAAATAATACCTTTGAATACATTCGTCCGGTCCATACTTTGATCGTCCTTTTGGATGATGAAGCTCTTGATATGGACTTTCTAGATATTCATTCGGGACGAATTAGCCGTGGACATCGTTTCCTTGGACATGAAGTGGAAATTCGTCATGCTGATAGTTACGAAGAAGATTTGCGTAAAGTTTATGTCATTGCTGATAGCATTGAACGCGAAAATATGATTCGGGAACAAATCAAGGCTATTGAAGTAGAACAAGGTGTTCAAGTTCAGGTTGATGAAGGTCTTTTAAATGAAGTTTTGAATTTGGTTGAATACCCAACTGCCTTCATGGGGAATTTTGACCCTAAATACCTAGAAGTTCCAGAAGAAGTTTTGGTTACTTCAATGGAAACTCATCAACGCTACTTTGTTGTCCGTGACCTTGAAGGGAATCTTAAACCAAACTTCATCTCAGTTCGTAATGGGAATGCTGAGCACTTAGAAAATGTTGTTCGAGGAAATGAGAAAGTCTTGGTGGCTCGTTTAGAAGATGGAGAATTCTTCTGGCGTGAAGACCAAAAATTGAAGATTGAAGATCTTGTAGCTAAATTATCTCATGTAACTTTCCATGAAAAGATTGGTTCATTACGTGAACACATGATCCGTACCGGGCAAATTGCGATCCTTCTAGCAGAAAAAGCTGGCTTATCAGTTGATGAAACTGTAGATTTGGCACGTGCTGCAGCTATTTATAAGTTTGATCTCTTGACTGGTATGGTAGGTGAATTTGATGAGCTTCAAGGAATCATGGGTGAGAAGTATGCTCTGCTTGCTTGTGAAAATCCTACAGTTGCGCAAGCCATTCGCGAGCACTATCTTCCAGATTCAGCTGACGGAGCCCTTCCTGAGTCTAAAGTCGGGGCTATCCTTGCACTAGCTGATAAATTAGATACTCTCTTATCTTTCTTCTCGGTTGGCTTGATTCCATCAGGCTCAAACGACCCATATGCTCTTCGACGTGCAACACAAGGAATTGTTCGAATCTTGGAAGACTTTGGTTGGAAGATTCCAATGGACGAATTGATTGCGAGCCTTTATGCCTTATCATTTGAAAGTCTAACTTATGATAATCAAGAAGAAGTGCTTAACTTCATTAAAGCTCGTGTTGATAAGATGATGGGTTCTACTGCAAAAGATATCAAAGAAGCTGTTCTCGCAAGTTCGAATTTTGTTGTTTCTGATATGATTGAAGCTGCAGAAGCTTTAAGCGAAGCTGCAAATACTGAAGATTACAAATCATCAGTTGAGTCTCTATCTCGTGCCTTTAATTTAGCTGAAAAAGCAAATGGTTTGGTTAAAGTCGATGCAAGTCTTTTTGAAAATGAACAAGAAAAAGAACTTGCTCAAGCAGTAGAAAGTCTTGAATTGCAAGGTTCAGCTAGTGATAAATTAACGCAACTATTTGCTCTTAGTCCAGTAATTGATGCTTTCTTTGATAATACAATGGTTATGGCAGAGGATGTGGATGTGAAGAATAACCGTTTAGCTATTCTTGCTGAGCTTGTAAATAAAGCAAAAACAGTGGCTGCTTTCAATCTTCTCAATACAAAATAAAAAATAATTGGAGGTCTTAATATGACACCAGAAAAAATTGCTCGTATTAATGAGCTTGCTAAAAAGAAAAAAACAGAAGGGTTGACTGCTGAAGAAAAAGTAGAACAAGCCAAACTTCGTGAAGAGTATATCGAAGGCTATCGTCGTGCGGTTCGTCACCACGTTGAAGGAATTAAAATCGTGGATGAGGAAGGAAATGACGTTACACCTGAAAAGCTTCGTCAAGTGCAACGCGAAAAAGGTTTACACGGTCGAAGTCTAGACGATCCCAATTCATAAGCTAAATAAAACCTCGGTTAGTGTCTGCTAACCGAAGTTTTTTATATTGAAAAAAGGAACCATTTGGTTCCTTTGGGTTATTTTTTAGTTACTTGCACCAGAAGTAGCATCAGCATCACTATGTCCTCCAGCGTCAGATGCACCAGAAGTAGCATCAGCATCACCATGTCCTCCAGCAGGAGCAAATGGGCCGCTACCTCCTACCAAACGTTGACCGGTTTCTTTCAAGTACCAATCAAGCCATGGTTGGAAGTTAAAGACAATTTCATTGATACCAGCATATGATCCATCAGGATAGTACATAGCTTGGTAGTTGTGAGTATTGATAACACCTGCAGGTGAACCAGGAACAATTGTACGTACGTATTCTTGGTTGCCATTGCGAAGTGTTCCGATAACCCACTCTACATTTTTCATACGTGCTGGAGGGAGTGAACCATGAATAGTAGACATACGACCGCCTGATTGGGAAGGAACTCGCTTCGCAAACATAGTATTAGGGTCTTGGTGGGCATTGTTATAGTAGAGGAATTGATTGTTATCGTCAGCGTATGTCAATTCAAAAGGCATAGCTTTCAAGAACATATCAATCTGGTTAACAGTCAAGATACCATGGTCAAGTTTAACATATGTATCACCTGAAACAGCACCTGTGATTTCTGCAACTTTTTCTACCCAGTTTGGATCGTCTGGATCAACCTCTGTAATAGTTGTAGCGATTGGTTTGCCACAATCCAAGTCTTCTGGTTCAATTGGTTTTGGTTTTTTCAATTTAGAAACGACTCCTACGTATTTGACAAAGTTATCTAAGCAAGTTTCAAGGAATTTAACTGTTCCTTCGTTAATAATGTTTCCATTAGCGTCAAAAGCTTCTTTAGCTTTTCCAAGGAGGAATTCATTACCTGGCAATGTGTAGGCATTCACTCCTGGTGCATCAAGAATTTTACGAAGGTGAACTTGAGCACGTGAAGTTCCTTGGTCATAGTATGATGCACCCACAATCATAACTGGTTTGTTTTCAAATGGATGAACTTCAAATGAAAGCCATTCAAGTACAGACTTAAGTGAAGCAGAAATAGTGTGGTTGTGTTCAGGAGTTGCAATGATTACACCATCGGCACGAGTAATTTTGTTGTAAAGAAGGCGCAACTGGAAGCTGTCATCCCATTTTTCGTCTTGGTTAAACATTGGAACTTCATCGATTTCCAAAACTTCTAGTTCAAATTTAAATTTAAACTGACGGCGGATGAATTCCAAGAGTTTGCGGTTATATGATTGATCATAGTTTGATCCAACAAGTCCAACAAATTTCATTCTTTCGATCTCCTATCTTACAATTTTTCCCAGTCAAAGTCTTCAGCATCTTTGCGAAGAAGTTCTTGAGCGTTACGCAATTTTTCAGTAACTTTAACAAAGATACGGAAGTCATCAAAGATGGCATCCAATTTCTTGATAACATCAAGATCTACCAAGTCACCATTCTGATCAAATGCTTGAAGAGAATGAGAAAGCAAGAATTCATCTGGGAGAACATTTGCTTTGATTTCAGGAGCATTTAGAATTTGACGAAGTTGCAATTGAGCACGTGAAGAACCAAGTGTACCGTATGAAGCACCTGTAATCATAACAGGTTTGTTCAAAAGTGGGAATACACCATATGAAATCCAAGCAAGAGCGCTCATAAGAACAGCTGGGATTGAGTGATCGTATTCAGGTGTACCGATAATAACTCCATCAGCAGCTTCGATTTTAGCAGCGATTTCCGTAGCTTCAGCTGGGATTTGTTTGTCAGCTGGTTTGTTAAATACAGGTAGATCTTTAATTTCTACCAATTCGATTTCTGCTTTGTCAGCAAAGTGTTTCTGCATATATTGAAGCAGTTGGCGGTTTGTGGAACGTTTTGAGTTTGTTCCTACAATAGCAATAAGTTTAAGCATGGGCTTTCCTTTCTCTTTTGCATTATTAATTAATTACCGTTGGATACCAGATGAACAAGCGACATGTCCATCTTTGTCAATGAGGATGGCTTCGATACCATCAATATTTTCGACTTGCCACATAATAGAGGCGCTACGTTCGCCAAACAAACGAGTGGTCCATATCTCACCGTCGACTGAACGGTCAGATACAATGGTTAAACTGGCTAAATCCGTTTCAATGGGATAACCTGTTTCACTATCGAAAATGTGATGATAATCCTTACCATTGATTTCAAGATGCCGTTCATAAATCCCAGATGTAACAACTGATTTTCCAGTAATAGATAAGGTCATCAGGTGATTACCGCGTGGATTATTTGGATCTTGAATGCCGATTTGCCACGGACGTCCATCTTTTGATTGATTGTTCCCAATTGTGAGGATGTTTCCTCCAAGATTGATAAGAGCAGAGGTGACACCTTTTTCTCTCAGGAAAGCAGCAACCTTATCTGCACTATAGCCCTTCGCTAAACATCCTAAGTCAATTTTCATTCCCTTTTTTTCTAGGAAAACTGTGGAATGTATTGAATCGAGTTTGATATAACTGGGGTTTATCAATGGTAGAACAGAAGCAATCTCTTCAGGACTAGCAACCTTTGCGTCGGAAAAACCAATACGCCAGGTTTGAACCAAAGGACCGATACTGATATTGAGATGACTTTTAGGTGCTTGACTTTGTTCTAGACCTAATGAAATCAGTTCAAGCAAATCAGGGTGGACTTTAACTGGGGCAATACCTGCCTGATAGTTAATTTCCATTAATTCAGATTCAGTACTGTTAGCATTGAAACGGAATTCAAGTTCCTTGAGCAAATTAAAAGCTTGACGGAGAAGATTATCCGCTTGTTCATGTACTAAGGAAATAGTAATCGTAGTTCCCATTAATCGCTCAGATGATGAACTGAGAGGCAAAAAATCAACTCCCTTCAAATCGATTGGAAAGAGTTTAAATCTTGAATTGATAGTATTCTAAAGATTTATATTTCATTTCCATATAAATAGAATATCATAAAGTCAGCGTTTTCACAATTTATTTTTAACAAAAAGTCAAGAAAAATGCTTAAAAACATAATTATGAAAAATAATACTCTTGATAAGTTTTTTTTATAATAAATTAATATTTAATTCTAGTCAAAATTAAGTAATTTCAAACAAAAAACTTGTAAACGCTAACAGAAAATGATATACTAGTACAGTAAAAAATTTTAAATAAAAGGTAGGAATTATCTTATGAGTAAAATCGTAGTTGTGGGTGCTAACCACGCTGGAACTGCATGTATCAACACAATGTTGGACAATTTTGGAAACGAAAACGAGATCGTTGTATTTGACCAAAACTCAAATATTTCATTCCTTGGATGTGGAATGGCTCTTTGGATCGGTGAGCAAATCGACGGTCCTGAAGGCTTGTTCTACTCTGATAAAGAAACGCTTGAAGCTAAAGGTGCGAAAATTTACATGAACTCACCTGTACTTTCAATCGACTACGATAACAAAGTTGTTACTGCAGAAGTTGAAGGAAAAGAACACAAAGAATCATACGATAAGTTGATCTTGGCTACTGGTTCTACACCAATTTTGCCTCCAATTGAAGGTGTTGAAATTGTTAAAGGTAACCGTGAGTTCAAAGCAACTCTTGAAAACGTACAATTTGTTAAGTTATACCAAAATGCTGAAGAAGTTATCAACAAACTTGCTGATAAGAGCAAACACCTTGAACGTATCGCTGTAGTTGGTGGTGGTTACATTGGTGTTGAGCTTGCTGAAGCTTTCGAACGTCTTGGAAAAGAAGTTGTCCTTGTTGATATCGTTGACACAGTATTGAACGGATACTATGACAAAGACTTCACACAAATGATGGCTAAAAACTTGGAAGACCACAACATCCGTTTGGCTCTTGGACAAACTGTTAAAGCTATCGAAGGTGAAGGTAAAGTTGAACGCTTGGTAACTGACAAAGAAACATTTGACGTTGATATGGTTGTTCTTGCAGTTGGTTTCCGTCCAAACACTGCTCTTGCTGACGGTAAGATCGAACTCTTCCGTAACGGTGCTTTCCTTGTTGACAAGAAACAAGAAACATCAATCCCAGGTGTATACGCTATTGGTGACTGTGCGACTGTTTATGACAACGCTCGTAAAGACACTAGCTACATCGCACTTGCTTCAAACGCCGTTCGTACTGGTATTGTCGCTGCTTACAACGCTTGTGGACATGAACTTGAAGGAATCGGTGTTCAAGGCTCAAATGGTATCTCTATCTATGGTCTTCACATGGTTTCAACTGGTTTGACACTTGAAAAAGCTAAAGCTGCAGGCTACAATGCAACTGAAACTGGATTTAACGACCTTCAAAAACCAGAATTTATGAAACATGATAACCATGAAGTTGCTATCAAGATTGTTTTTGATCGCGACAGCCGTGAAATCCTTGGTGCTCAAATGGTATCTCGCGATTCAGCAATCAGTATGGCTATCCACATGTTCTCACTTGCTATCCAAGAACATGTTACAATTGATAAATTGGCATTGACTGATCTATTCTTCTTGCCACACTTCAACAAACCATACAACTACATCACAATGGCAGCATTGTCAGCTGAAAAATAATATCTATTAAAACAGAAGAGCATGCTCTTCTGTTTTTTTGTATATTGAAATAAAAAAGCAATCCTATGATTAGGTTGCTTTTCTGTTTTAAATTGCTAGTTTACCTTGGGTCAAATGTAAATCCTTCCCCTAGGATTTCATGGGCTTCAGTAATAGTGATAAAAGCCATAGGATCTACAGAATGAATCATTTCTTTCATCTTAACCATTTCATTTCTAGCTACAATACAGTAGACAATCTTTAAATCGTTTTTACTGTAGTAACCTTGACCGGAGATAAAAGTTACACCTCGACCAAGTTCATCATTAATTTTATCAGCTAGTTCCATTGGCTTTTGTGTGATAATCATGAAGCCTTTACCAGCATAACCACCCTCTCCAATCAAATCGATAACTCGAGATACTATAAAGTCGAATAGAAGAGTATAGGTTACTAAACGTAGATCTTGGAAGATAATTAAAATTAGCATAAGAATGAAGAAGTCTAAGCCAAAAAGTAATTTTCCGACTGAAATATTGGTATATTTATTAAGGATACGAGCGACGATATCAGTACCACCAGTTGTTCCACCCGCGTTGAAAATAACACCAAGTCCAACACCTAGGAGTACTCCTGAGACCAAAGCTACGATAACTAAATCACCTTCAAGATTAAACTGAAGAGGAATCTTCTCAAAGATAGCTAACCAGACGGAGACGGCAATGGTTCCAAGTAGACTGGAATATAGTGATCTTAGTCCAAAAATTTTCCAAGCGAGAATAAAGAGCGGGATGTTAATGATGATGTTCATCAATGAGATAGGGATATTAAAGAGATAGTAGGTAATCAAGGTAATCCCTGTGGCTCCACCTTCAAATAAATGATGTGGAACAACAAAATAGGTGAGTCCGAAGGCGAAGATAGCAGCTCCGAATATGATAGTTATTGTTGATTTAATATGCCGTAGCATAGAGCTCCCTCCTATTTTTGTACAAAAATGAAGTAGTAAGAGTTGGACTATAAGAATTTATTTTACAGTTTCATGGAATGAATCTTATCAGGATCAGGTGTGACACGAAGCGTTTTTTGACCAGTATAAGTCACGAATCCTGGTTTTCCGCCGGTTGGTTTATTAAGCTTTTTAACCTCAATCATGTCAACTTGAACGAGATTTGAGAGGCGTCCTTTCGAATAGTAGGCTGCAAGTTCTGCAGCATCTGTCTTCACTTCATCAGTAGGATTAAGATTTCCTGAGATGACGACGTGGCTTCCTGGTATATCCTTGGCATGGAACCAAAGTTCTTCTTTACGAGCTATTTTAAAGGTCAATTCTTCGTTCTGCAGGTTATTTCGTCCAACGAGGATAATGGTTTTACCGTCACTAGCCAGATACTTCTCAGGTTTTTTCCGCTTCTGGATTTTCTCTCGTTGACGTCTTCTGATGAATCCAGTTTGGATTAATTCCTCACGAATTTCAGCAATCTCATCTAGTCCAGCTTGGTTTAGAACAGTTTCTACGCTTTCCAGATAAAGAATAGTAGCCTTGGTTTCCTCTATCAACTCTGTCAGATATTTAACAGCCTCTTTTAACTTCTGATATCGTTTGAAGTATTTTTGCGCATTCTGATTAGGTGTCAATGCTTTATCAAGAGCGATAGTGATGGGTTGATTGGTATAGTAGTTATCTAAGACGACTTGGTCTTGGTCGTTTGGGACTTGATGAAGGAAAGTCGTTAGTAACTCCCCTTTTTGTCTGAATTCTTCCGCATTTTCGGTAGCCTGAAGTTCTTTTTCTTGTTTCCTAAGTTTTTGGCGATTTTTTTGTAGTTCATTTTCAACTCGGCGAATAAGTTCACTAGCTTGTTGTTTCACACGGTCACGTTCAGCCTTATCTTTGTAAAAAACATCAAGTAATTGAGAAAGACTTGAAAAATGATCATCAATAGCATTAGAAAAAGGGACACAAGAAAAAGACTTATCTGTTAGGCAAGGTTTAGTTTCTTGTTTAAAAAAGTTACGGAAATTAGAAAGTTTATCATTAACTAATAAATTTTCCAATTCATTCGCCGTATCACGACCTAGTCCTTGAAACAGACTTTGAATGTTTCTCGCTGTTAATTCCTGTGTTTGGAGAATTTCAAAGAGTTTTTCATCTTTGATGGTAAAGGGGTTTAGAGCATCTGTGCTTGGAGGGGCTATGTACGTTGCACCAGGTAGGAGTGTACGGTAACTATTTTGAGAGAAACCAATGTGTTTGATAACCTCAAGAACTTTGTTGCTAGACTTATCTACAAGGAGAATATTACTATGTTTACTCATAATCTCAATGATGAGGGTGGCTTGAATATCGTCTCCGATCTCATTTTTGTTAGAAACAGTGATTTCAACGATTCGATCGTTTTCAATCTGCTCGATAGACTCGATAACAGCACCCTGTAAATATTTCCTCAAAACCATGATAAAGGTAGAAGGTTGAGCAGGGTTTTCAAAGGTCGTTTCTGTCAACTGGATGCGTCCAAAAACAGGGTGAGCAGAAAGGAGCAGACGATGACTTTGGCGATTGCTACGGATTTGTAAGACCAATTCTTGGTCAAAGGGTTGATTAATCTTTTGAATGCGACCGTTTAGTAGTTCAGCTCGCAATTCCTCAACCATGTGGTGTAAAAAAAATCCATCAAATGACATGGTTCTCTCCTTATGAATGTATTCCATAGTATTATATCAAAAAGGTAGAATAAAATCATAAAAATATGGTATAATAAGGCCAAGTAAAGAGAATCGAGAAGCACATGTATATTGAAATGGTAGATGAAACTGGTCAGGTTTCTAAAGAAATTTTAAAGCAAACAAAAGAAATTTTGGAATTTGCTGCTAAAAAAATTGGAAAAGAAGACAAGGAGATGGCAGTCACTTTTGTTACCAATGAACGCAGTCATGTACTCAATTTAGAGTTTCGTGATACTGACCGTCCAACAGACGTTATTAGTCTTGAATACAAACCTGAATTAGAGATTACCTTTGACGAAGAGGATTTGGCAGAAGATCCTGACTTAGCAGAAATGATGTCAGAATTTGATTCTTATATCGGCGAGTTATTCATTTCAATTGATAAAGCGCATGAGCAAGCTGAAGAGTACGGTCATAGTTTTGAACGTGAAATGGGCTTCCTAGCGGTTCATGGATTTTTACATATAAACGGTTATGATCACTACACTCCGGAAGAAGAAGCGGAGATGTTCGGTTTACAAGAAGAAATTTTAACAGCCTATGGACTCACAAGACAATAAACGAAAATGGAAGAATCGCGACTTGCTTTCAAGTTTAGATTTTGCCCTGACAGGTATTTTTACTGCCATAAAAGAAGAGCGTAATATGAGAAAGCATGCGGTGACTTCTCTCTTAGTTCTACTTGCAGGCATTGTTTTTCAAGTTTCCAGAATTGAATGGCTCTTTCTCCTATTAAGCATTTTTTTAGTAATTGCTTTTGAGATTTTGAATTCTGCTATTGAAAATGTAGTGGATTTGGCTAGCCATTATCACTTCGATATGCTTGCAAAGAAGGCTAAAGACATGGCTGCAGGTGCAGTTCTTGTTGTGTCTTTATTTGCTGCAGTGACTGGACTTATCATTTTCATCCCTAGGATTTGGGATTTGATATTTTAAACATTATAGAGGTAACTATGACATTTAAATCAGGCTTTGTAGCCATTTTAGGACGTCCCAATGTTGGGAAGTCAACTTTTTTGAATCATGTCATGGGGCAAAAAATTGCCATCATGAGTGACAAGGCGCAGACAACGCGCAACAAGATTATGGGGATCTACACGACCGATAAGGAACAGATTGTCTTTATCGATACCCCAGGGATTCACAAACCTAAGACAGCTCTTGGAGATTTCATGGTAGAGTCAGCCTATAGCACTCTTCGTGAAGTCGATACAGTTCTTTTTATGGTGCCAGCAGATGAACCACGAGGGAAGGGGGACGATATGATTATCGAACGCCTCAAAGCTGCTAAGGTTCCTGTGATTTTGGTGGTGAATAAAATTGACAAGGTTCACCCTGATCAACTTTTAGCTCAAATCGATGATTTCCGTAATCAGATGGACTTTAAGGAAATTGTGCCAATTTCAGCTCTTCAAGGAAATAATGTTTCTCGTCTAATCGACATTCTCAGTGAAAACCTTGAAGAAGGATTCCAATATTTCCCAGCAGACCAAATTACAGACCATCCAGAACGTTTCTTGGTTTCTGAGATGATTCGTGAAAAAGTGTTACACTTAACTCGTGAAGAAATTCCACATTCAGTTGCAGTGGTGGTAGACTCTATGAAACGAGATGAGGAGTCTGATAAAGTTCATATCCGAGCAACCATCATGGTTGAACGCGACAGCCAAAAAGGAATTGTCATCGGTAAAGGTGGTGCCATGCTTAAGAAAATTGGTACCATGGCTCGTAAAGATATCGAACTTATGCTAGGAGATAAGGTTTTCCTAGAAACCTGGGTTAAGGTCAAGAAAAACTGGCGTGATAAAAAGCTGGATTTGGCTGACTTTGGCTATAACAAAAAAGAATATTAAGAAGAGGTGGGCGGTAGCCTGCTTCTTGTTTTTAGTGAAGGAGGAGTTATGCCTGAATTACCTGAGGTCGAAACAGTTCGACGAGGTCTTGAAAAATTGATTCTAGGGAAGAAGATTTCAAACATTGAGATTCGCTATCCTAAGATGATTAAGACGGATTTAAACCAATTTCAGAAAGAGTTACCTGGTCAAGTGATTCAGTCAATGGGACGTCGAGGAAAATATCTACTTTTTAACCTTAGAGATAAAGTTTTGATTTCTCATCTTCGGATGGAAGGGAAGTATTTTTATTATCCTGACGAGATTCCTGAACGAAAGCACGCCCATATCTTAGTTCATTTTGAAGATGGTACCACCTTAGTTTATGAGGATGTCCGTAAGTTTGGTACCATGGAACTGTTGGCGCCTGAACTCTTGGATTCTTACTTTATTTCAAAAAAACTTGGACCAGAACCAACTGATCAAGATTTTGATTTAGGAAGATTTAAACTAGCCTTGAAAAAGTCTAAAAAGCCAATTAAATCTCATTTGCTGGACCAGACTCTTGTAGCGGGATTAGGAAATATCTATGTTGATGAAGTTCTTTGGAGAGCGAAGGTTCACCCTTCTAGACATTCTAACAGTTTAACTGCTCAAGAGGCCAGAAAAGTCCATGATGAAACGATTAAGGTTTTAGGACAGGCTGTTGAAAAGGGTGGTTCAACGATTCGTAGCTATACCAATGCTTTTGGCGAGGACGGGACCATGCAAGAGTTTCATCAGGTCTATGATAAAGCTGGACAAGCTTGTTCACGTTGTGGATCCACCATCGAAAAAATTCAACTTGGTGGACGTGGAACCTATTTTTGTCCAAAATGTCAAAGGAGAAAGTGATGGGAAAAATAATCGGAATAACTGGTGGTATTGCATCTGGGAAATCCACCGTCACAAATTTTCTAAGACAAAAAGGATTTGAAGTGGTAGATGCGGATGCAGTCGTCCACCAACTCCAAAAGCCTGGTGGCCGACTTTTTCAGATTTTAGTGGAACACTTTGGTGAGAAAATCCTTCTGAAAAATGGAGACCTGAATCGCCCCTTACTTGCTAGTCTAATTTTCAACAACTCTGATGAGAGAGAATGGTCTAAACAGACTCAAGGTAAAATTATCTGTCAAGAATTGGGGTCTCTGAGAGAAAAGTTAGCTCAGACTGAGGATATATTTTTCATGGATATTCCGTTACTTTTTGAACAGGACTATGCTTCATGGTTTGATGAAACTTGGTTAGTTTATGTATCACCAAATGTGCAATTAGAACGTTTGATGAAGAGAGATAATCTATCAAATGAAGCAGCTGAAGCTCGGTTAGCTTCTCAGTGGCCTTTAGAAGAAAAGAAAAAAATGGCTAGTCATATATTAAACAACAATGGAAGTCGAGATCAGCTCTTGAGTCAAGTAGTAAGTATACTTGAAGGAGGCGATACCCATGCAAGAGATTAGTTGGAAGGATAATCTTCGTATTGCTTGGTTTGGCTGTTTTTTAACAGGAGCCAGCATTTCTCTCGTTGTTCCTTTTATGCCTATTTTTGTAGAGCAATTAGGAGTTGAAGGGGATCAAGTTGCTTTTTATTCAGGTTTAGCTATTTCTGTTTCTGCCGTTTCTGCAGCCTTTGTATCACCAATCTGGGGTATCTTAGCAGACAAATATGGGCGAAAACCTATGATGATTCGTGCGGGGCTAGCCATGACTATTACCATGGGAGGACTGGCTTTTGTCCCAAATATTTTCTGGCTCTTGTTTCTACGTTTTCTCAATGGCGTTTTTACAGGTTTCGTACCAAATGCGACAGCTTTGATTGCGAGTCAAGTCCCTAAAGACAAGTCGGGGTACGCCCTAGGAACTTTATCAACTGGCGTTGTCGCTGGAACTTTAACAGGTCCATTTGTTGGTGGTCTTATTGCAGAATTTTTTGGAATTCGGAATGTGTTTTTATTGGTTGGCAGTTTCTTGTTTTTAGCTGCTATTCTAACCATTCTTTTTATTAAAGAAGACTTTCAACCTGTGACGAAAGAAAAAGCACTCCCGACCAAAGAGCTTTTTAAATCTGTTAAGTATCCTTTTCTCTTGATAAATCTATTTTTAACTAGTTTTGTAATTCAGTTTTCTGCACAATCGATAGGTCCCATCCTTGCCCTTTATGTACGAGATCTTGGACAGAAAGAGAATCTTCTCTTCGTATCTGGTTTGATTGTGTCTAGCATGGGGTTTTCAAGTATGATGAGTGCAGGAGTCATGGGGAAATTAGGTGATAAAGTAGGGAATCATCGACTACTTGTTGTGGCTCAGGTATATTCAGTTTTCATATATCTATTATGCGCAAATGCAACAAGTCCATTTCAATTAGGATTCTATCGTTTTCTATTCGGGCTAGGTACAGGCGCTTTGATACCGGGGGTTAATGCACTCCTCAGTAAAATAACTCCCAAAGCAGGCATTTCAAGAGTATTTGCCTTTAATCAAGTCTTCTTTTATCTAGGGGGTGTGATAGGTCCCTTGGCAGGATCAGCAGTAGCTGGCCAATTTGGCAACCACTCTGTATTTTATGCAACAGCTCTTTGTGTAGCTCTGAGTTGTACATTTAATCTTATCCAATTTAGAACATTATTAAAAGTGAAGGAAATCTAGTGCGCGTAAAAATAAATTTAAAATGCTCCTCTTGTGGTAGCATCAATTATCTAACCAGTAAAAACTCAAAAACACATCCAGATAAGATTGAAGTCTTAAAGTATTGTCCCAAAGAAAGAAAAGTGACTCTACATCTTGAATCTAAGTAGAAATTATGGTAAAATAATAGGGATTTTAAGGAGTTTGATATGTATAACCTATTATTAACCATTCTATTAGTATTATCTGTTGTGATTGTGATTGCAATTTTTATGCAACCAACTAAAAACCAATCTAGCAATGTATTTGACGCCAGCTCAGGTGATTTGTTTGAACGTAGCAAAGCGCGTGGTTTTGAAGCCGTAATGCAACGTTTGACAGGAATCTTAGTCTTTTTCTGGCTAGCCATTGCCTTAGCATTGACGGTATTATCAAGTAGATAAGAAAATAATGGGCGAGACTAGGTCTTAGCCTATTTTTATTTTGAAAGAAATAAGGTTTTACACAAAAAATAGTATACAAATCTAGAAAGAAAACATGAAAGATAAAATAAAAGAATATTTAGAAGAGAAGGGAAGAGTTACGGTAAATAATCTAGCTCAAGCTCTGGGAAAGGAGAGCTCTAAGGATTTTAGTGAGCTCATCAAAACTTTGTCTCTGATGGAAAGAAAGCACCAGATTCGCTTTGAAGAAGATGGTAGTCTCAGTTTAAGCAAAAAGAAGAAGCATGAAATTACCCTTAAAGGGACTTTTCATGCTCATAAAAACGGCTTTGGTTTTGTCAGTTTAGAAGGTGAAGAAGACGATCTTTTTGTTGGGAAAAATGATGTTAACTATGCTATTGATGGGGATACTGTAGAGATTGTTATTAAGAAAGTTGCAGATCGCCAAAAAGGAACTGCTGCAGAAGCTAAGATTATCGATATTTTAGAACACAGTTTAACAACAGTTGTTGGCCAAATCATTCTTGATGAGGAAAAACCTAAGTATGCTGGTTATATCCGTTCTAAAAATCAAAAAATTAGCCAACCGATTTATGTCAAGAAACCTGCTCTCAAGCTAGAAGGAACAGAAGTTCTCAAGGTTTTTATTGAAAAGTACCCAAGTAAAAAGCATGATTTCTTTGTCGCAAGTGTTCTGGATGTGGTAGGACATTCGACAGATGCAGGAATTGATGTTCTAGAAGTACTAGAGTCCATGGATATCGTCTCAGAGTTTCCAGAGGCTGTTCTTAAGGAAGCAGAGAGCGTTCCAGATACACCATCTGAGGCGGATTTGGAAGGACGTCTAGATCTGAGAGATGAAATTACATTTACCATAGATGGAGCGGATGCTAAGGATTTGGATGATGCAGTTCACATCAAGTCTTTAAAAAATGGTAATTTTGAACTTGGAGTCCACATTGCAGACGTTTCCTATTATGTTACTGAGAGTTCAGCCCTTGATAAGGAAGCCCTTAATCGTGCGACCTCTGTCTATGTAACAGACCGCGTGGTTCCAATGCTTCCAGAACGCCTTTCAAATGGTATTTGTTCCCTCAATCCTCAAGTAGATCGTTTGACCCAATCGGCTATTATGGAAATTGATAAACATGGTCGTGTTCGTAATTACACTATTACGCAGACTGTTATCAAGACAAGCTACCGTATGACCTATAGTGATGTCAATGACATTTTAGCTGGTGACGAGGAGAAGAGACAAGAGTATAAGAAAATTGTTCCTAGCATCGAACTCATGGCCAAGCTTCATGAAATTCTTGAAGATATGCGGATTAAGCGTGGAGCTCTAAATTTTGATACCAATGAAGCTAAAATATTGGTTGACAAGAAAGGGAAACCAGTAGATATTGTTCTTCGTCATCGTGGGACTGCAGAACGTATGATTGAGTCCTTTATGTTGATTGCTAACGAAACAGTTGCTGAGCATTTTAGCAAGCTTGATTTACCTTTCATCTATCGTATCCATGAGGAACCTAAAGCTGAGAAAGTTCAGAAGTTTATTGATTACGCTTCTAGTTTTGGCTTACGAATCTACGGAACTGCTAGTGAGATTAGTCAAGAAGCCCTCCAAGATATCATGCGCGCCGTTGAGGGAGAACCTTACGCGGATGTGTTGTCGATGATGCTTTTGCGTTCGATGCAACAGGCTCGTTATTCTGAGCATAACCATGGGCACTATGGCCTAGCAGCAGACTATTACACTCACTTTACCAGTCCGATTCGCCGTTATCCGGATCTCTTGGTTCACCGTATGATTCGTGACTATGGACGTTCTAAAGAAGTGGCGGAACATTTTGAACAGGTCATTCCAGAGATTGCGACCCAGTCATCCAATCGTGAGCGCAGAGCTATTGAGGCAGAGCGTGAAGTTGAAGCTATGAAAAAAGCCGAATACATGGAAGAGTTTGTGGGTGAAGAGTATGATGCTGTTGTTTCCAGTATTGTAAAATTCGGACTCTTTGTTGAATTGCCAAATACAGTCGAAGGCTTAATTCACATTACCAATTTGCCTGAATTCTATCATTTTAACGAACGTGATTTAACCCTTCGTGGGGAGAAATCAGGAATTACTTTCCGAGTGGGTCAGCAGATACGTATTCGTGTTGAAAGAGCTGATAAGATGACTGGTGAGATTGATTTCTCCTTTATTCCAAGTGAATTTGATGTGATTGAGAAAGGTTTGAAACAGTCTGGTCCTAAGGATAGAGGTCGTCGTTCGGATAAGAAAGAAGACAAGAGAAAAGCCGGTCACTCAAGTGATAAGCGCAAGCATTCATCAAAAGACAAGAAGAAAAAGAGCAAGAAACCTTTTTATAAGGAAGTAGCAAAGAAAGGAGCCAAGCATGGCAAAGGGCGAGGGAAAGGTCGTCGCGCAAAATAAAAAGGCGCACCACGACTATACAATCGTAGATACGCTAGAAGCAGGAATGGTTTTGACAGGAACTGAAATCAAGAGCGTTCGAGCAGCTCGTATCAATTTGAAAGATGGGTTTGCCCAAGTGAAAAACGGCGAAGTTTGGTTGAGCAATGTTCATATCGCTCCTTATGAGGAGGGCAATATCTGGAACCAAGAACCAGAACGTCGTCGAAAACTTCTCCTTCATAAAAAACAAATCCAGAAACTAGAGCAAGAAACAAAAGGAACAGGAATGACTCTGGTTCCACTTAAAGTCTATATCAAAGACGGCTATGCCAAACTCCTCTTAGGGCTTGCTAAAGGGAAACATGACTACGATAAACGGGAGTCAATCAAACGTCGTGAGCAAAATCGTGATATCGCGCGTGTTATGAAAGCTGTTAACCACCGATAGAAAGAGTGAAGAATATGGAAAAACTAGTTGCCTACAAACGCATGCCTGTCTGGAATAAAGACACCATGCCAGAGGCTGTTCAAAGAAAACACAATACTAAGGTCGGAACCTGGGGGAAGATTACCGTATTAAAAGGAGCTCTTAAGTTTATTGAATTGACTGAAGAGGGAGAAGTTATAGCTGAGCACCTCTTTGAAGCAGGTGCTGATAATCCTATGGCACAACCTCAAGCTTGGCACAGAGTGGAAGCTGCCACAGATGATGTGGAGTGGTACTTGGAATTTTATTGTAAACCAGAGGATTATTTCCCAAAGAAATACAATAGCAATCCAGTTCATTCGGAAGTCTTAGAAGCTATGCAGACCGTGAAATCGTGTAAAGCACTAGACCTGGGCTGTGGTCAAGGAAGAAATGCACTCTTTTTAGCTCGGCAAGGATTTGATGTTACAGCAGTGGATCAAAATGAGCTATCCCTTGAAATCTTGCAAAGCATCGTAGAGCAAGAAGATTTAGAAATGCCTGTCGGTCTCTATGATATTAATTCAGCAAGCATAGGCCAAACTTACGATTTTATCGTATCGACAGTTGTTCTCATGTTTTTACAAGCAGATCGTATTTCGTCTATCATTCAAAATATGCAAGAACAAACCTCTATCGGTGGCTATAATTTGATTGTTTGTGCTATGGATACAGAGGATTACCCATGTTCTGTTAATTTCCCATTCACCTTTAAAGAGGGGGAGTTGGCTAATTACTACAAGGACTGGGAATTGGTTAAATACAATGAAAATCCAGGTCATTTACATCGTCGTGACGAAAACGGCAATCGTATTCAACTACGCTTTGCGACCATGTTGGCAAGAAAAGTAAAATAAAAGACTAAGGGAATAGAAAAGGATTTTTCTATTTCCTTTTTTGTTACCCTAATAAGAAAGGAAGTTCTCAATTTATGCTATACTAGAAGTAGGAGAAGTCGATGAAGTTAAACAGAATCGTGATAGTTTTAAAATGATTCTAATCGACCACTATTCCATCGGACTTTTTTGTCTAGGAGGTCTTAGGATGACTAGTCTTTTAATTGAACTGTATGACCGTCATACCATTGAGAAAAATGTCTACCAAGCTTTTGTCAGTGATTGTGATGAAATTTTATTTTTATCTTTGAAAAAAATTGCTGAAGAAGAAAGATTGTCCCTGAAACATTTTTTATTGGAACAAGTACCCCACTTAAAACAAGTACATTTTCGTCAATTTAAGCTAAATAAAGTCTGGCAGGATTTAGACCTCTTTATAGAAAGTTATGATTCAGTTACAATTGATGTTTTTGGTGGAGATAATCTATTAGCAATCGTCTTATTTCAATATGGTTTAGAAAATAATATTCCGATTATTGCTATGGATGTTGAACAAGGAAAACAGTATGCATTAGGAAGGACTAAAATTGAGGATGAAGTCCTAGACATTCCTAGTCTATCCATTGAACAGTTGGTAGCCTTACGTGGTGGGAAAATTTTGAAATCAAGACGACCTCAGCATACGGTTAAGCAAATTGAAGCTATCAAAAAATTGGCCAAGTACGCTATTGAGAATCCAGAAGAATGGTATCAGATTACTCAATTTTTTGCGCTAGCAAAAACAGCCGATTTTCACTCTGAAACAGCAAAAGTTTTGGAAAGTAACGGAAAAACATACTCCTATCCAGCTAAATTGATTCCTCTATTTAAGGATGCCAATTTACTAAAAATCGAAGAGGAAAAAAGTGATAGGGTTGCCTATACATTTCTCAGTCCAGAAGCACATTTATTATGTCGCACCAAGGGACATATTTTGGAGCTTTATATCTATTTACTAGCCCTTGAGTCTGAGTATTTTGACGAATGCCTGATTGGCGCTGAGATTGATTGGAATGGTATCTTTCCTGAGATGGACAATGTTCAAAATGAGATTGATGTTATCTTTCGTAAAGGTCACTCAGTAATCTTCATTTCTTGTAAAATGACAGATTTATCAGTTGAAGCTATTAATGAACTTGAAGTTTATGCCAATCATTTTGCAGGTGATAATTGTTTGAAGATGATTGTTTGCTCTGGTAGGATTAATCCCGTCTACAGCAATCGTTGTCAGGAATATGGTGTGACTGTGATTAAGCAGGATCAAATACAAAATCTCATCCCTATGGTTCAGAAATATATTAAAAATCAAAGAAAATAGTTGAGAATTATATAGTATAAAAGGTTGAATCTATCAACCTTTTTCTTCTTCTTTTCGAATGGAATAGAAAAGGAGGTCTCTATGTTTCTAGCGAGGGATAAAAATGGGAATTTAATTAGCGCTTTAGGGGATGAAGTAAAGAAACAAACTTATTATTGCCCAGCTTGTGGAGCACGTGTTCGCTTGAGAAAAGGGAAAAATGTACGAACGCATTTTGCTCATGAAAGTCTAAAAAAATGTGATTTTTTCCATGAAAATGAAGGACCAGAACACCTGGAAAACAAGGAGCAATTGTTTTATTGGGCTAAGAAGAATGATGAGGTTGAAATGGAATATCCGATACCTGAACTGAAGCAAATTGCTGATATCTTTATCAATAAACAACTAGCCCTAGAAGTTCAGTGTAGTCCAATTTCTTGTGAACTTTTAAGGGAGAGAAGCAATGGTTATCGAAGACTCGGTATTCAAGTTTTGTGGTTACTTGGAGAAAAACTATGGATAAAAGAGCGACTAACTCAACTACAGAGAGATTTTCTTTATTTCAGTAATAATATGGGCTTTTATCTTTGGGAGTTAGACCATAAAAGACGAGTTTTGAGACTTAAGTACTTACTCCACCAAGATTTGAAGGGAAAACTTCATTATCAGGTCAACGAATTTTCTTATGGCAAAGGGAATCTTCTAGAAATATTACGGACTCCTTATCAACAACAAAACCTGATTTCTTTTTCAGTTGAGCAAGACAGGAACATCTGTTATTACATTCAAAAACAACTCTACTATCAAAATCCCTATTGGATGAAGCAACAAGCTCAAGCCTATTTGAGCGGAGAGAATCTTTTGAATCGGAAGAAACAGGACTGGTATCCCCAATTAAGGCCGATAGAAAACGGATCTTTTTGTCAAATTAAACAAGATATTCATGATTATTATCGCAACTTTCGAATTTATTATCAAAAAAATCCTCAAACTGAGTTACAAAAGCTCTATCCACCTGCCTTTTATCAGCAATATTTCTTAAAAAATATGGTAAAATAGAAAGGATGGAGGAAACTTATGGTATTACAACGAAATGAAATCAATGAAAAAGATACATGGGATCTATCAACGATCTTTGAAACTGACCAGAAATGGGAAGAAGAACTTGTCCTTCTAACGGAAGATACAAAACAAGCAGCTAGTCTTGAGGGACATCTCTTGGATAGTGCAGAGAGTCTTCTTGACATTACAGAGCGTTATCTAGAATTGAGTCGTCGTCTTGAAAAACTTTATGTTTATGCACATATGAAAAACGATCAAGATACAAGAGTAGCTAAGTATCAAGAATACTATGCAAAAGCTATGGCTCTTTATAGTCAACTTGATCAAGTCTTTTCATTCTATGAGCCAGAATTTATGGCTATCACAGAAGAGCAATATCAAAACTTTCTAGCAGAAGAACCAAAACTCCAACCATATAAACACTTCTTTGATAAACTATTGCAAAATAAGGACCATGTCCTTTCACAACGTGAAGAAGAGTTGCTTGCAGGTGCTGGTGAAATCTTCGGTGCTGCTAGTGAAACCTTTGCTATTTTAGATAATGCAGATATTGTCTTTCCATTCGTTAAAGATGAAGATGGAAATGAAGTTCAATTGTCACACGGTGTTTATATGCGCTTGGTAGAATCTAAAAATCGTGAGGTTCGTCGTGGAGCTTTTGAAGCTCTTTACTCTACCTATGAGCAATACCAGCACACTTACGCAAAAACTTTGCAGACCAATGTTAAAGTGCAAAACTATCGTGCTAAGGTTCGTAACTACAAGAGTGCGCGTGAAGCAGCTCTTGCAGCAAACTTTGTGCCAGAAAGTGTTTATGACAATCTAGTATCTGCTGTTCGCAAGCATTTGCCACTCTTGCACCGTTATCTAGCTCTTCGCTCAAAAATCTTGGGTATTCCAGACCTCAAGATGTACGATGTCTACACTCCTTTGTCTTCAGTGGAATACAGCTTTACTTATGAGGAAGCCTTAAAGAAAGCAGAAGAAGCTTTGGCAGTTCTTGGTGAAGATTACTTGAGTCGTGTGAAACGTGCCTTCAGCGAACGTTGGATTGATGTTTATGAGAATCAAGGGAAGCGATCAGGTGCCTACTCTGGTGGATCATATGATACCAACGCCTTTATGCTTCTTAACTGGCAGGATAACCTCGATAATCTCTTTACTCTTGTACATGAGACAGGTCACAGTATGCATTCTAGCTATACACGTGAAACTCAGCCTTACGTTTACGGAGATTACTCAATTTTCCTAGCTGAGATTGCTTCAACAACCAATGAAAACATCCTGACAGAAAAATTATTGCAAGAAGTTCAAGATGATGCAACACGCTTTGCCATTCTCAACAACTTCTTGGATGGTTTCCGTGGAACAGTATTCCGCCAAACTCAATTTGCAGAATTTGAACATGCCATCCACCAAGCAGATCAAAACGGTGAAGTCTTAACAAGCGAGTTCCTAAACAAACTCTATGCAGACTTGAACCAAGAATACTATGGTTTGAGCAAAGAAGATAATCCACAAATCCAGTACGAGTGGGCTCGAATTCCTCATTTCTACTATAATTACTATGTATATCAATATTCAACTGGTTTTGCAGCAGCTTCAGCCTTGGCTGAAAAGATTGTTCATGGTAGCCAAGAGGATCGTGACCGTTATATTGAATACCTGAAGGCTGGGAAGTCAGACTATCCACTCAACATCATGCGTAAAGCTGGTGTTGACATGGAAAAAGAAGATTATCTCAACGATGCCTTTGCAGTCTTTGAACGTCGTTTGGATGAGTTTGAAGCCCTTGTTGAAAAATTAGGATTAGCATAAGATGGTTGAGTCATACAGTAAAAATGCTAACCACAACATGCGACGTCCTGTCGTAAAAGAAGAAATCGTCGAATTTTTACGTCAACGACAAAAGCAAGTGTCAGGTTCCTTAAAAGAACTAGAAAACTTTGCTCGCAAGGAAAACATTCCCATCATCCCTCATGAAACTGTCGCTTATTTTCGTTTCCTAATGGAAACAATACAACCCAAAAACATTTTAGAGATTGGAACCGCAATTGGTTTTTCTGCACTTTTGATGGCTCAACATACCCCAAATGCAAAGATTACAACCATTGACCGTAATCCTGAAATGATTGGTTTTGCTAAAGAAAATTTTGCAAAATTTGACAGTCGTAAACAAATCACTCTCTTAGAAGGGGATGCGGTAGATATCTTGTCAACATTGACAGAGACCTATGACTTTGTTTTTATGGATTCTGCCAAGTCTAAATACATCGTATTTCTTCCAGAAATTCTCAAACACCTAGATGTTGGAGGAGTAGTCGTCTTGGATGATGTTTTTCAAGGTGGAGACATCGCTAAGGATATCATGGAAGTTCGACGTGGACAACGAACCATTTATCGTGGTTTACAAAGGCTCTTTGAGGCAACTCTTGATAATCCAGGATTAACAGCTAGTCTAGTTCCTCTTGGAGATGGGATATTGATGCTGAGAAAGAATCAAGCAGAAGTTGAACTGCCTGATATTGACTAATTTCAGATATTTTTAAGACAATTTAGTAAAATAGATAAGGTAAACATTTATCTAGTGTATAAAAAGGAGTAAACATGAAGAAAAAATTATTGGCTGGTGCCATCACTTTGTTATCAGTAGCTACTTTGGCTGCTTGTTCAAATAGCTCTCAAGGAGCTGACTTAATCAGTATGAAAGGTGATGTCATCACTGAACATCAATTCTTTGAAGAAGTTAAGAATAATCCAACTGCTCAACAAGTCTTACTTAACATGACTATTCAAAAAGTTTTCGAAAAACAATATGGTTCTGAAGTAAGTGAAAAAGAAGTAGATGACGCTGTAGCAGAAGAACAGAAGAAATATGGTGATAGCTATCAAATCGTTCTTTCTCGTGCTGGTATGACAGCTGAAAGTCGTAAAGCTCAAATTCGTACAAGTAAATTAGTTGAATACGCTGTTAAAAAAGCTGCAGAAGCTGAATTGACAGATGAGAACTACAAAAAAGCTTACGATGAGTACACACCAGATGTAACTGCGCAAATTATTAAACTTGATAGTGAAGATAAGGCTAAAGAAGTTCTTGCTAAAGCAAAAGAATCTGGAGCTGACTTCGCACAATTGGCTAAAGATAATTCAACTGACGAAAAGACAAAAGCAAATGGTGGAGAAATCACTTTTGACTCTGCGTCAACAGAATTGCCAGACGTTGTTAAAAAAGCTGCATTTGCTCTTGATGTAGATGGTATTTCAGATGTAATCACAGCTCCAGGAACACAAGCTTATTCTAGCAGTTTCTATATTGTTAAATTGACTAAAAAAACTGAAAAATCAAGTAACTGGGAAGACTACAAAGACAAGCTTAAAACAATCATTTTAACTCAAAAACAAAATGATGCAACTTTTGTTCAAGGTGTCATTAGTAAAGAATTGCAAGCTGCAAATATCAAGGTTAAAGATCCAGCCTTCCAAAATATCTTTACTCAATACATCCAAAGTGATTCAACAACAGAAACTACAACTACATCTTCTAACTAAAGATTAAGACTCTATCTTTCTACTAAGAAAGGTAGAGTTTTTAATATATTTG
This sequence comes from Streptococcus sp. V728, assembly GCF_052077995.1. NCBI lineage: Bacteria > Bacillati > Bacillota > Bacilli > Lactobacillales > Streptococcaceae > Streptococcus > Streptococcus sp. V728. The sequence goes on along the minus strand of NZ_JBQJJH010000002.1, from coordinate 337,557 downwards.
GAATACCAATTCTAAAAACAAAAATTGATAGAGAATCTCAATAAATAGAAATTCAGTTGGTTAAAGGGTAAGAGTTTTTTTCTAACTCAAAAAATGGTATAATAGCAAGAAAACTAAAATTAATAAAAAATAAGATTTGTTAGTGGTGAAGTATGAAAATTAGTAAACGGCACCTGTTGAATTATTCCATTTTAGTGCCCTATATCCTCTTGTCTGTTTTGGGCTTGATAGTGGTATATTCGACAACGAGTGCGTCCTTAATCCAAGAAGGACAGAGCGCTTTTCAATTAGTTCGAAACCAAGGTATATTTTGGTTCGCTAGTTTAATACTGATTGCAGTTATCTATAAGTTGAAGCTAGGATTTTTACGTAATGAACGCTTGTTATTCATTGTGATGTTTTCAGAGTTAGTATTGCTTGCTCTAGCACGTTTGATTGGGATTCCTATTAATGGCGCCTACGGTTGGATTAAAGTAGGACCAATTACTGTTCAACCTGCCGAATACTTGAAAATTATTATTATCTGGTACTTGGCTCAACGTTTTTCAAAACAACAAGAAGAAATTGGTGTCTATGACTTTCAAGTTTTAACTCAAAACCAATGGTTACCAAGATCTTTTAATGATTGGCGATTTGTACTCATAGTCATGATTGGTAGCTTGGCTATTTTCCCTGACCTTGGAAATGCGACAATTCTCTTTTTGGTAGCTTTACTGATGTACTCAATCAGTGGGATTGCTCATCGATGGTTTGCAACTATTCTTGGAATATTGACTAGTTTATCCTTTGTTTCCCTTACAGCCATTAAATTGATTGGTGTGGATAAGTTTTCTAAGATTCCAGTATTTGGATACGTAGCTAAACGATTCAGTGCTTTCTTTAATCCATTTGATGACGTCGCTGGTGCCGGACACCAATTAGCCAATTCGTACTATGCAATGGTTAATGGTGGCTGGTTTGGCTTAGGTTTAGGTAACTCAATCGAAAAGCGTGGCTATCTACCTGAGGCGCATACGGACTTTGTGTTCTCAATCGTCATCGAAGAATTTGGGTTTGTAGGTGCAAGTCTTATCTTAGCTCTATTGTTCTTTTTAATCCTCCGTATTATCTTGGTGGGTGTTCGTGCAAAAGATCCATTCAACTCAATGGTAGCAATTGGTATTGGTGGAATGATATTGATTCAGGTATTCGTCAATATCGGTGGAATCTCAGGCTTGATTCCATCTACAGGTGTAACCTTCCCATTCCTTTCACAAGGGGGTAATAGTCTATTGGTTCTGTCTGTAGCAATCGCCTTTGTCTTAAATATCGATGCTAGTGAAAAACGTGCAAAACTCTATAGCGAATATGAAGCACAGCTTTAAGAAATAGTAACAAGGAGAAAAAAATGTCTCTTCAAAAGTTAGAAAATTTTGGTAACAAAACTGTCGTGCAAGAAGAAGTTCAAATCTTGACAGATTTACTTGAAGATATCACGAAAAATATGCTTCCTGCTGAGACCTTTGACAAAATTATACAATTAAAGGAACTTTCATCAAAGCTTGACTATCAAGGACTGGATAAAGTTGTGGCGGGACTTTCAAATGATGAAATGGTCTACATCTCTAGATATTTCTCTATTTTGCCACTATTAATCAATATTTCTGAAGACGTTGACTTGGCTTACGAGATTAACCATTTAAACAATATCGATCAAGATTACCTTGGAAAATTGTCAACAACCATTGAAATGGTAGCAGAAAAAGAAAATGCGGCCGAGATTCTTGAACGTCTGAATGTCGTGCCAGTATTGACCGCCCACCCAACACAAGTGCAACGGAAGAGTATGTTGGATTTGACCACACATATTCATACTCTTTTGCGTAAGTATCGTGATGTGAAAATGGGTCTTATTAACGAGGAAAAATGGCACAATGATCTGCGTCGCTATATAGAGATTATCATGCAGACGGATATGATTCGTGAAAAGAAACTAAAAGTAACTAATGAAATCACAAATGTGATGGAATACTACAATAGTTCCTTCCTTCAAGCAGTACCAAATCTAATGCTAGAGTATAAACGTCTAGCAAAAGAGCAAGGTATTGACCTAAAACAAGCAAAACCTATTACTATGGGAATGTGGATTGGTGGAGACCGAGATGGGAACCCATTTGTAACTGCTGAAACTCTCATGCGTTCAGCAACTATTCAGAGTGAAGTAATATTAAATTATTATATCAGTAAGATTTCTAGTCTCTATCGTACATTCTCGCTTTCGACAAATTTATCTAAGACAAGCAAAGCTGTCGAAGAAATGGCATCACAATCTCGTGACACATCTGTCTTCCGTGAGAAAGAACCTTATCGTCGTGCTTTTCACTTTATCCAATCTAAATTAATTCAAACACTTTTAAATCTAAAAGAGTGGGCGGTAGTTGGTTCATCAGCAGATGAACGTCATCATGTCGAACGTCTTCTTGGTGCTCAAGGGTACCAACAGGGAGAGATAACCGACTATATCAGTAGCCGACTTACAGGTGCTATCCAAGACTTAGCAGATGAGCGGCCTCCTTACTATGAAACAATTGAAGAGTTTAAGCATGATTTAAATGTTATTAAGGATTCATTACTTGAGAATAAAGCAGAGGCTTTGCTCACTGGTGAGTTTGCAGAGCTTTTAGAAGCAGTCGAAGTATTCGGATTCTTCCTGGCATCAATCGATATGCGTCAAGACTCAAGCGTTCACGAAGCCTGTGTGGCTGAATTGTTGGCATCTGCTGGAATCAATGACCACTATAGCGATTTGTCAGAAGATGAAAAGTGCGAGTTGCTTTTACATGAATTGTTAGAAGATCCTCGAATCTTGTCAGCGACTCATGCTGAGAAGTCTGAACTGCTCGAAAAAGAATTGGCTATTTTCCAAACTGCTCGTGAATTAAAAGATCGTTTGGGAGAAGACGTTATTCGTCAAACAATTATCTCTCATGCAACTAGCGTATCTGATATGTTAGAATTAGCAATCATGCTTAAAGAAGTTGGTCTTGTAGATGATGAAAAAGCGCGTGTACAAATCGTTCCTCTTTTTGAAACAATCGAAGACTTAGATCATTCTGAAGAAACAATGAGAAAGTATTTCTCTTTACCACTTGCTAAGAAGTGGATTGCTTCTAGAGATAATTACCAGGAAATCATGCTTGGCTACTCTGATAGTAACAAAGATGGTGGATACCTCTCATCTTGTTGGACACTCTATAAGGCACAAAAACAATTGACTGCTATTGGTGATGAGTTTGGTGTCAAAGTAACCTTCTTCCACGGTCGTGGTGGTACCGTTGGTCGTGGTGGTGGCCCTACTTATGATGCCATTGCTTCTCAACCACTCAAATCCATCAAGGATCGTATCCGTTTGACTGAACAAGGTGAAGTTATCGGAAATAAATACGGAAACAAGGATGCAGCCTACTATAACCTTGAAATGCTGGTTTCAGCAGCTATTAACCGTATGATTACTAAGAAGAAGAGTGATACCAATACATCAAATCGCTATGAAGCCATCATGGATCAAGTGGTAGAACGCAGCTACGATATCTACCGTGAGCTCGTATTTGGAAATGAACATTTCTATGATTATTTCTTTGAATCTAGTCCAATCAAGGCAATCTCAAGTTTCAATATTGGTTCTCGTCCAGCAGCTCGTAAAACGATTACTGAAATTGGTGGTCTACGCGCCATCCCTTGGGTATTCTCATGGTCACAAAGTCGTGTTATGTTCCCAGGTTGGTATGGAGTGGGTTCAAGCTTTAAGGAATTTATCGATCAGGATCCTAAAAATATCGAAACGCTTAGAGAAATGTATCAAAACTGGCCATTCTTCCAGTCTCTTCTCTCTAACGTAGATATGGTTTTGTCAAAATCTAACATGAACATTGCCTTTGAATACGCTAAACTATGTGAAAGTGAAGAAGTACAAGCAGTCTTCTATACTATCTTAGATGAATGGCAATTGACCAAGAACGTTATCTTGGCCATCGAAGGCTACGAAGAACTTCTGGCAGAAAATACGTACTTGAAAGATAGTCTAAACTACCGTATGCCTTATTTCAATATCCTTAACTATATTCAGTTGGAGTTGATTAAGCGTCAACGTCGTGGTGAGCTTTCTTCAGATGAAGAAAGATTAATTCATACGACTATTAACGGAATTGCTACAGGATTACGTAATTCAGGTTAATACAAGCTATATTATTTAAAAACCGTAGGAATTTTTATAATTTGTAAAAATAATTCATAAAAAGCCTTGACAAGTTTTAGTAAAATGATATAATTTAAGCATTCAGAAAGTAATCATCGAATTTTTTCTAGCGAATCTGTGGTTGGTGAAAACAGATAGATGAAGATGATGAAATTGGGCTGAATGCTATTAAGAATTTGAAATCATAAGAATTCGGTGAGCACACCTTATAGTGCAACTCGTGAAGCGAGTAAGAGCGATAGGAATAGTTCCTATAATTGAGGTGGCACCGCGCATCGACGTCCTCACACAAGTTTTTTGTGTGAGGACTTTTTCTATGGGGAGGAAAAAATTATGGAAATAAAACGATGGCGACGCTTGGTAAAGTTGTATTGAAAGTGAAATGAACATTACTAAGTTTAATAAAATAAGGAGAAATAGATATGAATAAACGTTTAATTGGTATTATTGCAGCACTAGCACTTGTAGTTGGAGGAAGCTTGGTCTACTCTAACTTGACGAAACAAGAAACTAAAACCGAGACAGCTAACAAGACCGCTAAAGTTGGTGTCCTACAATTTGTCAGCCATCCATCACTTGATTTGATTTACCAAGGAATCCAAGATGGACTTGCTGAAGAAGGTTATAAAGGTGACCAAGTTAAAATCGACTTTATGAACTCTGAAGGTGACCAAAGTAAGGTTGCTACAATGAGTAAACAATTGGTGGCAAACGGAAATGATGTCGTTGTCGGAATCGCAACACCTGCGGCTCAAGGTCTTGCAAGTGCAACAAAAGACCTTCCTGTTATCATGGCTGCTATCACAGACCCAATTGGTGCTAACCTTGTACAAAACTTGGAAAAACCAGGTGGGAACATCACTGGGGTGTCTGACCACAACCCTGCTGAACAACAGGTTGAATTGATCAAAACATTGACTCCTGATGTTAAGACAGTTGGAGCTCTTTACTCAAGTAGTGAAGATAACTCTAAATCACAAGTCGAAGAGTTCAAAGTTTACGCTGAAAAAGCTGGTTTGAAAGTAGAAACTTTTGCAGTACCTTCAACGAACGAAATTGCTTCAACAGTGAACGTTATGACTGGTAAAGTTGATGCAATCTGGGTTCCAATTGATAACACAATCGCATCTGCATTTTCAACTGTAGTATCAAGTAACCAAACAGCTAAAAAACCAATCTACCCAAGTGCGACTGCCATGGTAGAAGCTGGAGGTTTGGCATCAGTCGTTGTGGACCAACATGATCTTGGTGTTGCTACTGGTAAAATGATTGCCAAAGTCTTGAAGGGTGAAAAACCTGCAGATACACCAGTCAATGTCTTCTCAACTGGTAAATCAGTGATCAACAAGAAAGTTGCTCAAGAACTTGGAATTACTATTCCTGAATCAGTTATCAAAGAAGCTGGTCAAGTAATCGAATAAGAATAAAGGAGGAGTTGGAGACATCTCCTCCAATTTTTAGAATAAAGGAAATGAATCAAACATGCTAATATCTATTATTTCACAGGGATTGGTCTGGGCTATTCTAGGTTTGGGAATCTTTATGACCTTTCGAATCCTGAACTTTCCAGATATGACAACTGAAGGTTCCTTCCCTTTGGGAGGAGCAGTTGCAGTTACTCTCATTACCCAAGGGGTTAATCCTTTTCTTGCGACTTTAGCAGCTGTAGGAGCGGGTTGTCTTGCTGGTTTAGCAGCGGGCCTTATTTATACGAAAGGGAAGATTCCTACCCTTTTATCAGGAATTTTAGTCATGACTTCTTGTCATTCTATCATGCTCATGATTATGGGACGAGCAAACCTTGGGCTTTTAAATACCAAGCAAATCCAAGATGTTCTTCCTTTTTCATCTGAGATTAATCAATTACTGACAGGTTTGATTTTTGTGACTTTGGTCATTTTACTCATGCTTTTCTTCCTAGATACTAAATTGGGACAAGCTTATATCGCGACAGGAGATAATCCAGATATGGCTCGTAGTTTTGGTATCAATACAGGACGCATGGAGCTTATGGGCTTGGTCTTGTCAAATGGTGTTATTGCACTTGCTGGTGCCCTTATCGCTCAACAAGAAGGCTATGCAGATGTCTCTCGTGGTATCGGGGTTATCGTAGTTGGTCTTGCCAGCTTGATTATTGGTGAAGTCCTCTTCAAAAGCCTTACCCTAGCAGAGCGTTTGGTTACTATTGTTGTTGGTTCCATCAGTTATCAATTCTTGGTATGGGGGGTTATTGCTCTCGGCTTTAACACTAGCTACCTTCGTTTGTACAGTGCTCTTATCCTGGCAACTTGCTTGGTAATTCCAAGCCTTAAGGATAAATACTTGAAAGGAGTCAAATTAAGCAAATGACAGCAATTGTAGAATTAAAAAATGCCACAAAAATTGTGAAAAATGGCTTCGACGAGGAAAAAATTATCCTAAACGATGTTTCACTTGAAATTTATGAACATGACTTTATCACGATATTGGGTGGAAATGGAGCAGGGAAGTCAACCCTCTTTAACTGCATTGCGGGAACTCTACCTTTGACAAGTGGTAGCATTCGCATCATGGGCGAGGATGTAACTCATTTTAGCCCTGAAAAGCGTGCCAAGTATCTTTCTCGAGTTTTTCAAGATCCTAAGATGGGGACTGCTCCACGTATGACAGTCGCAGAAAACCTTTTGATTGCTAAGTTTCGTGGAGAAAAACGTGGTTTATTTCCAAGAAAACTTTCAGCCTATAAAGAAGAATTTCAAGCAACCATTGAGAAGGTTGGCAATGGTCTAGAGAAGCATTTGGATACACCGATTGAATTCTTGTCAGGTGGACAAAGACAGGCCTTGAGTCTCTTAATGGCAACCTTAAAACGTCCAGAACTACTTTTGTTAGATGAGCACACGGCTGCACTTGACCCTAAAACAAGTATTGCCTTGATGGAATTGACAAATGACTTTGTCAACAAGGACCATCTAACAGCTTTGATGATTACCCATCATATGGAAGATGCGCTCAAATATGGCAATCGTCTCATTGTTATGAAAGAAGGACAAATCATCCAAGATTTGAACAAGGATGAAAAAGCTAGAATGAAGATTTCCGATTACTATCAACTGTTTGATTAAGAATTCACATTAACTATAAGCTTAGGGGGAGTATTTTACCTCTAAGTTTTTTGTTTTTGAAACGAATAGAAAATTTTAACTACGTTTTTTTATTTTCAAGGTTATTTGCTTTTAAATGAAATTTAACTTTAAAAAAGTTCATAATCTATGAAATAGAAGCATGCAAAGGGTATGAAATGGTTTACTTTTTTTCAGAAATAAAGTATACTATATAAAGTAAACTGTGATAAAATGGAGGTATTGTCTATGGTTGACAAGAGAGTCATCGAAGAAATCAAAAACAATACCAATATTGTCGAAATCATAGGAGAAGTAATTTCCTTACAAAAATCTGGACGGAACTTTTTAGGGCTCTGTCCTTTTCATGGTGAAAAGACCCCTTCCTTTAACGTAGTGGAAGATAAGCAGTTTTACCACTGTTTTGGTTGTGGCCGTTCTGGAGATGTCTTTAAGTTTATTGAAGAATATCAACAAGTTACCTTTGCCGATGCCGTGAGGATTCTAGGCGAACGTCTTGGGATGCACCTGGAAACTCCTGTCCATAACACTGCTCAACATACGTCCCCTCATCAAAATCTTTATGAGATGCATGATAAGGCTGCACGCTTTTATCATGCTATTCTCATGACAACAAAAATGGGTGAGGAAGCAAGAAACTATCTCTATAAACGTGGCTTGACTGATGATGTCATTAAACATTTTATGATTGGTTTAGCTCCTGCTGAACGTTCTTATCTCTACCAACGTTTAGCTAATGATTATAGCGAAAAGGACTTGCTGGATTCAGGTCTGTTTTATCTTTCCGAGAGTAATCAATTCTTTGATACCTTCCATAACCGGATTATATTTCCACTCTCTAATGATCAAGGTAAGGTAATTGCTTTTTCTGGTCGTGTTTGGCAAGAGACGGATTCTCAAACTGCCAAGTATAAAAATAGTCGAGCGACGGCAATTTTTAATAAGAGTTACGAATTATATCATTTGGATAGAGTAAAAAAAGGGTCTGGTAAAGCTCCTGAAATTTATCTGATGGAAGGTTTTATGGATGTCATTGCAGCCTACCGTGCTGGTATTGAAAATGCTGTAGCTTCCATGGGAACAGCCTTGACTGCTGAACACGTTGAACATCTCAAACGCTTTACTAAAAAAGTGATTATCACTTATGATGGTGATAAGGCAGGACAAGCAGCAACCGCTAAAGTTCTAGAGGAACTTGGTGATTTGCCAGTTCAAATTGTTCAGATTCCAGATGCAATGGACCCTGATGAGTATTTACAAAAGAATTCTCCAGAGGATTTGGCTTATCTTTTATCCAATACTCGAATCAGTCCGATTGAGTTTTATATCCATCATTACAAACCTAGTAATAGTGAAAATCTCCAAGCACAGATTGATTTTATCGAGAAAATTGCACCTCTTATCGTCAAAGAACCCTCTATCACAGCTCAGAACACCTATATTCATTTACTGACTGATCATTTACCATCTTTTGATTATCAACAAGTAGAGCACATTATTAATGAAAGTCGTGTTAGACAGAGACAAGAAAAGGTTAAGCAAGTCATTAATCCGACACCTGTCACTATGTCAGTTTCTAAACAACTGACAGCAGTTATGGGGGCTGAAGCGCATATTCTTTACCGTATGATGGAACATCCTTTGGTGCTCAATGATTATCGCTTGAGAGATAATTTTGTATTTGAAACACCTGAGTTTCAAACCTTGTATGGTCTGCTGATTGATAATGGATCGATCACTTCGGAAGATTTGGCTAACCAGACTAGAGAAGTTGAAAATGCTTGGTACCAAGTGTTAGCCTTGGATTTACCTTCTGAAATGTCTCCAGAAGAGTTAAAAGAAGTGGAAGAGTCGAGAAATCGTGCTCTGTTGAATCAACAAAATTTGCAGATTAAAAAGAAGGTTCAGGAAGCTAGTCATGTAGGTGATACAGAAACTGCTTTAGAAGAGCTTGAACGCTTAATTGCCCAAAAAAGAAGAATGGAGTAAGAATGGCAAAAAAACAAAAAGAAGTAACAACTTTTGATGTCCAAGTCGCTGAGTTTATTCGTAACCATAAGAAAACTGGTACTGCGACAGATGATGAAATTAACAATGTCCTTGTAATTCCTTTTGCTCTTGATGTTGAAGGGATTGAAAATCTTTTACAACGTATTCAAGATGCAGGTATTGCAATCACGGATAACGAAGGAAATCCAAGTGAACGTGTTCTAAGTACAGAAGAAGAACCGGAACTAAGTGATGAGGACTTAATTGGTTCTACATCTGCCAAGGTCAATGACCCTGTTCGTATGTACTTGAAAGAAATTGGAGTTGTACCTCTTCTTACAAACGAAGAGGAAAAAGAGTTGGCCCTTGCTGTTGAGGCTGGCGATGTTGAAGCTAAGCAACGTCTAGCAGAAGCTAACCTTCGTTTGGTTGTGTCTATCGCGAAACGCTATGTTGGACGTGGAATGCAATTCCTTGACTTAATCCAAGAGGGTAACATGGGGCTTATGAAAGCCGTTGATAAATTTGACTACTCTAAAGGGTTCAAATTCTCAACTTATGCAACTTGGTGGATCCGTCAGGCTATTACCCGTGCCATTGCTGACCAAGCTCGTACCATCCGTATCCCAGTTCATATGGTTGAAACCATTAACAAACTTGTTCGTGAACAACGTAATCTTCTTCAAGAGTTAGGACAAGATCCTACTCCTGAGCAAATTGCTGAACGAATGGATATGACGCCTGATAAGGTTCGTGAAATCCTTAAGATTGCTCAAGAACCAGTTTCTCTAGAAACGCCTATTGGTGAAGAAGATGATAGCCATCTTGGTGACTTTATCGAAGATGAAGTGATTGAAAATCCAGTTGACTACACAACTCGTATCGTTTTGCGCGAACAGTTGGATGAAGTTTTGGATACTCTTACAGATCGTGAAGAGAATGTTCTTCGTCTTCGTTTTGGTCTCGATGATGGGAAAATGCGTACGCTAGAAGATGTGGGTAAAGTCTTCAATGTTACACGTGAGCGTATTCGTCAGATTGAAGCAAAAGCTTTGAGAAAACTTCGCCAACCAAGTCGAAGCAAACCGCTTCGTGACTTTATCGAGGATTAAGATAGAGGAGACTGAATATGACTTACACAGAAGAGCAAATTGAAAATATCAAAACACGGATTTTGACAGCTTTAGAAGAAGTTATTGACCCAGAATTAGGCATCGATATCGTTAACCTAGGTCTGATTTATGAGATTCGTTTTGATGGTGATACAGGAGATACAGAGATCGATATGACTTTGACAACTATGGGTTGTCCATTGGCAGATCTCTTAACCGATCAAATTTATGATGCAATGACAGATGTTCCAGAGGTTACCAACGTCGAAGTTAAATTAGTTTGGTATCCAGCTTGGACGGTTGAAAAAATGAGTCGCTATGCGCGCATTGCTTTAGGAATTAAGTAGAATAAAACAAAAAAAGAGAAATAGCATAATTGTTAGGAATTTCCCTGGCTTTTATGCTATCTCTCTTTTAATTTGCTGATTTTCTTTCAATAAAATGATATAATGGATAGTATGGAAAAAGAGAAATTACGCATCAATATGCTAAGCTCAAGTGAAAAGGTAGCAGGCCAAGGTGTTTCTGGAGCTTACCGTGAACTTGTGCAACTTTTGAAACGTGATGCGAAAGACCAACTAATTGTAACGGAGAATCTTCCTGTAGAAGCTGATGTTACTCATTTTCATACAATCGATCTTCCTTATTATTTGTCAACATTCCAAAAGAAGCGTTCTGGTCGTAGAATTGGTTATGTCCATTTCTTGCCTGATACCTTAGAAGGTAGCTTGAAGATTCCATTCTTCCTAAAAGGAATCGTGAAGCGGTACGTATTTTCCTTTTATGACCGTATGGAACATTTGGTTGTGGTCAATCCTACTTTCATCGAAGATTTGGTTGCAGCTGGGATTCCCCGTGAAAAAGTAACCTATATCCCAAACTTTGTGAATAAAGAAAAATGGCATCCACTTCCTGTAGAAGAAGTAAGTAAACTTCGACATGACATGGGGTTGAGCGAAAATCAATTCGTAGTAGTAGGAGCTGGGCAGGTTCAAAAGCGTAAAGGGATTGATGATTTCATTACACTTGCTGAAGAGTTACCAGATATTACCTTTATTTGGGCTGGTGGCTTCTCTTTTGGTGGTATCACGGATGGTTATGAACGCTATAAAAAAATCATGGATAATCCTCCAAAAAATTTAATTTTCCCTGGGATTGTTGAGCCAGAACGGATGAGAGAGCTGTACGCTTTGGCAGATTTGTTCTTACTTCCTAGTTATAACGAGCTCTTTCCAATGACCATTCTTGAAGCTGCAAGTTGTGAAGCACCCATTATGCTTCGAGATTTAGATCTTTATAAGGTGATTCTAGAAGGAAATTATCGACCAACTACTGATGTGGAAGATATGAAAGAAGCCATTTTGGAATACAGAGCGCATCCAGAAGCACTAAAAGAATTAAAAGAGAGGGCTAAGGCTATTTCTAGAGAATATTCAGAAGATCATCTCTTGGAAATCTGGCTTAAATTCTATCGGGAGCAAGCAGCTTTAGGAAAAAAATGAGGTAGTATATGCGAATTGGATTATTTACAGATACTTATTTCCCACAGGTCTCGGGTGTTGCGACCAGTATTCGAACCTTAAAAACAGAGCTTGAAAAGCAAGGGCATGCAGTCTTTATCTTCACGACAACCGATAAGGACGTCAATCGTTATGAAGACTGGCAAATTATCCGTATTCCTAGTGTTCCTTTCTTTGCCTTTAAAGACCGTCGTTTCGCTTACCGTGGATTTACGAAAGCTCTTGAAATTGCGAAGCAATACAAACTCGATATAATTCATACCCAGACTGAGTTTTCTCTTGGTTTATTGGGAATTTGGATTGCTCGTGAACTGAAAATCCCAGTCATTCATACATATCATACCCAATATGAGGATTATGTTCACTATATTGCTAAGGGGATGTTGATTCGTCCAGGTATGGTCAAATACCTAGTCCGTGGTTTTCTACATGATGTCGACGGAGTTATTTGTCCTAGTGAGATAGTCCGTGATTTGTTATCCGATTATAAGGTAAAGGTTGAAAAGCGTGTCATTCCTACAGGTATTGAACTCGCCAAGTTTGAACGGCCCGAGATTGGTCCTGAGCACATCAGTGACCTCCGAGATAAACTTGGTATCAAGAAAAATGAAAAGATGCTTCTAAGTCTTTCTCGTGTTTCGTACGAGAAGAACATTCAAGCAGTTCTGGCAGCTTTACCAGATGTTTTAAAAGAAGAACAAAATGTTAAATTGGTTGTAGCTGGTGATGGTCCTTATTTGAAAAATCTTAAGGAGCAAGCAGAAGACTTACAGATTCAAGATTCTGTTATCTTTACAGGTATGATTCCGCCAAATGAAACGGCACTTTATTATAAGGCAGCTGATTTCTTTATATCGGCTTCTACAAGTGAGACTCAGGGATTGACTTATCTTGAAAGTTTGGCAAGTAAGACTCCTGTTATTGCCCATGGGAATCCTTATCTGGATAATCTTATCAACGATAAAATGTTTGGAACCCTTTATTATGAGGAAAGAGATTTGGCAGGAGCGATTCTCGAAGCCTTACTTGCTACACCGTCAATGGATGAAAAACACTTAGCTGAAAAATTATATGAAATTTCTGCTGAGAATTTTGGTAGAAGAGTCCATGAATTTTATCTAGACCTCATTATTTCAAATAATTTTGCCAAAGAAACAGGGGCTGACGAACCTGTTACAAAACGTATTCTAAAGACAGTCTTTTATATTCCGCAACAGGCCGTTAAGATGCCAGTTAAAGGTTCTAGACGTATGCTTAAGGCATCAAGAAAACAATTAAGAAATTTAAGAGAATACTTGAATGATTAAGATGTGCTGAAGAAAGGAAAATAACAATGAAAAAGAAATTGATGAGAAGCGGTAGAGATCAAAAAATTGGTGGAGTATGCGCAGGAGTAGCACATTATTTTGATATTGATCCTACCATTGTTCGTGTTATTTGGGGAGTTTTGGCTTTCTGTTATGGAGCTGGAATCGTTGCTTACTTGATTTTGTGGGCAATTGCTCCTGTATCAGATGAATTTTAAGAAAAAGATTAGAGTAAAAGCGAGACTAATAATATTCAATGATTTGAAACTTCAAATCGGTAAAATGGGATTCATTTGGGGTTGATTTCTGGTGCGGGATATTAAATTTCATTAAATAGATTTGTCCGTTAAAGGAGTTGAGATAATGAAAAAGAAAAGATGGGCCAAAATCAGTGCACTGGTAGGTATTGTAGGAGGGCCCTTATCGATCTTCTTTATATGTGCGTTATTGGCTGCTGCGATTGGTGCTAGTCGTTCGGGGGCACTGATATCTCTTGCTTTAGCAGTAGTGACATTTGCCATTATCTTTTTCGTAGCATTGAAAAGTTCTTACTATTATAAAAAAGACGAACGTGTGAATCAGTTGATTGCGAATTTATTTGTAACTTCAAGCGGGGTAGGATTCGTTGTAACCTTACTGATTGCCTTGACAAATATTCCAATGTTCAGCGGACTTATTGATTGGATAATGGATGCCTTGTTCGACGGAAGCGATGGCTTTGCACGTGCCCTCGGTTTCATGTTTCTATCAGCGATTTTATCCGTTGTCTGGGGCATTTATTATGCCATGTGCCTATGGAAATTTGAGGACTAACACTTAAAGGAGACGAGAACATGCAAAGTAAGAAATGGGTAATCTGGTGTGTTTTTGTGGGCATTGTTGGAGGAGCATTTTTAATGGTATCTCCCGTGGGATTACTCGCGGCAGGAATCGGAGCAAATGGCCAGATGTTTGGTTCTATATTAATTCTAATACTGTCTACGTATCTGACGAGTTTCTGTGTAGCGTTGAAGAGTAAGCTTTACTATAAAGGCGATGATAGAGTCTCTAAATTCGTGACCAATACGTTTTTAATAGCAGGGACGATTGGATATGCCCCAATCTTTATTTGGTTTATAGGCTATATTCCCTTCTTAAATGACTTGTTATATTGGTTGTTTAGTACGGTTTTTTCTGGACAAGATGCCTTCTCTCTATTTTTTCTAGTGGTAGAGTTTGTCGCGATCCTATCGATTATCAGTGGCATCGGATATGCGATCAGCTTGAAAAACTTCAGAGAATAATGTAAAGCGGATTTTTTCGAGACTTTTATTGATAAGATATTCGGAAATTACAAATAGAGAGGAAATGCGAATTTGACAGATATAAAATAGGGAATCTGATGTGTTTTTGTTGGTGATACATCTGTATCAAATGATTTTTAAAATTAGAGAATAATAATAAAGGAGAGATTATGGCATTCGGTGATAATGGTAAACGTAAAAAAACTTTCTTTGAAAAACTAACAATGTTTGTCGTATTAATCATGTTGTTTGTTACTTTAGCAGGTATTTTTGCGACTGCAATTGGTGTATTTAGCAGATTCTAAATTGCTAGTTGTAGGATTTATTTCAAATAGTTGGTGACTGGGATTTCCCAGCCCTTTTTAAAGTGAGAAGAGAATATGAGTATGTTTTTAGACACAGCCAAGATTAAGGTAAAGGCTGGTAATGGTGGCGATGGCATGGTTGCTTTTCGTCGTGAAAAATACGTCCCTAATGGTGGACCATGGGGCGGTGATGGAGGACGTGGTGGTAACGTTGTTTTCGTTGTAGACGAAGGTTTACGTACCCTTATGGACTTCCGTTACAATCGTCATTTCAAAGCCCAATCTGGCGAGAAGGGAATGACCAAAGGGATGCACGGTAGAGGGGCAGAAGACTTAATTGTCCGTGTACCTCAAGGGACAACTGTGCGTGATGCCGAGACTGGAAAAGTCATTACTGATTTGATTGAGAATGGTCAAGAGTTTATTGTAGCTCATGGTGGACGTGGTGGACGTGGAAATATCCGTTTTGCAACACCAAAAAATCCTGCGCCAGAAATCTCAGAAAATGGAGAACCAGGTCAGGAACGTGAATTACAGCTAGAGCTTAAAATCCTTGCTGATGTTGGTTTAGTTGGATTCCCATCTGTTGGTAAATCAACTCTACTTAGTGTCATCACTTCTGCAAAACCTAAAATTGGTGCCTACCACTTTACAACAATCGTTCCTAATCTTGGTATGGTACGTACTCAATCAGGTGAGTCCTTTGCAGTAGCAGACCTTCCTGGATTGATTGAAGGTGCTAGTCAAGGTGTCGGCCTAGGAACTCAGTTCTTGCGTCATATTGAGCGTACCCGCGTTATCTTGCATATCATTGATATGTCTGCCAGTGAAGGACGTGATCCTTACGAGGATTATCTAGCGATTAATAAGGAACTTGAATCTTACAATCTTCGTCTGATGGAGCGTCCACAAATCATTGTTGCCAACAAGATGGATATGCCAGAGAGTCAGGAAAACCTTGAAGAGTTCAAGAAAAAATTGGCTGCAAATTATGATGAATTTGAGGAATTACCGCCAATCTTCCCAATCTCAGGTTTGACCAAGCAAGGTCTTGCACCTTTATTAGATGCAACTGCTGAACTTCTTGATAAGACGCCAGAATTTCCAATTTACGATGAATCTGAAATGGAAGAAGAAGCATACTATGGCTTTGATGAAGAAGAAAAACCATTTGAGATTGGTCGTGACGATGATGCGACATGGGTTCTTTCAGGTGAAAAACTCATGAAACTCTTTAACATGACCAACTTTGACCGTGATGAGTCTGTTATGAAGTTTGCCCGTCAGTTGCGTGGAATGGGAGTTGATGAAGCTCTGCGTGCTCGCGGTGCTAAGGATGGTGACCTTGTTCGTATTGGTAAATTTGAGTTTGAATTTGTAGACTAGGAGATAGCTATGGGTGATAAACCAATATCTTTCCGAGATGCTGACGGAAATTTTGTTTCAGCAGCTGATGTTTGGAATGAAAAGAAATTAGAAGAACTTTTTAATCGCCTTAATCCAAATCGTTCATTGAGACTTGCGAGAATGAAGAAACAAGCAGAAGGAAAAAAATCAGAATATAAGAACCCGTGATATTTATTATCACGGGTTTTCTAATTAACTAACTACTTTTGATAAGGAATTTCTAGACTAGACTGAGCAAGATCTACAGTTAATTGATAGTCTGTATTATCACGTACCGTAATCTCAAAATCAGTTGTATAAAGAACGAGACGGACTGTATCGCCTTCTTTTAGTTTATAAATAGTTGGTTGTAGTTCAAATTGGAATTCCATCCATTCATCTGGCTTAACTTCTTCAATTTTCAATAAATCATGACGATTTTGAAGATTGAGGTAGCCTTTGGTAATAACACGCTGAGCATTTGGAGTAAATGGAAGTTCACAAAGATTTTCAAGCATGTGGTAACGACCATTATCGATTGTACGAACGGACAAGACTCCTGGGTAAGGTTGTAGGTATTTCTTTTGACCAAGTTCGAGAAGTTGAGCAGAAAATAAGCCTTTGTTTGTACTTGACTTGAGACGAAGGTTCAGTTTAACAGGCCCATTAAGATGAAGGTCTTCCGTCACTGGCAGGTCAATGGTAACCTGATTGATCTTACCTTGATAGAGTTCATTATTAAAGGTTTGGTAGGTTTTTCCGAATCGTTCAAAATCAGAGTCTTCATAGTGGTTTTGAATGACAGCTTCTTCAGTACCTAATGTGAAAGTTTTGTAGTTGGTTTGATTTCCAAAATCTTCAAGAGCTAGCCAGGTTTGTGGAATGGTGTTATCTTGCCAAACGACTCTTGGAAGCTGGTAATCAGTTTCTTGCCCCAATAATTTCTGTGTTAAAAGAGCATTCATGGATTCACGGAAATCAATAGACTGCCAGTTGTTCATATAAACATGTGCCCCGTTATGATAAAAGAGGTGTTTATTAATATCGCTTGGAAGAGCATTGAACATTTGATAGACATGTAGTGGTTTGACATTCCAGTCTTGTGAACCGTGAGTAAAGACAACTTCAGCCTTAACCTTAGAAGCCTTAAGGAGGTAGTTTCTGTCATGCCAAAATTGGTTATAATCCCCAGTTTTACGGTCAAGATTTTTCTTTAGTTCTTCTATAGACTCTTTATGAGCCTCGTTTCCTCGGATATAGTCACCAGCTAAGAGGTTACGAGAATAAGTTAATTCATCTAATGAATCGAAGTCCTCTCCAGGATAGCCGCCTGGGCTTGTCACAAGGCCATTTTCACGATAATAGTTGTACCAAGAAGAAATACCTGCTTCAGCAATAATGACTTCTAAACCATCAACTCCTGTAGTAGCCAGACCATTAGACATTGTTCCCAGGTAAGAAAGTCCAGTAGTTGCTACTTTACCATTTGACCAGTAAGCTTTGACTTGACGTTTACGACTGTGGTCTGTGAAGGCACGACAACGACTATTTATCCAATCAATAACATTTTTATAAGCTTCGACTTGTCGGTAGTCACCATTGGTCATTTGACCTTGAGAATCCTTGGTACCAAGACCTGATACATAGATATTTGCAAATCCTCTTGGAAGGAAGTAGTCATTAAGTGTGTAGCTACTATTGATATGAGTGAGTTTTTCTTCAGCATTAGAAACGAGTGCTGCGTCACCAACTGGTTCAACCAAGTCTAGGTTTGGCTTATCTAGCGTAATTTCATGTGGTTCCTTGACTTCTAGCACAGCTTCCATTTTGTAAAGAGCTTTATCGCTTGCTTTATCATTGGTTCCTTGATGGTATGGACTAGCTGTCATAACTGCAGGAATCTTTCCATGGTATGTTGGTCGGATTATGCTCACCTTAATGAGATCAGGAAGTCCATCTCTATCAGAATCAACACAAGTTTCTACATAAACAACTTCACGAATGACATTGTTTGCAGAGAAGGTTGCCAAACTCTTACCATTGAAGTAGTGGTAGTTATTGTCCTCAGGAATAAGACCATCACTCACCAATTGGTCAATCAAGGTATTTCCCTTTTTAGTGCGCGTGTTAAGGAGTTGATAGAGATTATCAATCAAATTTCCGTAAACAATTGGGAATGCTGTATCTTCATGAAAAGCAATACTATCTTCAAAGTCTACTAAGTAACTGAATCCAAGTAACTGGAATGCTACAGTATAGAAAATCTCTGCAGTTAATTCACGTTCTGAATTGAAGAAAGTGAGCAGATCAGTTTCTTTATCAACTGCTAAAGCGGAAAGTGGATAGTCGGTATTTTTGTAATTGAAAAAACAAGTTCTAACAAAAGCTTCAAACTGTTCTTTATTTGAAGCTGATAGATCAAGTTTAAAGCAAAGATCAGATAATTCCTTTAGTGCTTGTTGATTTGTAACGGGATAATAACTAAATTGATTAAAACGCATTGATATCTCCTTTAAAGATTCATTCAAAAGTCATTATATCAAAAAAATATGGAAAATAACAGAAACAGTTGATAGATATGTGATAGGCGAGTGAAAAGAATCATATGTGGCTAGTATAAAGCCTTATTTCCATTTTTTGAGTATCTTATAAGGATATGCTATACTAGATATATGTTAGATTTGGAGAAATATGGCGTATCCATGTGGGAAGAAGATAAAATTCGCTCTTTTCGCAAAAAGTTATTAGCTTGGTATGATGAAAATAAGCGAGATTTACCTTGGAGAAGAAGCAAGAATCCTTACCATATTTGGGTATCTGAAATTATGTTGCAGCAAACAAGAGTTGATACTGTCATTCCCTATTACGAGCGTTTCCTAGAATGGTTTCCGACTGTAGAGAGTTTAGCAATCGCACCTGAAGAACGTTTATTAAAAGCATGGGAAGGACTTGGTTATTATTCTCGTGTTCGCAATATGCAAACAGCAGCTCAGCAGATTATGAATGAGTTTAATGGAGAATTTCCTTCAACTTACGAAGGAATTTCAAGTCTGAAGGGGATTGGTCCCTATACGGCTGGTGCAATTTCAAGCATTGCCTTTAATCTTTCACAACCTGCAGTTGATGGGAATGTCATGCGAGTTTTGGCTCGTCTATTTGAAGTCAATCACGACATTGGCAATCCAAGCAATCGTAAAATATTTCAAGCTATGATGGAAGTTTTGATTGATCCTGATCGTCCAGGTGATTTTAATCAGGCTTTGATGGATTTAGGTTCAGATATTGAGGCTCCAGTTAACCCTAGACCAGAGGATAGTCCTGTTAAAGAATTTAGCGCTGCCTATAAACATGGAACTATGGATCGCTATCCCGTTAAAGCACCAAAGAAAAAGCCGGTTCCTATTTATCTCAATGCTTTAGTGGTACAAAATAGTAAAGGACAGTTTTTACTAGAGAAAAATGAAAGTGAAAAGTTGCTTGCTGGATTTTGGCATTTCCCCTTGATTGAGGTAGAGGAATTTTCAAAAGACGAAGAATTAAATCTCTTTAGTCAAGTGGCTGAATCATTCCAGCAGCTCGGTCCTTCACCTCAAGAAAGCTTTGAGCAGGATTATGATTTAGAGGTTGACTGGCAGGATACCCATTTTGAAGAAGTGAAACATGTCTTTAGCCATCGAAAGTGGCATGTCCGAATTTTAGCCGGGCAGGTAGTTGATGACAAAGAATATAGCGATAAAGAAGTTGTTTGGTTAACTCCAGAAGAGTTTGACCTTTACCCACTAGCAAAACCTCAACAAAAGATTTGGCAAGTGTATTCAAAAAGATGCTGATAATACTAGTCTTTCGTGTCTTCTTTGCATTTTTTTGGTATAATTGATATAAGGAAAAAGGTGACTATATGAAAAAAATATTGATTGTTGATGATGAGAAACCAATCTCAGATATCATTAAGTTTAATATGACTAAAGAGGGTTATGAAGTTGTAACAGCCTTTAATGGACGTGAAGCTATTGAACTGTTCGAAGCTGA
This sequence comes from Streptococcus sp. V728, assembly GCF_052077995.1. Taxonomy (NCBI): domain Bacteria; kingdom Bacillati; phylum Bacillota; class Bacilli; order Lactobacillales; family Streptococcaceae; genus Streptococcus; species Streptococcus sp. V728. The sequence continues at coordinate 317,270 of NZ_JBQJJH010000002.1, read as the reverse complement.
AAAACCTGATATTATTATTTTGGACTTGATGTTACCAGAAATTGATGGTCTGGAAGTGGCTAAAACGATTCGCAAGACAAGTAGTGTTCCAATTATCATGCTTTCAGCAAAAGATAGCGAGTTTGATAAGGTTATTGGTCTTGAGCTTGGAGCTGATGATTATGTAACAAAACCATTTTCAAACCGTGAGCTACAAGCGCGTGTTAAGGCTCTTCTTCGTCGCACTGATTTAATAGCAGTGGAGAACCAAGAAGAAGATACAAAATTACAAAGTCTTCAAATTGGGGATTTAGAGATTCTTCCTGATGCTTATGTGGCTAAAAAATATGGTGAAGAATTGGATTTAACTCATAGAGAGTTTGAGTTATTGCATCACTTAGCTTCTCACCTTGGTCAAGTTATTACCCGTGAACACCTTCTTGAAACTGTTTGGGGATATGATTATTTCGGTGATGTTCGTACTGTTGACGTTACCATTAGACGTCTACGTGAGAAGATTGAAGACACACCAAGCAGACCTGAGTATATCTTGACTCGTCGTGGTGTGGGTTATTACATGAGAAATAATGATTAATATAATTAAACAAACGATTCTGACAAGAGATTTTATCTTTGTTCTCATTTTAATTGGATTTATCATGCTCGTGAGTTTCCTTTTGCTTGAAGGCCGAAGGGATAATATTCGTCTCAAACAATTAAATCAGAAGGTTAAAGATTTGATAGCCGGTGATTATTCCCAAGTACTGGATATGCAGGGGAATAGTGAAATCACTAATATCACGAATAACTTAAATGATTTGTCAGAAGTTATTCGTCTGACCCAGGAAAACTTAGAGCAAGAAAGCAAAAGATTGCACAGTATCTTGTCATACATGACTGATGGTGTCCTTGCAACCAACCGTCGTGGCCAAATCACTATGATTAATGATATGGCTAAAAGACAACTTGGGGTAGAAAGTGATGAAGCTCTAAATCAGAATATACTTGAGTTGCTTAAGATTGAAGATGAGTACGAACTTAGAGACTTGATTACACAGATTCCAGAATTGATGATCTATTCTCAAAATGTTAATGGGGAGTATATCAGTTTACGTGTTCGTTTTGCCTTGATTCGTAGAGAGTCTGGTTTTATCTCTGGTTTGGTAGCAGTCTTACATGATACGACTGAACAGGAGAAGGAAGAACGTGAGAGAAGACTTTTCGTTTCGAACGTTAGTCATGAGTTACGGACTCCATTGACTAGTGTAAAATCTTATCTTGAAGCCTTAGATGAAGGTGCACTTTCAGAACCAGTTGCACCAGACTTTATAAAGGTTTCGCTTGATGAGACCAATCGTATGATGCGAATGGTCACAGATCTCTTACATCTATCTCGTATTGATAATGCAACCAGTCATTTAGATGTTGAATTGATTAACTTTACAGCTTTTATTACTTTTATCCTGAACCGTTTTGACAAGATTCGAGCCCAGGATGAGGAGAAGAAATATGAGATTGTTCGAGACTATCCGATTACTTCTGTATGGATTGAGATTGACACCGATAAGATGACTCAGGTGATTGATAATATTCTTAACAATGCTATCAAGTATTCTCCAGATGGTGGGAAAATTACGGTTAGCATGAAAACCACTGATGATCAGATGATTTTATCTATTTCGGATCAAGGACTTGGGATTCCTAAAGAAGATTTACCAAAGATTTTTGACCGTTTTTATCGTGTTGACAAGGCAAGAAGTCGTGCGCAAGGTGGTACTGGTCTAGGACTTGCTATTGCAAAAGAAATAGTCAAACAACATAATGGTTTTATCTGGGCTAAGAGTGAATACGGTAAGGGTTCAACCTTTACCATTGTACTTCCTTATGATAGAGATGCTGTGAAGGAAGAAGTATGGGAGGATGACGTAGAAGACTAGAATGAGTGAAACTGGCTTTAAATATAGTATTTTAGCATCGGGTTCTAGTGGAAATTCCTTCTATCTAGAAACCCCTAAGAAAAAGATTTTAGTAGATGCCGGCTTATCCGGTAAAAAAATCACAAGTTTATTAGGTGAAATCAATCGTAAACCAGAAGATTTGGATGCGATATTAATCACGCATGAACACACGGATCACATACACGGTGTTGGAGTTTTAGCGCGTAAATATGGCATGGATCTCTATGCCAATGAGAAAACTTGGCAAGCTATGGAGAATAGTAAGTACTTAGGTAAAGTTGATTCTTCTCAAAAGCATATTTTTGAAATGGGAAAAACCAAAACATTTGGAGATATTGATATCGAGAGTTTTGGTGTTAGTCATGATGCAGCGGCTCCACAGTTTTATCGTTTTATGAAGGACGATAAAAGTTTCGTCATGCTGACAGATACAGGCTATGTCAGTGACCGTATGGCTGGTATCGTTGAAAATGCAGATGGCTATCTGATTGAGTCCAATCATGATGTGGAAATTTTGCGAGCTGGATCTTACGCTTGGCGACTCAAACAACGGATTCTTTCTGACCTCGGTCACCTTTCGAATGAAGATGGTGCAGATGCCATGATACGTACACTTGGAAACCGAACCAAAAAAATTTACTTAGGACATTTATCTAAGGAAAATAATATTAAAGAACTCGCTCATATGACTATGGTTAATCAACTAGCCCAGGCTGATATGGGAGTAGGAGTAGACTTCCAAGTTTATGATACATCTCCAGACACCGCAACACCATTGACAGATATATAAAAAAAGAAGGCAAATGCCTCCTTTTTATTATGTTTTTTACAAACCAGCAAATTCTTTGATTTCTTGAGCTGACATTGAAGAATCACAACGAACCTTGATTTCTCCGTTAGCAACATGTACGAATCCAGGTACTGTAGGGATTTCATAACGTGAGCGGAAGTCTTGCAATGCATCGAGCTGGCTTGGTTCTTCGCTGTTGATGAAGTAGATGTGTGCTTTTGTTTCGGCAACGACACCAGCCAAAGTTCCGGCAAATTTACGGCAGTAAGGACAAGTTTTACGTCCAACAAAGAAAGTTGCAGTTTCTTTGTTATCAAGGGCTTCTTGAGCACGCGCTACAGTTGTAACTTCAAGATGTTTAATATCTTCTAAGAATTGTTCCATGAGTTTACCTCGCTTTCATTGATAAATCTAGTATGCCATAAAGTTTTTAAAAATGCTTAGATTTGATACGAAAAAAGATGAGATGGTCTATCTCATCTTTTTAAGTTGTTATTTTACAAAAGCGTTGATTTCAGCTTCAATGTTTGCAATTTTGGTTTGTGAATCTTCATTGCTTTCACCAACCACTGCAATATAGAATTTAATTTTTGGTTCAGTACCTGAAGGACGAACAGCAATCCAAGAACCATCCGCAAGTGTGTATTTCAAGACATCACTTGGAGGAGTTGTCAAGGCTGTTACAGTGCCATCTGTAGCAGTAGATGTTTGAGCTTTAAAGTCTTCAACAACAGTAATTGCTGTATTATTGAATTCTTTTGGACCATTGTCACGGAATTTAGCCATAATTGCCTTGATCTGCTCAGCACCATCAACACCTGAAAGGGTAACAGAAATAGTCTTTTCAGCATAGTAGCCGTATTCTTTGTAGATTTCTTCGATACCATCTGCAAGTGTCAAACCACGAGAGCGGTAGTAGGCAGCAAGCTCAGCAACTACAAGAACGGCTTGGATAGCATCTTTATCACGTACGAATGGTTTAATCAAGTAACCGAAGCTTTCTTCAAATCCCATCATGTAAGTGTGATTGTGTTTTTCTTCGAATTCTTGGATTTTTTCAGCGATAAATTTGAAACCAGTCAAAACGTTGAACATAGTTGCGCCGTAGCTTTCAGCAATCTTAGTAACCAAGTCAGTTGAAACGATAGATTTGCAGAGAGCAGCGTTTTCTGGAAGAGTTCCAGCATTTTTGTGGGCTTCTAAAATGTACTTAGCCATGATAGCACCGATTTGGTTTCCTGAAAGGTTGAGGTAGCTACCATCTTTTTGAAGGACTTCAACACCGACACGGTCAGCGTCAGGGTCTGTTGCAACAAGAACATCAGCGCCAACTTGGCGACCAAGTTCTTCAGCGAGAGCAAAGGCTGCTTGATTTTCTGGGTTTGGTGATTTAACAGTAGAGAAGTCTGGATCTGGTGTTGCTTGAGCTTCAACGACTTGAACTGAATCAAATCCTGCTTGTGCAAGTGCACGGCGAGCCAACATTTCACCAGTACCGTGAAGTGGTGTGTAGACAATCTTCATGTCTTTACCAAATTCCTTAATCAAGGCTGGGTTGATGTTTACATCTTTAACTTCTTTGAGGTATTCGGTATCGACTGCTTCGCCAATAACTTCAATCAAACCAGAAGCTTTTTCAGCTTCTACATCAGCAACTTCAACAGCAAATGGGTTTTCGATAGCACGAATATAAGTTGTCAAAGCATCTGCATCATGCGGAGGCATTTGACCACCATCTTCACCATAAACCTTGTATCCATTAAATGGAGCTGGGTTGTGACTAGCTGTAATCATGATTCCTGCAAAACAGTTGAGGTGACGAACAGCAAATGAAAGTTCTGGAGTTGGACGAAGACTTTCAAAGACATAGGATTTAATACCGTGTTTAGCAAGAACTGCTGCAGACTCAAAGGCAAATTCTGGAGAGAAGTGACGGCTATCATAAGCAATGGCTACACCACGTTCTTTTTCATTTCCCCCTTTTGACTCAATCAAACGAGCCAAACCTTCAGTTGCTTGACGGACTACATAGATGTTAATACGGTTTGTACCTGCACCAATCAATCCTCGCATACCAGCTGTACCAAATTCAAGATTAGTATAGAAGGCGTCTTCCTTTGTTTTTTCATCCATATTTTCTAAATCTTGACGAAGGTAGTCAGGAAGTTCTGCAAAATTTACCCATTTTTGGTAATTTTCTTGATAAGTCATAGGAAATCTCCTTTATTATATATTCTAATCGGCTTCATTATACCATGAAATGAAGTTTTAGTAAAACGTTAGCATGAGTTTCTGATAAGTTGTAAAATGTAGCTTAAGAACATGCCTTGAACGGCTTAAAGAAACATGCTATACTAACTGTATGATTATTTTACAAGCAAATAAAATCGAACGCTCTTTTGCAGGAGAGGTTCTTTTTGAGAATATTAACCTCCAAGTAGATGAAAGAGATCGTATCGGTCTTGTTGGGAAAAATGGAGCGGGTAAGTCTACACTATTAAAGATATTAGTCGGAGAAGAAGAACCAACCTCTGGAGAGATTAATAAGAAAAAAGATATTTCCCTTTCTTCCTTAGCACAGGATAGTAGATTTGAATCAGACAACACAATCTATGACGAGATGTTGCATGTTTTTGATGACTTACGGTCTACTGAGAAACAGCTTCGTCAGATGGAGCTCGAGATGGGTGAAAAGACAGGTGCGGATTTAGAAAAACTAATGGCTGACTACGATCGTTTGTCAGAAAACTTCCGTCAGGCCGGAGGTTTCACCTACGAAGCGGATATTCGGGCTATTTTAAACGGATTTAAATTCGATGAATCGATGTGGCAGATGAAGATTGCCGAGCTCTCTGGTGGTCAAAATACTCGTCTTGCACTGGCAAAAATGCTCCTTGAAAAACCGAATCTCTTGGTTTTGGATGAGCCAACCAACCACTTAGATATTGAAACTATCGCCTGGTTAGAAAATTACCTCGTAAACTATAATGGTGCCCTTATTATCGTCAGTCATGACCGTTATTTCCTCGATAAGGTTGCAACTATAACACTTGACTTAACCAAACATTCCTTAGACAGATACGTAGGAAACTACACTAGCTTTGTGGAGCAGAAGGAGCAAAAACTCGCAACTGAAGCCAAAAACTACGAAAAGCAACAGAAGGAAATTGCTGCTCTAGAAGACTTCGTCAATCGCAATCTTGTTCGAGCTTCGACAACAAAGCGTGCGCAATCACGGCGCAAACAACTAGAAAAAATGGAGCGTTTGGACAAGCCTGAAGCTGGAACTAAATCTGCTAATATGACCTTCCACTCTGATAAAACATCTGGTAATATTGTTTTAACTGTTGAAAATGCTGCGATTGGCTATGATGGAGAAATATTATCAGAGCCTATCAACCTCGACCTTCGTAAGATGAATGCAGTAGCGATTGTAGGTCCTAATGGTATTGGTAAGACGACCTTTATCAAGTCTATTGTTGATCAGATTCCTTTTATTAAGGGTGAGAAGCGTTTTGGCGCTAATGTCGAAGTTGGCTACTATGACCAAACTCAAAGTAAGTTAACACCAAGCAATACAGTTTTAGATGAACTTTGGAATGATTTTAGATTGACGCCAGAAGTTGAAATCCGTAATCGCTTAGGTGCATTTCTTTTCTCTGGGGACGATGTTAAGAAATCAGTTGGTATGCTTTCAGGTGGAGAGAAAGCTCGCTTGCTCTTAGCTAAACTTTCTATGGAAAACAATAACTTCCTGATTCTCGACGAGCCTACAAACCACTTGGACATCGATAGCAAGGAAGTCTTGGAAAATGCTTTGATTGACTTTGATGGGACTTTACTTTTTGTCAGTCATGATCGTTACTTTATCAACCGAGTAGCCACTCATGTTCTAGAATTATCTGAAAATGGCTCAACCCTCTATCTTGGTGATTATGACTATTATGTCGAAAAGAAAGCAGAGCTAGTAGCTAGTCAAGCGGAAGAAGTGGCAGCTGTTAACCAAGAAAAAGAAGTTTCTTCAGTTAATGATTACCAAGCTCAGAAAGAGAGTCAAAAAGAACTGCGTAAGTTGATGCGCCAGATTGAGAGTCTGGAAATGGAAATTGAAGAACTGGAAAATAAAACCCAAGATATTTCTGACCAAATGCACACTACCAATGATGCAGATGAACTGATGCAATTACAAGCAGAACTGGATAAGATTATCCAGCGGCAGGAAGAAGCTATGCTTGAGTGGGAAGAGTTGTCCGAGCAGGTATAAAAAAACAGCGATTGACGCTGTTTTTTTATTCTATCTATCCACCCTGAGGGAATCGAACCCCCATTTCAAGAACCGGAATCTTACGTGATATCCATTACACTAAGGGTGGAAACTCTCATCATTATATCAAAAATAGGAGTTTTACTCAAGACCAATATAATGCTAAATAAAAGTAAAAAAAAGGATTTAGACAAATCTAAATCCTTTTACATTCTTAGTTTTTTTCAAGAAGTGCTTTGATTTCTTGAAGAACTTCCAATTCAGTTGGACCAGCTGGAGCTGCTTCAACTTCTTCTTTCTTACGAAGGTTTTGAGCTTTCTCAATTCCTTTAACTACAAAGAAAAGAACAGTACCAACTACTACGAAGTTGATGACAGCGCTCAAGAAGTTACCGTAAGCAACACCGTTCCATGAAAGTTCAGCAATACGGTCAACTTTCGCAGCTTTCAAAGCTGGGTTCAATAGAAGTGGAGTGATGATATCGTTAACGAATGAAGTTACGATAGCACCAAAAGCAGTAGCGATGATCACACCGACAGCAAGGTCAACGACGTTGCCACGGAGCAAGAAATCTTTAAGATCTTTTAACATTTTCTTTTTCCTTTCGAAATTTTTCAGTCTAGATTATATCGTAAATTTATATTAAATGCAAGAAAAGTGCTTATTTTTTTTTAAATACAAAAAGCTTACTAAAAACGTAGTTGAGAACAACCATCGTAACCTGTGCAATAAAGATTTCAACTGTATTAATTGTATTAATATCATTTCCAACAAAGTAACCAATGATCTGAGGGAAGCTTGTTACAAAAATAAAAGTTAGTAGAAGATCTAATAAAAAGGTGATTAGTCTTGCAGAGGTAAATTTAATTAATCGGTTAAACCAGTTTTTTCTTTGTTGCTTAAATACAAATGTGTCATTTGTAAAAAAGGCAAATAGAATTCCAGCAATATTCCCTAGAGCAGTCGCAACTAGCTCTTGCTGTGTTAGATAAAAGATGACGATGCGGACAAATATCGATACTACGGTAGTAGCAACACCGAAAAATAAATAGGATAAAATTTCGTTATCGAAGAATTTTTTTATGTATCTTTTCATAAGATTAGTATAGCATAAAGACTATAATTGTGCTATACTTATAAAGTTGACTTGCTCAACCCTTGGTGCTTAGCTTCTTTCACCAAGCATATTATACGCGGGATAGCCGCTAAAGGAGAAAATATGAAAAAACTAACTGTTCGTGATTTGGCAGATATTGCCATTGTCGCAGCTATTTACGTGGTTTTGACAATCACACCACCACTCAATGCTATCAGTTATGGTGCTTATCAGTTCCGTATTTCTGAAATGATGAACTTCCTAGCTTTTTACAATCCTAAGTACATTATCGGTGTTACTCTTGGATGTATGATTGCCAACTTCTTCAGTTTTGGACTCATTGATGTCGCTGTAGGTGGAGGGTCAACACTTGTCTTTCTAAGTTTAGGAGTCTTGTTATTTAGCAAATACAGTAAAGACTATCTTTTTAATGGATTGATTCGTAAAGATCATTTCTTCTTTTCAATTCTATTTTCAATTTCAATGGTAACCATTGCTGCTGAATTGAACATTGTAGCAGAAGCACCTTTCTTCTTTACATGGTTCACGACTGGTATCGGAGAATTCGCCTCACTTATTGTAGGAGCAATTATCATTGGTAAAATTGGTCAACGTATAGATTTGACTAGATAAAGATATCACATCAAATATTTGTGAAAAGGGCTGAACGTTGTTCAGTCTTTTTCTTTGTACATAAAACTAGTTGCTCAACAAAAGTGGTATAATGAAGAAAAAAGGAATTATTTTAATATGTATGGTTATCGTATTTCAGTTTTTGAAGTCCTTTGGAAAAATCAGGTCATTAGATTTTTGTTAATTTTTTTAGCACTATTTTATTTCTATCTTTTTTTCCAAAGAGTTAAGACATCTTTAAAAAGTGGTGGGAGTATGTTGGATCCTTTTCATATTGCAAAGGGAAGATTATACATTCACACGATTATTCTTTTTAGAAAAAGGATTGTTCCTCTAGCTGAAATTAGACAGATTGATATTGATTACGTTCGAGGGAGAAGAATGAATGGGGACAGGTATCATCTGTACTTTACAAGGAAAGATGGAAAATCTTTTACTTTTCATTTTGGAAAAAGCAAAAGAAACGAGGAGTTATTGAAAAATCTTGCCAATGTGGCCAAGAAGTGCCATATTAAAATCTATTATTATTAAGAGTCGATTGCTAAAATTGAATTGTTGTCACTTGTGACAATTGTCAAAGCCAGGAGAGTAGCTAATATGCTTCAACTACAAGTAATAAGAGAAGATAAACAACTAAGAATTTTATTGATGCAAGAATGCGATATTCTCTTTTATGACCAGTTGAAAGAGGTTGAATTTTCTCAGAACAATGAAGTTTATTCTCATTCGCCCATAGCCTTTGCTAAAGACGGTAGTGGGGGAGAATATGTAATTCTTGAAGATGATAGTATCGGATTTATAGGGAGTGAAGGCCAAGTTGGTCGGATAGCAGAAAGCCTTGATGACTTGCTTACCTTCTTACTCCATGCTGGTTCTATCACTGATTTTTCTTGTCGTTTACTCTATCAAAACAAGGATCTGTTGGTAAAATTCTGTCAAGGATTTCTCAATAAAGCACGAGAAAACTACCAGTCAAAAGGCGAAGAGTGGGATAAAGTGAGAGCTGGACTTGCACAAGAGTTGGGACTCGAATTTCAGCCAGAGAAACTGCAAGAGTTAGCGTTCAATTTTTATCAATCAGCGATAAGAACCCTTCTATTCACTTGTAAATATGGTCATGGTGAGAATGAATATGTCTGCGATTCTGTTTTGTCTGATATTGTCGGCTTGTGGGTTTCAGAGATGGTAGGGTTGACTGCAGAAGAAATTATGAATTATAATCGTTTCGGAAATATTGATGAAAGAGGTTCTATTTAATTAAAGTATTGTGTCTATTTTAAGTATCTTGATTAGAAATATACTCCTGTTAGATTCAAGAAAACGCTTCCCATAAATGTAGTTTTATGTTATAATATTCACAAATAAAAGCTTAAGGAGTTTATATGGTCTCATCAGAATTTATCTCAAAAATTGAATTTGCTTGTAAAAAGAAAGAAAGTCTTTATTCAAATAGCAAATTCAAGTATGCTATCCGTTCAATGTTTGCAGGTGCATTTCTTACCTTCAGTACAGCAGCAGGAGCAGTTGGTGCAGATTTGATTAATAAGATTGCACCAGGTAGCGGACGCTTCCTTTTCCCGTTTGTCTTTGCTTGGGGATTGGCTTACATTGTCTTCTTGAATGCTGAGTTGGTAACATCAAACATGATGTTCCTTACAGCTGGTAGCTTTTTGAAAAAAATTAGCTGGAGAAAAACAGCTGAAATTCTCTTGTATTGTACTTTCTTTAACTTAATTGGTGCGCTTATCGCTGGTTGGGGATTCGCACACTCAGCAGCTTACGCAAACTTAACACATGATAGCTTTATTTCTGGCGTTGTAGAAATGAAGTTGGCACGTTCGAATGAATTGGTATTACTTGAAGGTATTTTAGCGAATATCTTTGTAAATATCGCAATTCTATCATTTGTTTTGGTTAAAGATGGTGGAGCTAAACTTTGGTTGGTTCTTTCAGCCATTTACATGTTTGTATTCTTAACGAACGAACACATCGCCGCAAACTTTGCATCATTTGCGATTGTGAAATTCAGTGTCGCTGCTGATTCAATTGCAAACTTCGGTATTGGAAATATCCTTCGTCACTGGGGTGTGACCTTTATCGGTAACTTTATTGGTGGTGGTTTACTAATTGGATTACCTTACGCTTTCTTAAACAAAAACGAAGATACATATGTAGATTAAAAGTTGGATTGATTCCAACTTTTTCTTTTTGTTTTTCCATGCTATAATGAAAGTAGTAATGTTAAATTTAGAGGAAAATCATGAACGAAATTAAATGTCCAAATTGTGGCGAAGTTTTTACTGTTAATGAAAGTCAATATGCAGAACTAATTTCTCAAGTTCGCACTGTAGAGTTTGACAAGGAGTTACATGCCCGAATCAAGCAAGAATTAACGTTGGTGGAACAAAAAGCTTTAAATGAACAACAGGCAAAACTCGCTCAAAAGGATCAAGAAATTGCCCAGCTACAAAGTCAAATCCAAAACTTCGATACAGAAAAAGAATTGGCCAAAAAAGAAGTGGAGCAAAGTGCTAGCCAAAGTCTGTTGGAAAAAGAAAAAGAGGTCCAAGCTCTTGAGAATCAATTGGCTACCTTGCGCTTGGAGCATGAAAATCAACTACAAAAAACTCTTTCTGATCTTGAAAAAGAACGCGATCAGGTCAAAAATCAGCTCCTTTTACAAGAAAAAGAAAACGAACTTTCTCTTGCTTCGGTGAAACAAAACTATGAAGCCCAGCTTAAGGCAGCTAGTGAGCAAGTTGAGTTTTACAAGAATTTTAAGGCACAACAATCTACAAAAGCTATTGGTGAAAGTCTAGAACAGTATGCGGAGAGCGAGTTTAACAAGGTTCGTAGTTTTGCCTTTCCAAATGCTTATTTTGAAAAGGACAACAAGATTTCAGCGCGTGGTTCTAAAGGAGACTTCATCTTCCGTGATTTTGATGAAAATGGGCTGGAATTTATTTCCATCATGTTTGAGATGAAAAATGAAGCGGATGGAACTGAGAAGAAGCACAAGAATGCTGATTTCTACAAGGAGTTGGACAAGGACCGCCGTGAGAAAAACTGTGAGTATGCAGTTTTGGTAAGTATGCTAGAGGCTGATAATGACTACTTCAACACTGGGATTGTCGATGTCAGTCATGAGTATGAGAAAATGTACGTTGTCCGTCCTCAGTTCTTTATCCAGTTGATTGGTCTCTTGCGCAATGCGGCTCTTAACTCTCTAAAATACAAGCAGGAGTTAGCGCTTATTCGTGAACAAAATATTGATATTACTCATTTTGAAGAAGACTTGGATGCCTTTAAGATCGCCTTTGCTAAGAACTACAATTCAGCTTCTGTCAACTTCGGTAAGGCCATCGATGAAATTGACAAGGCCATCAAACGTATGGAAGAAGTCAAGAAATTCTTGACCACATCAGAAAATCAACTTCGTCTCGCTAACAACAAGCTAGATGATGTTTCTGTCAAAAAATTGACAAGAAAAAATCCGACTATGAAAGCGAAATTTGATGCCTTGAAGGGGGGAGTAGAAAGCAGTGGAAAATGAATTATTAGTATTGAATACTGAAGAAGTAAATGAGTCTGAAAATTTAAACTATGATGAGTTAGAAAAACTATTGGAAGAGCAATTTACAATGGAGTTTTCTAATCTTGAAAAATTAAAACTAGAATGTAAAGAGATTAGTTCACCAGATAAATTAGGAGATGTTATTTTGGATGAAATCTGGGATCAATTTGCGAATCAAATTGGTTTAGATATGACAAGTGACACTCTTCTTAAGCAGTATAACGATAAACATCCTAATAGTTATACAAAAGAAGAGGGTGCTAAAATAATGAAAGATAAAAGGTATACTGATGCAAATAATGCTATGAAAGAAAAGCAAAAAAATGGAAATTTAAAGGATGAATATACTGGAAAAACAATTAAAATTAACGAAAAAGCTAATTTGGATCATGTCATACCAAGAAAACAAATTTTTGAAAAACCTTGGAGAAAGATTGCTGATATAGAAACTGCGGATTTAGCAAACAAATCAGAAAATCTTGCTGCAACAAACGAATCACTTAATAAAAGTAAAGGAGCAAAATCCAATAGTGAATATATAAAGAATAGAGAACTGAGGGAAAAAGAACTTAGGAATCAAGTTCAAAGAGCCAATGAAAAAATTGATAAGATGAATATCTCAGATGCCGAAAAGCGAAATCTTAAAGCTGAAAATAATAAAAGATTAAATGATAAATTAGCAGCTGATTCAAAGAAGATGCTGAAGGCTGAGAAAAGAGCAAAGAAAGCTATTAATAAGGATATTGCAAAGAAAGCTTCTGTCAGAATGGCCAATAAAGCTGGTAAAGATGCTATAAAAGCAATGTTTGTTGATGCTCTATTTGGAATGTTAAAAGAAATAATGAATGCTTTGGTTCGCTTTTTCAAATCTAAAAAACGTTCGTTTGATACATTCTTAGATGAAATGAAAAATGCACTTCATTCCTTCTTTGGTAAAATTAGAGATTTTATCAAAGTAGGTATTGATAGTTTTGTTGGGAGTATCGTGGGAGAAATTATTGGAGCTTTCGCTCAAAAGTTGAAAAAGTTACCAAACTTGATTAAGCAAATATTTGGATCAATAAGAGAGAGTATTTCTTATCTATCAAATCCCGAAAGTCAGTCACATTCTACTGAGATTAAAATTGCACATATTTCAAAAATCATTACTTCTGCATTAGTAGGAGTAGGAGCAATGTTTTTAGGAGAATATTTTGAAAAGTACTTATTACCACTACCAGGAATGGGATTTGAGATTAAATTTTTAGGGACCATAGCAAATATCTTGGGAATGTTTTTAGCTAGTTTACTAACCGGAATTTTGGGAGCAATAATTATTAATGGAATTGATCAATTTATTTCCAGAAAGTTAATTGAGGAACATCAAAAGAAACAAGCTAATAAGAAAAATGAATTGTTAAGAATTCAGGATGTTCAAATTTTTGTTGCTGAGCAGAATGTTGCTGTTAAGAGAAATGATATCTTCAGTAGGATGGCTAAGAATCATCAAAAACTAAGAGAACTCCTTGGTAATGTTCAAGATGAGTTTTCTAATTCAAAGATTGATTTCAAACAACGATTATTAGCTAATGAAATGTACTTTGATGAAAAGCAAAGTGAACTTGAAGAAATGCAAAGTGCATTAAACGATTTATTATAGGAGAATGTTATGTCAGAAGAATTAGAGATTCAAGTTTTAGCAATATCTGAAAAATTTAATGAGAAAAAAGATGCGTTAAAAGCTTTTAGTGAAGAGATTCCAGAACAATCAGATTTACCAACCGTTCCACAAGACGAACTTATGTTAGGATTTATTGGTACGGAATATGATGTTAAAGGTAAGGATTTAAACGCACTCACGGATGCTGTTCAAAATAGAATGATTGAACAAAACAAGCATATTAAAAAAATTATTCAAGAATTTAATACAATTTACGAAACTTTTCAGTTATTAGATGATGACTATATTAAAAGAATTTCAGAATCTTTGATTGCAGCCCAAGAGGCAAATAATAAAGCTATACAAGGATTGCACGAGATAGAAGAATATCAAACAGGTAATAAAAAACTATTAGATGATGTTTTTAAACAGAATAAAGATTTAATTGATATATTGAAGAAACATCATAGAAAGCTAGAAGAGTTAGAACAACTTGAAGAAAAGCAAAGTGAAATTCAAATTGAAATTGATAGTTTAAAAGCGGAGCTAAAAACATTAGTGAAAATAGAAAATAGTTTTAACGATTTGCATTTACAAGTTGAAGAAACACAAAATAATTTTAAAAATTATCTTGATGAAATCAGTAATAAATCAATAACAGAGGGAAATAATCTAAAGTTAGTTGTTGAAGGTCTTGAAACAAAATTAGAAGAAAAGCAAGAGGAGATTGTTTTTCTAAAAAAAGGATTCTATACTCTTGGAGTGGCCGTTGTTTTAATAGTATTATTTCTATTGTTTAAAGGAATGTAGATGATTAGTGAAACTTATTTAAAATTGTTAAAGTCAGAAGTGAAAAAGCTTGATGATTTAACAAATAATTCTTATGAATTTGAGACTATTATTCAAGAAATTGTTGATAATAAAAAGCATTCAGAATTAGAATTTATAAAGCGTTTAGGCAATTTATCAAATAACGATAAATTTTCTAAAATTAAAGATAGACAATCAACAGTTTTAGAGTTACTTTATAAATATCTTGGTTCTAGATTAATAGATAGTGAGTATGCTATTTTAAAAGAAATCAATGCCAAATCATTTGAGGAGCTGTCCGATGAATTAAACTCACTGATAGGATTAGAAAACGTAAAGCAAGAAATAGAAGATCTAGTAATCTTTAATAAAGTTCAGAAAAATCGAGAAAAGATTGGGCTGAAAAAAACTAATAGAACGATGCATATGGCTTTCCTCGGAAATCCAGGTACAGGTAAAACAACAGTTGCTAGAATTGTTGGTAATATGTATCGTTCTCTAGGAATACTAAGCAAAGGTCATTTTATTGAAGCGACTAGAACGGACTTAATAGCTGAATACCAAGGACAAACTGCTTTAAAAGTTAAAAGACTAATCCAAAAAGCTAAGGGAGGTGTTTTATTCATTGATGAAGCATACAGTATCACAGAAAATGAAAAAAGTGATAGTTATGGTAGAGAGTGTTTAACAGAACTTACAAAAGCTTTGGAAGACTATCGTGATGATTTAGTTGTAATTGTAGCAGGATATGATGACCTAATGAAGAAATTTTTTGAATCTAATCCTGGTTTAAAATCACGTTTTAATTACTTTATTAATTTTGAAGATTATTCAGTAAATCAAATGTTCGAGATTTTTCTATCATACTGTAAGAACGAAGACTATATTTTAGAAGAAACGGCTGCAGATAAGTTAAAAACATTTCTTGAAAAACAAAGTGATATTTCCGAAAATAAGAATGCGAATGGTCGATTTGTAAGAAATGTATTTGATAAAATAGTTATGAATCAAGCAAAACGTTTAAGTAAACTTTCTTTGGTTACAAAAGAGAATTATTTAACAATTCTTGAAGAGGACATATTTTAAATAAAATAGAAAGCAACACATGAATGGTATTATCAACTTAAAAAAAGAAGCAGGGATGACCTCGCATGATGCGGTTTTTAAACTGCGTAAGATTTTAGGGACTAAGAAGATTGGCCATGGTGGTACCTTGGATCCGGATGTAGTGGGCGTTTTACCCATTGCAGTTGGTAAGGCAACCCGCATGGTCGAGTTTATGCAGGATGAGGGCAAGATCTATGAGGGTGAAATCACCCTAGGCTATTCAACGACAACTGAGGATGCTAGTGGTGAAGTTGTTGCAGAAACTCCTGTTTTAGCTCCACTGGATGAAAAACTTGTCGATGAAGCCATTGCTAGTTTGACTGGTTCTATCACTCAAATCCCACCAATGTACTCAGCTGTCAAGGTCAATGGTCGCAAACTCTATGAGTATGCGCGTGCTGGTCAGGAAGTCGAGCGTCCTGAACGTCAGGTGACGATTTATAGTTTTGAAAGAACGAGTCCGATTTCTTATGATGGGCATCTTGCACGATTCACTTTTCGTGTAAAATGCAGTAAGGGAACTTATATCCGTACTTTGTCAGTCGACTTGGGAGAGAAACTTGGCTATGCTGCGCATATGTCTCATTTAACACGAACAAGCGCTGCAGGCTTGCGGTTAGATGATGCTTTGACCTTGAATGAAATTGAGGAAAAGGTTCAAGCTGGTGAATTGGACTTTCTCCATCCTCTAGAGATTGGGACTGGTGACCTTGTCAAAGTTTTTCTTACACCTGAACAGGCAGAAGAAATCCGTTTTGGACGATTTATTGAGTTAGAACAACCAGAAAACCAATTAGCTGCTTTTGAAGGCGAGAAGCTTCTTGCTATATTGGAGAAACGAGAACAGCTTTACAAACCGAGAAAGGTTTTCTCTTAAGTATTTGACAAACTAATGATTTTTATTTACTAGTCCAAAGATGAGATCTTCTCATCTTTTTAAAATATTTGCAGATTAATAGTTTTAAAATTTTATGTCCTAAAAAACCATTGAAAATACAGTGTTATTTGACAGTTTGGTTTACTTATGATAAGATTTAATTTAAGAAAAGTTAGAGAAAAATAGAGGATATTATGAGTATTGAAATGACTGTCAGTGAGATTGCTGAGGTCTTGGGTCTATCCCGACAAGCAATCAATAATCGTGTCAAAGAATTACCTGAAGAAGATATTACAAAAAACGACAAAGGTGTCACTGTTGTTACCCGTAGTGGATTGATCAAACTTGAGGAAATCTACAAAAAGACTATCTTTGAAGATGAACCAGTTAGTGATGAAGTTAAGCAGCGAGAACTCATGGAGATTCTTGTTGATGAAAAGAATGCCGAAATCATCCGTCTTTATGAGCAATTAAAAGCTAAAGACAAGCAACTGGCTGAAAAAGATGAACAGATGCGTGTTAAAGACCGCCAAATCGCTGAAAAAGATAAGCAATTGGATCAACAACAACAGTTGACTCTTCAAGCAATGAAGGATCAAGAAACACTTCAGTTGGAGTTGGATCAAGCTAAGCAAGAAGTACAAGCATCGAAGAAAGGCTTCTTTGCTCGCTTATTTGGAAAATAAGAAAAAACTGCTTGGTTTCTATAAATAGACCAGGTGGTTTCTTTTTACAAACTAATTAGGTACGATAAGATGGAAACAGTAAGAGATTATATCTCATTTGATTTAGAATTTAACAAACACCAGTATAAGACTCATTTGATTCAAGTATCAGCGGTACATTTTAAAGACGGTGAAGAAGTAGGAGCGTTTGACTCTTATGTTTACACTGATGTTCCTTTGAAAAGTTTTATCAATGGTTTGACTGGTATTACTTCGGAGACTCTCAAAGATGCTCCAAAGGTAGAAGAAGTTCTCCAAAAGTTTCAAGATTTCGTTGGTAACTTGCCCCTTGTTGGATACAATGCTGCAAAGAGTGATTTACCGATTTTACTAGAACATGGGTTTGACTATCGTGATCAATATAAAGTTGATCTGTATGATGAGGCTTTTGAACGTCGTAGTTCTGATCTACACGGAATCACTAATCTAAAATTGCAAACTGTTGCAAGTTTTCTAGGTTTTAAAGGAAAATCTCATAATAGTTTAGAAGACGCTCGCATGACTGCGCAAGTTTATGAAGCTTTTCTGGAGTCGGATGAGAGTCGGCTTTTACTCAATACTCAGAGCAACCTCAATTCTAATCCTTTTGGTGGTTTAGATTTATCACAACTTTTTGATTAGGAGGTTTTTTATGAAACCTGAAAAACCGAAAAAATTGGGTTTTAAAAAGATTTACCTTAATCTAGATAAAATCCTATTTCTATTCTTTCTAATCTTTATGCTGGTTGACTATATTTGGTTGCCATTAAACTCAGTCATAGCTGGATTTTTACTTAGTCAGACTGGATATTTGTTTATTTCTTATAACAATATTTTTTCAGTCATAAAAAATGCTCCTATAGTCAGTCTTGGTTTTGTGGTTTTGATAGCCATTAATCTACTGGTAGCCTATTTTCAACTCAGTATTCTCTTTATTGGAGCACGTCATCTCCTTTATCATGAAAAAAGAACTCTCATAGAATATAGTCGAAAAGTATTCCGTGAAAGCCTTGCTTTTATGAAGAAGTTGACTATTTCTAAAGCATTATTTATCTTTCTTTTTGTGGCAATGCTATTTCCTTTTATCAGAAAGATATTTAAGATTTATTATTTCAATAAAATAGTGATTCCGGAGTTTATCCAAACTTACATGGAAGATAAATATTGGATGTGGTGGGTAGCTATTATTAGCTTATCGCTTTTATTCTTCTATGTTTCGGTTCGGTTGATGTTCGCATTACCAAAAGTCTTTTACGAAAAGATGTCAGTTAAGGACTCCGTTCTTTATAGTCTTGAAAAAACCAAGAATAACTTTTGGTTTTATGCCTGGCATTTATTCTTAATTATTGTAAAGACAAACCTATTCTTTTACCTACCTCTCATCCCTATATTATCAATTCAGTTTATAGTGGATAGCATAACACAGAAAGAATCCCTAGTTCTTGCTATTATTAACTTTGCTCTCATCAAGAATTTTCACTATATGGCATTAACCTATTTCCTTATTAAATTCTCTTCTTTTCTAACAGGAGAAGAACTTGACATTATGCCAAGACGGGAGAAGGACCATATCATGAGATGGGGTGTGATGGTCTGTGCAAGTACTTTCTTTGCAATTGAAGGATATAATTATCTAGAAGCTCCTGTAGTCAATCCGCCACTTGTAATTTCACATCGTGGCGTATCAAATGGCAATGGTGTACAAAATACAATCCAATCCTTGGAAAAAACTGCTCAATTAAAACCGGATTTAATAGAAATGGATATCCAGGAAACCAAGGATGGTCAATTTGTCATGATGCACGATGCAAATCTTAGAGGATTAGCAGGTTTGAATAAGACGCCACAGGATTTGACTCTGGAAGAGTTACAACAGATCGACATACACGAGAATGGTTATACGACGAAGATTTCGAGTTTTGATGATTACCTGAATCGCGCAAATGAATTGCATCAGAAACTTCTTATTGAAATTAAGACTAGCCACAAAGATAGTCCGCAAATGATGGATCATTTTCTCGAAAAGTATGCTGCAAAAATAAAGGTTTATGGTCATCAAATGCAATCCTTGGATTACCATGTTGTTGAGAAAGTAACTCAGTATGACAAGGATATTCCAATCTACTTTATTCTTCCTTACAATTCTGTTTTTCCGAGAACGAATGCAACGGGTTATACTATGGAGTACTCTACATTGGATGAATACTTTGTAACCAAACTTTGGAATACAGAGCAGAAACTCTATGTATGGACAATCAATAGTTCTGAGTCATTTGATAAGTCTTTCCGCTTAGGTGTCAACGGCATGATAACGGATAACTTGAAAATGATTAAAGATGAACTAGAAACAGCTCAGGAAGATCCTGAGTATACAGACTTGCTTTTAAAAAAGGCAACTGAATTCTTTGCATTCTAATCAAAAAAGAGGCTGTTAACCAGCCTCTTTTTGTACGATATTAAAAAGGTAATTTACCTGCGAATGCACCAAGTTTCTTCTTAGTAGTTTCGTCAATTTGCTCGAGAGCAGCATTGAATGCTTGGACAGTCATATCAGATAGTGTCTCAATATCTTCTGGATCTACGACTGCTGGATCAAAATCAATTTTAACGACTTTTTTATCACCAGTTAATGTTGCAGTTACCAGATTTTGAGCAGAAGTTCCAACAAATTCAGTAGCAGCAAGCTCAGCTTGACTTTGTTCCATTTGTTTTTGAAGTTTTTGAGCTTGGCGCATCATGTTTTGCATATTCATCATGGCGGTAGTTAGCTTCCTTTTCTTTTATTTTCTATTTTATTTTATCAATTTTAATACGAAAAGTCTATTTTTAATTTTAGTGCTCTTTTTCTATCTAAATTCATTTTAAGGTTTCTTTAAGTTTTCTATACTATTCTGAAGAACTCTATATTAATCGAGAGCTAGAAATGACAGATTAGAACTCAATTTTGCCAAAAACGTGATTTTGATACTAGTTTCTAGCTAGAGGGACCTAGTATTTATTTTAAGATAGTGCTAGATTATGATATAATAGGAAAGAATGAGTTTTTAGTACAAACCAAAGGAGAATCAATATGATTTATGCTGGAATTTTAGCAGGTGGAACCGGCACGCGCATGGGAATTAGTAATTTACCCAAACAATTTCTTGAGTTGGGAGATCGCCCAATTCTAATTCATACAATTGAAAAATTCGTCTTAGAACCAAGTATTGAAAAAATCGTTGTTGGGGTTCATGGCGACTGGGTGACACATGCAGAAGATTTAGTTGAAAAATTCCTTCCACTCCACAAGGAACGTATCATCATTACAAAAGGTGGGGCTGATCGTAATTCTAGTATTGAAAAGATTATTGAAGCCATCGATGCTTACCGTCCACTAACAGAAGATGATATCGTAGTAACACATGATTCGGTTCGTCCCTTTATCACTCTTCGTATGATTCAAGACAATATCGCTCTTGCTCAAAAACATGATGCGGTTGACACTGTGGTTGAAGCGGTGGATACAATTGTTGAAAGTACAAACGGACAATTTATCACAGATATTCCAAATCGTGCTCATCTTTACCAAGGACAGACTCCACAAACATTCCGTTGTAAAGACTTTATTGATTTGTATGGTTCATTATCAGCAGAAGAAAAAGAAATTTTAACAGATGCATGTAAAATCTTTGTCATTAAGGGTAAAGATGTGGCCTTGGCTAAAGGTGAATACTCAAACCTTAAAATTACAACAGTTACAGACTTGAAGATTGCTAAAAGCATGATTGAGAAAGACTAGAGACATGATTAATCAAATTTATCAACTGACAAAACCAAAATTTATCAATATTAAATATCAGGAAGAAGAGATTGACCAAGAGAATCATATCCTCATTCGACCAAATTATATGGCGGTTTGTCATGCGGATCAACGCTATTACCAAGGAAAGCGTGATCCCAAAATATTATCTAAAAAGCTTCCAATGGCTATGATTCATGAGTCTTGTGGAACTGTTATTTCTGATCCAACAGGTACCTATAAGGTTGGTCAGAAGGTTGTTATGATTCCAAATCAACCACCTATGCAAAGTGACGAGGAGTTCTATGAAAACTACATGACAGGTACCTACTTCTTGTCAAGTGGTTATGATGGATTCATGCGTGAGTTTGTTTCTCTTCCAAAAGATCGTGTAGTAGCTTATGATGACATCGAAGATACGGTAGCTGCTATCACTGAATTTGTCAGTGTTGGTATGCATGCCATGAATCGTTTTTTGACAGTTTCTCATAGCAGAAGACAGAGAATAGCTGTCATTGGTGATGGTAGTCTAGCCTTTGTCATGGCAAATATTATCAACTATACCTTGCCTGAAGCTGAAATTATCGTAATTGGTCGTCACTGGGAAAAGTTGGAACTCTTCTCTTTTGCTAAAGAGCTTTACATCACTGATAGTATCCCAGAGGATCTTAGTTTTGACCATGGTTTTGAATGCTGTGGTGGTGATGGATGTGGACCTGCTATAAATGACTTGATTCGTTACATCAAACCCCAGGGAACTCTATTAATGATGGGTGTTAGTGAGTATAAGGTAAATATAAATACCCGTGATGCCCTCGAAAAAGGTTTGTTACTTGTAGGTTCTTCTCGTTCTGGGCGAATTGACTTTGAAAAGGCAATTCAAATGATGGAAGTCAAGAAATTTGCAAATCGTTTGAAGAATATCATTTATCTAGAGGAACCTGTAAGAGAAATTAAAGATATTCACCGAGTTTTTGCAACCGACTTAAATACTGCTTTTAAGACAGTCTTTAAGTGGGAAGTCTAATGGAGGATGATTATGAAGGAAATCGTTAAAGAAAAGATTGCATCTTTATTATCTGGTGGTGAAGAAATTCAGAGTGTTGAACAATTAGGTGGGATGACCAATCAAAACTACTTGGTCAAAACATCTTCGAATCAATATATTGTTAAGTTTTTCGGAAAAGGTACAGATAAATTAATCGACCGCCAAAATGAAAAGTTCAATCTTGAATTGTTGAAAGATTTGAAATTAGATGTAGAAAATTATCTTTTCGATATTGATGCAGGTATCAAGGTCAATCAATATATTGAAAATGCAGAGACACTTGATTCAACTACTATTAAAACTAAATTTGAGAAGATAGCTCCAATTTTACAAACGATCCATGCTTCGGGTAAAGAATTAAAAGGAGAGTTTGCTCCTTTTGAGGAAATTAAAAAATATGAATCATTGATTCAAGGGGAGATTTCTTATCCTAATTATGAAGTTGTCAGAAAATCTGTATTTTCTCTGAAAGACCAACTTGAAGAAATTGGAATGGATAAGAAATCGTGTCACATTGATTTGGTTCCAGAAAACTTTATAGAAGGACCGGATGGCCACCTTTATCTCATTGATTGGGAATATTCATCTATGAATGATCCTATGTGGGATTTGGCAGCTCTCTTCCTAGAGTCTGAATTTACCAGTGCAGAAGAAGAAGACTTTTTAAGTCATTACGAGAGTGACAAGACTCCAGTTTCAAGGGATAAAATTCGTATTTACAAAATCTTGCAAGATATCATTTGGAGTCTTTGGACTATTTACAAAGAAGAAAATGGTGCAGATTTCGGAGATTATGGAATCTCTCGTTACAATAGAGCTGTAAAAGAATTAGATTGTGAAGGAGATTTAGATGAAAACTAAAAATGGAGTTTCTTTTGGGCTACTATCAGGTGTGTTCTGGGGATTAGGATTAACTATTAGTGCTTATATCTTTTCAATATTCACGGATTTATCGCCCTTTGTAGTAGCAGCAGCGCACGACTTTCTTAGTATTTTTATCTTGCTAGGATATCTTTTAGTTAAAGAAGGTAAGGTACGTTTTTCAATCTTCTTGAACATTCGAAATGTCAGTGTTATTATTGGAGCACTATTGGCTGGACCAATTGGCATGCAGGCCAATCTCTATGCAGTCAAGTATATCGGTAGTTCCTTAGCTTCGTCTGTTTCAGCTATTTATCCTGCAGTATCTGTCATTCTTGCTTTCTTTTTCTTAAAGCATAAGGTTTCTAAGAATACAGTATTTGGAATTTTATTAATCATTGCAGGAATTATTGCTCAGACCTACAAGGTTGAACAGGTCAATTCATTCTATATTGGTATCCTCTGTGCCTTGATCTGTGCCCTTGCTTGGGGAAGTGAAAGTGTTCTCAGCTCATTTGCTATGGAAAGTGAACTCAGTGAACTCGAAGCACTCTTGATACGACAAGTCACATCTTTCTTGTCCTACCTTGTTATTGTTCTCTTCTCGCATCATTCATTTGCAGAAGTGGCAAATGGACAATTATTGGGACTTTTGATTATCTTTGCAGCATGTAATATGATTTCTTATCTTGCCTACTACATTGCTATCAATCGATTGCAGCCAGCAAAAGCTACTGGATTAAATGTGAGTTATGTAGTATGGACTGTCCTGTTTGCAGCAATTTTCTTGGGTTCGCCCCTTAATTTGCTGACCATCATTACTTCACTTATCGTAATGGCTGGTGTTTACATTATTATTAAAGAATAAAGGAGAAAACGCGTGAAAGCGATTATCTTAGCAGCGGGATTGGGAACTCGTTTGAGACCCATGACAGAAAATACTCCCAAAGCCTTGGTACAAGTCAATCAAAAACCTTTGGTTGAATATCAAATTGAATTTTTAAAAGAACGTGGAATTGATGACATTATCATCGTTGTAGGTTATTTAAAAGAACAATTCGACTATCTTAAAGAAAGGTACGGTGTGCGTTTAGTCTTCAACGATAAGTATGCGGATTACAATAACTTTTACTCTCTTTACTTGGTAAAAGAAGAGTTGGCTAACAGCTACGTTATTGATGCTGATAATTATCTTTTCAAGAATATGTTCCGCAATGATATCGAGCGTTCAACATATTTTAGTGTTTATCGTGAAGATTGTGATAATGAGTGGTTCCTAGTTTACGGAGATGATTACAAAGTTCAAGATATCATTGTCGATAGCAAAAACGGACGTATCTTGAGTGGAGTGTCGTTCTGGGATGCTCCAACAGCTGAAAAAATTGTTGGATTTATCGATGAGGCTTATGCAAGCGGCGAGTTTGTAGACCTTTACTGGGACAACATGGTTAAAGATAATATCAAAGAACTAGATGTTTACGTAGAGGAGTTAGAAGAAAATTCTATCTACGAAATTGACAGTGTTAAAGATTATCAAAAACTAGAAAAAATTCTTTCTTCACAAAAATAAGCAACTTATATGAACTGATACCTTACCTATTTTTACTTGACTTTTCATGTTTGATACAGTATACTAGTGAAAATTTAACCTTTAAGGGAAGTCCAGAGAGACTCACAAGGTGTCAGAGAAAAGAAGCTACAATAGGAACAAGTAAGCAAGTGCTTATTTGCTACTTTTGTGTAAATATCTTAACTGAAACCTTGCAATAGCAAGGTTTTTCTTTATCTGATCCCCTTAAAATTTAAGGAGGAAAAGTTATGAATCCAAATTGTAGAAAACGCATGGGTGCTATTCGCTTGGAAAATATGAAAGTGATTGTTCAAGAGGAAATCGCACCAGCAATCTTTGAGCTGGTACTTGAAGGAGACATGGTTGAAGCTATGAAAGCTGGACAATTTCTTCATTTACGTGTACCTGATGATGCCCACCTCTTGCGTCGTCCAATTTCAATCTCATCCATAGATAAATCTAAGAAACAATGTCATCTGATTTATCGCATCGAAGGCTCTGGTACAGCTATCTTTTCAACCTTAAAAACTGGTGATAGCTTAGATGTTATGGGACCTCAAGGAAATGGATTTGATTTGTCTGATTTAGACAAGCAGAATCGTGTTCTTCTAGTTGGTGGAGGAATCGGAGTACCACCCTTACTCGAAGTAGCTAAACAACTACATAAGAGTGGTGTGGAAATTACAACTGTTCTAGGATTTGCTACTAAAGATGCTGTCATTTTAGAAAGTGAATTATCCCAATACAGCAAAGTCTTTGTGACGACTGATGATGGCTCTTATGGGATCAAGGGAAATGTCTCAGTTGTGATTAAGGAATTAGACACTGAATTTGATGCTGTATACTCTTGTGGAGCACCTGGTATGATGAAATACATCAATCAAACCTTTTACGACCATCCAAGAGCCTATCTATCTTTAGAATCACGTATGGCCTGTGGTATGGGGGCTTGCTATGCTTGTGTCCTAAAAGTACCAGATAGTGAAACAGTTAGTCAACGTGTCTGTGAAGATGGACCTGTATTTAAAACCGGAACAGTAGTTTTATAAGGAGAGTGTCATGACTACAAATCGATTACAAGTTTCTCTACCTGGCTTAGAGTTAAAGAATCCTATCATTCCCGCATCAGGCTGTTTTGGTTTTGGTCAAGAGTATGCTAAATACTATGATTTAGATCTCTTAGGGTCTATCATGATTAAAGCAACTACACTTGAGCCACGTTTTGGGAATCCTACTCCAAGAGTGGCAGAAACTCCTGCTGGTATGCTTAATGCTATTGGTCTACAAAATCCTGGTTTAGAGGTCGTTCTGTCTGAAAAGTTACCTTGGCTTGAAAGAGAATATCCAAATCTCCCTATCATCGCCAATGTTGCTGGATTTTCAAAACAGGAGTATGCAACCGTTTCTCATGGAATTTCAAAGGCAAATAATGTAAAAGCTATCGAGCTCAATATTTCATGTCCTAACGTTGACCATGGAAATCACGGTCTTTTAATCGGGCAAGACCCTGAGTTGGCTTATGATGTGGTAAAGGCAGCTGTTGAGGCTTCTGATGTACCCGTTTACGTTAAATTAACACCTAGTGTGACGGATATCGTAACTATTGCAAAAGCAGTAGAAGATGCTGGAGCTAGAGGTCTCACCATGATTAATACTCTTGTTGGGATGCGTTTTGATCTCAAGACAAGAAAACCAATCCTCGCAAATGGAACAGGTGGGATGTCAGGTCCAGCAGTCTTTCCAGTTGCACTTAAATTAATTCGCCAGGTAGCACAAACAACGAGTCTGCCAATTATCGGTATGGGGGGAGTAGATTCAGCTGAAGCCGCTCTAGAAATGTATCTAGCAGGTGCTTCAGCAATCGGTGTCGGAACAGCAAACTTTACAAATCCGTATGCTTGTCCAGATATTATCGAAAATCTGCCAAAAGTTATGGACAAATATAACATCGAAAGTCTGGAACAACTTAGGAAAGAAGTAAAAAGTAGCTTATAGTCTTTTTAAATTCGTAATGTTTTGAATGCCTTCTTCTTTTTGGTATAATATAACTATGATTGTAACAATACCTATTAAAATTGAAAAAGACATTGCAACCCCAGGACCGACTGTCCTAGTATTAGGATATTTTGATGGTATCCACCTAGGGCATCAAAAACTATTTAGTATAGCTGGTGAAATAGCTGCAAAGAAAAGATTAAGCGTTGCCTTAATTACTTTTCATGAATCACCAAAATTAACCTTAAAAGCTTATTCGCCAGAAAATTTGCTTCATATCCTAAATGCGGACGATCGTGAACGCAAATTTAAACGAGCAGGAGTTGAAAATCTTTATCTGATAGATTTCTCAAGTCGTATTGCTAATATGACAGCGCAAGAGTTCGTAGATACCTTTGTCAAAGAAGTTAAAGCTGATACCATTGTAGTTGGATTTGACTATAGTTTAGGTTCAGATCGAAAATCTGCAGAGGATTTAAAAGAAATCTTCGACGGAGAAGTAGTTGTAGTACCACCTGTAGAAGATGAAAAAGGAAAGATTAGCTCTACTCGTATTCGTCAAGCCATCCTAGAAGGGGATGTGAAAGAAGCTGGGCAATTACTAGGAAGCCCTCTTCCGACAAGAGGAATTGTGGTACATGGTAATGCCCGTGGACGTACAATTGGATATCCTACTGCTAATCTTGTCCTCTTAGACCGTACTTATATGCCAGCAGATGGTGTCTATACTGTTGATATCGAAATCAAGAGAAAACTCTATCGAGGGATGGCAAGTGTCGGTAAGAATGTTACCTTTGATGGAGAAGAAGAGCGCTTTGAAGTCAATATCTTTGATTTTGATGAGGATATTTATGGAGAGACTGTGACCGTCTACTGGTTAGATCGTATCCGAGATATGGTAAAATTTGACAGTGTTGAACAACTGGTCAAACAACTTGAAGAAGATGAAAAAGCTGCAAGAAAATAAAAGAATGAAAAAGTTCGAATGATTGTTCGAGCTTTTTGTTTTGCAAAAGTAGTCTATTAAGAGTCTTGGAGATATTTTTACTATCGGTAAAATTTTGGGAAAAAGCAAAGTTTTAGCTTGACATCTTAAATTTTAAGGAGTAGAATGTTTACTAGTTAATTAAATGGTTAAACACTAGTTAAGGAGTTGTGATGAAACAAAGAAGTGTCCTTTGGTTTATGATTGGTCTTTTTGTTCTGATTTTAGGAGCTTGCGGACAAAAGGGCAATCAAGAAAGCAAGAAAGCTAAGGGAATGAAAATAGTGACCAGTTTTTATCCAGTCTATGCCATGGTTAAAGAGGTTTCTGGTGATTTAAATGATGTTCGGATGATTCAGTCTAGCTCCGGTATTCATTCCTATGAACCATCCGCAAATGATATTGCAGCTATTTATGATGCTGATGTCTTTATTTATCATTCACATACCTTGGAGTCATGGGCAGGAAGTTTAGATCCGAACTTGCAAAAATCTAAGGTAAAAGTCATAGAAGCGTCTGAAGGTATGACCTTGGAGCGTGTGCCTGGCTTGGAAGATATGGAAGCCGGAAACGGTGTTGATGAGAAAAGTCTTTATGATCCCCATACTTGGTTAGACCCTGAAAAGGTAGCTGAGGAAGCACAAATTATTGCTGATAAATTATCAGAATTAGATAGTGAGAATAAAGAAATATATCAGTCGAATGCTAAGAAGTTTATTGATCAAGCTCATGAGTTAACAATTAAATATAAACCTATTTTCGATAAAGTGGAGCAAAGAACGTTTGTGACACAACACACTGCTTTTTCTTATTTAGCAAAGAGATTTGACTTGAATCAACTTGGTATTGCTGGTATTTCTCCTGATCAAGAACCAAACCCAAGACAACTGAGTGAAATCCAAGAATTTGTTAAGACCTATAAAGTTAAAACTATTTTTACAGAGAGCAACGCTTCGTCTAAAGTTGCTGACACACTTGTAAAATCAACAGGTGTGAGTCTTAAAACTTTAAATCCTTTAGAGGCTGATCCACAAAATGACAAGTCTTACTTGGAGAATCTTGAAGAAAATATGGCTATCTTAGCACAAGAATTGAAATGAGGAGATTATGAAGATTAATAAAAAATATTTAGCAGGATCTGCAGTGGTCCTTGCCTTAAGTGTGTGTGTCTATGCTTTAAATCAACATCAAGCACCTGAGACAAAAGAAAGCAATCGTGTATCATATGTTGATGGAAAAGAATCTGAAGCTAAGAAAAATGAATCTCTGACACCGGACCAAGTTAGCAAGAAGGAAGGAATAGAAGCAGAACAAATTGTTATTAAGATTACGGATCAAGGATATGTGACATCACATGGCGACCATTTTCATTTTTACAATGGTAAGGTACCATATGATGCCATCTTTAGCGAAGAGTTAGTCATGAAAGATCCAAACTATCAGTTGAAAGATGAAGATATTGTTAATGAGATTAAGGGTGGCTACATTATCAAGGTGGATGGGAAATACTATGTCTACTTGAAGGATGCTAGTCATGCAGATAATATACGTACCAAAGAGCAAATTGAAAAACAAAAACAAGAACATGGTAAAGACGAGAAAGGAACTAGCGCAGAAGTATCAGTAGCAAAATTACAGGGACGTTATACAACTGATGACGGTTATGTTTTTAACGCTTCAGATATCATTAAAGATACAGGTGATGCTTATATCGTTCCCCACGGAGGACACTTCCATTATATTCCTAAGAGTGATCTGTCAGCGGGTGAATTAGCTGCCGCAAAGGCTTATTTATCTGGCAATAGTTCAGCTCTCAGTCAACCCTTGCCACTGACACCGAATAATGGTGTTTCTGCAGCAGATGATGGTTATGTCTTTAACCCTAATGATATTGTCAGAGATACTGGCGATGCTTATATCGTACGACATGGGGACCACTATCACTATATCCCTAAATCATCTCTTAACAATCATCAAGCACAATCTAACACTCCAAGCTTAGAAAGTCCTTCTAATTCTACACCAAATAATCCGTTACCACATGTTCACCATGAAGAAGAGGAACACGATCATGGTTTTGATGCAAATAGAATTATAAGTGAAGATTCAGAAGGTTTTGTCATGAGTCATGGAGATCACAATCATTACTTCTTTAAGAAAGATTTGACACCTGAGCAAATCAAGGCAGCACAAGATCATTTGAAAGCTAAGTCACCAGTGACACCAAGTCCAAGTCATGAGGACCATGATGAAGATGAGCATGACCACCATCATGGTGAAGACCATGATCACGGCTTTGATGCGGATAGAGTCATCAGTGAAGATGCAGCTGGTTTTATCATGAGTCATGGAGATCACAATCATTACTTCTTTAAAAAAGATTTATCCCCTGCTCAAATCAAGGCCGCACAAGATCACTTGTACGGCAATAAACATTCAGAAACTAGCCCAAATAACCACAGTAGTAAACCAGAAGAACACCATCATGATAACCATGGAAACCATCATGAAGAAGAACATGATCATGGCTTTGCAGTTGATCGAGTGATCAGTGAAGATGAAAAAGGATTTGTTGTTTCTCATGGAGATCATAATCACTATTTCTTTAAAAAAGATTTGACGCAAGATCAGATTAAAGCTGCTCAAGAACATTTGCATAGACACCATCAGGCAGAGCCTGTAAAACCTCTTGCCAAGACTGTTGAAAGTTTCTCTCGAGATGCCAGCGATGAAGAAAAGATGGCTTATATCTCTAAAACCTATGGTGTTCCGCTTGAAGCGATCCGTATTTCAAATGGATTCTTTGTATTTGGTAATCCAGACCAAGCTTATGATCCAACTCACATTCACCCTTATGCGGTTCGAAAGGAACACGTTCGAATTCCGCTTCAAACAGGTGTTGCAGAGCTTGATTTTCTAAACGAACTCTATACAACTGCACTTCGTGACGGTGTCTCTCCTTATAGCTTGCAGGTTGAAAATGGTAGCTTCGTCATACCCCATGGTGACCATAACCACTACATTAAAGTTCAGACTAAAGGTTATGAAGTTGCTTTGAAACATAAGATTCCTGCCTTGCAATCCAACTACCAGCCAGGAGCCTTTGATGAAGCGACTGTTCAAAATAAGGTTGATCAACTTCTAGCAGATAGTCGTGAAGTTTACAAGGATAAACCAATTCAACAAAGACAGATCGAGCTTGCTTTGGGACAATTTTCTGAAAATATGAAGAAGCTCTCAACCAACTCTACAGCTGGGTATCTAGCTGCATTAGATCTCTTTGACAAGCAGTATATCCATGTTGATGCTAGCGTAAAACCAACAGAAATCAGTCCTTTAGACAAGAAATATCAAGCTTTAGTAGATAAGATTAATACCTTGGATACAGATGCATATGGACTTCCTAAGAAGGATCTCTTGACTCAGCTTCAGGAAAATAAACTAGCCCAAGATGAAGCAGGTTTAGATGCAGTAGAAGCAAAACTAGAAGCTCTTCAAGACTTTAATGATCGAACTGGAGTTACAACAGTTGAGTACATTAAGTATTTCTATCAACATTTATCTGATAATCACTTAAATGACACTCTTAGAAATAAAGTTGCTAACTTAACTTGGACACTTTATCAATCACAATCCTTCCTTAAGGCGACTGACTTAAACAAACTATTCCCAGATATCTATCAAACAAAACTGGAAGTTGAAGAAGCTCTGAAGAATGAACCTGGTACAAGTAAGCCTTCTGAAACAATCTTAGATACAGAAAAAGTGGATGGCCATAGTGCAAAAACTGCAGTCTATGAGTTTTTGAAAGGTTTGTATGATGATATTAAGCCTGAGGAACAAAGCAATCATGTTCGAAAAGCTCAAGTAGAAGGACTCTTAACGAAAGCTGATGAATTAGTTGCTCAAGTCAAAGAAGAAGGCGTAAAAGCTTCACTCGCTGACGAAGTGAAAAATCTGAAAGCTGCTCTAGATAAAGAGGACGTAGACCTTGATGAATTAAACACGCAAGTCCAAGATCTTATAAAACGAATTTCTCAAACCATTCAGACTGAACGTGAGAATGCTAATCAAGACCCAGAGGTTTTGGTTCTCTATCAAAAATTATATAATGGAGTCCTTGCCCTTCATACTTATTTGGAAATGAATAATGGTTCTGATGCGGACTTTGAAAAAGTAGACGCCTTGTTTGATAAATTATCTGCTGCAAGCAAAGACAAACAAGCTCTTCTAGCACTTGCGCAAGAAATTGTCTCATTAAACCAAGAACTTCAATCTAAAGCTAAGCCGGGTGAAGCAAGTTCTGAAACAACTAGCAAACAAGTAAGCGACAAACAGACTGAATCAAGCAATCCAACGACTAGTTCTCCGGAAACGACAGAGAAAGAAGTCAACTAAAAAAGAAGTAGCAAAGCTACTTCTTTTTTTAGTCTTTATAAGATACAATTCCAATGATTGTATCAACTGCACGCTCCATAGTTTGGAGGCTGACGTATTCAAAA
The DNA here is from genome assembly GCF_052077995.1 of Streptococcus sp. V728. Classification (NCBI taxonomy): domain Bacteria; kingdom Bacillati; phylum Bacillota; class Bacilli; order Lactobacillales; family Streptococcaceae; genus Streptococcus; species Streptococcus sp. V728. Next base: position 285,099 of record NZ_JBQJJH010000002.1, on the reverse strand, counting down.
CGTCCGTGCATATTCTCGCCACCAGCGAAGATATTTGGAGTAGGAATTCCCATGAAGGAAATCTTAGAACCGTCAGTTCCACCACGAATAGGCTCGATAATTGGTGTAATATCAAGACTTTCCATGACTGCTTTAGCGATGGTGATTGGAGTCATATCCTTTTTGATAACTTCTTTCATGTTGTAGTATTGGTCTGTCAAAGTCAGGGTTACACGATCACTACCAAGTTCTTGGTTCATCTTGTCAGCAATAGCTTGCATGGCAGCCTTACGCGCTTCAAAGCTTTCTTTTTCAAAATCGCGAATGATGTAGCTAGCACGCGCTTCCTCGACAGTACCTGTTACATCCATAAGATGGAAGAAACCTTGGTAACCCTCGGTCAACTCAGGTCGGTCACCAGCTGGGAGTTGATTGTGGAAATCGATGGCTAACTGGAGAGCATTGACCATTTGTCCTTTAGCAGTACCTGGGTGTACATTACGTCCTTGGAAGTGAAGTTCAGCACCTGCAGCAGAAAAGGTTTCGTATTGCAATTCTCCAAGAGGGCCGCCATCAACTGTATAAGCGAAGTCAACATTGAAGTCTTCTGCATCAAATTTGTTGGCGCCAACACCGATTTCTTCATCAGGACCAAAGCCAACACGGATTTCACAGTGTTTAATTTCAGGATGAGCGTTCAAGTATTCGATAGCTGTCATGATTTCAGCGATACCTGACTTATCATCTGCACCGAGCAATGTAGTTCCGTCCGTTGTAATCAAAGTTTGCCCTGGATATTTCTCTAAGCTCTTAAAATCTGCTGGATCAAGTTTGAAACCAGAAGTGCCAAGTTCGATAACCCCACCGTCGTAATTTTCAATAACTTGAGGATTAACGCCTTCAGCATTAAAATCTGCTGTATCCATGTGAGAGATAAAGCCAATCTTGCGAGTTAGACTTGGATCGTTAGCTGGTAGAGTACCGATAGCAAAACCGTTTGGCAAATAATAGACATTTTGCAAACCGACACGTTTCATCTCAGGGATGAGGACATTGGTTGCGAAGTCTACTTGGCTTTGAGTACTAGGTGTAGTAGTTGAGTGTTCATCAGAACGTGTGTTAACCTTGACATAAGTTAAAAAACGATCTAGTAATGTTGGATATTTCATCGTAACTCCTTTTTATAATTTTTTATTTACCTAAACAGAATTGGCTAAACAATTGAGTAATGAGTTCATCTGGCGCTGCATCACCGGTGATTTCCCCAAGAATTTCCCAAGTACGTGTCAAATCAACTTGAAGTAAATCAACTGGCATACCGAGTTCAAGACCTTCATTAACTGCTTGCAGACTTTCAACTGCCTTTTCAATTAATGAAATATGACGGGCATTGGATAGGTAGGTTGCATCCTGTTCGACCAAGCCAGCATTTTCAAAGAAGAGGTTGTTGATGCGTTCCTCGATTTTATCTATATTCTGATTTTTGAGGACTGAAATGCGGATGACATCATCTGGAAGCTCAGCAGTTTCAATCGCTTCTGGTAAATCAGTCTTGTTGAGAAGAATAATACGGTTGGTATCTTGACTAATTTCGAGAAGTTGTCGGTCCTGGGCAGTAAGAGGTTCACTAGCGTTCAGTACTAGTAGTACCAAGTCAGCTTCCTTGAGGGCTTTCTTGGAGCGTTCAACACCGATTTGCTCGACGATATCATCTGTTTCACGAATACCTGCAGTATCAATCAATTTCAGTGGAACACCGTTGATATTGACGTATTCTTCGATGACATCACGAGTAGTTCCGGCAATATCAGTGACAATGGCCTTATCTTCTCGTAGAAGGTTGTTAAGAAGGCTTGATTTTCCAACGTTGGGGCGTCCGATGATAGCGGTAGAAATTCCCTCACGAAGGATTTTACCACGACGAGCTGTTCTAAGGAGATTGGTTAATAATTGTTCAAATTCCATGGTTTTTTCACGGACAACAGCAGTGGTAGCTTCTTCAACATCGTCGTACTCTGGGTAGTCGATATTAACCTCAACTTGTGCAAGTGTATTAAGAATCTCCTGGCGAGTATTGTTAATGAGTTCAGAAAGGGAGCCATCTAATTGTTTGACCGCAATATTCATAGCCTTGTCCGTCTTGGCGCGAATAATATCCATGACAGCTTCAGCCTGAGTTAAGTCCACACGACCGTTAAGGAAGGCACGTTTAGTAAACTCTCCTGGTTCTGCCAACCGAGCTCCTTCACGAATAGCTAGCTGGAGAATTTCATTGGTTACGGCTATCCCTCCATGGGTGTTAATCTCTATAATATCCTCACGAGTAAAGGTCTTTGGAGATTTCATAGCACCAACCATGACCTCGTCCATAACCTTCCCTGTCTGAGGATCAACGATGTGTCCGTAGTTTAGGGTGTGGCTAGCAACCTTGCTCAAATCCTTGCCTTTAAAAATTTTCTGGGCGATAGTAAAACTATCCGTTCCACTTAAACGAACAATCCCAATAGCCCCTTCACCAAGCGGAGTCGAGATTGCTGCGATGGTATCAAATTCACGTGTAATCATTTCATTTCCTTTTTACAATTTATATACAAATATCATTTAAAATTGTATCAAAATATAGCGTTTTATTCAACGAATGCCACTTATAAAGAAAAGCCTAAGCAGATTGCTTAAGCTTTATTTAGTGCGCATTTCACCTTGTGGGAAATAAGTTCCTTCAGGCATATCGTTAATAATAACGTGAACAGCTGACTGAGGTGCTCCTGTGTTACGAACAACAGCTTCTGTTACTTCCTTAGCTAGGGCTTTTTTTTGCTCTAGAGTGCGTCCTTCAAATAAATCAATGCGTACAAATGGCATAATTGCGTCCTCCACTAGTTATTTGATTTCTTCTATTTTACCACATTTTGCCATTTAAAGCTTTGAGAAATTATGGTATACTAGAATGTAGCAAAAATTTAGAAATGGACGTGAAATAGAAGCATGGCACAGTTGTATTATCGTTATGGGACCATGAACTCTGGCAAAACCATCGAGATTCTCAAGGTTGCCTATAACTATGAGGAGCAAGGAAAAGGAGTTGTGATTATGACTTCAGCTCTGGATACACGTGACGGTGTTGGCTATGTTTCAAGTCGCATTGGGATGAAAAGACCAGCAATTGCTATTGACGAAACAACAGATATCTTTGGATTTATCCGAGATTTACCTGAAAAACCTTACTGTGTACTTGTCGATGAAGCCCAGTTTTTAAAGCGTCACAATGTTTACGACCTAGCTCGTGTTGTCGATGAGTTAGATATACCTGTTATGACATTTGGTTTAAAAAATGACTTTCGAAATGAATTATTTGAAGGTTCCAAACACCTCTTGCTCTTAGCAGATAAGATCGATGAAATCAAGACCATCTGTCAGTATTGTAAGAAAAAAGCGACTATGGTCTTGCGTACGCAGAACGGACTGCCTGTTTATGATGGTGAACAAATCCAGATTGGTGGAAATGAAACCTATATCTCAGTTTGCCGCAAGCATTATTTTGCCCCTGAAATCAATAAGGAGAATAAGAAAGAATGAATATCTATGATCAACTACAAGCAGTAGAAGACCGTTATGAAGAATTGGGAGAATTGCTGAGTGACCCTGATGTGGTCTCTGATACCAAACGTTTTATGGAGCTTTCAAAAGAAGAAGCTTCTACTCGTGATACCGTTACAACCTACCGTGAATACAAACAAGTTCTTCAAAACATTGTCGACGCTGAGGAAATGATTAAGGAATCAGGTGGAGATGCGGATTTGGAAGAAATGGCCAAGCAAGAACTCAAGGATGCTAAGGCCGAAAAAGAAGAGTACGAAGAAAAACTGAAAATCTTGCTCCTTCCTAAAGATCCAAACGATGATAAGAACATTATCCTAGAAATCCGTGGTGCAGCTGGTGGAGATGAAGCAGCTCTCTTCGCTGGAGATCTTCTAACTATGTACCAAAAGTATGCTGAAGCCCAAGGTTGGCGCTTTGAAGTCATGGAAGCTTCTATGAATGGTGTTGGTGGTTTTAAAGAAGTGGTTGCCATGGTATCAGGTCAGTCTGTTTACTCTAAACTTAAGTACGAATCAGGTGCCCACCGTGTTCAACGTGTCCCTGTGACAGAAAGCCAAGGTCGTGTACACACTTCAACAGCGACAGTTCTGGTCATGCCTGAAATCGAAGAAGTTGAATACGATATTGATCCAAAAGACCTTCGTGTAGATATTTACCACGCATCTGGTGCTGGTGGACAGAACGTCAACAAGGTTGCGACAGCCGTTCGTATCGTTCACTTACCAACTAATATCAAGGTTGAGATGCAGGAAGAACGTACCCAGCAGAAGAATCGTGAGAAGGCCATGAAGATCATTCGTGCACGTGTGGCAGACCACTTTGCTCAGATTGCCCAAGATGAGCAAGATGCTGAACGTAAGTCTACTATCGGTACTGGTGACCGTTCAGAGCGTATTCGTACATATAACTTCCCACAGAACCGTGTGACAGACCACCGTATTGGTTTGACGTTACAAAAACTTGACACAATTCTAGCTGGTAAATTAGATGAAGTTGTAGATGCCTTGGTTCTTTACGACCAAACACAAAAATTGGAAGAATTAAACAAGTAATGAAATTAACTCAACTATTTAAAGATTTTGAGGAAAAGTTAATAGTACAAGGAGAGGAAGCAGAAAGCCTCTCTTTTGTCTATCGTAGCCTGAAAAATCTATCTTTTACAGACTTCATCTTTACCCTTCAGCAAGAAGTCACTGATGAAGATTACAAATTTGTAGAGAACATTTTCATCAAGCTAGCTAGCCATATTCCTGCCCAGTACATTATAGGTCATGCTGAATTCTTTGGGATGCAGTTAAAAGTAGATGAGCGGGTCTTGATACCACGACTTGAAACAGAAGAGTTGGTGGAGCTTATCCTAGCTGAAAATCCTAATGGAAATCTCAAGGTCTTGGATATTGGTACAGGAAGTGGTGCAATTGCCCTTTCTTTAGCTAAAAATAGAGCAGATTGGTCAGTCACAGCTGCTGATATTTCACAAGATGCATTAGACCTAGCAACGGAGAATGCAAAGAGTTTAGATTTAGAAATCACATTTATCAAATCTGACTGTTTCTCCGAAATTTCTTCAAAATATGATATAATTGTATCCAATCCACCATACATTTCTCGAGCAGATGAGGAAGAAGTTGGTTTGAATGTTCTGCATTCAGAGCCACATTTAGCCCTTTTTGCAGACGAGGAAGGTCTAGCGATCTATCGCAGAATCGCAGAAGAATCAAAGGACTATCTAAATGACGGTGGTAAGATTTATCTTGAAATTGGCTACAAACAAGGTCAAAGTGTACCCGCTCTCTTTATGGAAAATCTTCCTGAGAAACGAGTTCGAACGCTCAAAGACCAATTTGGCCAAGATAGGATGGTTGTCATTGATGATGGAGAAGATTAAGCAAGAGTTGGAAAAGGGTGGAGCAGTAGTTTTGCCAACTGAGACAGTTTATGGCCTTTTTGCGAAAGCTTTGGATGAGAAGGCTGTTGACCATGTTTATCGGCTCAAACGTCGCCCTAGAGATAAGGCTCTCAATCTCAATGTTGCTAGTTTAGACGATATCTTGAACTTTTCCAAGAATCAGCCACCTTGTTTACAACAACTTGTTAAAAGTTTTTTGCCAGGGCCTTTAACTATTATCCTAGAAGCTAATGACAAGGTCCCTTACTGGGTCAATTCAGACTTGACGACTGTTGGATTTCGCATGCCCAGTCATCCCGTCACTCTAGAATTGATTCGTGAGTTAGGTCCCTTAATCGGCCCGTCTGCTAACATTTCAGGACAGGATAGCGGTGTGACCTATAAGGAAATTCTGCAGGATTTTAACCAAAATGTTCTAGGTTTGGAAGACGATGCTTTTTTAACTGGTCAAGATTCGACTATTATAGACTTATCTGGCAGCAAGGTGAAGATTCTACGCCAAGGTTCGATAACTCGAGAAGATATCCTTGCCAAGATACCTGAAATTCCTTTTGAGGAGGTATGATATGCTACGTGAATTAAAAGCGACAGATGTCGAAACAATTTGTGTCATTAACAAAGAAGCGCTAGGTTATGCTTTTAGTCCAGAGGAAACGGCTGGTCAACTAGCTAAGTTGACACAAGACTCCCATCACTTCCTACTTGGTTTTGAGGATTCAATTAGCCATGACTTACTTGGTTATGTTCATGCTGAGGTTTATGAATCCCTTTATTCAAAACCAGGTTTTAATATCCTGGCTTTAGCTGTTTTACCTCAAACACAAGGTAAAGGAATCGGTAAAACATTGCTTGAAGGATTAGAACAGGAAGCAGAAAAACGTAGCTATAACTTTATTCGCTTAAATTCTGCAGACCATCGTACAGGTGCGCATGCATTTTATGAAAGAGTTGGTTATACCTGCGATAAAATGCAGAAACGATTCATTAAATTAATAAAAGGAGAAGACCTATGATTTTTGACAAAGATGATTTTAAAGCCTATGACGCGGATCTTTGGAATGCCATTGCCAAAGAAGAGGAACGCCAACAAAACAATATTGAATTAATCGCTTCAGAGAACGTAGTCTCTAAGGCTGTTATGGCTGCTCAAGGGTCTATCTTGACTAATAAATACGCCGAAGGTTATCCAGGACGTCGTTATTACGGTGGAACTGATGTAGTAGATATTATCGAAACTCTAGCTATTGAACGTGCGAAGGAGATTTTTGGAGCAAAGTTTGCTAATGTACAACCCCACTCAGGAAGTCAAGCCAACTGTGCAGCATACATGGCTTTGATTGAGCCAGGTGATACAGTTATGGGGATGGATTTAGCTGCGGGTGGGCACTTGACTCACGGAGCTCCTGTTAGCTTCTCAGGTCAAACCTATAACTTTGTTTCATATAGCGTTGATCCGGAGACAGAACTCTTGGATTTTGATGCTATTTTGAAACAAGCCCAAGAAGTGCAGCCAAAACTTATCGTAGCTGGTGCCTCAGCCTATTCTCACATCATTGATTTCTCAAAATTCCGTGAAATTGCGGATGCAGTGGGTGCAAAACTCATGGTTGATATGGCTCATATTGCTGGTTTGGTGGCAGCTGGCCTTCATCCAAGTCCAGTTCCATATGCACATATCACAACGACAACGACCCACAAAACACTTCGAGGACCACGTGGGGGGTTGATTTTGACTAACGACGAAGACCTTGCTAAGAAAATCAATTCCGCTATTTTCCCAGGTATCCAAGGTGGACCATTAGAGCATGTTGTTGCTGCTAAGGCTGTAGTCTTTAAAGAAGTATTGGATCCAGCCTTTAAAGAATATGCTGCTAATGTTATCAAGAACAGCAAGGCTATGGCTGAAGTATTCCTGCAAGATCCTGATTTCCGCATTATCTCTGGCGGTACTGAAAACCACCTCTTCTTAGTGGATGTCACAAAGGTTGTAGAAAGTGGAAAAGTAGCCCAAAACTTATTGGATGAGGTCAACATTACCCTTAATAAAAACTCAATCCCTTACGAAACCTTGTCACCATTTAAGACTAGTGGTATTCGTATCGGAGCGGCAGCAATTACTGCTCGTGGTTTTGGTGAAAAAGAAAGTCGTCAAGTTGCTGAACTTATTATTAAAGCCCTTAAGAATGCAGAAAACGAAGCTGTCTTAGAAGAAGTGAGAAGTGCAGTCAAATCCTTGACAGATGCCTTCCCATTATATGAGGACTAATATTTTATGGATATTTATATTAAGAAAGCCATTATCCATCAGTTCAGCCCTGATGACACAGAGTTGTTCTTGACGGATAAGTTTCTCAATATCACTCCTAAAATCGAAGAATACTTGCGTAAAAAAGTGGAGCGTGTGTATTCGGATGATGCCAAAACTGGTATTTTTGAAAAGGATAATCCTTTTTTCAATCACATCACAGAAGATTTAATGGAAACATCTGTTACAATTGCTAATCTCTGGAAAGAGGAATTCTCTGTATCTGAAAACCAAAAGACTAATGACTTGGTTTTTGTCCAGTTTTCAAAAGAGGGAGTAGACCACTTTGCCTTTCTAAGAATTGCATTGCGTGAAACCTTGACACACTTGGGTGGCGAGGTTGACAATCCAATCAAACTGACTCAAAATAACTTACCTGGGTTTGGAACTGGAGCAGATGAAGCCCTAGTTGTTAATCTTCAAAGTCGTAAGTATCACTTGATTGAAAAACGCATCAAGTATAATGGAGCCTTTTTAAACTATTTTTCTGAGAATCTTATTCAAGCACAACCAAAGATTTCACCTAAGAAATCCATTAAGGAACTAGAAAAAACGGCTCAAAAGATTGCCGAAACTTTTAATAAGGATGATTTTCAATTTCAATCCAAGGTAAAATCTGCAATTTTCAATAATCTTGAAGAGAATAATGAGCTATCTCCAGAAAAATTAGCCAATGATCTTTTTGACAATAATCTTACTGCTCGACTTAGCTTCATTGACCAGGTCAAAGATGCAGTACCAGAGCCAGTACAGTTTGATGAGATTGATGCCAGTCGTCAGTTAAAGAGATTTGAGAATCAGAAACTTTCCTTGTCAAACGGGATTGAACTGATCGTACCAAACAATGTCTATCAAGATGCAGAATCCGTTGAGTTCATCCAAAACGATAATGGAACCTACTCTATCTTAATCAAAAACATCGAGGATATACAAAATAAATAATGTTTAAATTAATACGAAGAGTGCTGGTGCTAGCAGTCTTCCTTTTCGCTGGATACAAAGCCTATCTCATTCGTCAGGATGTCAAACAAGTTATGACCTACCAACCCATGGTACGTGAAATCTTGAATGAAAGAGATACTCCAGCAAACGAAGAGCTTGTGCTCGCCATGATCTATACAGAAACCAAGGGTAAAGAAGGAGACGTGATGCAGTCTAGTGAGTCTGCTACCGGTTCTACTGATACCATTAACGATAACGCTAGTAGTATTCGTCAAGGTGTTCAAACTTTGACAGATAATCTCTATCTATCTCAAGAAAAAGGAGTGGATGTCTGGACAGCCATTCAAGCTTATAACTTTGGGCCTGCTTATATTGATTTTATCGCCCAAAATGGCAAGAAAAACACGATTGCTCTAGCTAAACAATATTCTAGAGATACAGTTGCGCCGACATTAGGGAATACAACAGGAAAAACCTATCGTTACATCAATCCTATTTCCATTTTTCAGGGTGGAGAACTTTATGTCGATGGGGGAAACTATTATTACTCTAGACAGGTTCAAGTAAATCTCTATATCATGAAAATTTTTAATCTATTTTAAGCATCTAGAAATTCTAGGTGCTTTTATAAGTTTTCTTTAAGGATACTTTAATATGCTAGAGGAGAAAAGGAGGAACGTCTCATGCGAAAGAAATTCTTTCTGACTAGCGCTGCAGTACTTTTAGCAGTTGCAACACTGCAAAGCGCCCAGGCAGCTACTGATGTTCAAAAAGTCATTGATGAAACCTATGTTCAACCTGAGTATGTCTTGGGTTCTTCACTAACAGAAGATCAAAAAAATCAAACACTTAAAAAACTAGGCTATGATGCCTCTAAAGATACTAAAGACTTGAAGACCATGACACCAGATGTCTACTCAAAAATTATGAATGTCGCCAACGACTCTAGTCTTCAACTTTATTCATCAGCGAAAATTCAAAAACTAGGAGATAAATCTCCCCTTGAGGTCAAGATTGAGACACCTGAAAATATCACAAAAGTAACTCAAGATATGTACCGTAATGCGGCTGTTACCTTGGGTGTTGAACACGCGCGTATCACCGTTGCTGCACCTATCCCTGTTACAGGCGAAAGTGCTCTAGCAGGTATTTACTATTCTCTTGAATCTAACGGTGTTCAGTTGCCTCAAGAAAATAAAGACTTAGCTCAGGAAGAGCTCAAGGCCTTGTCAGATATTAACGATGAAAACAAGGACAAATCAGGCTTCGATGCTAACAAGCTGAACGTAGCCCTTGCCGATATCAAGGCTGCAGTCGCTAAGGCTAAAGAGTCTAAAGGAGAGCTTACTGAGGATGATGTTCGTAAGATTGTCGAAGATACTTTGAAGAACTACAAACTGGATCAAGTTGTTACAGGCAATCAAGTCAATGTCATCATCAACTTTGCCTTTAATCTTTCTAAGAGCGATATTCTTAATAACGAAGACTTTACAAAGACTCTAAAAGATTTGAAACAAAGTATCGTTGCACAAGCTGGTGACAGTTTCAGCAATATCGACCTTAACTTTGACGCCAATAAAGCTATTCAAGATGGAGGAAACATCCTCAGCTCTATTTGGCAAGCCATCCTTGATTTCTTCAAGAGTTTTGGTGCTTAGGTTAATTCATGGTATAATAGATGGTAACAGGATTGTTGCCGTCTTTTTTTGTCGGCTCATAGAAAGTGAAAATTATGTTAAAGAAAAATGATATTGTAGAAGTTGAGATTGTCGATTTGACCCATGAAGGAGCAGGTGTTGCCAAGGTAGATGGCTTGGTCTTTTTTGTAGAGAATGCTCTGCCGACTGAAAAAATCCTTATGCGTGTCCTTAAAGTCAACAAGAAGATTGGTTTTGGTAAGGTCGAGAAGTATCTCGTTCAGTCACCTCATCGTAATCAAGATTTAGATATGGCTTATTTGCGTTCGGGTATCGCTGACTTGGGGCATTTTGCTTATCCAGAGCAACTTAAGTTTAAAACTAAACAAGTAAAAGACAGCCTTTATAAGATTGCCGAAATCACGGATGTAGAGGTCGCTGATACACTTGGTATGAAACATCCGATCAAGTATCGTAACAAGGCACAAGTCCCTGTTCGCCGAGTAAATGGTGTTCTAGAAACGGGTTTCTTTCGTAAGAATTCTCACGACCTTATGCCCTTGGAAGATTTTTACATTCAGGATCCAGTTATTGATCAGGTTATTTTGGCTTTACGTGATTTGCTTCGCCGTTATGACTTGAAGTCTTATGATGAGAAGGAGCAGTCTGGCTTGATTCGTAACCTTGTTGTTCGTCGCGGACATCATTCAGGTCAAATCATGGTTATATTAGTGACAACTCGTCCAAAAGTCTTTCGAGTTGAACAGTTGATTGAACAATTGATTAAGCATTTCCCAGAAATTGTGTCTGTCATGCAGAATATCAATGACCAAAACACCAATGCGATTTTCGGGAAAGAATGGCGGGTTCTCTATGGTCAAGACTACATTACCGATCAAATGTTGGGTAATGATTTCCAAATCTCTGGACCAGCCTTTTACCAGGTCAATACAGAAATGGCGGAGAAGCTCTATCAGACAGCAATTGACTTTGCTGATTTAAGAGAAGACGATGTGGTTATTGATGCCTACTCAGGAATTGGGACCATTGGACTATCCGTCGCTAAACACGTTAAGGAAGTTTATGGCGTAGAAGTCATCCCAGAAGCCGTGGAGAATAGCCAGAAGAATGCTAGTTTAAACGGCATCACCAATGCCCACTATGTCTGCGATACAGCTGAAAATGCCATGAAGAATTGGCTCAAGGAAGGTATCCAACCAACCGTGATCTTGGTCGATCCACCCCGCAAGGGCTTAACCGAAAGCTTTATCAAAGCAAGCGCCCAAACAGGAGCTAAACGCATCGCCTATATCTCCTGTAACGTCGCAACCATGGCGCGTGATATCAAACTCTACCAAGAGTTGGGCTATGAATTGAAGAAAGTCCAGCCGGTGGATCTTTTTCCGCAAACGCATCATGTTGAGGCGGTATCACTACTTGTACGAGCTACATAGTAGCGAAGTAGAAGTAGATGCTCCGCCCATGGGATAGGACTCGTAGAATGAGGAGGGGCACCGACGCGATGATACGGTAAGTCCGAACCGCTGAGTGCGTGGCTCTACTCTTCCGATCTGAGACAGTCGAAAAGTAGAAGGGGATGGTATTGGTATCAATCAATGAGTAACAAAGTAACAGCATGATTCGTAACATTTGCTTGTAATTCGCGGAGGAACATCAATATGGATGGAATAACAAAAGATTCTATAAAAACGGCTAAATTAATGAAACAATTATGGCCCCAATTGACCGATAAAGAAGCTATTGATGAAGTAAAGAGATATACGAATGGCAAAAATACTGCAATCTTTACTGAAGTTGAAGGTGACACAATTATAGGTCTAGCACTATGTTCACTCAGATTTGATTATGTTGAAGGTTGTAAATATAGTCCTGTTGGATTCTTAGAAGGGATTATTGTCGACGATGAATATCGTTTAAAGGATATTGCTAAAAATCTCTGTACAAAATGTGAGGAATGGGCGAAAAATAAAGGATGTAAGGAATTTGCAAGTGACTGTACTTTAACGAATACCGATTCTATAAAATTTCATCTCAATATTGGATTTCAGGAGGCAAATAGAATTATCCATTTTAAGAAAGAATTATAATTTCAGAACGCGGTCAAAACTTATGTATTTTTTAGAAAGTGTGAAAGATTGGACGAACAAATTTTTTTAATGGGTGGAAATCCGCCGATAAAGAACCATACGATTGTTAATAAAATTGTGTCATCAAGGAAGATTGGAAGAATTGTTATTTTTACAGTTTTTCGAGATAATTGGCAACCCTATATGAAAAAGTACACGGAAGTTTTCCAAAGTCAATTTCCTAATCTAAACACTGATTACTTACTTTTGGACTCTTAGCAGATTGATTTTGATAGCTATTTAGATGCTGATCTAATTATCATTGGTGGTGGAAATACGGAAAAATATATAGCTACTTACGTCAATCAGGAATTCAAAAATTATATCGATCACATGATTAATAAAGGGGCGAAAGTTATAGGTTTTTCTGCAGGAGCCCTATTATTAGGAGAAAAAGTCTATGTCTCACCTAATGATAATTCAGATCATCAGATAAAGATAAAAAATGGATTAGGAATCTTTAGTCAGTTTTTAATTAGTGTCCATTATGATTCATGGAATGATAAAGCAAATAAGGATATAGCTGAAGGACTTGTTGATGTTCCCATAATTCCACTAAATGATCACTCATGTCTTATATTGAATAAACTTGGAAATATCATAGAGAAAATTGACTAGTTTTTATCATGCGAATCTGAATCTATGAAACTAAAGTATTGACGAAATGAATAATGAAAAGCCTTGATTGTAAGGCTTTTTTTGTATTTTTGTGATAAAATATAGGTAGTTATAATCAAGACCAACTAATAAGCAGTAACAAATATTACATTTAAAATAATCAAGATATGGAGATGAAATGACAGAAATTGATAAAAGGAATTTAAAAAATTATCTTTATATTACATTTGGAATTACTTATATAACATGGGGGCTTCTCGCCATAATTACGCAATCTCATATTTTGGGATTAGAAACGATTATAGCGAGATCATTACATATAGTAGGTGCACTTGGACCAGCTATTGCAAGTGGCTTTTATTTAAAAAGGAATAATATAAAATTTCAACATTTTCTATTTGGTAAGAAAGGAAATAGTAGTATTTATTTCATTATTCATTTGTTAGCAATTTTGATACTATTTTCTGTATCTTCCTTAGAATTAAATGAATTATCAATTTATCTGATGCCATTATTCTTTATTCAATTACTCTTTTTTGGTGGTGGTCACGAAGAATTAGGATGGAGAGGCATACTACAACCCTTACTTGATAAAAAATATACTTATTGGAAATCTAATTTGATTGTAGGATCAATTTGGGGGATTTGGCATCTGCCTTTATGGTTTATAGTAGGAGAAAGTCATCAAGGATTTCCTTTTATTTTATTTTTTATATATACGTTATTTTTAAGTTTTGTTTTAGGACTTCTTTACCGTCAAACCCAATCTGTCGGTTACTGCATATTATTTCATGCGTTCGCAAATTTGTTAAATCTCTATTTTGTGCTGAAGATTAATCTTATTTTTATTATCATTTTTATTGCTTATTTAATTTATACAATATTGGCGAGTAATAGAATTAGTAAGGAAAAGAATTTGTATCCAAAATAAATGGATACACTCTAGAAAATGAAGATGATTTTGTTCAAGGTAATAAAGTAGAAATAACGAACATTTATATGAAAGGTTTAGAGTATACATGAGTCTCTTATTTGAAGAATTTAAAACCATTTGTTTCCATTTAAATCGAGTCGGAATTACACCGACATTGATGGGGTCTTTGGGATTGGAGTTTAGAACGAAAGAAAATTGGGGGCCGTCTGACATTGACATTCATGTGCCTGGTGATCCAAGAGGTTGGGAAGCACCTGACCATCTCAGAATTTATGACTGGGACAAGATAATGAAAGTGATGAAAGACTTAGGCTACGTCCTAATAGATATTCATGAGCATGAATTCAAAAAGGATAGAGAGAGTGTTGAATTTGGAAGTATCGATTCCTTACTTGATTTTGCAGGAGTTTCAGAATCGGATATAGAGCTTATTCACATTGAAGGCATCACTTTTCGTCTTCCAAGTCTGGAGCAGTATCTAAGTATTTACAAAGCTTCTTCTCAAGACTCCTATCGAAATGATCACAATAACAATAAGGATTTTAAAAAGATCGAGTGGCTGGAAAGACATTTATAAATTATCATATGAAAAGTAGTAAGTTGTAAGACTGGCTGCTATGTTATTTTTATTGCTTATTTAATTTATACAATATTGGCGAGTAATAGAATTAGTAATTAAAAAATATTTTAAATTTTTGATCAGCTTAACTATTATTGAAAGTAACGATTGATGTATTTAGATTACTGCTTCTTTAAACAGATTAAACAAGGACGTATCTATTGAAAGTCTCACAGTAAGGAGTTTATATATGAAATTCCATGAATTTGGGGATAAGAATTTGCTTCCTATCCTATTGATACATGGCGGTGGCAGTTCTTGGTGGAATTATCTTCGTCAAGCACGGATTTTGTCAGAAGACTACCGTGTTATTCTACCCACTTTGAATGGCCATGGTGAAGAGTATCAACTCGATTATGTTTCTACGGAAGATTCTGCTTTGGAGATCCTAAACTATATCAAAGCAAACTATGGTGGAAAGTTGTTTGCGATCGGTGGCGTTTCTCTTGGTGGTCAAATTGCCATGGAACTTTTATCCTTAGACAGCGAGATAGCTGAGAAGGCCATCATAGATGGAAGCCTCTGTATTCCTCAACCAAGGTTAGCTAAAATCAGCATCTTTCTAGTATCACTATTTGATAAACTGTTGTTCAGTAAATTCTCTTGCAAACTTCAATTAAGCATGATGGACAAACTCTATCCTAAACTGGCTTATCCAGAGGAGATAAAAGCATATTATTTAGAGGATCTGCCAAGGACACCTATCAAAACATTGGTGACCATTTACAAAACCTATATGGGACGTTACAAGCTGAAGGATACGATTTCTGCTAGTAAGGCCCAGGTTCTGTATATCTATGGTGAAAAAGAATTAAACTGTGTGAAAGCATCAGCGAAATTATTTCAGCAGCTACATCCAAATACGATCCTGTATGAAGCAAAGGGCTATAACCATGGCTATTTATCAGCTTACCTACCTCAAGAGTGGATTGATTTGGTAGTACCATTTTTAAAGAGTGATCCATTGGGAATCTGATATGCTGTAAGGAGGAATCTTATGCTAGGAGCAATAGTAGGAGACATTGTAGGTTCTGTTTACGAATGGGGAAATATTAAAACGAAAGGCTTTCCATTATTTCGTGAGGATTGTTTTTTCACGGACGATACGGTAAGTTCGAACCGCTGAGTGTGTGAGTTTGTTAGTGAAACGTAGTTAATCCTCAAAATAAAGAAACTAAAACTCCATTATTTTGAGATGAAAACCTAAACTGTTTTTAAGGAGGTGAAATATTGATAGAAAGCAGACCTATGTTTGAAAAAATCTCATCCTTTGATGAATTTAATAAATATTACTGGTATCGTGATGAACTTTCACAGATATGCAGGTCATTAGGGCTTGAATATAGAGGTACAAAACAAGAACTCAATGATATTATTGAGCAGTACTTCAAGGGAAACTTGATTAAAAAACCATCAGTAAAAAGAAATAAGAAACGAGTAGAAGTCGTTACCTTAGATACGCCCTTACTTGAATGTAGATTCGCCTTTAATGCACACTTTAGAGAATATTTCTCTACTTTA
Organism: Streptococcus sp. V728; assembly: GCF_052077995.1. NCBI lineage: Bacteria > Bacillati > Bacillota > Bacilli > Lactobacillales > Streptococcaceae > Streptococcus > Streptococcus sp. V728. The sequence continues at coordinate 268,888 of NZ_JBQJJH010000002.1, read as the reverse complement.
ACAGGTGTTTCGCCCTTTAAATTTACTGCTGATATGGCCACTGCCTGGAGAAAAGTAAAAAGGGAACATGATTTGAGTTTTACAATCCAAGACATGCTAAAAGTTTATTATGGAGATTCAGATTATGCCAAGTATGACCATTCGGTTTGTCAATGGAATCAATTTTTAAAGGATTTCTGTGTAGACGAAAATAGTGCCAACTACTTGAATAAACTAAAAGTAGCTTCTATTCTTTGGAAAGAAGTTAGAAATTCAAGTAATGAAAAAATTTATTCAAAGAATCTTTTAACTAAATATGCAGATAAAATAAACGAGTATGGTGAGTAGGATATTATTTATTTGCTTAATAAACAATTTAAAAAAGCCAATACAAAAAAAGTAAAACAAATAAGGTCTTTGATATAAGAATTAATTTAACTCTGATAAGATTTGAAAGGTGATTATGAAAGTAAAATTTAAAGAAACGAATAAGTTTTTTTTCAAAATAGTAGAAGTAGAGGGAGAAAAGTATATTCTAGATTTGACGACCGTTAGCCCCAAATCCTATTTCTGGGGTTCTATTCCTGATGAGATTACTGCAAAAATGCAAAAGTTAGATAAAAGAGATACGCGTTTTGAAAGTGTGGCTCCAACTATGAGTAAATCGATTGGGGTTGCAATTGGTACAGCAATAGGGGGTTCTGGCTATCGTCTAGTGACGAATTTTTTTAGAAACAATGGGATTAGTCACAACCTTCCTTTAAAGATAGGCTTATATGGCCTGTTCATCTTCCTAGCTTATCTTGTTTTCTGGTTCATTGCCATAAGAGCTCGTCATAGTGTCCAAAAAAGACTTGAGAATAAAGTTTCAAACTATCAAATAACCTTTAAACCAGTAGGAAATAAACGTCAATTAAAACATTACAAACTTCTTCCTTTTATCCTTGTTCCGACTCTTGGATGTTTTGCATTCTATCTATATACTGTTAATGGAACAGAGGGAGCCTTACTTGTTATTAATAGTATTCTATTGTTGGGATTCTTTACAGTGATTTTAGGCATGTCACCACTCCGAGAAAGTGTCGAAAAGCAAGAGATTATTTTTGAAAAAATCGAGCAGTTATAAGTTAAGATGAAAGCTATTTTATGATCCTCTTTTGCAGGTCACATTGGGTTATTTTATCAGAAAAAATTATGTAATAGCGAAGAAAGTGTTTATGTTGCTCAATAACTCATTTAAGGTTCAGAACTTCTCTCGTAATGACATTTTATAATTTAGAAAAGGTGTAAAAATGAATTATTTAGAAATACGCAAGAAATATGGATTTTATAGAAAAGTCGTGATTGTTTTGGCTGTTCTTCTCATTCTTTCTGTAGCTTGGATGGTGAAAGATAGGACTATTCAAACCCTTTGTATTTTATTCATAAATGCACTCTTATTTCTTTTCATTGCACTAATCAGAAGAGGGTATGTAAGGAGTGGTACTAAGTTACTGTATATGGACTTAGATTTACCATCTTGGAAGCAATACATTGAATTGAAGAAAGATGCAAAAAGAGCTATTATAAAAATGGATGTGACACTAACATCTGTTGGGTATTCCTATATGATTGGTGATTTCGATGCTGCCATTAAGGAGGCTTCTGAAGCAATGACTGATCAAAAACTGAAGCTGAAATATAGGGATTTTTTAGAAAGTTATCTTATTCGTTCGACAGTTCTTGCAAATCCTAACCTGACCAGGGACCAGCTTAATCTTATGCTAAACAAAATGTCCATCTCAGATTCCTCTCTAGCCGAGAAAACAAAAAGCGTGAGTATCGCACTTTACGATTTAACAATTGCTCATCAATCCAATGATTACTTTGAAGACTTGGAAAACGAATTTAAATATCAACAATTGGAAATCACTTACTATCAAGCTTTGAACTCTGAATTAAAAGGAGATATGACTAGGGCGAATGAATTGTTTAGAATACTCGCTCAAGAAGATGAACAGCTCTATATCGTCCAGAAGTCTAAAGGATTTTTAAATAGTGAATCTATTAATTAGCAATGAATAAGTACAGAAAAGGATTGAATATGAAATCAAACAGTTTATTTTTTTTTAATGAAATTTTTGCTTTAACGTGCTCTCCCATTATTGCATTTGCATTTTTCTATAGATGGGAGATAAGATTTATCAATGGGGCTCTTCGTTTTGTTGATAAACCAGCATGGGCTTTTTCAGTAAATTTAATTAGTTTTATATTTCTTGTTTGTTCTATACTTGCAATTTTCATTTATAGAAAAGAATCAAATGGTCGTAAGAAAAGCTTTTTGTTTCTTTTAGTTGCATCTATCACAGGTTTTATCCCCTTCCTTTCATTTTTTTCAGCAATTTTTGCTCTTATTGCTGGAATTTTATATCTGGTTGATTTTAATCGATTGGTAAAAGAATAAACTAGAAGGTATTTATCATTTTCAGCATATCCAACCTTTTTTAGAACTGATTCTCTCAATCTCCAGTACGTCTGATTTCTATTTTCTGAGGTTTCATTTTATAATAGCATTATATGTAATGACTGATGTAGTTACACTAACATTTCTATTTAAAAATTAAGGAGTATTATCAATGAAAAAAGCAATGTTAATTATAAACCCTACCTCTGGTGGGGAAAAGGCTTTGGATTATAAGGTCAAGCTGGAGAATAAGGCCAAAGATTATTTTGAGCACGTGGAAACCAAAATTACTGAAAAAGCGCTGGATGCAACACACTTTGCTGAGGAAGCCTCTCGTGAGCAGTACGATGCAGTCCTTGTTTTTGGTGGGGATGGTACTGTTAATGAAGTAATCTCTGGCATCGCTGAGAAAGACTACATTCCGAAACTTGCGATTATTCCAGGAGGAACTGGAAATCTCATCACGAAACTATTAGAAATCAATCAAGATATTGACGGTGCGATTGACGAGCTTGATTTTAGTTCTACCAACAAGATTGATATCGGAAAATCTAACGGAAACTATTTTGGTTATATCTTTAGTATTGGTTCATTACCAGAAGCCATACATAATGTTGGGATAGAAGATAAGACGAAGTTTGGCATGCTCGCCTATGCGATTAATACCATGAAGTCTGTGGTTACAGATCAAGTATTTAACATTACAGTTGAGACTGAAAATGGAAATTATATTGGCCCAGCCAGCCATGTTTTAGTTCTCCTCACCAATTATTTCGCTGACAAGAAGATTTTTGACGAAAACAAGGATGGTTATGCCAATATTTTGATTTTAAAAGATGCGTCTATTCTCACTAAATTGTCTGTAATCCCTGATTTATTAAAGGGAGATGTTGTCGTAAATGATAATATCGAGTATCTAAAAGCTCGTCACATCAAAATCTCTTCAGATAGTGAATTAGAAACAGATGTTGATGGTGACAAATCAGATAATTTACCAGTAGAAATCAAGGTACTAGGGCAGCATATAGAACTTTATTCACAGTTAAAAGAATAAGAAATTTTTAACAAAGAAATACATAAACGTGGGTATCTAGATATACCATTTTCATGAATAGTAAGAATAGCTCTCATACAAAAACAAGTCGTTGAAGATAAGGAGTAAAAATATGGAATTACAAGATTTTACCGAAAAAGAACAAGAAATGATAAAAAAGGGATTAACTTTCTCTAAACTTAGTGATAAAGAAACTGCTGATAAGATTATCGCCTTAATCCCTCAAGATTATATAAAACGTATACCGTTTTTCGTTAGAAAACATGCTATTACACGCACAGTCAAGAGAATTTCGCTTGAGTACCCAGAATTATACGCAGTCGCTGAACAAGAAGGCCAGCTTCCAACAAAGGAAGCCCAAGAATTGCGACAAATTCTTACAGATATTTTCCAAGAAAAAATGAACAAGCATAAGATAAAGTAGTTTTTAATCATTTACTTAATCCTATACTTGCTCGTATTGAAATGATACTATCTTATTCCCACATACTGTGTTGAGCTCTAACACCATAACTCTCTATAGAACCGTCTGAATTGAACTTGGCTTCAATCAGGTATCTTTTCCAGAGGTCGTAATCTGCTGTTTGAATAGTTAGGATAAAGTTGTTATCCTTATCAGAGACATTGTAATCAGCAGGATTGACTTCAAAGATATCGATTAATTTTCGTGTTTGAAAATCTTGGAGCTTGAGATTGGCTAAACTGACATGATTGATAGAAATTTCCTGCAACTGATGGGGATCCTTGGGCGTTCTATAGTAGGTAATGACACAGTTTTTGAGTTGATCAGTATCTTTTCCTGTAGGAGTAAGGCTCATAAAGCCATAGGATTGATCATCCCGCTTGACTTCAAGAAGCTGACCGTAGTAGAAGTGGTCGTTTTTTGGATTGGTGATTGGACTATCTGCGCCTTTATCTTCGAAGGTGAATCCATGCTCTAAAAGCTCGGAAGCCTTGGTTTCTCCGATAATGATAGTGGTATCTTGAATGGTAACTGGAACTGGTTGAGCTGGAAGACCACTCATCATGATGCAGAACATAAAAACATAACTTGTTAAAAAAACTGTCCCAATAAAAGCATTGGTTGATGCATAGGCATGACTGTTATGAAAGTTTTTTCTGATAGTTAGTACAATAAATTTACCAATACTTTTTAAAACCATACTAACAAGTACGATGAAAAATTGTTTTTTCAAACATTCATAAACTGCTTGAGGAAAGCTATTACCATGATAGTAGAAGACAGCCAAAACGAGTAGATTTACGATTAAATAGATCAACAAGAACCAATGGATCTCTTTTAGGGCATTGGCATCAGTGATTTCTTCATAATCAACGTGAATTCTTCCTTGAATAGCATGCCCAAGTTTATAAATCCATTTGGGAATTTCCTTGCCTTTTTTTACTGCGATTACAAGTCTGATATAGAGATAAAAGGTAAAGGATAAGGATAGAAAGAAAAGAGCATAAAAAATCAAAACAATAGTAGTGAACATGGCTATTTCCCCTTTTTTCACCAATGAATACAGATCAATTTATTAGCTCCATTATAGCACTTTCTAGGGAAATAGCGCCAGAAATATCAGCAAAATCCTTAAAGATAAAAAGATGGGAATCATTGCCATTTAGGCTATACCGATTTTACTGATAGAAGGTAGTCCTTTCTTACTAATCGTTTTATTAGTCGGGAATTTGCTTTTAAAGAGAAAGATAAGATTTGAGATAGAACATAAAGGAGTAGAGAGCCATGGGTAGAGCGGTAATTATAGGAACTTTAATGGTTTTTACAATCTTTAATCTGCTGCTCGGTCTGGGCTTTTATCTCTTTCTAAAAAAGAGGAAAGAGAATGGGCAGTCATTGTACGAAACCCCTGTAAATCAACAAACTCGAACAGAAAAACTGGGTTTAGGCGAGATTTTGGTCTACCTGTCCCTGATTGCTATTGCAGGGATCTTTGCTTTTCAGACCTTAAATAGAGGTGGTGTTGGGAATTCTATTTTAGCCAAAATGATCCTCCTACCTGCACTAATGGCTCTTTTCAATGCGAGAAAAAGGACTGGAAAGTCATTACTTGCCCTCCTTATAACCTTCCTTGTCTTTCTAGTAGGAGTCATGTTTAATCTCTCGATTGGACTCCCACCTCAAGCACCGATTTTGCAAATTAATGAAAGTAAAATCACGTTAGCAGAAACAAAAGCAAGTGATCTGATGGAAGCTGGATTTGATATCTATGTAAGACAAGGTGATGGTGGTAGCGACTACGAAGACCTCCTGACAGATGGCAATTTCCAAAAGTATCCAGGCGATAAAACAGTCACCATTGAAAAAGGCTTCAGACTTGATAGCAATGCTGTTCCTTACGCTCCCTATCTCCTGGCAAAAGATGGCATAGTACTGGGCAGTATTTCCTTTTACGGTGCTGAGGACCAGGATGTGGCTTTAAAAGATTCTAAGATTATTCAGGTTCGATTTAACAAGGACAGTATCGAGGCAGCGAAAAAACATTCTATCACTTTCAAGTTAGATGAACTCGACTTAACTAAGAGATTGGACCTTCCTCTTGTTCAAAAAACTTTTAAAAAGCATCTATGGTCAATTCCCCCATCACATACAAGTGATGTCACTCAATTGTGGTATGGATTACAGTGGTCCAGCAACAGTGACTCTCTATTTTGGAATGAATATTACAGCCTTATCCGTCTAGATGAAAATTATTTGATGACTGATTTTGAACTGGCTGCGAAAATAGCACGTGATGAGTAGATGGGTTTTTGAATAGTTGACTGTACTTATAACTAATTAAGGAACTAATCGATTTAGTTCCTTTTTAATTTTTTTGAACTTATTTTAAAACGGTTTCTATTTTATGGTTCGTTAATTATTACGAACAAAAAAATGAATTTATTTAAAAAAGTTTCTAAAAATACTTTACAAGTATCTGAAAACATGATATAGTAATGAAGCTTAGAAAATGAGATGATGTTTTCTAGCAAATATAAACCCGAGTAAAAAATGCCTACGGACAGGCAGGGTTGAATGCCGAAGCGTGGTTGAAAAGCCACATTATTGATAGGGTTAAAAGCCTACTTTTATAAGTTGATGTTAGGACATTTGTCCTAATTCGTATAGATTTGTTAGTGTGGTGAAAGCACACGTCATCTTGTGAAACGATCAATAAAGTACGTAATATTTGCTACTAGAGAGTTAGGAAACATCAGGAACAGACATACTCAAAAGAAACAAACATAAACACGTCAGTAGATTGTAGAGCAGGTGCTAACCTGCTCTTTTTTCATAAGTATCCTTTAGAACCTTACATGGTTAAGGTGTAAAAAATATGATAAAGGAGTATGTCTCTATAATGTTAAATCAAAACCAAGCTCCAATTTATGAGGGACTGGTCAAGTTACGAAAAAAAAGAATTGTTCCTTTCGATGTACCAGGTCATAAGCGTGGACGTGGTAACCCAGAATTAGTGGAACTTTTAGGGGAAAAATGTGTAGGTATAGATGTTAATTCTATGAAACCTTTGGACAATCTAGGGCATCCCATTTCGATTATCCGAGAAGCAGAGGAGTTAGCAGCAGAAGCTTTTGGTGCGGCCCATGCCTTTTTAATGATCGGTGGAACAACATCATCAGTACAAACCATGATTCTCTCCACCTGTAAAGCGGGAGATAAGATCATCCTTCCTCGAAATGTCCATAAGTCAGCCATCAACGCTCTCGTTTTATGTGGTGCTATTCCTATCTATATCGAGATGAGTGTGGATCCAAAAATCGGTATTGCACTGGGACTTGAAAATGAGCGTGTAGCACAAGCTATAAAGGACCATCCAGATGCTAAGGCTATCCTAATCAACAATCCAACCTATTATGGGATTTGTTCAGACCTTAAGGGATTAACAGAGATGGCTCACGCCGCAGGAATGAAAGTGTTAGTAGACGAGGCGCACGGTGCTCATCTGCATTTTACAGATAAACTTCCTCTATCCGCTATGGATGCAGGAGCAGATATGTCAGCTGTATCCATGCATAAGTCTGGTGGCAGCTTGACACAAAGTTCGCTTCTTTTAGTTGGTGATCAGATGAATCCTGAGTATGTACGTCAAATCATTAACCTGACACAGTCAACATCAGCATCTTATCTGTTAATGGCTAGTTTAGATGTTTCTCGTAGAAATCTAGCCCTTCGTGGTAAAGAGTCCTTTGAGAAGGTCATTGAGCTATCTGAGTACGCTCGTCGTGAAATCAATGCCATCGGTGGCTACTATGCCTACTCAAAAGAGCTAGTAGACGGTGTGTCTGTTTGCGATTTTGACGTGACCAAACTGTCCGTTTATACTCAGGGAATTGGGCTAACAGGTATTGAAGTTTATGATCTCCTACGAGACGAATATGACATTCAGATTGAGTTTGGAGACATAGGGAATATCTTGGCCTACATTTCGATTGGTGACCGTATCCAAGACATTGAACGCTTGGTTGGTGCTTTGGCTGATATCAAGAGACTTTATTCTAGAGATGGAAAAGACTTGATTGCTGGAGAATATATTCAGCCTGAGTTGGTGCTATCTCCTCAGGAAGCCTTCTATGCAGAGAGAAGAAGCTTAACATTAGACGAGTCCGTTGGCCAGGTCTGTGGGGAATTTGTCATGTGCTATCCTCCAGGAATTCCAATCCTAGCGCCAGGTGAACGCATTACACGAGAAATTGTCGATTATATTCAATTCGCCAAAGAACGTGGTTGTTCCCTCCAAGGAACGGAAGATCCAGAGGTCAATCACATCAATGTTATTGAGAGAAAGGAGAACTAAATGGATTTATGGTTTTCTGAAGTTCATACTCCAGATGTGAAATTATCCCTGAGAACAGCCAAACAACTGTACGCTGGTAAAAGTGAATGGCAGGATATCGAAGTTTTAGACACACCAGCTTTTGGAAAGATTTTGATTTTAAATGGGCATGTCTTGTTTTCAGATGCAGATGATTTTGTATACAACGAAATGACTGTCCACGTTCCCATGGCTGTCCATCCCAATCCAAAGAAAGTCTTGGTTATCGGGGGTGGCGACGGGGGTGTTGCCCAAGTATTAACGCTTTATCCTGAATTGGAACAAATCGATATTGTGGAACCAGATGAGATGCTGGTTGAGGTTTGTCGAGAATACTTCCCAGATTTTGCTGCAGGACTTGATGATCCTCGCGTTACCATTTACTACCAAAATGGACTGAGATTTTTGAGAAACTGTGAAGATGATTACGACATCATCATCAACGATGCGACAGATCCATTTGGACATACAGAAGGGCTCTTTACCAAGGAATTTTACGGCAATAGCTATAGAGCCTTGAAAGAAGACGGAATCATGATTTATCAGCATGGTAGTCCATTTTTTGACGAAGATGAGTCTGCTTGCCGAAGCATGCATCGCAAGGTCAATCAAGCCTTTCCAATCAGTCGGGTTTATCAGGCGCATATTCCAACCAGTCCTGCTGGCTATTGGTTATTTGGGTTTGCATCGAAAAAATATCACCCTGTCAAAGATTTTGATAAGGAAGGCTGGAAAAAACGCCAGCTTTTCACAGAATACTACACTGCAAACTTGCATATTGGTGCCTTTATGTTGCCTAAGTATGTAGAAGACATTTTAGAAGAAGAGGAAGGAAAAAAATGAGTCGTTTATTAGTTATCGGATGTGGGGGCGTTGCCCAAGTTGCTATTTCAAAGATTTGCCAAGATAGCGAAACCTTTACAGAGATTATGATTGCTAGCCGTACCAAGTCAAAATGTGATGACTTGAAAGCTAAATTAGAGGGCAAGACAAGTACTAAAATTGAAACAGCTGCTCTTGATGCTGATAAGGTAGAAGAAGTGATTGCCTTGATTGAAAGCTACAAGCCAGAAGCCGTTTTGAACGTAGCTTTACCATACCAAGATTTGACTATTATGGACGCTTGTTTGGCGACAGGAGTCCACTATATCGACACAGCCAACTATGAGGCTGAGGATACAGAAGACCCAGAATGGCGTGCGATTTATGAGAAACGCTGCAAAGAGCTTGGATTTACGGCTTATTTTGACTATTCATGGCAATGGGCTTACCAAGAAAAATTCAAAGAAGCAGGCTTGACCGCTCTTCTTGGTTCTGGTTTTGACCCAGGTGTAACCAGCGTCTTTACTGCATATGCATTGAAACACTATTTTGATGAAATCCACTATATCGACATTTTAGACTGTAATGGTGGGGACCACGGTTATCCATTTGCAACTAACTTTAATCCCGAAATCAATCTACGCGAGGTGTCTGCACCAGGTTCTTACTGGGAAGATGGAAAATGGGTAGAAGTTGAAGCCATGTCTATCAAGCGTGAGTATGATTTCCCTCAAGTTGGTCAAAAAGACATGTATCTCCTCCACCATGAAGAAATTGAATCATTGGCTAAAAACATCCCAGGTGTTAAACGTATTCGTTTCTTTATGACTTTTGGCCAATCCTATCTAACTCACATGAAATGCTTGGAAAATGTTGGGCTCCTTCGTACAGATACCATTAACTTTAACGGTCAAGAAATCGTGCCAATCCAATTCTTGAAAGCCTTGCTTCCAGATCCTGCAAGCCTTGGCCCACGTACAGTTGGAAAAACCAATATTGGTTGTATCTTTACAGGTGTCAAAGATGGTGTTGAAAAGACTATCTACATCTACAATGTTTGTGACCATCAGGAGTGTTACGCAGAAGTTGGTTCACAGGCAATTTCTTACACAACAGGTGTTCCTGCCATGATTGGGACAAAATTAGTGATGGATGGCACTTGGAAACAACCAGGAGTGTATAATCTTGAAGAGTTGGATCCAGATCCATTCATGGAAGCTTTAAATAAATACGGTTTGCCATGGGTTGTGGTTGAAAATCCACAAATGGTGGACTAATGAAGTTAGAACAAGTACCAACACCTTCTTATATCATTGACTTAGGAAAATTAGAAGAGAATTGTCGCATTCTACAAGAGGTTCAGGAAAAGGCAGGTTGTAAGGTTTTGCTAGCTCAAAAGGCTTATTCCCTCTATAAAACCTATCCTTTGATTAGCCAGTATCTTTCTGGTACAACGGCTAGTGGTCTCTATGAAGCTAGGTTAGCTAGAGAAGAGTTCCCAGGGGAAGTCCATGTATTTGCGCCTGCTTTCAAGGAAGCTGACATGGAAGAGTTGCTTCAAATATCTGATCACATTGTTTTTAATTCGGAGAGACAACTACGAAAATACGGTCAAATTTGTCGTGAGGCTGGTATCAGTGTAGGTCTACGCCTCAATCCTCAGTGTTCTACTCAGGGAGATCACGCGCTCTATGACCCTTGTGCTCCTGGATCCCGTTTCGGAGTGACTTCAGATAAGATACCGAGTGATTTGCTGGACTTGGTGGACGGACTTCATTTCCACACTCTTTGTGAGCAAGGGGCAGATGATTTAGCGACAACCTTGAAAGCAGTAGAAGAGCAGTTTGGGCAATACTTGCATCAGGTTAAATGGCTTAATATGGGTGGTGGACACCATATTACTAGAGCCGACTACGATGTGGACTTACTGATTTCTGAGATTAAGCGAATTCGAGAAACCTATAATCTTGACGTCTATATTGAACCAGGAGAAGCGATTGCTCTTAATGCTGGTTATTTAGCTACTGAAGTCTTAGACATCGTTGAAAATGGGATTGAGACCTTAGTGCTAGACGCTTCAGCAAGCTGTCATATGCCTGATGTCCTTGAAATGCCTTATCGTCCCCCATTGAGAGATGGTTTTGAAGTGCAAGAAAAAAACTATACATATAGACTTTCTTCCAATACCTGTCTAACTGGTGATATCATTGGAGACTACAGTTTCGAAAATCCAGTTGAGATTGGAGATAGACTGTACTTCGAGGACATGGCAATCTACTCCTTTGTCAAAAATAATACCTTTAATGGGATTGGACTGCCAAGTTTGTATCTGATGGATAAAGAGGGTGAGTGCAGTCTAGTCAAAGCATTTGGCTACCAAGACTTTAAGGAGAGATTATCATGATGGACAGTCCCAAAAAATTAGGTTATCGTATGCCTGCAGAGTATGAACCCCATCATGGGACTCTCATGATATGGCCTACTCGACCAGGTTCTTGGCCTTTTCAAGGAAAAGCTGCAAAAACAGCATTTAGCCAGATTATCAAAACCATTGTCCAAGGGGAAACAGTCTACCTTTTGGTGGAGAAGGACTATCTATCTGAAGCACAATCCTATCTTGAAGACAATGTTGTTTATCTAGATATTCCGACAAATGATGCCTGGGCTCGTGATACAGGTCCGACCATTCTCCTCAATGATCAAAGGGAAAAGTTGGCGGTAGATTGGTCTTTCAATGCATGGGGTGGTGCTGTTGACGGTCTTTACCAAGACTATGAAGCAGATGACCAAGTAGCCAGTCGTTTTGCTGATGAGTTGGAAATACCTGTTTACGATGCCAAACCATTTGTACTGGAAGGTGGAGCTATTCATAGTGACGGTCAAGGAACCATTCTTGTAACTGAAAGTTGCCTCCTCAGTCCGGGTCGTAATCCTCACATGACTAAAGAGGAGATTGAAAATGCCTTACTAGAGAGTCTTGGAGCTGAAAAAGTCATCTGGCTACCTTACGGCATTTATCAGGACGAAACCAATGAACACGTCGACAATGTAGTAGCCTTTGTTGGTCCTGCTGAGGTTGTTTTAGCTTGGACGGACGACCAAGACGATCCCCAGTATGCCATGTCTGCTGCAAATCTAGCTCTTTTGGAGAATGAAACAGATGCAAAGGGGCGGAGTTTCACCATCCATAAACTTCCAATTCCAGCGCTTCATCAAGTAGTGACGGAAGAAGATTTGCCGGGCTATTCATATGAAGAAGGAGAAGAGGAGCGCTATGCTGGTGAGCGTTTAGCAGCATCCTATGTGAACTTCTATATTGCCAATAAATCTGTCTTGGTGCCACAATTTCAGGACGAAAACGACCAAGTGGCCTTGGATATCCTGAGTAAGTGTTTCCCAGACCGTGAAGTCGTAGGAATCCCTGCAAGAGATATTCTTTTAGGTGGTGGAAATATCCACTGTATTACCCAACAAATTCCAGAATAGGAGAAAAAGATGAGAAATGTAACGGTTGCAGCTATTCAGATGCAATGCGCTAAGGATGTGGAAACGAATATCCAAACAGCTGAACGTTTGGTCCGTAAAGCTGCAGATCATGGTGCGCAAATTATTCTCTTGCCTGAATTATTTGAACGTCCCTATTTCTGTCAGGAACGTCAGTATGAATACTACCAGTATGCCCAGTCGGTGACAGAAAATACAGCTATTCAGCATTTTAAAGTAATTGCCAAGGAACTAATGGTCGTTTTACCGATCAGTTTCTACGAAAAGGATGGTAATGTCTTATACAATTCGATAGCTGTCATTGATGCAGATGGAGAAGTACTAGGCGTTTATCGGAAGACTCACATTCCTGATGACCATTATTATCAAGAGAAATTCTTCTTTACTCCTGGAAATACTGGTTTTAAAGTTTGGGATACTCGCTATGCCAAGATTGGTATTGGAATCTGCTGGGACCAGTGGTTCCCTGAAACAGCCCGTTGCCTTGCCTTAAATGGTGCAGAATTGCTCTTTTACCCAACAGCCATTGGTTCGGAGCCAATTTTAGATACAGATAGTTGTGGACATTGGCAACGTACCATGCAAGGACACGCAGCAGCAAATATTGTCCCAGTTATTGCAGCCAATCGTTATGGTTTGGAAGAAGTCACTCCTTGCGAGGAAAATGGAGGACAAAGTTCAAGTCTGAATTTCTACGGTTCATCCTTTATGACCGATGAAACAGGAGCTATCTTGACCCAAGCAGAACGACAAGACGAAGCCATCCTGTTAACTACTTATGATCTCGACAAGGGTGCAAATGAACGCCTAAACTGGGGCTTGTTTAGAGATAGAAGGCCGGAAATGTATAAAGATATTGTGAGATAATAACAAAAAGTAGCCCGCTCAGGCTACTTTTTTAAAATTCTTTATAAACATAAGGGTTCTCAGGTTTGTCCACTTTGATGAAAGACTGGACCTCAAGGGTTGGGAGAACCTGGTTGAGTTCCTTGTGATAGTTATTCCTAATCTTGCCTTTGACTCTCACCCAGGTGTTATTCTCATAATGATTGGTATTTCCTATGGTTAAGAGGCCAAAAACTCCTGAATCAGCGATACAGTGCATGATGCCAAAGCGAAAAACAAATTGACTATTAGCATGATTTGGATCGTTATAAACAAAGCCAGTAAACTCGATTTCCTTGCCTTCAAATTCATTTGGATAATCGTAGATAGCTTCCATGACCTCTAGGTAGTTTTCATCATTGATAACTATACTAGATTGAGCTATGTATTTATCAGCACTCTTCCGAATAATATTTTCATGAGCTGTTTGCGAATAAAAGCGACTGGTATCCGGCTTAAGATACTGACTGCTCGTTCCTTCACTTGCTTGGATTGCCTTGTCAGTTCCTTCCGACAAAGGGAAATAATATCCTTTTGCCGATACTGTTTGTGAATCCAGAGTAACTGTTGGAAAAGTGAATCCAACTAACAAAGGCAAACTTAAGAGGACAAAACTAGCAAGCTTGGCTGAAATACTATGTAAGTGACTATGTTCTTTCAAACGCTTGAAGCAAATATAGGCTTGAACGATGGCTAGTAGCAAAGATAAAACCATAGTGATATAAGCCAGATAAGAATAGTGGAGATTTAGATACTGATTGAGCTTACCTGATAGATGTAGATAAAGGGTTAAGAAAAAATAACTCATCAAAATAAGAAATCGTATCATAGCATCACCCCGACTAGATAAGAATAAATAAGTACAACGAGAGTCACTATTGTCATGAACTGCCAAATAAAACGAGTTTTAAGATAGTTCTTCATCATGAGTAAGTTTTTGACATCAAGCATTGGTCCAATAACCAGAAAGGCAAGCACTGGAGCAAAGCCAAAACTGGAGAGAAGTGAAGAGCCAATAAAGGCATCAGCTTCACTACAGAGTGATAGTAGGAAAGATAAGACCATAAGAAGAACAATCGCAAATAGTGGTGTTGAGCTGATAGATGTCAGAACCCGAGTTGGTACATAGACCTGGACTATGCTAGCAAACAGACAACCGAAAACCAAATAACGTCCCATATCAAAAAATTCATCAATAGCTTGGATAAAGACCTGAAGGATTTTTTGACCTTTACTCAAGTGAGAAAAATAATGCTCATGACAAGCCAATTTATATTCCTTTTGAATAGGTCCCTCCCAGAAAAATCCAAGGAAAATACCCAATATAGTACCAACTAGAATTGCGCCCAAAGCTCTTAGAAGAACCATTTGAAAGGAATTGCCAAAAGCTGAATAGGTCGAAAAGAGTACGATAGGATTGATGATAGGAGCTGTTACTAGAAAGGGTACAGCTGTATAGCTTGGAACCTTCTTCTCCAAGAAACGATTAATGATAGGAACAATTCCACATTCACAAGAAGGAAAGAGAAATCCTATAAAGGTACCAAAAAAGATTCTCCCCAAGCGATTTTTAGGGAGAAATTGATAAACTTTTTCAGGAGTGACATAGACTCCAATAGCACCAGAGATTATGCTACCAATTAAGACAAAGGGTAAAGCTTCAAGGATAATTGATAGAAAAATGGCACCAGCTTGTAAAACACTTGAATGCAGGTTTTGAAAGAGATCCATCTATTTTTTCTTTTCTGCTTTTTCTTTCTTTTCTTTGTCATCAGGAAATGTTACTTGTTTCAAATCAGGAAGTTTGGCAAACTCTTCGAACATTTTATCTAAGTCATCAGTTTTTGTAAATTTAACAGCCATAAGGCATACCTCGATTCTTTTAGTTAACACTATTATACTATTATTTCTGGGAAATAGTTATATTTTATAATCAAGTTCCTTTTTATCTTTATAAAGTTGAAATAAAGCAACAAATTAATGAAAACAAGCTTTCCTGCTTATGGTATAATAGTTTCATGGATAAAAAATATGAAAAAATTTCCCAAGATTTGGGTGTAACCTTAAAACAAATTGATACAGTCCTATCTTTGACAGCCGAAGGAGCAACCATTCCCTTTATCGCTCGTTATCGGAAAGACATGACTGGAAGCCTGGACGAAGTAGCTATTAAAGCTATTATCGACCTTGATACAAGCCTAACTGCTCTTAACGATCGTAAAGAAGCTGTTTTAGCAAAAATCAAAGAGCAAGGTAAGTTAACCAAGGAATTAGAAGAAGCAATTCTTGCTGCCGAAAAATTAGCAGATGTCGAAGAACTCTACCTTCCCTATAAGGAAAAACGTCGCACTAAGGCAACGATTGCTCGTGAGGCGGGACTCTTTCCTCTTGCTCGCTTAATCTTACAAAATGTATCTGACCTAGAAAAAGAAGCAGAAACATTTGTCTGTGAAGGTTTTGAGACTCCACAAGATGCTTTAGCGGGTGCAGTTGATATCTTGGTTGAAGCACTATCTGAAGATGTCAACTTGCGTTCAATGACTTATCAAGAGGTCCTTAGACATTCTAAGATTACTTCACAAGTCAAGGACGAAAGTTTGGATGAGAAGCAAGTCTTTCAGATTTATTACGATTTCTCAGAAACAGTTGCCAATATGCAGGGTTACCGTACGCTTGCTCTTAATCGTGGTGAGAAGCTAGGCATTTTGAAGATTGGATTTGAGCATGCAGTTGATCGTATTCAAGCCTTCTTTGCTGCTCGTTTCAAGGTTAAGAATGCTTATATAGACGAAGTGATTCAACAATCTGTTAAGAAAAAAGTATTGCCAGCTATCGAGCGCCGTATTCGCACTGAATTGACAGAAAAGGCAGAAGAAGGAGCTATCCAACTCTTCTCAGAAAACCTTCGTAATCTCCTTCTCGTAGCACCACTAAAAGGACGCGTGGTTCTAGGTTTTGACCCAGCCTTTCGTACAGGGGCTAAGCTTGCAGTAGTTGATGCGACTGGTAAGATGTTGACAACACAAGTTATTTATCCAGTCAAACCAGCTTCAGCTCGTCAGATTGAGGAAGCCAAACGTGATTTAGCAGATTTGATTGGCCAATACGGTGTTGAAATCATCGCTATCGGAAATGGAACTGCCAGCCGTGAGAGTGAAGCCTTTGTTGCTGAAGTTCTTAAAGATTTTCCAAAAGTCAGCTATGTTATTGTTAGCGAAAGTGGTGCTTCTGTATACTCTGCCAGCGAACTTGCCCGTCAAGAGTTTCCTGAGTTAACCGTTGAAAAACGGTCGGCCATTTCTATCGCTCGTCGTTTGCAAGACCCACTTGCAGAATTGGTTAAAATTGATCCCAAATCTATCGGTGTCGGCCAGTACCAGCACGATGTTAGTCAAAAGAAATTGTCTGAAAGTCTGGACTTTGTCGTAGATACCGTCGTTAACCAAGTCGGTGTCAATGTCAACACAGCCAGTCCAGCGCTACTTTCACATGTTGCAGGGCTTAACAAAACGATTTCAGAAAACATCGTTAAGTATCGTGAAGAAGAAGGCAAAGTCACTTCACGTGCTCAAATCAAGAAAGTTCCTCGACTGGGAGCAAAAGCTTTTGAACAGGCAGCAGGTTTCCTTCGCATTCCTGAAAGCAGCAATATCCTTGATAATACAGGTGTTCACCCAGAAAACTATGCAGCGGTTAAAGAACTTTTCAAACGTTTGGACATTAAAGACCTAAATGAAGAAGCACAAGCTAAGCTCAAATCGGTTTCAGTTTTTGACATGGCTCAAGAGCTAG
Organism: Streptococcus sp. V728; assembly: GCF_052077995.1. Classification (NCBI taxonomy): domain Bacteria; kingdom Bacillati; phylum Bacillota; class Bacilli; order Lactobacillales; family Streptococcaceae; genus Streptococcus; species Streptococcus sp. V728. The sequence continues at coordinate 251,574 of NZ_JBQJJH010000002.1, read as the reverse complement.
AACTTGGTCAGGAAACTCTGAAAGATATTATTGCTGATCTTCTCAAACCAGGTCGTGATTTCCGTGATTCTTTCGATGCTCCAGTTCTACGCCAAGATGTTTTGGATATCAAGGATTTAAAAGTTGGACAGAAACTTGAGGGAGTAGTTCGCAATGTCGTTGACTTCGGTGCCTTTGTTGATATCGGTATCCATGAGGATGGTCTCATTCATATTTCTCACATGAGCAAGAAATTTATCAAACATCCAAGTCAAGTCGTTTCGGTCGGTGATTTGGTTACTGTTTGGGTGAAGAAAATCGATATCCAACGTGAAAAAGTAAATCTGTCGCTCCTTGCACCAGCTGACTCTAATGAATCTAACTGATTACGTTAGGCAAGTTTCTTTAGAAGACTTCGGAAAACCTTTCAAACACCAGGCTCAATGGAATACTCGTCTGCGGTCGACAGGTGGACGATTTTTCCCTAAGGATGGGCATTTGGATTTTAATCCTAAAGTCTATCAAGAGCTAGGCTTAGAAGTTTTTCGGAAGATTGTTCGTCACGAACTCTGTCATTATCATCTATACTATGAAGGTAAGGGTTATAAGCATAAAGATATAGCTTTTAAAGAACTGCTAAAAGAAGTGGACGGTCTCCGCTTTGTACCTCCTTTATCAAGTGCTCGTCAAAAACCAGCTTTGGTTTATAAATGTCACTCTTGTGGCCAAGTCTATCAAAGAAAGCGTCGAATTGATACCAAACGTTATCTATGTGGTCTTTGTCATGGAAAACTTATCCTACAAAATCCGCCTAAGGACTGATGCAGGGAGCTTTAGTTCATGTTATACTTATTTCAAGAATACCGAAAGAGGTACAAATCATGAATAGAAAATTTTATAAAATGAGACGAAATCGTATGATATCAGGTGTACTTGCTGGTCTATCTGATAGCTGGGATCTTGATGTGACATTGGTGCGCTTCATTTTTGCTATCTTTACAATCGCAAATTTTGGACTCGGAATCATCATCTACATCATCCTAGCCTATATCCTGCCAACTAAGGAAGATATCGAAGCGGAGATGTACGGAACTGGCCCACGCAAGATGAAAGAAGCGGAACCTATCGATGATGATAAAGGTTGGTTTTGGTAAATCGCTTTACCATTCATAAAAAATCAAACCCTTGTAGTATCAAGGGTTTTTCTTTTGCTTAACAATTTGTGGTAAACTAATAGTAGTTGATTTCAAAAAAATATCTTTATCTTACAAAAATGTAAGATTAAAGCTCCAAATGTAAGGTTATGTTATGGAACCAACTCTTTTTTTAGAGTACACTTATATCATAAAGATAAAGGAGCGAAACTATGAAAAAAATTTTACAAAAGAAACAAACAAGTAAACCGAGTCCTAAGGAAATCGAGCGAGTTGAGCTCGGCATTCAAATGATGCAGGCTCAGTTTCAATTAATGGGATATTAAAAAGGAGATTATCATGACACTTTTAGATGTAAAACACGTTCAAAAAATTTATAAAACTCGTTTCCAAGGCAACCAAGTAGAAGCCCTGAAAGACATTCACTTTACTGTAGAAAAAGGCGATTATGTTGCTATCATGGGTGAGTCTGGTTCTGGGAAATCTACCCTACTCAATATTCTCGCCATGCTTGACAAACCAACTCGTGGCCAGGTTTTCCTAAACGGAACTGACACAGCGACCATTAAAAATTCTGAAGCATCAAGTTTCCGTCGTGAGAAGTTAGGCTTTGTCTTCCAAGACTTCAATTTGTTAGATACGCTTTCTGTTAAAGACAATATCTTACTCCCTTTGGTATTGTCTAGAAAGCCTATTACAGAAATGATGAAAAAATTGGTGGTGACTGCTGAAAATCTTGGCATCAATCAATTGCAGGAGAAGTACCCTTATGAAATTTCTGGTGGACAAAAACAACGTGTAGCAGTTGCACGCGCCATCATCACAGAACCAGAAATTCTCCTTGCTGACGAACCGACAGGAGCTCTAGATTCTAAATCATCTGCAGCCCTTCTTGATATTTTTGATCAGATCAACGAACAAGGACAGACCATTCTCATGGTAACCCACTCAACAGCAGCTGCTAGCCGTGCTAAACGCGTCCTCTTCATCAAGGACGGCATTCTCTATAATCAAATCTACCGTGGTGAAAAGACTGATCGTCAGATGTTCCAAGAAATCTCTGACACCTTGACTGTAATGGCAAGTGAGGTGAACTAGTATGTTTCGATTAACCAATAAGTTGGCCATATCCAACTTAATCAAAAACCGCAAACTCTATTATCCTTTTGCTCTGTCTGTCATTTTGGCAGTCACTATTAGCTATCTCTTTTATTCCCTAGCCTTTAATCCTAAAATTGGTGATTTGCGTGGTGCATCTGCTATACAATTTACCCTACAACTAGGGCTTGTCGTAGTGACACTTGCATCTGCCATTATCGTTCTTTATGCCAACAGTTTTGTCATGAAAAATCGATCCAAAGAACTGGGTTTGTATGGCATGTTGGGCTTAGAAAAACGTCACTTGATTGGTATGACCTTCAAGGAACTCTTGATTTTTGGGCTAGTAACAGTCACTGCTGGTATTGGGATTGGTGCCCTCTTTGACAATCTCATCTTTGCATTATTGCTTAAACTTGCAAAGATGAAGGTAGAGCTAGTAGCTACTTTCCAATGGTCTGTTGTTTTTTCTATCCTTCTGGTATTTGGGCTTGTATTTTTACTCATTGTCTTCCTAAATGCTATCCGCATTATCCGTATGGATGCCCTCCAACTCTCTCGTGAGAAATCAAAAGGTGAAAAAAAAGGGCGTTTCCTAGTCCTTCAGACACTTGTAGGGCTAATTACTCTAGGCGGTGGCTACTATCTAGCACAAAGCGTAAAAGACCCAATTTCAGCAACCCTTACTTTCTTTATTGCCGTCATGTTGGTAATAGTTGCGACCTATCTTTTATTCAATGCGGGTATTACAGTTTTCTTACAGTTACTCAAGAAAAACAAAAGATATTACTATAAACCCAATAACCTCATCTCTGTATCTAACCTCATCTTTCGTATGAAGAAAAATGCTGTCGGTTTAGCAACCATTGCCATCCTTTCAACCATGGTTTTGGTTACCATGTCAGCAGCAACCAGTATCTACAACGGATCTGAAAATATAAAAAATATTATGTATCCTCACGATTTTGATGTTAAGGGAAATAATATTGAAGTTGAGGATTTAGACAAACTTTTGACTCAGTATGCAAGTGAAAAGAACTTAACGATTAGCAACAAAGACGTTCTTAGATATGCCAGCTTCGGCATTTCCAGTCAAGATGGGACCAAATTAACCACCTTTGAAAAAGGGGAGAATAGTGTTATGCCCAAGACTGTCTTCTTAGTTTTTGACCAAAAAGATTACGAAAAAATGACTGGACAAAAGCTAAATCTTACTGGTAATGAAGTAGGTCTTTGGGCTAAAAATAACCAACTAAAAGGTCAGAAATCATTTAGTCTTAACGGTCAGGAGTATAGTATCAAGCAAGAAATCCAGCAAGATTTTTTAGCTAACCATGTTTCCAATCTCTATATTCTTTTAGTTTCAGATTTTAACTACCTAGTTGTACCAGATCTTCAAAGTTTTTTGGAACAGTACCAGGATTCCGCTGTCTACCCTCAGTTTTATGGTGGTATGGATGTGACTGCAAGTCAAGAGGAACAGTTAAAACTAGCTGATGATTTTGATGCGTATGTGAACAACTTTAGCCATAATCTCAAGAGTGAAGATGCTATGGTTTACGGGGGTAATGGTTCAAGTGATGCAATTGCACAAATGAATGCACTCTATGGAGGTGTCCTCTTTATTGGTATTTTCCTCTCTATAATCTTTATGATAGGTACTGTACTCGTTATTTACTATAAACAAATCTCAGAAGGCTATGAGGATCGTGAACGCTTTGTCATCCTGCAAAAGGTTGGTTTGGATCAAAAACAAATTAAGCAAACCATTAACAAGCAAGTCTTGACTGTCTTTTTCCTCCCTGTAATCTTCGCCTTCCTACATCTAGCCTTTGCCTATCATATGTTGAGTTTGATTCTCAAAGTTATTGGTGGTGTGGATACAGCTATGATGTTAAGCGTAACACTTTCTATTTGTGGAATCTTTGCTTTAGTTTATGTCCTAATATTTATGATTACTTCAAGAAGCTATCGTAAGATTATCCAGCTATAATAAAAAAACCTCGATTTTTTCGAGGTATTTTTATGTTTTAAATGCTAAACAATTGTCCAAATAGATAAGTAACACCCATGGTCAAAAGGCCAATACAAAGGTTCCGAATCATAGCTGTTTTAGTGGGAGCTTTTCCAAGTTTTGCACTGGTATATCCAGTAATCAAAAGGGAAATTGCTACAATAACAACAGTAGCAGGGATTCGATAGTCGCTTGGGAAGATAGTTATTGAAAGCATTGGCGGGAGACTTCCGAGGACAAAGGCAATAAAGCTAGATGCTGCAGCATGCCAAGGATTGGTGAATTCTTCATATTCGATTCCGTACTTTTCCTCGACTAGAGCCTTAAGTGGATTTTTTAGAAAGGCTTTGTTAACTAATAGTTGGGCCGATGTTTCACACTCACCATTTTGAAGATAAGCTGCGTAGAGAGATTTTTTAGCTGCATCGATATCTTTATCCAAAAGAAGTTGTTCGCGGGCTACAGCGGCTTCCTCCGTGTCTTTTTGAGTAGATACGGATACATACTCGCCACCAGCCATAGAAAAGGCGCCAGCAAGAATAGCAGCTAATCCTGAGAGGAAGATAATCCAGATATTAGTTGTAGCACTGGCAACACCGATAACAACCCCAGCAATAGAGATAATTCCATCATTTGCACCCAGTACACCAGCACGCAAGATATTTAAACGACCGGCAAAGTTTGAATCGATTTCATGTGTAATTTCTGACATAGTGTTCTCCTTTCTAAACATTATAAAGTATAGGAGCAGTGAATACAAACTTTTTAAACTATCTGAAAAAAGTTCTACAATTCTAATAATAGCCATAGCTTTTGCTTATGCCAAGATATAACAAAGTTGTATTTGTAACTGAACGAATTAGGTGATAAAATGAACCTAATGAAATCTTTGGAGGTCTAAATATGACTCGTGAATTTAAATTTGAAACCCTACAATTGCATGCAGGACAAGTGGTAGATGCGACTACAAAATCCCGTGCTGTACCAATTTACCAAACAACATCTTTTGTATTTGAAGATACCCAAGAAGGAGCAGATCTTTTTGCCCTTCAAAAGGCTGGTAATATCTATACTCGTATCACTAACCCAACAACATCAGCCTTTGAAGAGCGTATCGCAGCCCTTGAAGGTGGTGTAGGTGCACTTGCAACTGCGTCAGGTATGGCAGCTATTACCTACACAATTTTAGCTCTAGCTCACGCAGGAGACCACGTCGTTGCAGCATCAACTATTTACGGCGGTACCTTTAACCTCTTGAAAGAAACACTTCCTCGTTATGGAATCACCACAACTTTTGTTGATATTGATAATCTAGAAGAAGTAGAAGCAGCAATTAAAGACAATACAAAACTTGTATTGATTGAAACCTTGGGAAATCCTGTTATCAACATTCCTGATATCGAAAAAATCGCTGAAATTGCTCATAAACACCAGATTCCTTTGGTTGCAGACAATACTTTTGCAACACCATATCTTATCAATGTCTTTTCACACGGTGTTGACATTGCAGTTCATTCAGCAACTAAGTTTATCGGTGGTCATGGGACAACTATTGGTGGTGTCATCGTTGATAGCGGTAAATTTGACTGGGCTGCTTCAGGGAAATTCCCTCAATTAGTCGATGAGGACCCAAGCTACCACAATATCAGTTATACCCGTGATGTTGGTGCTGCAGCCTTTATCGTTGCTGCTCGCGTGCAATTGCTTCGCGATATGGGAGCTGCGCTATCACCATTTAACTCATTCTTGCTCTTACAAGGTCTTGAAACTCTTTCTCTTCGTGTTGAACGCCATGTTCAAAATGCTGAGAAAATCGTAGATTTCCTTGTGAACCATCCAAAGGTTGAAAAGGTCAACTATCCGAAACTTCCAGATAGTCCTTACCATACCTTGGCTGAAAAATACCTACCAAAAGGTGTTGGCTCAATCTTTACTTTCCACGTTAAAGGTGGAGAAGCAGAAGCACGTAAAGTGATTGACAACTTGGAAATCTTTTCGAACTTAGCCAATGTAGCAGACGCTAAATCATTGGTCGTTCATCCCGCAACCACAACTCATGCTCAGTTGTCTGACTCAGATTTAGAAGCAGCAGGAGTAACTAAAAATCAAATCCGTCTTTCAATTGGTCTTGAAAATGACGATGATTTGATTGAAGATTTGCGACTAGCTCTTGAAAAAATCTAAAAATAACTAGTTTTTATCGAATTAAGGATCCTTCTCACGAATAATTAAGTGAGGAGGATTTTTATGTATAGTATTTCATTTCAAGAAGATTCGCTTTTACCAAGAGAGAGACTAGTCAGAGAAGGAGTAGAAGCACTCAGCAATCAAGAATTACTAGCAATATTACTAAGGACAGGAACAAAACAGGCCAATGTTTTTGAAATAGCACAGAAGGTCTTAAATCAGCTAACATGTTTAACCGACCTAAAAAGAATGAGCCTACAGGAATTGCAGACTCTATCGGGTATTGGACGTGTTAAGGCTATCGAATTACAAGCTGTTATCGAATTAGGCTACCGTATCCATAAAAGGGAAACAGTGGAAATGGAGAGCATTCTTAGCAGTCGTAAATTAGCTAAAAAGATGCAAGCTGAGCTTGGAGATAAAAAACAAGAGCACCTAGTGGCGCTCTATCTGAATACACAAAATCAAATTATTCATCAGCAGACTATTTTTATTGGGTCAGCTACTAGAAGCATTGCTGAACCGAGAGAAATTCTCCACTATGCCCTAAAGCACATGGCAACGTCTGTGATTCTGGTTCACAATCATCCATCAGGTGCAGTAGTTCCTAGCCCCAATGATGACCATGTTACGAAGCTTGTTAAAGAAGCCTGCGAATTGATGGGATTGGTCTTATTGGACCATCTAATTGTCTCACATTCAGATTATTTTAGTTACCGTGAGAAGACGGATATGATATAAAAAACCTGCATCATATACAGGTTTTACAATTCATTGACAACATAGTCAAAAAGCGTTTTATCTTTGGGGCGATTTTCAAAGAGAAATTCTGGATGCCATTGAACACCGAGATAAGGGAAACCATCCGTAGTTGTCACAGCTTCGATAATACCATCTTTAGGATCATGTGCTACAACCTGAAGATTAGGAGCTAAATCTTTGATGCTCTGATGGTGGAAAGAATTGATATGAGAGATTTCTCCATAAATTTCTCTAAGAACAGTATCTGGTTCGGTAACAAGCCGCTGAGTGGTGTATTCGGCAGAAGTATCTTGCCAATGATCTTCGATATCTTGATGAAGAGACCCGCCCATGGCTACGTTAAAAAGTTGAGTACCACGACAGACAGAAAAAATTGGTTTATTTTGCTTAATTGCTTCTTTAATGAGGGCCAACTCAAAAATATCACGTTGAAGGTGGTAGTCGTCGCTATCAATGGCTTTTGGCTCACCATAGTATTTTGGGTCAACATTTTGCCCACCTGTAAGGATAAGTTTATCAATCAAACTGATGTAATAGCTAGCCATTTCTTCATCACCAATCGGTAGGATAATGGGAATTCCGCCAGCTTCTTTAACACCTTCAACAAAACCTTTTGCTGCATAACTGAGCATGATATCATCATCTGGATGAGCTTTTTCATTTCCTGTAATCCCAATAACTGGTTTATTCATAAATACTTACGCTTTCTAATCCTCTTTACGCATAAAATAGAGGAGAGTTTGAAGTTCACTTGTAAGATCGACATACTGAACAACTACATCTTTAGGAAGATGTAGGTGAACAGGAGAAAAACTGAGAATACCTTTGATGCCAGCATCAACCAACAATTCAGCAACTTCCTGAGATTTAACACTAGGAACAGTTAGAATCGCTGTCTTTATATTGGCATCCTTGATTTTTTCTTTTATTTGCGATATTCCGTAGATTGGAACACCGTCAGGAGTCTGGGTACCAACCTCAGGATGATCATCTAGGTCAAAAGCCATAACGATTTTCATCTTATTACGCTCGTGAAAGCGGTAGTGGAGGAGGGCATGTCCCATATTTCCAATACCAACCAGCATAACGTTGGTAATAGAGTTATCATTTAAAAGATCGGCAAAAAAATTCATGAGCTTCTTGACATCATAGCCAAAGCCACGTCTTCCAAGTTCGCCAAAGTAAGAGAAGTCACGACGAACCGTTGCAGAATCAATTCCAATTGCCTCTGCAATTTGTTTGGAATTAGCTCTTTCAATTTTCTCAGCATTAAATCTTTTAAAAATACGGTAGTAGAGAGAAAGTCTCTTTGCTGTTGCCTTTGGAATAGCAGACTGTTTTTCTTTCACAAAATCACAACCTTTCTAACTACTATTTTATAGAAAGCTTGTGAAAATTGCAACAATAACGAAAAAAAACTAAGAAAAATCTTAGTTTAGGTATTTTCGTGATAGGTTGTTAAAAAACGATAGAGGTTCCCAAGAAGACCTTGATAGATTTCAACTCCATTGTGTGTTAATGAAGTGATAAGAGTCGTATCAGGAAGGGTTACACAACCCGATAGAGAGAGCATAAGAGCTTCATAGTCTTCATATTCTTGCACACGCTCTACTTGATAGGAGTCCTTGTAAGTTAATCGAAACATAATAATCTTCTATCTTTCGCTTTTTGTAAATACGTCACGCTCAACAAGACTATCCATCAAGAAGTAGAATTTCTCTTGGTGGATATGTGTTTCTTCTGATTTGAAAATATCAACTAAACGCAGACCAGATTTATCAGTGATATTAATTTTTGCGCCTGTTAAGTCTTTATTAATGATAATTTTCAGCTGGAAACCTTCTCCACTATTTGGAACCTTTTCAAGTAGACGTGTCAGTTCATAGTTACCAACTTTAGTTTCAAAAAAAGTATTATCTTTAAGAGTAAATTTCTTTACAGTTGGGCTAAGTGTGTAATCGTAACGGCAATTGTTTAGTTTAATTGTTTGTTCGAATGCCATTGAGTTATCCTCCGATGATATTTTTAAGAGTATTAGCGAGAGTTATCATCTCTTGTTCTGTATTTTGAGGTGAAATGCTGACACGAACGGATTCGTGCAAACGAGGTGAATCTTCTCCGTAGAGTGCCTGAAGAACATGACTGACCTGAACAACACCAGCAGTACAAGCAGAACCAGTCGAGATAGAAATCCCTTCAAGGTCTAGACGAAGTAGCAGTAGGTCGTTTCGTTGTCCTGGAAATCCAATGTTGAGGACATAGGGAAGTTGCTCTTTACCTTGGTTTAGATAGTAGTTTGATCCATCCATTTCAGCTAGAAATGTTTCTTGTAGTTTTTGAACTTTTTCGAAATTAGGCTCTATATGTTCAAGATCATCCTTTAGAGCTGCGATCATCCCTATAATTGCAGGAAGGTTTTCTGTTCCTGCTCTTTTTTTCTGTTCTTGATCTCCACCGTGTAGATAAGAATCAAAATCTGTAGAAGCTGCATAGAGGAAACCAACGCCTTTAGGACCATAAAACTTATGAGCAGAAGCACTGAGAAAATCAATCCCCAATTCTTCAGGGAGAATCTCTAATTTACCAACCGCCTGAACTGCATCAACATGATAAACAGCTGGATGATTTTTTAGAACATCACCAATTTCATCAATCGGTAATAGAGTTCCTGTTTCATTGTTTGCAAACATAGTAGATACTAAGATGGTATCTTCACGGAGTGCATTTTTGACTTGGTCTGCAGTGATTTCTTGATTTACAGGTTTCAAAACAGTTACTTCAAACCCGAAATTTTCAACCAAATATTCAATTGGTTCAAGAACTGCGTGATGCTCAATAGCAGTAGTAATGATGTGTTTCCCACGCCCTTGGTGGCGAAGGCAGTAACCAATAATTGCTGTATTATTACTTTCTGTACCACCAGAGGTGAAGAAAACGTGCTGTGGCTTTGTTCCTAGTAAACTCGCTAACTCTTGACGCGCTTCTCGTAATAATTTACCTGCTTGACGTCCATGGCTATGAATACTAGAAGGGTTCCCATATGTTTCTTGCATGACTTGAGTCATTGCTGAGATAGCTACAGGTGACATGGGTGTCGTAGCAGCATTATCCAAATAAATCAAAAACTCACCTAATTTCTATTTAAATTTGAATAGTGGACTAACTGGTTTTCTTTCATGAATACGAACCATGGCATCACCAATTAATTCGCTTGCAGTAATGTATTTTACATTTTTTGGTTTTTTACTTTCTGTTACGACAGAATCTGTAACCAAGATTTCTTTGATATTAGCTGCATCAAGCAATTCTGCAGCGCTGTCAACGAAAAGTCCATGACTTGAAACTGCATAGATTTCAGTTGCACCATCGCGTTCTAGGATTTTAGCAGCTTCAGAGAAAGTACGACCTGTATTTAGAATATCATCAATCAAGATTGCTTTCTTGCCTTCAACCTCACCGATAATATATCCTTGGCTACGTTCAGAATCATCTTGAGCATAGTCGATGATAGCAATCGGTGCATCAAGGTACTCAGCAAGGCTACGAGCACGTTTTACACCTGAATTTTTAGGGCTAACAACAACCACATCTGAACCTGTCAAACCTTTATCACAATAATGTTTTGCAAAAAGAGGAATTGTGTAGAGGTTGTCAACAGGAATATCAAAGAAACCTTGAACCTGAACAGCGTGAAGATCAAGTGTCAATACACGACTAACTCCGGCTTTAACCAACATATTTGCAACAAGTTTAGCTGTAAGGGGTTCGCGAGAAGAAGCGATACGGTCTTGACGAGCATAACCAAAATAAGGCATGACAACATTGATTGTATTTGCACTAGCACGAACACAGGCATCAACAGTGATTAAAAGTTCCATCAAATGATTGCTAACAGGATAAGAAGTAGACTGGATGATATAAACATCATAGCCACGAACACTTTCTTCGATGTTAACTTGGATTTCACCATCTGAAAATTGACGTGATGATAATTTTCCAAGCGGAACACCTGCAGCATCTGCGATTTTTTGAGCAATTTCATGATTTGACGAAAGTGAAAAAAGCTTCATATTCTTTGTATCTGACATTGATAAACCGTCCTCTATAAACTATGTGAATCAGTAAAAGGAAACATTTTATTAGCAACTGTAGTCCATTACAGATTCTATTATTTTTTATCTCTTATATTTTATCAAAAAAAGTTGATTATTTCAGTTATTTTTCATATTTTCTATAAATCGTACTAATTTTGAAGGTGCTTTCTTGTATTCGATATCATTTGCCTGTAAAAACTCCTGAAAATCAAGACTTCCCTGGTCTCCATTTTCGACTTCCAACTCTAGTTCATAATCAACAACATCGAAGTAGCTGCTTTGATCAAGAGCCATGAGTCCGATAGAAGTCTCTTTCTCATAACGAACAGTAGTTAAACAACCTAAGACAACCCAGCCACTTGGTGAAACACCTCGATTTGAAAGTTCTTCTAAAATCATTCCCTGAGGAAGTTTGCATTCCTCTAAACATTTCTTTGCTTCTTCTAGAGTGAGAGCTTGATTATATTCCATATTTCCAACTTTTTGTGGGATTTTTATGGTTAATTCGGCACTATTTTCAGATGTCCGAATACGCATGGCTATCTTATTGCTACGTAGCTTATAGTCACAAGTATCTAAGTAGTAGTTGTTTTGCGTAATAGGAGTAATATCCGAAAAATATTCTTTTAATTTTATATAGTCTTCTTTTTTTAGAAGAGTTTTTAATTCTATTTCTAAATGTTTCATTTTGAGAACCTTTTATTTTGTTTGAAAGCGATTTATGGTATAATAATAACTGTATTTATTGTATATGATTTTTAAATGAAAATCAAAGAGTAAATGAATATTGTAGCTAAAGAGGGGTGAATCTATAAAATCTATGATTACTGAATGGGAAGAATTTTTAGATCCTTACATTCAAGCTGTTGGCGAGTTAAAAATAAAACTACGGGGGATTCGAAAACAGTACCGCAAACAAAATCGACATTCACCAATTGAATTCGTAACAGGGCGTGTGAAACCTATTGAAAGTATCAAAGAAAAAATGGTTCGTCGTGGAATAACCTATGACACGCTTGAACAAGATTTGCAAGATATTGCAGGATTGCGTGTGATGGTTCAATTTGTAGACGATGTGAATGAGGTTGTATCTATCCTTCGTAAAAGACAGGATATGAGAGTTGTTCAAGAACGAGATTATATCACTCATCGTAAGGCGTCAGGTTATCGTTCTTACCATGTAGTTATTGAATATACAGTCGATACCATAAATGGTGCAAAAACCATCTTAGTTGAGATTCAAATTCGTACTTTGGCAATGAACTTTTGGGCGACGATTGAACATTCACTCAACTATAAATATCAAGGAGATTTCCCAGAAGAAATTAAGGAAAGGCTTGAGATTACCGCTAGAATTTCTCATCAGCTAGACGAGGAAATGAGCAAGATTCGAGATGACATTCAAGAAGCACAAGCACTCTTTGATCCTTTGCATCGGAAATTAAATGACGGGGTAGGAAATAGTGACGATACAGATGAAGAATACAGGTAAAAGGGTTGATCTGATCGCCAACCGTAAACCTCAAAGTAGAAAAGTGTTGTACGAACTCAAGGATCGTTTGAAGAAGCATAATTTTATACTTAATGATAAAAATCCTGATATTGTTATCTCCATTGGAGGAGATGGAATGCTTCTATCTGCTTTTCACAAGTATGAAGATCAGTTAGATAAGGTTCGTTTTGTTGGGGTTCATACGGGACATCTTGGTTTCTATACTGATTATAGAGACTTTGAATTAGATCAGCTAGTTACTAATTTACAGTTGGATACAGGAGCTAAGGTTTCGTATCCATTATTAAATGTCAAAATTTATCTAGAAAATGGTGAAGTTAAAATCTTCCGTGCTCTAAACGAAGCTAGTATTCGTAGAGCAGATCGAACTATGGTTGCTGATGTCGTGATAAATCACGTCCCCTTCGAACGCTTTCGAGGTGATGGATTGACTGTATCAACTCCAACAGGAAGTACAGCCTACAATAAATCACTTGGTGGTGCTGTCCTACATCCGACCATAGAAGCATTACAATTAGCGGAAATTGCTAGTCTGAATAATCGAATTTATCGAACACTTGGTTCTTCAATCATTGTTCCTAAGAAAGATAAAATCGAACTAATACCAACTCGAAATGATTATCATACTATCTCTATCGATAATAGTATCTATTCTTTCCGAAATATTGAAAAAATAGAGTACCAAATCGACCACCACAAGATTCATTTCGTTGCCACTCCAAGCCACACCAGTTTTTGGAATCGAGTTAAGGATGCCTTTATTGGTGAGGTGGACGAATGAGGTTTCAATTTATTGCAGACGAACATGTTAAGGTAAAAACCTTTCTAAAGAAACATGAAGTTTCCAAAGGTTTACTTGCCAAGATTAAGTTTCGAGGTGGTGATATTCGGGTGAATGGGCATCCGCAGAACGCTACCTACCTCTTAGATATTGGGGATGAGGTTGTCATTGATATTCCTCCAGAAGAAGGTTTCGAGACACTGGAAGCCATAGATTATCCCTTGGATATTTTGTTTGAAGATGACCACTTTCTAATTCTGAACAAACCATTCGGTGTGGCCTCTATTCCTAGTGTTAATCACTCAAATACTATTGCTAATTTTATTAAAGGTTACTACATAAAACAAGTTTACGAGAATCAGCAAGTGCACATTGTAACTAGATTAGATAGAGACACGTCTGGTTTGATGCTATTTGCCAAACATGGATATGCTCATGCAAGGCTAGATAAACAACTTCAGAAAAAAAGTATTGAAAAACGGTACTTTGCTCTTGTAAAAGGAGCAGGTATTTTAGAACCAGAAGGAAATATCATAGCTCCCATTGCGAGAGACGAAGATTCTATCATCACAAGGCGTGTAGCTAAAGGTGGTAAATATGCTCACACAGAATACAAGGTCATAGCATCCTATGGAGACATACATTTAGTCGATATTCGATTACATACTGGGAGAACACACCAAATTCGTGTTCATTTTTCACATATTGGTTTTCCCTTACTTGGAGATGACCTCTATGGCGGAAGTTTAGAGCATGGCATACAGCGTCAAGCGCTACATTGCCATTTCTTATCTTTTTATCATCCTTTTCTTGAAGAACAGTTGGAAATATCATCTCCGCTGCCAGATGATTTTAAGAATTTAATAACTAAGTTATCAATTAATTAATATTAAAGGAGAAAACTCATGGAAGTTTTTGAAAGTCTAAAAACCAACCTAGTTGGTAAAAATGTACGCATCGTTCTACCCGAAGGGAAAGAACCTCGTATCCTACAAGCTACAAAACGTTTGGTGAAAGAAACAGATGTTATCCCAGTTTTGCTTGGTAAACCTGAAAAAATCAAAATCTACCTTGAAATCGAAGGAATTCATGAGGGGTATGAAGTCATCGACCCAGATCATTACGATAAATTTGACGATATGGTTGCTTCTCTTGTAGAACGTCGTAACGGTAAGATAACAGAAGAAGAAGCTACTAAACTCTTGAGTGAAGACGTTAACTACTTTGGTGTTATGCTAGTTTATATGGGCTTGGTTGACGGTATGGTTTCAGGTGCACTTCACTCAACTGCTGCAACTGTTCGCCCAGCACTTCAAATCATTAAAACTCGTCCAAATGTAACTCGTACTTCAGGTGCTTTCTTAATGACTCGTGGTTCAGAACGTTATCTTTTCGGAGACTGTGCAATCAACATTAATCCTGATGCTGATGCCCTAGCTGAAATTGCTATTAACTCAGCAATCACAGCTAAAATGTTTGGTATCGAGCCAAAAATTGCAATGTTAAGTTACTCAAGTAAAGGTTCTGGTTTCGGTGAAAACGTTGATAAAGTGGTAGCAGCTACTAAACGTGCACACGAATTGCGTCCTGACCTTGAAATTGATGGAGAATTGCAATTTGACGCTGCCTTCCACCCTGAAACAGCAGCTTTGAAAGCTCCAGGAAGTAAAGTGGCTGGACATGCAACTGTCTTCATCTTCCCAAGTATCGAAGCAGGAAATATTGGATACAAGATTGCAGAACGTCTAGGTGGTTTCTCAGCTGTAGGACCTGTTTTACAAGGTTTGAATAAGCCAGTTAATGACCTTTCACGTGGATGTAGCTCAGATGATGTTTATAATCTTACTCTCATCACTGCAGCACAAGCTATTTACCAATAAAATTTCCAAAGCCCCACTTCTTTAAGAGGGGCTTTTCTAGTCTTTTAATTGTCTAACACCCTGCAAAACTAGCTAAATTATGGTAAAATAGATAGTAATCATCTATGATTTATCGATTAAGTTTGTATGAAGAAAAGGAAATAGAATGGCTATTATTCAATGGTTTCCTGGCCATATGTCAAAAGCGAGAAGACAGGTTCAGGAAAATTTAAAATTTGTTGATTTTGTGACAGTTTTAGTTGATGCACGTTTACCCTTGTCTAGTCAAAATCCGATGCTGACTAAAATTATCGGTGACAAACCTAGACTATTGATTTTAAACAAGGCAGATCTTGCAGACCCAGTATTGACAAAAGAATGGCGTCAGTACTTCGAATCCCAAGGAATTCAAACACTTGCAATCAATTCTAAAGAGCAAATTACAGTTAAAGTCGTAACAGACGCTGCTAAGAAACTCATGGCAGATAAAATTGCTCGTCAAAAAGAACGTGGTATTCAAATCGAGACCTTGCGTACCATGATTATCGGGATTCCAAACGCTGGTAAATCAACCCTGATGAACCGTTTGGCTGGTAAGAAAATTGCTGTAGTTGGTAACAAACCAGGTGTGACAAAGGGCCAACAATGGCTCAAAACAAATAAAGATTTGGAAATCTTGGACACTCCAGGGATTCTCTGGCCAAAATTTGAAGATGAAACCGTTGCTTTAAAGTTGGCTTTAACTGGAGCTATCAAGGACCAGTTGCTTCCAATGGATGAAGTGACGATTTTTGGTCTTAATTACTTTAAAACACATTACCCTGAAAAGCTACAGGAACGTTTTAAACAAATGAATCTGGAAGATGAAGCTCCTGAAATCATCATGGATATGACTCGTATTCTTGGTTTCCGTGATGATTATGATCGTTTTTACAACCTCTTCGTCAAAGAAGTTCGTGACGGAAAATTAGGCAATTATACATTAGATACATTGGAAGACCTCAATGGCAACGATTAAAGAAATAAAAGAAGAATTAGCAAAGATAACAAATCTTGAAAGTCCCTTGTTTAAGAAATTTGAAAAAGATTCTCGCTCAGGTGTTCAAAAGGAAATCGAAAAGCGTAAGAAAGCCATTCAAGCTGAAATTGATGAAAATCTCCGCTTAGAAGCAATGTTATCTTATGAAAAAGAGCTTTATGCTCAAGGTATTAGCTTAATTGCGGGTGTAGATGAAGTTGGTCGTGGACCTTTAGCTGGTCCTGTTGTTGCTGCAGCAGTCATTATTCCTAAAAATTGTAAGATTAAAGGTTTAAATGACAGTAAAAAAATCCCTAAGAAAAAACACGAGGAGATTTTTCAGGCCGTTAAGAACAATGCACTAGCAATTGGTATTGGCATTATGGACAATCAAGTCATTGATCAGGTCAATATCTATGAAGCAACTAAACTAGCTATGAAAGAAGCTATCTCTCAGCTTGACCCTCAACCAGAACACCTTTTGATTGATGCAATGAAGTTGGATTTGCCGATTTCTCAGACATCCATCATCAAAGGAGATGCGAATTCTCTATCCATTGCAGCAGCATCCATCATTGCTAAGGTTTCCAGAGATAAGATTATGGCTAACTATGACCAGGAATTCCCAGGTTATGATTTTTCTCAAAATGCTGGTTATGGAACGGCTAAACATTTAGAAGGTTTAGAAAAGCACGGTGTTACACCCATTCATCGCACAAGCTTTGAACCGATTAAAACGATCGTTTCAGAAGCTGAAAAAGATAATTAAAGGAGAAAATTATGGAGGAACAGTCGGAAACACTTAGTTCCAAGAAAGAATTTGCCTTTGCGTCAAGTACAATTCTATCTCAAGTAGGGCGAGGAATTATCGTTGGATTAGTCGTGGGCCTTATTGTTGGGTCATTTCGGTTTTTGATTGAAAAAGGCTTTCATGTAGTTCAAGGACTATATCTAGACCAAGAAAATCTACTTCGAAATCTATTGATCATTTTATTGTTTTATATTCTAATTTGCTTACTTAGTGCCAAATTAACACGCTCAGAAAAAGATATTAAAGGTTCTGGTATTCCTCAAGTTGAAGCAGAGTTAAAAGGTCTCATGTCTCTCAATTGGTGGGGTGTCCTCTGGAAAAAATACATTCTAGGTACCTTGGCCATTGCTAGTGGACTCATGCTCGGTCGTGAAGGTCCAAGTATTCAACTAGGTGCCGTTGGAGGTAAAGGAATTGCTAAATGGCTGAAATCTAGTCCAGTAGAAGAGCGCTCTTTAATAGCTAGTGGAGCTGCTGCTGGACTTGCTGCAGCCTTTAACGCACCAATTGCAGGGTTATTATTTGTAGTAGAAGAAGTCTATCACCATTTTTCACGATTCTTCTGGGTTTCTACCTTGGCAGCCAGTCTAGTAGCAAACTTTGTTTCCCTTCTCATCTTTGGCTTAACACCTGTGCTTGATATGCCGGATAATATTCCTCACATGAGTCTTAGTCAATATTGGATTTATCTGGTAATGGGAATTTTTCTTGGATTCTCAGGTTTTCTTTATGAGAAAGCCGTTCTAAATGTCGGAAAAGTATATGATTGGATTGGTCCAAAAATTCATCTAGATAAGGCCTATTACCCTATTCTAGCTTTTTTCCTGATTATTCCAGTTGGAATATTTCTACCTCAAATACTTGGTGGAGGAAATCAGGTTGTTTTATCTTTAACAGAGCAGGATTTTAGTTTTAAAATTCTCTTAATTTACTTTATCATTCGCTTTATCTGGAGTATGATCAGTTACGGAAGTGGACTTCCTGGTGGAATTTTCCTACCTATTTTAGCTTTAGGTTCCATACTTGGTGCTCTGGTCGGTATTATTTGTGTCAATCTTGGACTTGTTACCCAGCAGCAATTCCCTATTTTTGTAATTCTTGGAATGAGTGGTTATTTTGGGGCTATCTCAAAAGCACCTTTGACAGCAATGATTCTCGTGACGGAAATGGTCGGTGATATCCGCAATCTAATGCCATTAGGGATGGTGACCCTAGTTGCCTATATTGTTATGGATCTGCTAAAAGGGGCGCCCGTCTATGAAGCCATGCTTGAGAAAATGTTACCTGAATCAGCAACTGATGATGGAGAAGTTACCCTGATAGAAATCCCAGTTTCTGATAAGATAGCTGGTAAGCAAGTACATGAACTCAATTTACCACATAACGTACTTATCACAACCCAGGTACATAACGGTAAAAGTAAGACAGTTAATGGTTCTACAAGGATGTATCTAGGGGATATGATTCATCTCGTGATTCCAAAAAGTGAAATTGGAAAAGTAAAAGATTTGTTGTTGTAGAAGATAATATTACATAAATTATGTTATGTATAAAATGTTGTTTATAATTTAAGAAAAATATTTTGTAACTAAGACGATAGATTCATACAGATCGAAATAATTTCAAAATTAAAACTCGTTCCTAAAAAATTGGAATCGAGTTTTTTATTACAATCAAATAACTGTAGAAGTTTAAAAATTTAAACCTATAAGTTCAATAAAGAAATGATTAACAAATTATAATTTTTTTGGGTATTATATAGCTTAGTTAGGCAAGCCTAAATATCCCCTATAATATCTTTCCGAAAAACTATAATTTTCTTGAAAAAAATATATAACTATGCTATACTACTAGTATAGAAAGATTTGGAGAAAAACATGAAACGCGAGATCTTATTAGAACGGATTGATAAACTCAAACAAGTCATGCCCTGGTACGTTCTGGAATACTATCAATCAAAACTAGCTGTTCCATACAGTTTTACGACCTTGTACGAATACTTAAAGGAATACGATCGATTTTTTACCTGGGTCTTGGAATCTGGTATATCGAATGCTGACAATATGGCTAATATTCCTTTGGATGTTCTTGAGAACATGACCAAGAAAGACATGGAATCTTTTATTCTTTACTTACGCGAACGTCCTTTACTCAATGCTAATACGACAAAGAATGGTGTCTCCCAAACAACTATTAACCGAACTTTATCAGCATTGTCTAGCCTTTATAAGTATTTGACTGAGGAAGTTGAAAATGAGCAAGGAGAACCTTATTTCTACCGCAACGTCATGAAGAAGGTTGCTACCAAGAAAAAGAAAGAAACCTTGGCTGCGCGAGCTGAAAATATCAAACAAAAGCTCTTTTTAGGTGATGAAACAGAGGGATTTTTGAATTATATAGATGAGGAATACCCTAAAACTCTCTCTAATCGCGCTTTATCCTCTTTTAATAAGAATAAAGAGCGAGATTTAGCCATTATCGCACTCCTTCTCGCCTCTGGTGTCCGTCTCTCCGAAGCCGTTAACCTTGACCTTCGAGATCTCAATCTAAAGATGATGGTGATTGACGTCACTCGAAAGGGTGGAAAACGAGACTCAGTCAATGTTGCTGCATTTGCTAAGCCTTATTTAGAACAATATCTTGCTATAAGAGACAAACGTTATAAGACAGAAAAGACTGATACAGCTCTCTTTCTGACCTTGTATCGAGGTGTTCCAAACCGTATCGATGCTTCTAGTGTTGAAAAAATGGTCGCCAAGTATTCGGAAGACTTTAAAGTTCGCGTAACCCCCCACAAACTACGCCATACGCTTGCAACACGTCTATATGATGCAACCAAATCACAGGTTCTGGTCAGTCACCAGCTGGGACATGCAAGCACACAAGTTACCGACTTGTATACCCATATCGTTAATGATGAGCAAAAGAATGCCCTGGATAGTTTGTAAGATACATAACATAAATTATGTAATGTTTTAGAGTTAGAAAAAGAGCGTAGGATTTTTTATCGAATCTTACGCTCTTTTATTATTCTATAAAAATTCGATCCAATAATTACGGTGTGGCTCAATAATGACTGGTTTTCCCCAAAACGACTTTAGATAAGCCAGATTCGCAGGGCTAACAGGTCTTTTCTCTTCGTTGTACTTCTCAGCACTTTCTTTTGTTAGAAAGCATTTAACAGCTTCATATGGCGTACCATCGTTAGCTGTTCTATCAATACCCATATAAGCAATTTCATCACCTTTTTGAGGAATGTCAGTAAGCAGTTTTCCAATAAAGTAGACCGTTTTATCTTTCATTAATTCATAAGCTTTACAATTTTCAAGTCGGTTATTCGCTGCTGCGTACATAATACAAAAACTATCCACGATGTCTTTCATTGGCATTAACGCTTCTTTGCTTACGATGATTTCCTCAGGAGCAAGACCCCCAATAATCAAGTCTTTAAAATGAGCTTGCTGAATAACATTGTCTAAGGCCATTCCCAGAGGGATTTGGGCAGCTTGCAAACCTAAAGGTTCTAACTCTTGTCTTTTCTTATCGAAGTGTTCTTGTGTGATACTGACATTCAAATCGTATGGATTTGTAGTTTCTTGTTTCTTAAAAAATGCTACCACAGTACGATCTAACTGTTCAAATAGACCAAGATTTTCAACTGGAATCTTTATCATTATTAATTTTTCCTCTATATATTTAAAATTTCCACTATATTATACTCTCATGATGATCGATTATCAAGTTTAAATAAAAAAGAAATCCACATTACATGGATCTCTCTTTCTTTATTCCACCACTGCCTCAGCAATTTCTTCTGCAGTGATTCCTGCGAAGTAACGCCCTAGGTTAATGGTTTGAAGAGCTTTGAGGACATCTTCACGTTCGTATTTAACACCACGAAGGACATCTTCTACAGCTGCAACGTCTTCGATACCAAAGAAGTCACCGTAGATCTTGATGTCTTGAATTTTTGACTCAATAACGTTAGCAAAGATTTCAACCTTACCGCTTGGGAATTTAGTTCCACGACGGACATTATATTCAGGTGATTTACCATAGTTCCAGTCCCAAGTCCCAAACTTAGTTTCCTTGATACGATTGATTTCAGCCAATTCCTCATCTGAGAAGACATACTCTGTCATTTCAGGGTATTCTTTTTTCATGTATTCCAAAAGTAGGTCACGGAATTCTTCTACGGTGATTTTTTCTGGCAATTCATCTACGATATTGGTTACACGTGCGCGAACTGATTTAACACCTTTTGATTCAAACTTATCTTTAGACACTTTAAGTGCGTCATTCCTGGCACTTTCCCTTTTTTTACTAATTGTGTAATCTTCAAGTCCATGCGACGGATTTCTTCCATCTTACGGAACATCTCAAGCAAAAGATTTTTATCTAAAGTTGACATAATCTTGCCTTTCTAAGTTTAATTTCTTAAATTTCTATTCTAACTTATACGTTAATGAGAGTCAAAGATTATGCTTGATAATTTTTCACAATATAAAAAAAGAAAAGTCTTGATTTCATTGACTTTTCTTTACATAAAATGACTATTTCACAAAGTGATTTTCAAGGATGCTTTCAACAAATTATTTGAATCTTTTCATAATAACTTGTAAACGCCACTGATAGAGTAATCCACTGACAAGTAAACTTACAATAAGACCTATCCAATATGAATAAGCATCGAGATTTGTTGAATAATCTAGAAACAAACCAAGAGGTATAGCAACTCCCCAGTAACCAACGAGACCGAGATAGAAAGGTATGACTGTATCTTTATAGCCTCGTAAAATACCTTGTAACGGAGCAGCAAATGTATCAGCCAACTGAAAAAATAGGCTATAGGTCATAAAACTTGCAGTTAACTGAATGAATTCAGGATCATAACCGTAAAGTCTCGCAACATTTTCTCGGAAAATATACAAAAAGGAGAGAGTCAAAACGGCGAATACCATAGCTGATAGTCGTCCAATTTTAATGTATTTCTTAGCGTCCTCTAGACGTTTGGCTCCAACTTCGTAAGAAACAACAATCGCCATTGCTGTTGAAATACTCATCGGAAAAGCATACATGAGTGACGAAAAGTTCATAGCGGACTGATGACTAGCTATTGTCAATGATGAAAATTTTGCCATAATCAAACCAACTGCTGAAAAAATAGCAACCTCTGCAAATACGGTTCCACCTATCGGTAAGCCTAATTTGATTGCTTCTTTTATTTTATCGCAGTCTAAGGGTAATAGTTTCTCTAAATGCAGTTCTTTTAATTTTTCCTGTTTAAGAAGGACTAGTATGGAAATCCCCAGCAAAGCCCAATAAGCTAAAGATGTCCCAAGACCTGCTCCTGCTCCTCCTAACTCAGGTAAAGCAAAGGCTCCATAGATTAGTAAATAGTTAAAACCACTATTTAGAGGTAACAATAAAAGCATTAAATACATGGATAGTTTGGTCAGTCCCAGCGCATCCAACAGTGATCGAATTACACTAAAAAGTAAAAGTGGAATAATCCCAATTGCTAAAAACCATAGATAGCGTACTGCTATATCTGCTACTGCTGTTTCTAAACCCATATTGTTTAGAATTAGTGGCGCACCAAGAAAAACTAAAGCAAATAGAACAATTGATAAACCAAGTGAAAGATAAAGAAATTGATAAAAATCAGAAGCCACTTCATTTTTCTTTCCTCGACCCAAATGATGTCCAACTATAGGAACCAAGGCTGAGACAATACCAGTTAGGAAGGTGAAAAAAGGATTCCATAGACTTGTCGCCATTGATACCCCAGCCAAATCTATGGTATTATACTGGCCAGTCATGGTTGTGTCGACAAAGGAAGCCGAGAAATTGGCAAATTGATAGACTAGAATTGGAAAGAAAATCTTAAGAAATAAGATAAATTTGTCTTTAAAATGATGGGTTGGGTACATATCGTCTCTCTCTAATCAATGATTCGAAAGACCAGATTTCACCTAATTTTTATAGACAATCTGTCCATTACAAATGGTGTATTTGACCTGCCCTTTCAAAGATTCACCGATAAATGGTGAATTCGCTGCTTTAGAAGCAAAATGACTATCCACGATTCGGTCCGCTTTATCATCAAAAATAGTAATATCAGCTGGACCGTTTTCTGATAGATAACCTGCTTCAAAGTTATAAAGTTTAGCTGGGTTGTAAGACATTTTTTCTAATAATTCCATCAAGCTCAGCTCACCAGCTTCGACTAAGTAAGTTAAACCTAGTGACAAAGAAGTTTCCAAACCTGTCATACCTGATGGCGCTTTGGTAATATCCTCAACATTTTTTTCGTCAGCATGGTGAGGCGCGTGGTCAGTAGCAATGACAGAAATGATTCCAGATTTTAAACCTTCAATAACAGCACGTCGGTCAGATTCCAGACGTAGAGGTGGATTCATCTTTGCATTACTTCCTTTAGTCAAGAGAAGAGCTTCAGTCTTCGAAAAATGCTGTGGAGCTACTTCTGCAGTTACGTTAGCTCCCAAATTTTGAGCAAACTCCACAACCTTGACACTTTCTTCCTTAGACAAATGCTGAATATGAACATGAGCCTTAGTTGCATAGGCAATCATGACATCACGAGCAATCATAGCGTACTCTGCAACTCCTGTTGCACCGCAGATATGAAAATGCTCTTTAGCGATATTCTCGTTAAAACCAAGCGTACCATTCAAGCCAGGATCTTCTTCATGAA
Organism: Streptococcus sp. V728; assembly: GCF_052077995.1. Classification (NCBI taxonomy): domain Bacteria; kingdom Bacillati; phylum Bacillota; class Bacilli; order Lactobacillales; family Streptococcaceae; genus Streptococcus; species Streptococcus sp. V728. The sequence goes on along the minus strand of NZ_JBQJJH010000002.1, from coordinate 227,586 downwards.
GACTAATAAAAGTATTTAGTTTCTTGGCTTCTTCCATGGCTTCCTTGACAACATTACTACTTTCAAGAGGAATCCCGTCATCAGAAAAACCAACTGCCCCTGCTTCTAAAAGGGCTTTAAAGTCAGTTAGGTCTTGACCATTAAAGTTTTTGGTAATTGTAGCCACAGACTTAACGTTAATCTTTTCCTTAGCTGCAGATTGAAGAACTTCCTCTAAAGTCTCAACATTTGATATAGTTGGATTGGTATTAGCCATCATAACGACAGTTGTAAAACCACCTGCGGCAGCCGCTAGTGCCCCAGTATGGATGTCCTCCTTGTGTGTTTGACCAGGTTCACGGAAATGAACATGAATATCAACTAGTCCAGGCGCAACCACAAGTCCAGTTGCATCAATGACTTGAGCTTCATCCTTATCAATTTGAGGAGCAATTTGAATGATTTTCCCTTCATCAACCAAAACATCACAAACTTGATCCAAACCAGACTTTGGATCCATTACACGGCCATTTTTGATTAGTAACATATCTATACTCCTTTACTCGTAGAAATCCACTTGTGTATCCAATAATTTATCACCATCATAGACAAACTTGGCTGAAAAGAAGGGTTTATCCTCTAAGAGCCACTCAACAAAGGTGTGGTCCCCTTCCCAGGTCGGCTTGCTGAGGACCTCATCATAAGGAACCCATTCTAATGTTCCTTCATTACAGTCAATTAACTCACCCTCAAACTCAGTCACCTTAAATACATAGGTGTACCAGTCCAAGCCCGGAGTGAATTCAGGGAAAGTGATAACACCCTTTAAAACCGGCTTAGCTTTCAACCCTGTTTCTTCTAAAATCTCACGGGCAGCACATTCTTGTGGAGTTTCCCCGCGTTCTAACTTTCCACCTACACCGATCCATTTTCCTTCATGAACATCATTAGGCTTTTTATTGCGATGAAGCATGAGCAATTCTTTTCCATTATCAATGTAGCAAATTGTCGCTAACTGAGGCATATAAACTCCTTATCTAAGCCAATCGATTGGCTCTTGTCCTGTTTCTTTTAAGAATGCATTGGCCTTAGAAAAAGGCTTGGAACCCCAAAATCCTCTGTAAACAGAAAGAGGACTTGGATGTGCTGATTCGATAATCAAATGTTGAGGATTGGTCACTAAAGCCTTCTTCTTACGGGCGTAGGCACCCCAAAGTACAAAAACTACGGGTCTATCTATGTTATTGACGACCTTAATAACAGCATCTGTAAATGGTTCCCAAATCTGACCAGCATGACCATTTGCTTGACCTGCTGGCACTGTTAAACATGCATTAAGGAGTAAGACTCCCTGCTCAGCCCAAGCTGTCAAATCATGCGATTTCTTAACTCCGATATCGTCTGACAGTTCTTTTAGAATATTTTGAAGCGAAGGAGGTGCTGGGATCGAATCAGGAACTGAAAAACTCAAACCCTGAGCTTGACCAGGTCCATGATAGGGATCCTGCCCCAGAATCACTACCTTAACCTCTTCCAGAGGAGTCGTCAAAAGAGCCTGAAAAACCTTTTCCTTGGGTGGATAAACAGTCCCATGAGCATAGACCTGTTCCATAAAGTGATTAATTTTCCCAAAATAACCCTCAGGTAATTGCTCTTTAATCAAAGCATGCCAAGACGAGTGTTCCATAGCTGACTCCTTCATTTATACTGCCTCTATTATAGCAAAAAGTGGCTATCTAAACCACTTTTTACAGTTTATCTAAGATTTCTAGCAGAGCTTGATATGAGTCGACTTCATAAGTTGGATGAGCTTGGGTCTTATTTTCCAGATGATGAGGGTTGTACCAGATAGTATCAATCCCAGCATTATTGCCACCTTGAATATCTGCTGTTAGTGAATCACCAATCATGACTGTTTTTTCTTTGGAAAATCCAGGTATTTGTTGACCAATTCTTTCGTAGAAAAGAGCATCTGGTTTTTGTGTTTTCAACTGTTCAGATATGAATACTTGGTTGAAATAAGGAGCAAGTCCTGATTGAGTTAAGCGCCCTGTCTGAATGGTAGTTATCCCATTTGTGGCTGCATAAAGTTCATAGCCACGATCAATCAGATTATCTAAAAGCTCCATAGCGCCAGAAAAAATTTGCCCCTGTTGTGCTAAATAAAACTGGTAGCGTTCTGCTAAATGAATGCCATCTTTGATCATTCCAAAATGAGCAAATAAACGAGAAAAACGTGTGTTGACTAGTTCTTGTTTTGTAATCTTTTTCTCTTCCAAATCCTTCCAGAGAGCCTTGTTCATTGGAACGTAATAATCTTTAAAAATTTGAATATCAGAAACTCCCTCTTCTTTTAGTAGTTGTGTTAAAGCCACATCCTCAGCAGCATCAAAATCAAGCAAGGTATGATCAAGGTCGAAAAGTAAAAATTTGTAGCTCATCCGTTTTATATCCTTCTTTCGATAATTTACACATTTCAAAGTATAGCATAAAGAACAAGAATAACCAAATACACTTATGCAACGACTGTTGTTATAAATAGACTAATAATTTAAAAATCGAGAAATAATCTGTGAAAATTGATTAAAATATTAAAAGGACATTCTACAAAAAATATATTAAATCTTGTAATCTCCTTGAAATATTTGACTAGGATTTTAGGTAAATTTCCTATTTTATTTTTCCTGTAAAATAAAAGATGTAAGCGGTTATTCTATCTTTTTATGTTATTAGAAACATAAAACTTCTAATATTTCGAAAAATTTACATTTTAATATTAATTTGATACCTTTAACATTGCTGTCCTTATTTTAATGTGATATAATTCACAGTATAGGGGAGTTTTAGTATTAGACTAGGGGGAGGCTTTATTAAGATTTGTCTGCAAAATTAACCTATATCGTTAAGTCGTTTATTTTGATTTTTAAATAATTCTATTAGAAGGTAAAACACTATGAGCAATAAGAAAAAGTTTAGTATTTTCTCGTTTTTGATTTGCGTCCTGACAACTATTTTTGTTTTTAGTTTGAATAAAACTTTTGCTGAAACTCCAGAAGTTTCAGTAACTGGTAAATTTGCAGATACAATCACGGTTGTGAACGTTACAAGCAATGAAGGTGGCAATCTAAATTGGGATTTAGAGCAATGGGCTACTTTCCGTATTAATGCAACGTATGACTTAGCAGGTAAAAATGTTAAGGCTGGTGACCAAACTACAGTTACCGTACCAGATGCATTAATCATCACATCTGATAGTTTTGAAATTCGCGATATTAACACAAATGAAATTATCGCTCATGCTACTGTTGATGCTGAAAACAAAAAATTAACATTAACGTATACAGACTATGTTGAAAAACATTCCGATACAAATGGATCGTTCTTCTTTTATGCGCGTATTGACTTCAAAAAACACCCTCAACAAGGAGAAATTCCAATTGAAGTGACAGTGAACTCAGTAACAAAAGTAGCTGGTAAAGTAACATTTAAAGGTATCGGGGACGGTAACCCAAGACTTTTAACAAAGACTAGCTGGGTTAATAGCGGAAATCGTAAAGAAGTTCAATACACAATTTCTGTCAATCGTAACAAACAAAATATCAATGGTGTAACAATTGAAGATCACTTGAAATTTACTAATGCATCCTATGTAAAAGATAGTATCAAAGTTATCAAAGGTAAGTTTTCTTACGAAACTGGTGAGTGGGTATTCTCTAATCGCGTCGACGTAACTGATCAACACAAGATAACAATCAGTGAAGATGGACAATCATTTGTTATTGATTTAGGTGATATTACTGATCAAGATCAATACCGTATCGATTATAAAGTACAATTGAATTATGAACCTGTAGATGGTGAATTATTAAAGAATGACGCTACATTAAAAGGTAAAGGTGTCGTTGTTAAAGAAGTAACCAATGCTGCTGCAGTTCAAATTGCTGGTGGTGCCGGTGTTGGTTATGTATTTACAATCAACGTTCATAAAGTGGATGACGCTAACCAACCAATTAAAGGTGCTAAATTTAAAGTAGTACGTGAAGCGAACAATCAAGTAATCGGTGAATACGAAACTGATGAAAATGGTAATATTACTGTTAATGCATTATTAAAAGATAAATATATCTTGACAGAAACAGAAGCTCCTGCAGGATTCGTTATTAAAGACGCTGATACTGTCGTTAACGTTGAAGACTTTGGAACAGATCACGCAGTTACAAAAACAATCGTGAATCCGAAAGAAGAAACAACTACAACAACTACAACAACTACAACGACTACAACGACTACAACTGAAGCTCCTACGACTTCAACTACTACAACCGAAGCTCCTACGACTTCAACTACTACAACCGAAGCTCCTACGACTTCAACTACTACAACCGAAGCTCCTACGACTTCAACTACTACAACCGAAGCTCCTACGACTTCAACTACGACAACCGAAGCTCCTATAACTTCAACTACTACAACCGAAGCTCCTACGACTTCAACTACGGCAACCGAAGCTCCTACGACTTCAACTACGACAACCGAAGCTCCTACGACTTCAACTACGACAACCGAAGCTCCTATAACTTCAACTACTACTACAACTCCAGAAGTGCCAACTCCTTCTTCATCTTCTGAAACTACAACAACATCTACAGCTCCGTCAGCTTCTTCTGAAACTACAACTACAGAAGAGGAGTCAGGTCTTCCAAATACAGGTGAAAGCAAAGGAACATTGATTACAATCATTGGGGCTGTAACTTTAATTTCATCAATTGTCCTAGTAGCAATCTTGCATAAGTCAAAAGAAGACTAATATAAATTAGGAACTTAAAAAAGGATTTACTTTTAATGAGTAAATTCTTTTTTTATATTTATGATTAACAATAAAAAATCGATAACTGTTTGTAGTTATCGATTTTAAAATATTTTAGTCCTTTTCACCAAGTTTACTATTGATAGTCATCATGATACTTGCAATCTTTTCACCCCAATATGGATCTGAAGCGTAAAGAACGTTCATACCAGATGATTTATTTCCTAGGTAAGTTCTGCCATTATCTATATAATTTTGACGAATCCATTTGGCTGCACCTAAGATTCCCTTATCTACATTATCGAAACTCTTAGCTGAATCGTACGGAGTAGTATCGTAGGCTGCAATACCAAAGAAATTATTCTTATCCTTAGCAATCTGACTACGTCCCCATGCGCTTTCTAGAGCGCTGTGAGCTATAAGGTAGAGTGCATTTACCTGATAGCGTTCTTCAGCTTCTTTAAAGATAGCTCCCTTACCTGCCAAACGACTTCCTTTAATATTCATAACTGAATATACTTTATCTAATTCTTCAGCTGTGTAATTTGTTGGTTTTCTTAAATCTCTAAATAAGAAAGGATTTTCCGCTGTAAAGTTTTCAAAGTTAATACCATCAGCTGAATAATATTTTTTACCAATAGCCATTGATGAGCTATGAGGGGCTACACGAATACTTGTGTAAGGTGATAACTCATGATAAAGATAATTACCGTCAGTGGCATAGTGAGGAATGAATTCACTGTCTGAGCTGACAGCTACTAAATCACTCTTATTCATATATCCTGAAAGACCTGAAATTTTGACTGGAAGTCGACCGTCTTTGGTCTCGGTTCCATCAATCGATACAATACTTCCTTGCGAAATATAGCTTAGTTTTTCACCAGAAGCACTATATACATTTGCTGTAATTGGTTTTACTTTATAGTATGCTGCTGTATCGGAAATCCATTTTCCATTGCTTTGGAAAGAATAGTCTTTACCGTTAATGGTGAAATTACCAGTTACATATGCCCCATCTTCTTTGAGATAATACCAGGCGTTATAACTTTTATCAAAAATCCACTCATTCTTGGCCATATAACCATAAGATTTGAGATAGTAAGAGCCTTGCCATTGGTTTTCAGCATAAGCACCATCAGATTTTAAGTAGAACCAACTATCGAACTTTTTATCAAAGAACCATTCACTTTGAGCCATGGCCCCACTATCTTTTAGATAATATTTCTCTTTCCATTGGCTACTTAACATGTCACCATCTTTATGAAAAGAGTACCATGAACCATTGATTTTTTCCCATTTATCCCGGATAGCTTTTCCTGAATCAGTAGCATAATACCACTTCTCATCCATCTGCACCCAATCCTTTTCAGCCATAGCGCCACTAGTTTTGAGAAGGTAGTCATTATAAATGGTTTTACTTAACATGGTACCTGATTCATCAAAACGATACCATGAACCATTGATTTTCTCCCATTTATTACGGATGATTTTTCCTGAATCAGTAGCATAGTACCACTTCTCATCAATTTTCGCCCAACCCCTTTCGTGCATAGCTCCACTACTCTGAAGAAGGTAGTCATTGTAAACAGTATTAGTTAACATGGCACCAGATTCATCGAAGCAATACCAAGCACCGTTGATTTTTTCCCATTTGTTGCGGATGATTTTTCCTGAGTTTGTAGCAAAGTACCACTTGTCATCTATTTTAACCCAAGAATCCTCAACCATAGCACCACTTTTACTTAAGAGGTAGTCATCATAAACAGTATCACTAAGCATCACGCCATCCTGGTTAAAATAGTACCAGCGACCTGCTATTTTTTTCCAATTTGTGACAGCCTTTTTATTCTCATAATAACGCCATTGGCCATTTTCTTTTTGCCAGCCATCTTTATTAACTTCCTCAACTTTTGTTTCAGTTGTTGTTTTTTCCTTATTTTCAGGTGTTTCTTTCTTCGGCGTAATTTGCGAAGATTCTTTTTCTGCCTTGTTCAGACTTTCGTTAGAACTTTGTTTAGTCGATTTATCACGATTGTTTGATTGTTTTTGATCTTCTTTTTCAACTCCATTAGCTACAGCCTGTTCTGAAGTTTGAGCTTTATTTCTAGTTTGTGAATCATCGGCATAAACAGTAGATTTTGCAAAGCCTGCAATCGAGAGAGCAACTGTACTTGCCAGTAAAATCCTTTTCATTGTATTCTCCTTATCATTATATAAATGATCTATTCGTTTTTGATACATAATGTTTAAAACACAGCAATTATCCATTATATTATACAATATTCTATTAAAGATAAAAGTAGAATAATTAAGAAGAAAGAAAGTTGTAATATTGTTAAAACATTTTAGAAATAAAAGTCAATAAAAAGCAGTCGAACAGTAACTGAACGACTACATTTTTTTCTAATAATTAACCTTCTATTATTTTGGTACGTTTATTAGTTAGAAGCGGATTTATAAATATAGATAGAATAGCTATGATTGCAAAACTAATACCTACATACCAATATGGTGCATCGAGTGTGGTTGAACGACCAGATAAATTGACAATACCACGGAATAGTGTGCCTGTTGTAAAAATAGCTACTGCCGAATTCCATAAATTAAGGCTAATTCTGGACAAATACGGAAGGACTTTGAGCAAAATTGCTAGTATTATCCCACCCACCAGAGGTACAGCGAACAAGTAATGCATATGAACTGATGTCTCTCCAAAACTAAATGCTTCATAAATTCTAGAAAAAGCAAAGAAGAAAACCGTAATTAGTATATAAGAGATGACAGTTTTTTTAAAGCGTTTTTTGTTAGGATTAATAACCGATGTAGACAATATCACTCACCGCCCTTTCTGAAATTCTGTTTCCTCCAGTTGTTGGTTTGTTAATAACCTGACCGTTGAAGTAAAGCGTAGATGATCCACCACCATCAAGGTTGTAGGCCGATTTTACACCGTATGATTTCATGACTTCAGCCATTTGGTACAGTGATAGCCCCTTGCTTTCAGAAGTACGTCCATCTGAAACTACGATAATATAGTGGTTTTCATCAATAATGCCAATCGCAGAACGAGGATTTGATGCCATAGCTCGTCCAACTTCTTCATTCGTTCCTACTGCAATCTCACCATTTTCAACTAAGGTTGGTCCAAAAGCCAAGAGATTGACAACACCATCTTTAACTAGTTGCTCAGCTGAAATCTGATCCTCGTAAATAATCTTGAAAGAACCATCTTTATAAATGGCTAAATCACCATTATTTGAATTTTCACGGACAGTATCACGATAGACGACTCCATTACGGATAACATATCCTGTAGAGTTAGCTCCGTAGTAATCTCCATTGATCGCTAGAATAGCATTGTTATCAGTAGCGGTTTCAGAAGTTTTTGCAGTTACATTGGTTCCGAAGGCATTTTGAGCGAATGCTGTTTTTAAATAATCTGATGAGCTTACTGTAATATCTGCAACGTAGACTTGCGTATTTTTGACCGTTGTTTCAGTCAAATTGATGGAGATATTATCATCCTTATAACTTGAGTCTGTTACTGTTGCTGTTTTAGCTGCTTGGCTTGCCGTGGCAGTATTTGTACTAGTGCTAGTTGTTGCTACTGTCGAAATAGTCTCAGCAAGGACAAAAGTCTTCAGCATGGAGTAGCTAAAGGATCCTGTCAGAAGTAATCCGAAAACCGAAGCATAAGCATATCGTTTCTTTAAAAATTTCATAGTACAGTTGATGTCCTTTACTTAAAAATGAATTTCTTCTGAATGGTCCAAGAAACAGCAAAGAGAAGAATTCCAACAATAATCTTAACGATTAATAGATTCATTCCAAAGACTGCATAGAATAGACGAATAAGAAGCGTATCTAGAACAAAGAGTCCTACTGCTAGACCCAAGTATCCCATACCTGTTTTTACAAGACTATCCTCGTTTTTAAAGACTAGTTTTTTATTGGTTGAATAGTTAAAAATGGAACTGGTCACACGAGCTAGTCCGTTAGCTAGGAAAATTCGGAAACTTGTTAGCGCTGTTGGTAAAAACAAGATTGCAATAGCGTAAACGATATAGTCTACAACAAAGCTACTAAGGGATGATAAGGCAAATTTAAAGATATTTTTATAAATCATGAGCCCATCTTTTATTGGTCGGAAGTGTGAATCCTCATTATCATTGATATAGACCGTTTCGATTGGTACTTCTAAGATTTCATATTCTTTGCTTGCTTCCAGAAGCATGTTCATTTCGTATTCATAACGTTGACCTTCTATTATCAACATAAAAGGAATCAGATTTGTTGTAAAAGCACGAAGGCCTGTCTGAGTATCTGTTACTCCTACTCCTGTTTGTAATTTAAAAAGTGCTTTTGTCAAGCTATTCCCAAAACGACTACGGAGGGGAACCTTACCTGTGAAGGCACGCACACCCAAGATTAGTTTGTTAGGATTTTCAGAAGCTTTGTTAGCTGTACGGAAAATATCCCAAATCTTATGCTGACCATCGGCATCTGCTGTAACTACTGTTCCATAACTATTTTGTTCTTTGATAAATTGGAAGGCTGTTTTTAGTGCTTGCCCTTTACCTCGATTCACTTCGTGACGGAGTACCGTAGTATATTGCTCAGCTTTTTCAAAGATATTTTGACACTTTGATGAACTGCCGTCGTCGATAACTAGAATATGAAAATCACTCTTTTCGTGAATTTTTTCGATGAGTTTGATAAGTTTATTATCAGGTTGATAAGCTGGAATTACAATATAGTTCATACCGGCACTCCTTTCTTAGTAATGGTATAACTATACAGAATATCGCTTAAAGATACCTTGTATCAGTTTTCTTTAAGAAAAAGTTTAGAATAATTTAAGATTTTGAAAGAAACAAGAATGTTACTTGATAATAAATATACATGGTGTCCTTTAAATGGCTTCAAACTTTACTTAACAAATCATTCAAATAAAAAAGTCAGCCCCAAAGGGTTGACTCATGTTAAATCTTTGATTGAGACTCACTTATTATCGTGTGTCGCTTTTAATAGTGAAATTCCAAAGAATCCCATTAGAATAGCTGCGATTGTATAGAATAATTGAGAATTTGCCTCACCTGTATTTGGTAACTGTGCTTGTTCTGCTACAGATTTTGACTCTGCTTCTGTTGCTTTTTCGGAACTAAAAGACTGTATCTGTCCAGATTCAGAACTAGAACCAGGAATCGGATCTACCGTAGTTGTAGTTGTTGGCTCTACTGTTGTAATTGTTGGTTCTACTGTCGTTGTAGTTGTCGGCTCTACTGTCGTTGTAGTTGTCGGTTCTACTGTCGTTGTAGTTGTCGGCTCTACTGTCGTTGTTATGATTTCCTTTTCATATTCATAAGCAATATGAACTGTTCCATTTTTCAACGTTCCAGTTTCCGAATCAGAAGAAGTCGAGAGTCCAACAAGACGATATGTGATTCCATCAACCATTATTTTGTCAGGTCGTTCAATGTTATTATCCCCGACTTTGTATGTAACTAACTCTCCAGTTGAATCATAAATAGGAAGTTCAGAAATCTTGTTGTATGTTTCTTTTAATTTTTGGTTAGTACCTTTGATAAGATAATCTACAACTACATTACCTGTATATAAAGCCGATACATCTTGGTCAGCCATATCTTCTTTTTCAGATACATAATAAACTACATTCGTGTTTGCCCTTAGCGTAAATTTATCAACATAATTGAAAAAAGTTGATTTATCTATATTGGTATCTTCAGGAATTCTTGTCCAATCACCATTATTTGGGGTGATATAGGTATTGGGATTGGACACTGACTTGATAAGATGACCATTCCTTACATAACTTTCATCAATGGATGAAGGGTCTCCCATACCACCAATATCTCCATTATCCAAATCAACTGCTAAATGATGGTTAGAATATTCTTCTAAGTTTTGAGATCCGGTTTCATAACTCTGAACACCACCTTCTTGACTAGATTTCCAAATCATTCTGGCATCAATTGGTAAGTATTTTATTTTCTTTGCTTCATCAATTGGAACTGTAACTTCTACTTTGTAAGCTTGACTCTTATCAAAATTGGTAAACAAACCATAAGATTCAACTTTGCCATCTGTCATATATCCATATTCGTAGTTGCTAGTATTGACTACATAAGGTGTTTTCCCAGATTCCAGTTCTTCAGAAGTCGGTGTATTAAAGGTTTCTCGATCATAATTTTCTGTATCATCAAAGCCAATCTCTTTCATTGGAGCATTGACATTGATAGGTTTGCCCTTTGCGTCTCGTGTACCAATAAGAGTAAATTTTACCGTAGCATCCTTAATCTTAGGAATTCGAATCAAAAGATCATTTACTGTCTGTCCATGAGTGCTAGAACTTATCCTCTGATAGGCAACTGTATAGCTATAAGTGACACTTTTCCCATCGGCACTTACAGTAGCATTTTGCCCCTCTACATTAACCTGACCACCATTAGAAATGATATTGTCATTCTTTAAAATTTCAGTACTTGTAGTGTTTTCATCAGTTGCCGAAGTAGAAAAATTTGCTGTTTCATTAGATCCATTCCCTTGTGTTTCTGTAACACTATCTACATGCGGAATTGCATTCTCAGAGTTGTTTGAATTCAAATTTGCACTTGGAGATTCAAGAATGGCACTATTAGTGTCACCAACTTGTTCATCTGCTTTAGCATTAGTTTGGATATAAGAATTTAATACGAAGACTGAAAGAGATGCTATACCGAATTTTAATAATTTATTCATGATTAAGGACTCCTACTTATAATATAATATCAGTTAATAAAATTAGACTCATAGTCTAAAAAAATCATCCTTTATTATAAATAAAAAAGATTAAGATTGCAACAAATTATATAAATTCCTTCTTTAAAGAACATTTTACCTATAATCTATATCCAAGAAAAATTCCACCAAATTCTATCTAGTGGAGGTTTTTTCTTTTATTCTATTTTTTCTCTTAACTTCTCGACAAAAAGATAGGCTGCTGGACAGGTTAGAGTATTTTTGATTGTGAGGTTGTTGATTTGGTAGATTTTCTTTCGGTCAGTATGTGGAAATTCTCTACAAGCCTTGGGACGAACATCATAGATAGAACACAGATTATCGCCACCTAGAAATGGACAAGGCATAGATTTAAAAACCTTATCTCCATCTTCATCAACTTGTAAGAATTCGGCTTCGAAGGCAGGAAGTTTCATCTTAAAATACTTAGCAATGCGTGTGATATCAGCTTCTTTAAAGTCGGGACCAAGAGTTTTACAACAGTTAGCACAAGCTGTACAATCAATCTCTTCAAAAACCTCTTGGTGAATCTCAAGAGCAATTTTATCTAAATTTTTTGGTGCTTTTTTCTTCAAATTTCCAAGAAACTTACGGTGTTCCTTTTGTTTATGCAATGCTAATTGATGATAATATTCAATATCGATTTCTTTTGGCATAAATTCTTTTACATCCTTTTCTGAAACTAGTATACCATAACTGAAAACAAATAAAAACTACTGCCAAAAAGCAATAGTTTTAATAGGTTAGTTAACCTCGACTACTTCTACAGTATCCTTGCCAAGTAAAATTAGGTGTTTCTCAATTCTATCTATCTGATAAGAACGAGATAGAGCCTCAGCATATAATTCTAATTGACCACGATAACGTTCAATCAGTTGACTAGCGTAATCGTATCGGTCTGTCTTATAGTCAATTAGAACAATCTTATCATTATAAAGCAAATAACCATCTAAAATACCACGGACAACAAAGTCTTCCTGACTCTTAGCATCTCTTTTTAACATAGAGAAGGGTTGTTCTCGATAAAGTTTATCTTGATTTTTAAGAATCTCTTGACCAAGAGCTGTATCAAAGAAAGACAAGATTTTATTAAGATTAACTTTATCTTTAACAGCAGGGCTTGCTTGCACTTGCTCTAAAGCCTCTGTCAAAATCTCTAAAGTAGGTTCCTTGACAAGATTAATTCGCTGCATGAGTTCGTGAGTTGCACTACCAATCTCAGCTCCTGTAGCCTTTTCAGTTTTTGAAAAATCTGGAAGCTCAAACTGAACAGTAGTCTCTTTTGGTTTACTTTGACCAGCTACTACAACTCCTTCCATATCCATGATCGGTTCATAGAACTTTTTAATCTGACTCGGTGTCTGAACACTTGGAAGATTGATTGCTGCACGGTGGATTTCGTTATACACTTCCACTTCTTTCAGCATTTGTAGAGCTTCCCTGATGGTTTCTGACTGGCGGTTGTCTGCTTGGGATAGGTCTTGAAGTTGACTTTTATGTTCCAATTCTCCGATAGCTTCTTTGGTTAGGTCTTCTTCACCTTCAAAGCGTACACTAAAGTGTAAATCCTCTTTAGAAAATGCTTGATAGATGGCCCAAATCCAATCCTGGAAATTTTGAGCATCTAGTCTCGTTTCTCGAGTCAAAAGACCTTTTCCATTTGTCGGATATTCTTTAGACTCTAATTTTTCACGTGATCCTTTTCCGACCAGATAGAGTTTCTTCTCAGCACGTGTCATGGCTACATAGAGCAAACGCATGAGTTCAGAATAACTTGCTAATTGGAGTTCTTCCTCATTTTGCGTATATGTTAAGCTTGGGATAGATAACTTAATCGTAGCTGGAACATATTTCTCTTTTGCATTTGTAGCGACTCTAGCTACATAATTTAACCCAATTCCATTTGTTCGACTGAGGATAACCTCAGACATAGTATCCTTCTTGTTGAATTTTTGATCAATATTGAGGATAAAGACATAAGGAAATTCAAGCCCTTTACTCTTATGAATACTCATAAGTTCTACTGCATCCTTAGGTGGTGCTACAGCAACATTGGCAAGATCATGCTGGGCTTCCAAGACTTGGTCAATCATTCGAATAAAACGGGATAATCCCTTGTAATTACTCTTTTCAAACTGATCAGCTCTTAGAGCAAGGGCGTAGAGATTTGCCTGTCTGGCCTGTCCATTTGGCAACGCACCGACATAGTCATAGTAAAAGCGGTCGCTATAGATTTTCCAAATGAGGTCATAAAGAGAATGTGTTTTGGAATACAAGCGCCAACCCTGGACTGTTTCCATGAAAAATTCTAATTTTTTATGGAGTTCAGACTTAATTAAATCCTTATGAAGACTAGTTTTCGCTTGAGCATTGACTAGTTTCTCATAAAAGTTCTCTTGAACTTTATCTTCAGATTTTTGGAGAGCGAGACGAGCCAACTCATCCTCATCAAAGCTAAACATTGGAGATTTCATTAGAGCAACCAAAGCAAAGTCTTGAAGAGGGTTGTGGATGACACGAAGAGTATCCAACATAACCTGGACTTCTAGGGATTGCAAATAGTTTGCTTGAGCACCGTCTGTCTTGACAGGAATACCATATTCAGACAAGGCGAGCAGAACTTGATCATTACGACTTCGACTAGCAGTTAAGAGAGCCATGTCCTTGAAAGGTACACCCTTATCATTATGAAGGTGAATTATCTCCTTAAGCACCATCCGCATTTCACCAGTCAGTTTGTTAGTTGCAAGGTCCTCCTCATCATCAGAATCGCTATCATCATCCTTATCGTACAAGAGAACTTCTGCCTTGTTTTCTGGATTTGATTGAATATCAGTATTTCCAAAAACAAGCTGGTGCATACCGTCATAAGATATCTCTCCAACTTCCTCGTCCATGAGGTGTTTAAAGACATCGTTCGTAGCATCAAGAACCTCTGAACCGCTCCGGAAGTTTTCCTTAAGTAGAATTAACTGACCTTCTTTGTCATCTTGAGCGAAGCTGTGGAATTTTTCATTGAAGATTTGGGGATCTGCCTGTCTAAAACGATAAATTGACTGCTTAATGTCACCCACCATAAAACGATTATGACCGTTTGAGAGGAGTTCTAGCATTCTTTCCTGGATGTGGTTGGTATCCTGATATTCATCGACCATGACTTCGTGGAAGCGTTCCTGATACTCTTGTCGAACCTGTTGGAAGTTTTCCAAAATCTCAATGGTATAGTGGCTAATATCAGCAAATTCGAAGGCATTTTCTTCGCGTTTTCGTTGTCGATAGGCATCAACAAAATCTCTCATGAACACTTGGAATGTCTTTGCCAAGTCCCAGGACTCTTGATGATAATCTTCTTGGAATTTTAGTAAAGTGATTTGATCATTGAGTGCAATCAGCTTCTCAAATTTTGCTTTTCTCTCTTGGTTGTAGGTTTCTTTCAAGTCTTGCAGTTCGGCCTTACGACTAGCATTTGTAAGAGCACGACCTCCCTTATCCTTAGAGATACTAACAACTCGCTCTAAAACTTCTTGGTATTGTTCAAAAGTAGATTCATGAGTTAAAGAACCGATTTCATCAAGAACTTGTTGGACAGATTCTAAATAAGCTGCTTTACCAAATTCCTTGGCATCATTATCCAAATGGTAACGGAAAAAGCTTTCTAAATCCCAGAGTTTCTCCCTTATATCGTCTACAAGTTTTTCTTTAGCAACTGTAAAATCAGCCTTTTCAAAACCTTTTAGGAAAGATTCCTCTAGCCAAGCCTGAGGATTGCTAGTAGATTGCAAAAAATCATAAATCATATAGACCTGTTTACGTAGTCCACGCGCATCTTTACTCCTACCAGCAAAGTTCTTGACCAATCGACTAAAATCATCTTTCTCCTTGTCTTGGTAATGACTTTCAAAAACTTGTCGAAAAACCTCATTTTTTAAGAGAAGTTGTTCACTTTCGTTCTGAAGGATACGAAAGTTTGGAGCAAGATCTAGTAGATATCCATGCTTGGCCATGAATTTTTGGGTAAATGAGTCCATGGTTCCAATTGCAGCATTGGGTAAATCGGCTAATTGTCTACCAAGATGTTTTTTTAGTTCCACATCTTGCGTTTCTTGGATCTGTTGGCTGATTTTCTTTTCCAAGCGTTCTTTTAACTCGGTTGCTGCCTTAACGGTAAAGGTAGAGATAAAGAGTTGGCGAATTTCTACACCACGCGCTAGTTGGTCAAGAATACGTTCAGCCATGACAAAGGTTTTCCCCGAACCAGCAGAAGCTGAGACTAGAATATTTTGACCAGAACTATAGATTGCTTGAATTTGTTCAGCTGTTTTCTTAGGTTTCTTGTTAGACTGAGCTTCTGCTATTTGTAACTCTTTAATCTCTTCTTGAGATAAAAATTTCATCGCTCCAACTCCTCTCTGATTTTATTAAACCATGCTTCCTTGTCATTGCTCTTAGCTACCTTATCTAACAATCTAGCCTGACCTAGATGATAATTAGCTTCAAAACCTGTAATAGACTGATATTGCTGAACATAGGGCGCAATGCTTCTACCGTTTTCTGTATATGGATTGATAGCAAATTGACCAGATAAAATCTTCTCTGCTGCCTTTTTGTAGATAAGGGCATTATAGTCTAGTAATAATTGGAATTCTTCATCAGATAATTGATACGTCTTATTTTTATTGTAAAACTCTCCAAGGTGTTGCATCTCTTTTTCGAGAAAGAGACCTTGGTATTTCATGCTCTTATTGGTTTCAGTTACTGCCTTTGAAAGAGTTTTAACAGTTTGTAATGACTGAGTTGGTTCAGACATTTCTAAGTACATAGCTCCAAAGAAGTCTTTATTTCCTTCTTTCTTAAGAGCAGCCAAGTATGTTGGCAATTGTGAGTTTAGACCGTTAAAAAAGAGAGGAAAGTTAAATTGAGTTAGAGAAGATTTGTAGTCTACAACACCAATAGCATCTGATGTTTTCAAACGGTCAATACGATCGACCTTCCCACGAACATAAATATTACGACCATTATCTAACTGTACAAAAGCTTGTTCCTTGCCACCAAAAACAGCCTCCTCTTGAATTGTTTCGACATCAGCATTGTGACGAAGAATATGTCCAGTAGCGCGTGCCACATCTAAGAGAACTTCCTTAGCAAATTGAGATTCTAAACTTTCTTGATAAATAGCTTGAAAGTCTCTTTCTTGACTAGTTTCAGAGATGGCCTGTTCTAAACGTCGGTCAAAGGATGTATCAGCAGGAAGTTTCATTGCACGTTCAAAAATACGGTGCAAGAAATTCCCGTGACTTCTAGCGTCAGGTTTCAATCGCAATTCTTCCTGTAAACCCAATACATATCGGAGGTAATAGCTGTATTCATTTCGATAGAATTCTGTTAGACCAGATGTTGATAGATAAAAATCTTGCTTCTGAGGATATAAAGCTTCCAGTGTATCACTAGCTAAAGTTTTACTTTTTGGACTTGTTGGTAAAACTGGATTTTCTAAACCTTGGTCTTCCAACTTTTTCCCCATGACACGAGCCAGAACTTTTATAAAAGTTAAGTCTTCATCACTTGAAGTTGATTCACCTTGTTGGTGATAGGCAATGAGACTAGACAAAAGACTGTGATAAGAACCGATATCATCTTTCGATAGATTTTTTCTGTCGATTTTCTTTTCGATTTTGCTAAATCCTAAGTTCTGCAATTCCTTCAAATATATTGACTCTTCACTCTCGTCTTCATTGAATAAACTTGGAGCTGACAAAACTAACTGTTTACGAGCAGAGTTAACCAGAGAAAGCATAGTATAACGATTCTTTTTAAGATTTTCCTGGCTAGCAATCATCAATTGTGAACCTTCTTGAGTCACTTGATTCAAGGTTTCTCTTTCTTCATCGCTCAACAAACTGTTATTTTGAGTGATTTTTGGCAAGTTGTTCTGACTTAAACCAAGCGCATAGATATAATCGGATGTCAACGGTGAAATTAAATCATAACTCTGCACCAGAACAGTATCTACTGTTGCTGGAATTGTACGGTAATTTGACAAAGACATACCCGAAAGAAGAAGTGCCAAGAAATCATCTAAAGTGACCTGAGAACCTTCAAACACGGTTGCAAATTGCTCCATGACATGACAAAAAGCCTTCCAGACTTCTTCTTGTCTTTCTTGTTCAGATACCTCCAATGTTTCTGTTAAGACTTGTAACTGCTCGGTCAAATGAGCTTCCTTCAAAAAGTTGTTCCATTTAGCAAGAAGATTTTCAGCCTTTTGCTTGCGACTTCCTAGTAAATTTTCTAAAGGTGTAATGATACGAAGTCGAAATTCATTTAATTTTTCTAGATCAAACTTTCCGTGATGTGACTTTGTAAACTCTTGTTTAAAATTAGAAAGACCATCAATCCCCAGATAGCGAAGATATTGTTCAAAGCTATCAATTTCCTCTTGACTAAGGTCCGTATACAAGTTAGTTCGTAGGAGATTAATCAAATCTTCCTGACGGAAATTGTATCGTTTCAAACGTCCGATGGATTCTACAAATTGCGTTAAAGGATGATGAGCCATGGACTCACTCTTGCCCAGATAAAATGGAATCTGATACTGATTAAATATTGTCTGCAAAGACAGTTTATATGACTCTACATCTCCTAGCAGGATTCGAAAATTCTTATAACTAAGTTCTGAATCTTGATGCAATTTCTGGCGAATACTACGAGCTACTAACTCCAACTCTTCTTTTTGTGTTAGACAAGACCAGATTTGCAAGTCCTTTCTATCTTCGTCATTCACGTCTAAATTAATTTCGGAATAATCATAAGCACTTTCTAGAAGCCTTGAGGCTTTAGCAAAGGCATCAAGATTTCCGTGTTCTTGACATGCATCTTCGGCCTTGGTCTGATATTTAAAGGCTAAATGACGTAGAAATTCAACACTAGCTTGATAGAGATTCCCTTCACTAAAAGGGCTATTGTAGGCTTTCTTAGTCGCATATACACCAATGATAATTTCAACACCCTTACGATGAAGCAAATCCACTAGGTGTTCTTCTTCTGAAGAGAAACGAGTAAAACCATCAATAACTAAGGCAATCTGGCTAAAATCACTACTTACTTTGTTTACTTCGATAGCATTGATCAGATATGATAATTGACTCCCTTGCGAAACTTGACCTTGATTGAGATAAGCTGTTACCTTTTCAAAAATCATGAGTAAATCAGAACGTTTATCAGCGTCAGATAGACTTTCTAAATCCAAAAAGCTCATCTTTGCAGTTGTCATTTCATGGTAAATCTCAATCAGTTGTTGGATGAATTGAGGATCTTGCTTAATAGCCCCATAAACACGCAAATCCTTAGCATCTATCTCAGACAAACATTTATAGAAAGCCATACCCAGACCAATATCATCGAGACTAGACTTTGCTGGTATATCGTTTAAAACCAGATAACGAGCCATTTGAGCAAAGCGCGTGACTGTAATCGCAAAAGAAGCCTGCTGACTCAAGCACTCCAGCACGGCACGTTCCTTTTCAAAAGAAAGAGAGTTAGGGGCAATATAAAAGACACGTTTACCTTGGTCAACTAGTCCTTGAGCCTCCTTGGTTAGGATTTCTGTCAAAGAAGTCCGAGTATCGGTATAAAGTAGTTTCATCTCTGCCTCATTTGTTTTTGTCATTACCTTTTATTATATCATTTTTTAAGTCAAAACAGATTGATATAAAGCCCTAATTTTAACCTGTCCCATATCAAAAAAGTCGGAATAAACTCCGACTTTTTATTATTTACCTACCAGAAAACAAGAGTACCCATAATTCCCAAAATGCAGTAATGTTGATCATGATGTGAAGTAAAATAGGATAATAGAGAGAGTGAGTTTTTCGGTAGAGGAATGCTACAATCGCTCCTCCGCTTGCATAGGTGAAAAAGGCAAGTGGTGTTATACCATCAGAAACATGCACATAGCCAAAGACACAGGCTGATAGTAAAACATCTCCATACCAAGGTGGATCCTTCAAAAATGTATTCATGAGAACTCCTCGATAAACCAATTCTTCTGTAATTGGTCCTAGCAGACAAGTAATAAGCAATAAATATAGTAACTCTTGTCTCCCTGTCATCTCAACTAATTCATTTAAAGCCATTTGATTGGACGTTGCTGGGGTTAAAAAGGAAAACACAATACCTGAAAGATGATTGACTCCATAAGCAAGAAGCAAATAAACTGGATATCTCCATTTCCACTTCAACTCAAGAATTTTCCTACCTTCGAATACTAGTAAATAAAGAATAGCTAGAAAAGTAACGCTAAACTCTAAAAAAGAAAGAATTTGAAAAAATTCTCTACTAGCAGGCACAAGTCTACCTGCAAAATGATTAAAAATCCACCAAAACCATGTCTTCCTATAAATGATTACCAATAAGGCTAGTAAAACCTGTACTGTTCTTCTTTTCATGATAAGACCTCTGCTTTTTTATACTTTACTCTATAATATTAATATTAAATGCTCGCAAATTTAGTATATCATATTTTTGTTATCTATCTAGTAAAAATCCTAAAAAGAAATAGCATTTTTCCTTACTTTAGCCTTATTTGTCTAAAATATGCTATAATATAGGCAAAACACGTAAAAAGGTAAATACTATGATTAAATTACTTGCCCTAGATATGGATGGTACTCTTCTCAACGAAGCCAAGGAAATTCCTCAGGCTCATATTGATGCTATTCATAAGGCTATCGAAAAAGGTGTCAAACTGGTCCTCTGTACTGGTCGTCCTCTCTTTGGAGTTCTTCCCTACTATAAAAAACTAGGTCTTGATTTGCAGAATGAATACGTTATTGTCAACAATGGTTGTTCTACCCACCAAACTAGTGACTGGGGCCTTGTTGACTGGCGAGAACTTAGCAAATCAGACATCGAATACCTGAATGACCTTGCTGAAAAGAGTAAGGTCCAGTTGACTCTCTTTGACGAGGAACACTACTTCGTTCTCGGAGGTAAACCGAATCCTATCGTTCAATATGATGCGACACTTGTCTTTGCTGATCTGACTGAAATCTCACTGGAAGAAGCTACTAGTGGTAAGTATCGTATGTTCCAAGGCATGTTCCTAGGCACAAAAGAACAAACGGATGACTTTGAACAACGTTTTGCTGAAGAACTTTGTCAGAGATTTAGCGGAGTTCGTTCTCAACCTGTTATCTATGAGGCAATGCCACTCGGTACAACCAAGGCTTCAGCACTTTCTCGTTTGGCTGAGATTTTGGATATCCAACCTTCTGAAATCATGGCAATGGGTGATGCCAATAACGACATTGAGATGTTGGAGTTTGCAGGGTTAGGGATTGCTATGGGAAATGCCAGCGACTACGTCAAATCTCTCGCGGATGCCGTAACAACTAGCAACGAAGAAGAGGGCGTTGCACGCGCTATTGAAAAATATATTTTGTAAACAAATAAAAGCAACCAGCAGAACATTCTGCTAGTTGCTTTTTATTTTTAAAATAAAGCTGTCAAAGCTGTGATAATCCCAAAAACAATACCTGGTGCATTAGCTGCTGCCAAAGGAATATCACGTTCTTTTTTAAAGAGTCCGTAGTAAACCCAAAGACTGCAGTTAATTGCAGCTACTGCTGGCTGGATAAAGTTTCCCTTTTGACCTGCAAGGTTGTTCATAATTTGTGGAATATATGAGATATACATCATAACAGACATAAAGGTTGCAATCCAACCCAACGTTTTCATTTGCTTTTCAGTCATTTTCTTCTCCTTTCGACTTAGAACCACTGTATTATACACTATTTTTCAAAACCATGTAAGCAAAAATTTCCATTGTTATGAAAACGTAAATTATCACAATCTTGTGATAAGAGAATCAAAAAATACCCTCTTGCTATTTCAAGAGGGTATTTTATTCGTTTAGAAACTTACTTTTTCGAAATTGGTGCTACGCTGGCTAAGAGTTTTTTGAGACCAACCTCTGGAAAATTGATTTTCAATTCTTGAGTGGATCCACTGCCTGAAACTTCCAGCACAGTTCCTTCACCCCATTTTTTATGAAGGGCAATATCCCCAACAGACCAGTTTGTATCACTAGAATCTTGCTTATTCCCAGCCGCAAATTGTCCAAATGGTAAACCACTTGATTGGATTGATGTAGGAGCAACATTCCGTTTTCGTTCTTGAAGCGCCTGAGCCAAACTCATTCCTTTACCAAATGCTGTTCCTCCGCCACTATAAGACGCTTTAAAACTCGTATTAGCTGGACGTGCTAATCCTTGATAGGTCAACAAATCTGAACTAATCTCATTGATAAAGCGCGTGGGACGATTGTAACTAGTACGTCCGAATAGCAAGCGAGAGCTTGCATTGGTCAGATAAAGAATTTTCTCAGCTCGCGTGATTCCTACATAAGCCAAACGACGTTCTTCTTCTAATTCATCTGGATCTTCAGTAGCGCGACTGAGTGGGAAGACATTTTCCTCCATACCAATGATAAAGACAACAGGAAACTCAAGCCCTTTGGCCGCGTGAAGAGTCATCAAGGTTACTTCAGATGTCTCTTGGCTACCAGAGTCCGTATCTGCTATCAAAGCCAAGTCGTTCAGGAATCGACTAAGTTTATCTAGTCCTGTTTCCTCTTCGTCACTTTCAGGATCATCATCGAAGTTTTTCGTAACAGAGAGGAACTCCTCGATATTTTCAACCCGAGCCTTACTTTCCAAGGTTGCTTGGGCCTTAAGTAAATCAACGTAACCTGTTCTTTCTATTACTGCTTCTACCAACTCAGTGATTGTCAATCGGTCCAGTTGTTCACGCAAATCAAGAATCATATTAGCGAAGTCCCAAATAGATTGTGCAGCTTTCCCCTTGATACCAGACAACATGATATTTGCAGAGGCATCTAACATAGACATTTCTTGCATGTTCGCAAAGTCACGAATCTTCTCAACAGTTCCTGGGCCAATACCACGTTTTGGTTCATTGATAATTCGTTCGAAACTGATATTGTCACTCAAATTAGCAATAAGATTGAGGTAAGCAATAATATCACGAATTTCCTTACGACTGTAGAATTTCGTTCCACCAACCATTGTATACGGAATATTTGACTTAAGCAAAGCTTCCTCAATAGTACGTGACTGGGCATTAGTACGATAAAGAACTGCAAAGTCTTTATGTAGGAAGTTGTGGCTACGTCCAAGTTCATCAATGGTTTTGGCTACAAAAACAGCCTCATCCTGTTCGTCATTTGCACGATAGTAAATAATCTGCTCTCCATCAGCATTTTGAGTCCAAAGGTTTTTAGGACGACGATTTTTATTGTTTTTAATGACGTCGTTAGCTGCTTGGAGAATGGTTTTGGTTGACCGGTAATTCTCCTCTAACAAAACAACCTTGGCATCTGGATAATCTTTTTCAAAATCGAGGATATTCTGCATATCAGCGCCACGCCAACCGTAGATAGACTGGTCGGCATCTCCAACAACACAGATATTTTTGAAGCGTGAAGCCAAAAGTTTGACTAGTTGATACTGGGCATGGTTGGTATCTTGGTACTCATCAACATGAATATATTGGAACTTTTGCTGATAGTAAGTCAAGACATCAGGATTTTGATCAAAAAGTCTCAGCGTCAACATGATCAAATCATCAAAGTCTACTGATTCAGATTGACGAAGCTCCTTTTGGTATGCAGTATAACATTTAGCCACAATATCAGTATACAAATCTCCAGCTTGAGCAGCATAAGCCACATCATCAATCAGGTCATTCTTAGCATTAGAAATAGTTCCTAAAATAGAACGTTCATTCCATTTTTTAGGATCTAAGTTTAATTGTTTTAAGATACGCTTCATCAGTGTTCGTTGCTCACCTGGATCGATGATTGTAAAATTACGATTATAGCCAATATGATCTGCATCCCGACGTAAGATACGAACACACATAGAGTGAAAAGTCGCAATCAAACAATCCTGGGTAGCTGGATTCAAACCATAGGCACGCTCCTTCATTTCACGAGCGGCCTTATTGGTAAAGGTAATAGCTAGGATATTCCATGGATTGACCATCTTTTCATCAATCAAGTAAGCAATACGATGGGTTAAAACTCGTGTTTTACCAGAACCAGCCCCTGCCATGATTAGCAGTGGACCTTCTGTAGTCTGTACCGCTTCTGCTTGGCGGTCATTCATACCGTTTAATAAAGGGTTCATTTTCTCTTCCTATTCTTCAAATCAATGTTTCTATTATATCAAAAAAGACGGAAAATAACTCGGACTTGGACGAGCTTATTTTACAAAAAAAGAACACCAAGCAGTGTTCTTTGTATTTTAATCATGAATTGATTCTAAGAGTGTCAAGAGTGCTTGTGCTGAGCGACGTCCAGCTTCTACGATAAATTCATCAAAAGAAATAGAAGCTTCATGGTTAGCATTATCACTCATGGCACGAACAACCAAGAATGGTAGTTCCAAGGCATGTGCTGCCTGAGCAATAGCTGCTCCTTCCATCTCTACTGCAAGAACCTGAGGAAAATTTTCTTTTATCATTACAATCTTATCATCACCAGCTACAAAACTGTCTCCAGTCGCAATCAAACCTAAATGCCAATTTTGATCAAGTTTAGACAAGCTCTCTTGAATCAAAGTAACAAACTTTTTGTCTGATTCAAAGTAAAGTGGTTGTTGGGCCATTTGACCGTATTCATAACCAAAAGCAGTCACATCAACATCGTGGTAGGCTAGTTTTTCAGCAATCACTACATCTCCTACTGAGATACCTTCAGCAAGGGCACCCGCTGAACCCGTATTGATGACAGCATCCACTTTAAAGTGATCAGCTAAGATTGCGACACTCATGGCAGCCATGACTTTTCCAATACCACTCTCCACTAATACAAGCTCAACAGCCCCAATCCTTCCAGTGTGATAAGTATTGCCCAGAACCTTTTCTTGACTGGCATTCTCCAAGTGTTGAATCAGGTAGGCAAGTTCTTCTGGCATCGCTGCAATAATACCGATTTTCATGACATCCCCCATTAAATAAATCTCATTGCTAAAACTAGCAAAATCAAGAGAAGAATAACAGCAAATAGAATCTTATTCAGTTTTGAGTTAAAGACATTTCTCTTGGTATTTTCGATTCGACGACTCTTATGGATTTGAGGTTCAACCTCAATCGTTAGAGTATCTTCACTAAATCCATGGTCACTTGAACGTGAAGCTCTATAATGTTGAGATGAAGTAGATAATATCTTTGTCTCTTGATCATCCACTAAAGTAGGACCAGAGATGTCTTCACCGCGATTAGCGCGTTCAATAATTTCGTCTGTTAATAAAGGTTTTCCCATGGGTTCCTCCTCTATTTTTCTTGTAATTCCCAGTACTGGATGGCCATGATAGTTTTGGCATCACAAATATCACCAGACTGGATGAGTTGTTTTGCTTGTTCAAGGCTAACTTCTAGTAATTCTAAAGTTTCATCTTCATCTTGTGGACGTGGATTTTCGACTTTGGATAGGTTGCTTGCCAAGTACAGTTTCAATCTTTCATTACAAAATCCAATAGCTGAATAGAAATCATATAAAAGAGTCAAATCCCCTGTGTAGGCTGCTTCTTCTTCTAATTCACGAAGAGCTGCTGCTTCTGGATCTGCATTTTCACCGACTTCTAATTTTCCAGCAGGAATTTCGTAAGAAACTTTTTCAATTGCCTTGCGATATTGCTTCACTAAGACAATCTTGTTTTCTTGAGTAACTGCAAGAACACATACTGCACCGTTATGGAAAATCAAATCGCGTTGAGCCGTCCCTTTTCCTGAAGGAAGTTCAACCTGGTCTTGAACCAATTGGAAAATAGGACCTTTATAGATTTCTTTTCGACTAATCGTCTTCTCTTCAAATTCCATGGTTAGCTCCTATTTGTTTTTAGGATGGTGAGGAAGGCGAGTAGCGTACTCATCCTTATTGACTTGACGACTTCGCCCGATGGCAATAGCGTCAGCAGGCACATCTTTAGTAATTGTTGAACCTGCACCAACAAGAGAGTTATCCCCTAGTTCTACTGGAGCGATAATCGTTGAATTTGATCCGACAAAGACATTGTTACCGATGACAGTTTTAAACTTGTGTTGACCATCGTAATTCACAGTGATTGTTCCAGCACCAAAATTGACATCACTTCCAACTTCACAGTTTCCAATATAAGTCAAATGACCCGCTTTAGTATTTTCACCAATTGAAGAACCTTTTACTTCGACAAAGTTTCCGATATGAACATCTTTTGCCAAGCTAGAACCTGGACGAATATGAGCGTAAGGGCCAACTGTAGCACCATCTGCAACACTACTTTCCTCAATCATCGAATTAGTAATCACTGCCCCTGATCCGATAGTACTATCAACAATATATGTTCCATTTGTCAAAACAGTCTCTGAACCAATCTTACTAGAACCTTTGAGGGTTACATTTGCTTCAATTTGAACATCTGGAGCAATCTCAACATCAACATCAATATAAGTCGCATCTGGATTTACAAAACTAACACCATTGACCATGTGAGCTTGGTTAATACGACGACGCATAACAGTTTCTGCTGTAGCTAGTGCCACACGGTCATTTACACCGAGACTTTCATCAAAGTCTTTCAGAGTATAAGCTCCAACTTTCTCACCGGCTTCACGGAAAATACCAATTACATCAGTAATATAGTATTCACCTTGTGCGTTGTTCGTATTGATATTCTTAAGAGCCTCAAACAGACGAGCATTATCAAAAACATAAGTTCCTGTATTAATTTCTTTGATTTGTTTTTCAAAGTCAGTCGCGTCTTTTTGTTCAACAATACGGAGCACTTCGGCGTTGTCATTACGAACAATACGTCCATAACCAAATGGGTCGTCAGCTTCTGCAGTTAAGATTGTAGCTACATTCTTGTGGTTTACATGGAAATCAATCAAGTTCTTTAGACTTTCACCCGTGATTAATGGTGTATCACCTGCAATAACCAATGTTTGTCCAGAAAGACCCTCAAGAATTGGCTCAGCCATCATTACTGCATGACCAGTTCCCAATTGCTCAGACTGTCTCACAAAATCAGTTTGACCAGCTAACACTTGCTCAACCAACTCTGCTTTATGTCCAACAACTGTAACAGTCTTTTCTGGGTCAATTGCACCTACACTACGAAAAACATGCTCAAGCATTGAAATTCCCGCAACCTTGTGCATAACCTTCGGTAAATCTGATTTCATACGGGTACCCTTACCCGCTGCTAAAATAATTGCATAATTTGCCATATTTTTCTCTTTTCTATAGAATTTCCATTACATTATACCATATTTTACCTCTTCAAAGATAAAATTGTATAAAACAAATGGAGACTTATTGCTTCAAACTGCTAGTTTTGAGTGTTTTTTTTGATTTTTTAACATATTTACGATAAACTAGAGAGGTATGAGAAAAAAAATTCGTCCAGCTTGTATAGTTATTATATTTGCTGCTTTTATAGGACTCTTGATTCTCAATCGTCCACGATTCGAAGAACACCCTGTAAAAACTAAACAAAATCCAGTACAAATAGAAACACAAGCTCTACATAACTTGGATAAGCCTATCATCGATATCTCTGGCTGGCAAAGACCTTCAGAAATCAACTATGATATTTTATCTCAAAACATCTCTGGTGCGATTGTTCGAGTTCACGGAGGAAACCAGATCACTACTGAGAACGATGCATCTTATACAAATGGAATAGATAAAGCTTATAAAAGTCATATTTCAGAGTTTCAAAAACGAAATATCCCAGTTGCTGTATATGCATACGTTTCTGGAAAAAGTGTAGAGGAAATGGAAAAAGCAGCTGAATCATTTTATAATTCAGCCTCGCCTTATAACCCTAGTTACTATTGGTTAGATGTCGAAGAAAAAACCATGTCTGATATGAACAAAGGGGTTGAAGCTTTCCGTGCTAAACTAGAATCACTTGGTGCTAAAAACATCGGTATCTATATTGGTGTTTACTTCATGCAAGAACATAGCATCAGTACAGATAAATTTTCTGCTATTTGGATTCCTTCTTATGGACTTGACTCAGGTTACTTTGAAAGTTCACCAAATACAGAACTTGACTTTGACCTTCACCAATATACCTCAAAAGGAAAAATAGTAGGATTTGAACATCATTTAGACTTAAACATCATTTCCTTATCAAAAGATAAGGAAGAGACATTTAGAAAGTTATTCTTAAAACCTTAAATGTAATTAGCAAGTTAGACATTACTTCTGCTTGCTTTTTTTATTTCTCTTACTTTGTGTTATAATACTAGAAGAGTTTTTAATGAAAATAATGTACGGAGAGAGTTTATGTTATCTTGGATTTCAAAAATTATTAAGGGAATTGTTATTGCGCTAGGCTTTATTTTACCAGGAATTTCTGGAGGTGTTCTAGCAGCAATCTTGGGTATTTACGAGAGAATGATTCGATTCTTAGCTCACCCATTTAAAAATTTTAAAGAAGATGTTCTTTATTTTTTACCAGTTGCAATTGGGATGTTACTAGGTATTGGACTATTTTCATATCCTATTGAATATCTCCTTGAACACTATCAGGTTTATGTATTATGGAGCTTTGCGGGTGCCATTATTGGAACGGTCCCAAGTCTTGTAAGGGAAGCTACTAAGGACTCCGAAAGAGATAAGATAGATATGATTTGGTTTTGGGCAACCTTCATCATTTCAGGGATTGGACTTTATGCTTTAAACTTTGTAGTAGGTTCACTAAATGCAAGTTTTACAAGCTTTATCTTAGCTGGTGCCCTTCTTGCTTTAGGAGTTTTAGTCCCAGGATTAAGTCCTTCAAACCTTCTCTTAATTTTAGGACTGTATAGTCCAATGTTGACCGGTTTCAAGACTTTTGATTTAATCGGAACTTTTCTTCCAATCGCAATTGGAGCTGGAGCAACTTTGATTATTTTCTCAAAATTAATGGATTATGCTCTTCGTGTCTACCACTCTCGTGTCTATCACTTTATCATTGGGATCGTCCTTTCAAGCACTCTCCTGATTTTGATTCCAAATACTGGCAATGCTGAAAGCATCAGCTATAGAGGCTTATCTCTTGTTTCCTATGTCATTATCGCCTTCTTCTTCGCCCTTGGCATTTGGTTAGGGATTTGGATGAGTCAATTGGAGGATAAGTACAAATAATGGCAAAAAAAACTAAAGTAAAAAAGACCTTAGTCGAGCAAATATTAGCTAAGGCAGGTGTTGAACACCAAGGGATTCAAATCAATGCTTTAGAGGGAGAGCTTCCTTCTGAGTATGAGAGAAGTCACATTTTTAAAACATTAGCTCTTTTAGGGGACAAGACTGGTCCAGTTATTGGGATTGTTCCTATTACTGAACATCTTTCTGAAAAGAAATTAGCAAAGATTTCTGGTAATAAAAAAGTGAGTATGATTCCGCAAAAGGATTTAGAAAAAACAACTGGATATATCCATGGTGCAAATAACCCTGTCGGTATCCGTCAAAAACACAACTACCCTATTTATATTGATGAAAGGGCATTGGAATTGGAAAAAATGATTGTTTCTGCTGGAGAAGTCGGACACAGCATCATCATTACTCCACAAGATTTGGCAAACTTTGTTAAAGCGAACTTTGTAGATATTTTGGAGGAAAACAAGTTATGAAACTTTACTTTGTTCGTCATGGTCGAACAGTCTGGAATCTAGAAGGTCGCTTTCAAGGTGCAGGTGGAGATTCCCCACTTCTTCCTGAATCCATTGAGACTTTAAAGGAACTAGGCCAATATCTTAAAGATATTTCATTCGACAAGATTTATTCAAGTGATTTACCGAGAGCTGTTAAATCAGCTGAAATTATCCAAAGCCAACTGACAAACCCATGTCCTTTGGAAAGTGTTCCCGAGCTAAGAGAATGGCACCTTGGAAAACTAGAAGGGTTAAAAATTGCTACTTTAAACGCAATCTACCCTCAGCAAATTCAAGCCTTTAAAACGAACTTAGCTAAGTTTGATACAAGTATGTTTGAAGCTGAATCACTCTACAGCACAACTCAACGCACCATTCAATTTATTAAATCTTTGAAAAACACGAAGACAGAACAACTATTACTGGTTGGCCACGGAGCAAATCTTACTGCAAGTCTTCGAACACTTTTAGGATTTAATGAAGCGCATCTTCGTAATAATGGTGGTTTGGCCAATGCAAGTCTAACAATTATAGAGACCGACGACTTCGAAAAATTTACTCTTAAGACTTGGAACGATACTTCTTATCAAAAAAAATAATTGAACTTGATCAATTACGTCAAGTTCTTTTTAGTTTTTATAGAATATCCGTGAATTTCTTGACTTTTTATGATAAAATGGGAGTATCGTGAAAAATTGATTTATTATTTCAAAATTTGATTAAAAACTAGGAGGAACCCATGTCAACAGAACATATGGAAGAATTGAATGACCAACAGATCGTTCGCCGTGAAAAAATGGCTGCGCTCCGTGAACAAGGAATTGATCCATTCGGGAAACGTTTTGAACGTACTGCTAACTCTCAAGAACTAAAAGATAAATTTGCTGACCTTGATAAAGAACAACTACACGAATTAAACGAAACTGCTACTATCGCTGGACGTTTGGTAACAAAACGCGGTAAGGGTAAGGTTGGTTTTGCTCACCTCCAAGACCGCGAAGGACAAATCCAAATCTACGTTCGTAAAGATGCTGTCGGTGAAGAAAACTACGAAATCTTTAAGAAAGCTGACCTTGGTGACTTCCTAGGTGTTGAAGGTGAAGTGATGCGTACGGATATGGGAGAACTCTCTATCAAGGCTACTCACATCACACACTTGTCTAAAGCCCTTCGTCCCCTTCCAGAGAAATTCCACGGACTTTCAGACGTTGAAACAATCTACCGTAAACGTTACCTTGATTTGATTTCTAACCGTGAAAGCTTTGATCGCTTCGTCACACGTTCAAAAATCATTTCTGAAATTCGTCGCTACCTCGATGCTCAAGGTTTCCTTGAAGTCGAAACACCTGTTCTTCACAACGAAGCTGGTGGTGCTGCTGCTCGCCCATTCATCACACACCACAATGCACAAAACATCGACATGGTACTTCGTATCGCGACTGAGCTTCACTTGAAACGCCTTATCGTTGGTGGTATGGAACGTGTGTATGAGATTGGTCGTATCTTCCGTAACGAAGGAATGGATGCTACACATAACCCTGAGTTCACTTCTATCGAGGTTTATCAAGCTTATGCAGACTTCCACGATATCATGGACTTGACTGAAGGTATTATCCAACACGTAGCTAAAGCTGTTAAAGGTGACGGTCCAGTTATCTATCAAGGAACTGAAATCAAAATCAATGAACCATTTAAACGTGTACACATGGTTGATGCAATCAAGGAAATTACTGGTGTTGATTTCTGGAAAGATATGACTTTCGAAGAAGCTAAAGCTATCGCAGCTGAGAAGAAAGTTCCAGTTGAAAAACACTACACAGAAGTTGGTCACATCATCAATGCCTTCTTTGAAGAATTTGTTGAAGAAACATTGATTCAACCAACATTTGTATACGGTCACCCAGTAGCTGTATCACCACTTGCTAAGAAAAATCCTGAAGATGAGCGCTTTACAGATCGTTTCGAGCTCTTCATCATGACTAAAGAATACGGAAATGCCTTTACTGAGTTGAATGATCCAATCGATCAACTTAGCCGTTTCGAAGCCCAAGCTAAAGCTAAAGAACTTGGTGACGATGAAGCAACAGGCATTGACTATGACTACATCGAAGCCCTTGAATACGGTATGCCGCCAACAGGTGGTTTGGGAATCGGTATCGACCGTCTCTGCATGCTCCTCACAGATACTACTACTATCCGTGATGTATTGCTCTTCCCAACTATGAAATAAAAACAAAACTCCTAGAAATTTTCTAGGAGTTTTAAATAACTAGAAAGACAACCTCCAAATGTAAGGTTGTCTTTTTTTGTTTACTTAGAATAAACCAAGAACTGTTCCATCGCTTTCAACATCCATGTTGAGAGCAGCTGGTCGTTTTGGAAGTCCAGGCATGGTCATAACGTCACCAGTAAGTGCGACGATAAAGCCTGCCCCCAATTTTGGTACCAATTCACGAATAGTAATTTCAAAGTTTTCAGGTGCACCAAGAGCATTTGGATTATCTGAGAAACTATATTGAGTTTTGGCCATACAGATTGGCAATTTGTCCCAACCGTTTTGTACGATTTGTGCGATTTGAGTTTGAGCTTTCTTCTCGAAGTTTACTTTGCTTCCACGATAGATTTCAGTGACAATCTTTTCAATCTTTTCTTGTACTGAAAGGTCATTGTCATACAAACGTTTGTAGTTAGCAGGTTTTTCGTCAATTGTTTTGACAAGCGTTTCAGCTAGAGCCACTCCTCCTTCAGCTCCATCAGCCCATACGCTAGCTAACTCAACCGGAACATCAATGGAAGCACAAAGTTCTTTCAAAGCTGCGATTTCTGCTTCTGTATCAGATACAAATTCGTTAATAGCAACAACTGCTGGAATACCAAATTTACGGATATTTTCAACGTGACGTTTCAAGTTTGCAAAACCTGCACGAACTGCTTCCACATTTTCCTCTGTAAGAGCATCCTTAGCAACTCCACCATTCATCTTAAGAGCACGAAGGGTTGCAACGATAACTACTGCATCTGGCGCAGTTGGCAAGTTTGGAGTTTTGATATCGAGGAATTTCTCTGCACCAAGGTCAGCACCAAAACCTGCTTCTGTTACTGTGTAATCTGCCAAATGGAGGGCTGTAGTTGTAGCCAAGACAGAGTTACATCCGTGTGCGATATTGGCAAATGGGCCACCATGTACAAAGGCAGGTGTTCCATAGATGGTTTGAACCAAGTTCGGTTTGATAGCATCTTTCAATATCAATGCCAAGGCACCTTCAACCTGTAAATCACCAACTGAAACTGGTGTACGGTCATAACGGTAACCGATAACGATATTAGCCAAACGACGTTTTAAATCTTCAACATCAGTTGCTAAGCAAAGGATTGCCATGATTTCTGAAGCAACAGTGATATCAAATCCATCTTCACGTGGAATACCATTAAGCGGACCACCAAGGCCAACAGTTACGTGACGAAGAGCGCGGTCATTCAAGTCGACTACACGTTTCCAGAGAATACGGCGTTGGTCGATACCTAGATCATTCCCTTGATGCAAGTGATTGTCAATCAAGGCAGAAAGAGCATTGTTTGCAGTTGTAATAGCATGCATATCACCAGTAAAGTGAAGGTTGATATCTTCCATTGGTAAAACTTGCGCATAACCACCACCAGCTGCACCACCTTTAATCCCCATAACAGGACCAAGAGATGGTTCGCGGATAGCAATCATGGTTTTCTTACCAATCTTATTTAAGGCGTCTGCAAGCCCGATAGTGATGGTTGATTTTCCTTCACCTGCTGGTGTTGGGTTAATGGCTGTTACCAAGATCAATTTCCCGACTGGATTGCTCTCAACTGCACGGATTTTATCAAAACTGAGCTTAGCCTTGTACTTTCCGTACAATTCCAAATCGTCGTAAGAAATACCAAGTTTCTCTACAACATCAACGATTGGTTTTAGCTCGATACTCTGTGCGATTTCAATATCTGTTTTCATTCAAAACTCCTCTACATCTAATGTGTTAACTCATTATATCATAAAACAAGATTTATTTATACAAAAATGAATTTATTGTTCGTATTTTTTGCCATAATTCTGTGAAATTACAAGAATTATCTATTTTTTATATGTCTTTATAGATAATAACTATAATAACTCAAAGCTAAACTAAACCGCTTTCTTTGACTTAAAAGTCTTTTTTGTGTAAAATGGTTCTATGAAAATTTTAGTAACTTCTGGTGGTACTAGTGAGGCTATAGACCGTGTTCGCTCTATCACTAATCACTCTACAGGTCATCTTGGCTTGGTTATAACAGAAGCTTTAATAAAAGCAGGTCATGAAGTTTGCTTGATTACAACTTCTCAGGCAGTTAGACCAGCTAGTCATCCAAATCTTAAAATCATAGAAATAAAGAATACTTTGGATTTACTTGAGGAGATGCGAAATCTTGTTAAAGATTATCAAGTTTTAATTCATTCTATGGCTGTATCTGACTACACCCCAGTCTACATGACAAGTATAGATGAGGTACAAGCAAGTCAAGATCTATCTAAATTTCTAACTAAGCAGAATACTGAGTCCAAAATTTCTTCAAAGGAAGATACTCAGATTCTCTTTCTTAAGAAAAATCCTAAGATTATTTCTCTGGTCAAAGAATGGAATCCTAAAATTCATCTAATAGGTTTTAAACTCCTGGTTGATGTCACAAAGGATCATTTGATAGATGTTGCTAGAGAAAGTCTTAAAAAGAATCAAGCAGACATTATTGTTGCTAACGATTTGAATCAAATAAACTCTGAACAACACCTGGCTTACTTAGTTGAAGAAAACGATTATCAAACAGCATACAGCAAACAAGAAATCGCTGAGCTAATAATTAAAAAAATTCAAGGATTTACTTTTTAGAAAGGAAAGTTATGGCTCATATTACTCTTGCAATTACTGGTTCAATTGCTTCCTACAAGGCTGCCGATTTAGTCAGTTCTTTGAAAAAGCAAGGACATAGTGTATCGGTCTTGATGACAAAAGCTGCTACAGATTTTATACAACCATTAACACTGCAAGTTTTGTCCCAAAATCTGGTTCATCTCGATGTCATGCAAGAACCTTATCCAGACCAAGTCAATCACATCGAAAGAGGAAAAGAAACTGACTTGTTTATCATTGCTCCAGCAACTGCTAATACCATTGCAAAATTAGCATATGGTTTTGCTGATAATATGGTGACTAGTACTGCTCTGGCATTACCAGATAATATCCCTAAATTACTTGCTCCTGCCATGAATACAAAAATGTTTACCCACCCTGCCACACAGACAAATCTTAAAACTCTTGAAAGCTATGGATACGAGATCATCTCTCCTAAAGAATCTCTCTTAGCTTGTGGCGATTTCGGAAGCGGCGCTTTAGCCGATTTGGAAATTATTATAGAAAGAATAAAGGAAACTCTTAATGAACAAACGCTCTAACATCGCACCTGTTGCTATCTTTTTTGCCAGTATGATTGTCATCCATCTGCTGACCTCAATCTTATTTAATGTATTACCATTCCCAATTAAACCTACTATTGTACATATTCCTGTTATTATTGGAAGTATCATTTACGGCCCACGGATTGGTGCAATCCTTGGATTTTTAATGGGTATGATTAGCTTAACAGTTAATACACTTACAATTCTACCAACCAGCTATCTCTTCTCACCTTTTGTACCTAATGGTAACCTATATTCAGTTGTGATTGCAATTGTCCCACGTATCTTGATTGGTTTGACACCTTATTTCGTTTATAAACTACTAAAGGGAAAAGCCGGGCTCATTTTTGCTGGTGCACTTGGCTCGCTGACAAATACAGTATTTGTCTTAGGTGGTATCTTCTTCCTCTTTGGTAATGTTTTTGATGGAAATATTCAAAAACTATTAGCGACTGTTATCTCTACAAATTCGATAGCAGAATTAATTATCTCGGCTATTTTAACTCTCGCCATTGTTCCAAGACTTGAAAAAATTAAACAATAAAAACTGTATCAAGAGATACAGTTTTTTTAGTTATTACTGAGCTAAACGAGCTTCTTCTAAAATCTTTTCAATCTTAGTAGTCAACAAATCAATCGCTACCGTATTGGTTACTCCTTCAGGAATCACAATATCAGCGTAACGTTTTGTAGGTTCAATAAATTGGTGATACATAGGTTTTACTACACCAAGATATTGATCAATAACGCTATCCAAGCTACGACCACGCTCTTCCATATCTCGTTTAATACGGCGAATGATACGTACATCGTCATCAGTATCTACAAAAATCTTAATATCCATCAAATCACGAAGGCGTTTGTCTTCTAGAACTAAGATTCCCTCTACGATAAAGACATCTTGAGGTTCTTGACGATAGGTTTTCGAACTTCTAGTATGGGCAGCATAATCATAGGTAGGAATATCTACAGGACGACCCGCCAACAATTCCTTGATTTGCTCAATCATCAAGTCAGTATCAAAAGCAAAAGGATGATCATAGTTAGTCTTGATTCGTTCTTCAAAAGTTAGATGAGATTGATCTTTATAGTAGGAATCGTGTTCGATCATAGCAATTTTTTCGTTTGGAAAATGAGATAAAATTGCTTTAGAAACACTTGTTTTTCCTCCTCCAGAACCTCCTGTTACTCCGATAATGATTGGTCTATTTTGCATAGTTGCCTCCTTGTATTGTCCGTTGTCTATTTTACCATAATTTTTGGAAATTTTACAGACAGAGTTTTCTATACGCAGAAACAAAAAAACCTTGTAACTTATTGTTACAAGGTTTTTAAATTATTAATCGAAGTTAACGTATTCTTTTGAAAGTTCAAGAACTTCTTCCATCGTTGAACATTCAGTAAGAGCACGGTTAGCATATTCTTGCATCTTAGCTGTGTCAAGTTTCTTCATCAAGCTACGAGTACGAAGTACAGATGTGGCTGACATTGAGAACTCATCCAAGCCCATTCCGACAAGAAGTGGAACAGCAGTTTGGTCACCGGCCATTTCACCACACATACCTGCCCATTTACCTTCAGCATGTGCCGCTTTGATCACGTTGTTGATCAAACGAAGGATTGATGGGTTATATGGTTGGTAAAGGTATGAAACTTGTTCGTTCATACGGTCAGCAGCCATTGTGTATTGGATAAGATCGTTTGTACCAATTGAGAAGAAATCAACTTCTTTAGCAAATTGATCCGCAAGCATCGCTGCAGCTGGGATTTCAATCATGATACCAACTTGGATATCATCTGCAACAGCAACGCCTTCAGCAACCAATTTTGCTTTTTCTTCTTCAAGAATACCTTTAGCAGTACGGAACTCTTTCAACAAAGCAACCATTGGGAACATGATACGCAATTTACCGTGAACAGATGCACGAAGCAAGGCACGCAATTGTGTACGGAACATTTGGTTACCAGTTTCAGAAATAGAGATACGCAAAGCACGGTAACCCAAGAATGGGTTCATTTCTTTAGGAAGATCGAAGTAAGGAAGTTCTTTATCCCCACCGATATCCATTGTACGAACGACAACAGGTTTACCATTCATACCTTCAAGAACTGCTTTGTAGGCTTCGTATTGGTCATCTTCTGTTGGGAAGTCTTGTGAATCCATGTACAAGAATTCTGTACGGTAAAGACCAACAGCTTCTGCACCGTTATCATTCACACCTTCAACGTCTTTAGGTGTACCAATGTTGGCAGCCAACTCAAAGTGTTTTCCATCAGCAGTAACTGTTTTAGCGTCTTTCAAAAGAGCCCATTCAGCTTTTTGTTTAGCGTAAGCTTCACCAGCTGCTTTGAATTCTGCAATTTGTTCTTCACTTGGGTTAATTACAACTTCACCAGTAATACCTGAAACTGCTAAAACATCACCATCTTTAACAAGTTCAGTAATGTTGTTTGTACCTAAAACAGCAGCAATTTCAAGTGTACGAGCCATGATAGCTGAGTGGCTTGTACGTCCACCAATGTTTGTTACAAAAGCTTTTACAAAGTTTTTGTCCAATTGAGCAGTATCAGATGGAGTTAAGTCATGTGCAATCACGATTACTTCTTCATTAATAGAAGCTGGGTTTGGTAACTTCTTACCAAGAAGATTTGCCAAAACACGTTTTGTAACGTCGCGGATATCCGCTGCACGTTCTTGCATGTATGGATTGTCTTCCATTCCTTCGAAGATAGTGATAAACATGTCTGTAACTTCTTTCAGACCTGCTTCTGCATTTACTTTCTTAGCGCGGATAGTTTCTTTGATTTGACCGATCAATTCAGGGTCGGCAAGAACCATCAAGTGAGCGTCAAATACTTGTGCCGCTTCTTCTCCAAGCGTACCTACAGCTTTCTCGCGGATAAGAGAAAGCTCGTTTTGAGAAGCTTCAAGAGCAACATCCAAACGAGCCTCTTCTGCATTTGTATCTTCGACAGTAATAGTTTCAAAAGATAAATCCGGTTGAACGAGTAGATATGCTTTGGCAACGGCAACACCATCAGATGCCGCAATTCCTTTAAGCATTTCTGTCATTTCCTTATGCCAATCCTTCTTTTTCCATTGTTTCTGAGATAGCAGCGATAGCGTCATCAGCGTCTGCACCTTCAGCAGTGATTGTTACGTCAGCGCCTTGACCAACACCAAGACTCATAACACCCATGATAGATTTAAGGTTAACTGATTTACCTTTGTATTCAAGTGTGATATCTGAAGCAAATTTGCTAGCAGTTTGTACCAACAATGTTGCTGGACGTGCGTGAATACCTGTTTCTGCCACTACGTGGAAATCTTTAGAAGCCATAGTTTGACTCTCCTTTTGTTCTTTCTTTTTTGAGTTATATGTGATAACCCTTACAGTTTGGTATTATATCATCTTCTGGGATTTTTTTCAAGTATTTTATGGGATTTCTTCTTTTTCCTTTCAGATAACTTGCTGAAAATCTTCTATTTTATATATCAAAATACATCATGTAGTTTTTTATAATTTTAACATTTAGAAAACGCTGTTATTTATGGGTTTTATTTTTTTGTAATCACTACATATTGTGTTTAGTTGTCTTTCGACCAAAAGAAATCTACAATATTTAGTTTTTCTTCGTTGACAAAGATTTTTTTTCTGATATACTTAAGAAGTAATTAAATTTTTGAAGGAGGAGTTACAGAATGGTAACCGTTTATTCTAAAAATAATTGTGTTCAATGTAAAATGACCAAACGTTTCTTAGATAGTAACAACATCGCTTATCGCGAAATCAATCTTGATGAACAACCTGAATATATCGAACAAGTTAAAGAGCTAGGCTTCAGCGCTGCTCCTATCATTCAAACACCAACTGAAGTTTTCTCTGGTTTCCAACCAGCAAAACTTAAAAAACTTGCTTAAGTATCAGGATTAAAAGCTTCTATGTAAATCTTAGAAGCCTTTCTTTTGTAATGAAATAAAGGGAATTTTATGGGATTAAAACAACTTGAGGATGTAACATACTTCCGTCTAAACAATGAAATCAACCGTCCTGTTAATGGACAAATTATGCTCCACAAAGATAAAGAAGCTTTGGATGCTTTCTTTAAAGAGAACGTTGTACCAAATTCTATGGTATTTAATTCTATCACTGATAAAATTGATTACCTTATCAAACACGACTACATCGAAACAGCCTTTATCCAAAAATATCGTCCAGAATTCTTAGAAGAGCTTTATCAATTTATTAAAGATCAAAACTTCCAATTCAAGTCATTCATGGCAGCATACAAGTTTTACAATCAATATGCCTTGAAAACTAATGATGGGGAATACTATCTTGAGAGCATGGAAGACCGTGTCTTCTTTAACGCTCTTTACTTTGCTGATGGCAATGAAACTATCGCAACTGATATCGCAAATGAAATCATCCACCAACGCTACCAACCTGCTACACCATCTTTCTTAAATGCAGGTCGTGCACGTCGTGGTGAATTGGTATCCTGTTTCTTGATTCAGGTAACAGATGATATGAACTCTATCGGACGTTCTATCAACTCAGCTCTTCAGCTTTCACGTATCGGAGGCGGTGTCGGAATTTCCCTCAACAACCTTCGTGAAGCTGGAGCCCCTATCAAAGGATATGAAGGTGCGGCTTCTGGTGTCGTTCCAGTTATGAAGCTTTTCGAAGATAGCTTTTCTTACTCTAACCAACTTGGTCAACGTCAAGGTGCTGGGGTTGTTTACCTCAACGTCTTCCACCCAGACATTATCGCCTTCCTTTCAACTAAGAAAGAAAATGCCGATGAAAAAGTTCGTGTGAAGACTTTATCACTTGGTGTTGTGGTACCAGATAAATTCTACGAATTAGCACGTAAAAACGAAGAAATGTATCTCTTCAGTCCTTATTCTGTTGAAAAAGAGTATGGCGTACCTTTCAACTATATTGATATCACTGAAAAATACGATGAATTGGTTGCAAATCCAAACATCCGCAAGACAAGAATAAAGGCGCGTGATTTGGAAACAGAAATCTCTAAATTGCAACAAGAATCTGGCTATCCATATGTTGTCAATATCGATACGGCTAACCGCGCAAATCCAGTTGATGGAAAAATCATTATGAGTAACTTGTGTTCTGAGATTCTTCAAGTTCAAGAACCAAGCTTGATTAATGACGCACAAGAATTCATTAAAATGGGTACTGACGTTTCATGTAACCTTGGTTCAACCAACGTGGTCAACATGATGACTTCACCTGATTTTGGTCGCTCAATCCGAGCTATGGTACGTGCTTTGACCTTCGTTACTGATAGTTCTCACATTGTAGCTGTTCCTACTATCGACCATGGAAATAGCCAAGCTCACACATTCGGACTTGGTGCTATGGGACTTCACAGCTACCTAGCCCAACAACTGATCGAATATGGATCACCTGAGTCTATTGAGTTCACCAGCATTTACTTTATGCTCATGAACTACTGGACTCTCGTTGAATCAAACAACATCGCACGTGAACGAGGTGTTACCTTCCACAACTTTGAAAAATCAGACTACGCAAACGGAAGCTACTTCGACAAGTATGTAACAGGCGAGTTTGTACCAAAATCTGATCGTGTTAAAGAACTCTTTGAAGGTATCTTTATCCCATCTGCAGCTGATTGGGCTGTACTTCGTGATAAAGTTAAAGCAGATGGGCTTTACCACCAAAATCGTCTTGCTGTAGCACCAAATGGTTCTATCAGCTACATCAACGATGTTTCTGCTTCTATCCACCCAATCACTCAACGTATTGAAGAACGTCAAGAAAAGAAAATCGGTAAGATTTACTATCCTGCAGCAGGATTGTCAACTGACACCATCCCTTACTACACTTCAGCATACGATATGGATATGCGTAAGGTTATCGATGTCTATGCTGCTGCAACTGAGCACGTAGACCAAGGGCTTTCACTTACACTCTTCATGCGTAGTGATATCCCAACAGGTCTTTACGAATGGAAGAAAGAGAACAAACAAACAACACGTGATTTATCTATCCTTCGTAACTACGCCTTTAACAAGGGCATCAAGTCGATCTACTACGTTCGTACCTATACAGATGACGGCGGTGAAGTTGGTGCTAACCAATGTGAAAGCTGTGTGATTTAAGGACTAACTGATAACCTCTATACTAAGATTAGGCAGTAACAAAAAGTCGGTATTCCGACTTTTTGTGCGGTAGTCCAATCATAGAGTGATACACTATTCATCCTTATTTTATTTATTAAAATCAAAAGAAAGAGATTTGTAATGGAAACTTACTACAAAGCCATTAACTGGAATGCCATCGAGGATGTCATCGATAAATCAACTTGGGAGAAGTTGACTGAGCAATTTTGGCTCGATACACGTATTCCCTTGTCAAATGACCTTGATGACTGGAGAAAATTATCAAACAAGGAAAAAGACTTAGTAGGAAAAGTCTTTGGTGGTTTGACACTTTTGGATACCATGCAGTCTGAAACTGGGGTTCAAGCGCTACGTGCAGATATCCGTACACCACATGAGGAAGCTGTATTTAACAACATCCAATTTATGGAATCTGTCCATGCTAAATCTTATTCTTCTATCTTTTCAACCTTGAATACCAAGACTGAGATTGAAGAAATCTTTGAATGGACTAATACAAACCCATATCTTCAGAAAAAAGCACAAATCATCAATGAAATTTACCTCAATGGTACTCCTCTTGAAAAGAAAGTAGCCAGTGTATTCCTTGAAACCTTCCTCTTCTATTCTGGTTTCTTTACACCACTCTACTACCTCGGAAATAACAAATTGGCTAACGTTGCTGAAATCATTAAGTTGATTATTCGTGATGAGTCAGTTCACGGTACTTATATCGGGTATAAATTCCAACTTGGTTTCAATGAATTACCTGAAGAAGAGCAAGAAAAATTAAAAGATTGGATGTACGACCTTCTCTACACACTTTATGAAAATGAAGAAGGTTATACCGAAAGCCTTTATGATGGTGTTGGATGGACTGAAGAAGTGAAAACATTCCTACGTTACAACGCCAACAAAGCTCTCATGAACTTGGGACAAGATCCACTCTTCCCTGATTCAGCTGACGATGTCAACCCTATCGTTATGAACGGGATTTCAACCGGTACATCTAACCACGACTTCTTTTCTCAAGTTGGTAATGGATATCTACTTGGTGAAGTTGAAGCTATGCAGGACGATGACTATAACTACGGGTTAGATTAATTTGAAATTAGAAAAGAACATCTGTGTTTGTTTTAAACTTAGATGTTCTTTTATTTTTGTTTATTTTTGTTTTCTTTAAGTTGCTGATATGTTTAAAATATGATAAAATGATATTAGATATAGGGGGTGATTCAATGCTAAAACAAGAAAAACTTGATTTGATTTTAGATATTGTCAATACCAAAGGAACAATCACTGTCAAAGAAATTATGAGTCGTTTAGATATCTCGGATATGACAGCTCGGCGTTATCTACAAGAGCTAGCTGACAAGGATTTACTTGTTCGAGTGCACGGAGGTGCTGAAAAGCTTCGTTCAGGCTCTCTATTAGCAAACGAGCGCTCTAATATCGAAAAACAAGGCTTGCAAATCGCCGAAAAGCAAGAGATTGCTCGATTTGCCGGTCACTTAGTTGAAGAAAGAGAAACAATTTTTATCGGTCCTGGAACTACTCTTGAGTTCTTTGCTCGTGA
Organism: Streptococcus sp. V728; assembly: GCF_052077995.1. NCBI lineage: Bacteria > Bacillati > Bacillota > Bacilli > Lactobacillales > Streptococcaceae > Streptococcus > Streptococcus sp. V728. The sequence goes on along the minus strand of NZ_JBQJJH010000002.1, from coordinate 185,111 downwards.
ACTTCCGATTGATAATATTCGTGTCGTAACAAATAGCCTACCCGTTTTTATTATCTTGAATGAACGAAAACTTACAGATTTAATTTTAATTGGTGGAAATTATCGAGAAATCACTGGCGCTTTTGTTGGTACTTTGACTCTCCAAGATATCGAAAGCCTTCAATTCTCTAAAGCTTTTGTTAGTTGCAACGGAATTAAAGATCAAGCTATTGCTACATTTAGCGAAGACGAAGGTGAGGTTCAAAAACTAGCATTAAATAATGCAAATAAAAAAATCCTTTTGGCTGACCATAGTAAATTTGATAAATTTGATTTTTACACCTTTTACAATATTGTAGATATCGATACCATTATCTCCGATTCAAAACTTAGCGATGAAACCCTAAAAGCTTTGTCCAAACAAACAAAAATTATTAAATCAACATCTTAAAAAGTCTCACCATTGGTGAGACTTTTTTATTATTATATCTTACTGAACTTTATACGCGTTCAGTCCATGAAGTAGCTGTTTTTTGAAGTACTTTATTAAGTTCATCGATGTTTTCAAAACCAGTTGTACGAAGCCATTCACGTGCCGCTGCTTCACCATTTTTGATGTAAGCCTCAACTGATCCAGCCCATGTTGCACGTCCACAAAGAACACCATTGAAGTTTGCACCTGATTCGTGGGCAAAGACAAGTGTTTCTTGGAAGAGTTTAGCTGATACACCCGCACTCAAATAGATGTATGGAAGATTAGTTGCTTCGTCTTGTGCTTTGAAGAATGCTGCTGCTTCTTCACGAGTGTGAACAACCTCTCCTTCAGCGAATCCTTCAACGTATTTAACGTTAACTGGAACTTCCACTTTCAAAACATCAATGTTAAAGCGTGGGTCTGAGAAGACTTTCATAGCACCAATAACTTTGTGTGGTTTTACTTTAGCGTATTCAGCAGAACCTGCATCCGCAATTTTTTCATCGTAAGCAAGGATTTCAAGGAAGAATGGAATATCTTCTGCCACACACTCAGAACCAATACGTTCGATGTAGGCTTGTTTTTGTTGGTTAAGTTCGTCAGAGCTATCTACATCGTAGTAAAGCAAGAATTTAACTGCATCAGCACCTTGTTCTTTAATACGTTTTGCAGACCAAACATCCAAGCAGTCTGGCAAACGTTTTGTACTTGTTGTGTCATATCCTGTTTTTTCATAAGCAAGGAGAAGACCGGCATTTGGTGCAAGAGCTTTTGTAGCAGGAAGACCATATTCAGGGTCAAGAAGCATTGATGAAGCGTATTTAGTCAATTCATCTGCTACCAAAACTTTGAGTTCTTCCATTTGAGCTACTGTAGGCTCTTCTGTTTGGTATTGAGCCATCAAACGTTTCAAAGCACCACGTTGGTCAAATGCAAGAGCTGAGATGATTCCATTTTCATCTGAGAGTTTTTTCAAACAAGCACGTTTATTTTCTGTTAAAGTCATTTTATACCTCTTTCACAATTAATTGGTCAAATAAATTTTGATAGTTAGCCATATTGACATGCCCGGTCATTTTTTCTTGAGCATTTAGCATACCAAGGACATTCGCCTTAGTCAATAATTCTTGATCAGATTCTTTATGGAAAAGACCTGATGCAATACCTGCTACAGTAGAATCACCAGAACCAACTGGATTTACTACTTGAATTTTTGGAATATCTACTTTATAGAAAGTATCCCCGTGTTTTGCAAAGGCACCGTTAGCACCTAGAGAAACGATAATCCACTCAATTCCATCAAATAAAGGATCTTGAAGAACTTCTTTTAATTCATCCAAATCTTTAGAAATTTCTCTTCCCAATAGTTGAGACAATTCTTCATTATTTGGTTTGATAACCGTTGGTTTGTGTGGTGATTCAAGAACAGCCTGAAGAGCTGCTCCTGAACAGTCCAAGACAACTGGTTTTCCTGCTTGATTAGCAAGTTCCACTAAACTAGCATAATAATCAACTGGGAGTCCAGCTGGTAGACTACCTGAAATAGCTACAACTTCTACAGTATTAAGAAGTTTTTTGAAGTAAGCCAAGAAATCTTGTCCTTCTTTTTCTTGAACCTCAGGACCTTTTTCAAGAATTTCAGTTTGATTATCACCGTGAAGAATAGCGATACAGTTACGTGTTTCACCTTGGATAGAGAAGAAACGCTTGGTGACTTTATCGTCAATATTTTCAACTAGAAAATCACCCAGTTTACCACCAACTAGACCAGTTGCGACTACAGAATCGCCAAATTCTGATAGGACGCGTGTAACATTAAGACCTTTACCACCAGCTGTTTTCGTAACATCAACAACACGGTTGACAGTGTCAATTTTCAATTCATCCAAAGGATAAGAAATATCAATGGATGGATTCATTGTGACTGTTAAAATCATAAGTCACCTCTTAGTCGTGGTATTCACCACGATCCCATTTTTCAAGGAATTCTGTAAAGAAGTTGGCATCAGTTTGGTGATCGTTATGAGTTTCAACGTGTTGGATTTTAGCGATCAATTTTTTGTTTTCTTCAGATGGTTTGTATTCAGCATTGATGAAAGCTTCAATGATATCACACATGAGCAATTCACCAGTGATTTTACCACCAAATCCGATAACGTTGGCATTCAATTGTTCTTTTGCATAAAGAGCTGTTGTCATATCACGAACCAAAGCAGAACGAACACCTGGAACTTTGTTAACAGCGTTATTGATACCTACACCAGTACCACAAATACATACACCAAGATCAGCTTGACCGCTAACTACTGCTTCCCCAACTTTTTTACCAAAGATTGGGTAGTGTGTACGTGCATGGTCATATGTACCAAAGTCAATGACTTCATGTCCTTTTGATTTCAAAAATTCTGAAACCGCCATTTTTTCATTAGTTACGATGTGGTCACATCCGATTGCAATTCTCATTTTTTTCTTACCTTTCTTTCAATATCAAAAATTAGCACATTTTGTTCAACATGTCGACACGGATTTGGTGACGACCACCGTCGTACTTACCATTTACAAAGCCTTTAGCAATGTTTTTAGCCAATTCATCACCAACGAGTTGAGCACCCATAGTAATCATACGGGAGTTGTTGTGGCCGCGAGTCATATAAGCTGAACGTTCATCAGAAACTTCTGCCGCAACCATTCCTTTGATTTTTGTCGCAACCATAAATGGACCTGCACCATAAGCATCAATAACAATACCAAGGTTTTGTTCTTCTTTCTTAACTTCTTCAGCAACTGCGAGAGTTACATCGACGAAGTCTTGACCTTCAGCAGTAACATCCACAACATGGAAGTTTTCTTTTTCCAAGAAGTCTTTAACAACTTCTTTCAATCTTAAACCTGCAGCATCTGCACCAATAACAATAGACATATTGTATACTCCTTTTTTTATAATAGACCAGTGAATTTTATGGATATGGATAAAGATTATCCTTTCATCAAAAAGTCCACTAGTAGTTTTGTTGACAATAATTTTAATTAAGAACGAAGACCATATTCCGTTCTTAATAAGTTTTTTTCATAGAAAAACTAGAACAGTCACTTTGTTAAAATAAACACAAATTGTTCTTTATAAACATAATATACTACTATTAGTTGGAAAAGTCAACAATTTATGTTTGTTTTTGTTTATTTTTTTATAAAATTTCGATATCAAATCCAACGTGATCAAAATCGCCAGGTTTCAAAATCTTAACATTCTTTTTAACTTCCAGTCTATCTCCTTCTTCTATTGAAGTAGACAAACCTGACCATGGTTCCAAGGCAATAAAAGGCCCTTTATTAAGAGTTGACCATACGATTAAGTTAGAAAATTCTTCAAAGTGAAGTTTCAAACCTTTATCATGTTTTCGTGAACGCAAAGCTACTGTGCGAGATTCTAACTCATCTAATGTCACTGCATCATAGCTAAACAAATCATAATTTAGGTCCAATTCTTTTTGATTATTTAACCAAGGACTTCTATCTTTGAAATCTAACATTCCTGTTTCTGGGAATGGTTTTGGAACTGAACAAGTCTCTGGCTTTTCAAATTCCAAATAGTAGTCTTCATATGTCTCGTCATCTAATAAGGGACAGTTAAAACCAGGATGCCCACCGATAAAAAATGGCATACACTTTTCAGATTCTTTATTGTAAATTTTATACTCTGTACGAATTGTTTTACCAGTCACAATATAAGTGATTTCTAGTCGGAAATGATAGGGATAATTCTCATACATTTCCTCAGTATCTTCAATAGCAAATGTAACAGAATTATCTGTTTGATCAACTAAATCAAATTCCTTTTTTCTTACCAAACCATGACGCGGAATTTTTCCTATTTCATGACTTCCGACTTTATTCTCATAAACGACGGTATCATTTCTAACTGATCCGCAAATTGGGAATAAAACAGGTGCTTGTCCACTCCAATAAGTTGGATCACCTTGCCACAGATACTCTACACCATCTTTATCCTTAATTGAAGATAAAGCACCTCCAAAAGTTTGAAACTGTACTTGCAATTGATCTGATTTTATTTCAATCACAGCTGTTACCTCCATTTTTTCAAAAAAACTAGGCTGACTGCTCCACGCTGGAAACTGACAACCTAGTTTTTACAATTTACATTTTTAGGAGCAAATTATTTAGCATTTGCTGCATATTCTTCGTTACGTTTGATCATTTGTTTTCTGTACCATGCAAAGATACCAACGTAGAATACAAGGAATACTAATGCGCCAAGGATTGCTTTGATATCACCAGTTGTAGCGTTACCAATTGCCCAACCAAATAGTTTTTCGATTGGTCCTTCAAGAGTTGAGTGAGTAATCAATTGTGATTGGTTCACACCTTCTGGGAAGGCACCTACACCTTTAGCAAGTTCAGTTGCAAATGGTGCGATAAGTGTACCTGAAAGAAGGAAGAGTGGCAACAAGAGAGTTCCGAAGATGATCATACGGAGCAATTTACCACGAGTAACTACCAAGAGAGCTGGAGTTACACCCATTGCGATGATACCAGCAAGTGGCAAGATACCATTTCCGACATTAGAAAGAAGCACAGCTTCAACCAACATGATTGGTGCAAGTACGTTGGCACAAGCCCAGATTTCAGCGCGACCAGCGATGAATGGCCAGTCAAGACCGATGTTGAATTTACGTCCTTGAAGACGTTTAGTAGCAACGTTTGTAATACCTTGTGAAAGTGGTTCTACGGCTGCGATGAACCATGAACCGATAAGAGAGAATAGCTCCAAGCAGACACCGGCAGTCAAACCAAGTGACAACCAACCTTTAATAACAAGTTCCCATTTTTCAGCGCCTTCTACACCAGCAACTGGATGTGGAGTTCCCATCAAACCGATAACGATACCAAGGATGAAACCGATGAAGAATTTAGATCCCCAGAAACCGATTTTCTTGTTTAGTTTAGCAGCGTCGAAGTCGTATTTATCAAGACCTGGGAAAAGTTTGTCAAAAATCTTATCCAAAACCATGATAACTGGGTTCATCATGTAGTTCATGTGAGTTGAAGTCATTGGTGATGAACTTGGTGCGTTAAGTAGGTCATCAAATGTAGGTTTCATCAAGTCAGAGTTAATGATTTTAAGAACCCCAACAAGAACAACTGCTGCAGTCGCGATAAAGAGTGAAACTCCTTGGCTAACTCCATTGTTGTCAGCGTACCATTTGATCAAAAGACCTGTGATAGACAAGTGCCAGATATCGAAGATATCAACGTCAAGTGTATCAGTTTTCTTCATTGCAAGCATCACAACGTTGACAATCAACATGATGAGCAAGAAGTAAAGTGTCCAGGCAGAACCCCAAGTGATTGTAGCAAGTGGTGCCCAACCAACGTCGGTGATGTTCAATTGAATACCAGTATTTTCAACGAATTTTGCAAGAGAAGCAGAGAAAGCTCCATTAAGCATTCCGATGATAGCACCGATACCAGTAAGTGCGATGGCAAGTTTGATACCACCTTCAAGCGCTTTGGAGAATTTCACTCCAAAGAGTAAAGCCAAGAGTGTCAACACGATCAGCATGATGACTGGTGCACCCATTTCCAAAATAGGTTTAAAGACCTCATTGGCTATGTTAATAATGACGTCCATAATTTTTCCTCCCTTTTTTTTATGGAAACTTACAAAATAATATTTAACTTAATCCGTGTTCTTTGATTGCTGCTTCAATATTGTCATAAACTGGAGCGCTCATAGCAGGAATACGGAACAAGATTGGTCCAGCTTCAACTACTGGGATACCAGGGTCAAAACCTAAGTCAGTTGCAGCGATTGGTGTGAAGATATCATAACCTTTAATCAAGTCTTCATTGACGTCTTTTACCATAACTGCGTCACATTTTACATCGTACCCACGGTTTGAAAGCTCTTCTTCTAGAGCACTTTTAATTTGGTGGCTTGAGTTAACACCCGCACCACAAGCAGCAAGAATTTTAATCATTTGGATTTCCTCCGTTTTTTAGTTTCTATTTATTTTAAAATTAAGCAGTTGCTTCTGAGATATACTGGTACAGAGCTTCTGGTTCTGTAATCTTAGAAAGCGCCTCTAGATGACCGTTACCTGTAAAGAAGTCCATCAATTGAGCAAGAATGTTTGTTTGACTTGAACTTGAATTGTTGATAATAAAGAAAAGTAATGATACTTCTACTTCCTTGTCAGGAGCAATCATGTTGTGGAATGTTACTGGATTTGGTAAGCGAACCACAACAACATTTTCAGTTAAATTATGAATCGTATCTGTGTGAGGGATTGCTACATTTGGCAAGTCCTTCCCTAGAAATTCCATATCTAAACCGGTTGGGAACATTTTTTCACGTTCAATCAAAGCCGATCGATAGGTATCCGTAACAACTTTCTTTTCTTCCAATAGGGTTGCAACTTGATCAAATAGCTGCTCTTGATTATCTGCTTCTAGACAAAAGACTAAGTCTTTGCTGAAGAAATGATCTAATCCCATGATCTTCTCCCTTCATATTTAACTTTTATGATACAAGTATAACATTATATGAAACCGTTGTCAATATTTTTTTGTTGTATTTTGTTTGATTTTTATTTTTTTTGTTTGATTGTAAACAATTTGATTTTATACATATTCTTTAAAGGTTGAAAATATATAAAAAAACAGGATAAATATCCTGTTTTAGTTTTAATTCTTTTTCACTGTCCAGCTTTCTTCTACTATTGGAGTCATTTCGTTTACGATTTCTAAATCACCTTCAAGAGTAACTAATCTAATCATATTATCATCCGACTTAAATACCCAAATAAGTACTTTTTTACTATTTTTATAATCTGCATAAATTTTGAGGGCATCATAGCCCCCAATATTTCCCCTATTAGTTCTAACATTTGTAAATCTAGGATTTTCTTTTATATTTTGTACAAATTTGGTCTCAAAATTAGTGAAATTTTTTACGTCTGCATTTATACTTTTAACTGAAATGGCATTCTTGTCAGTACCATCATTGTACTTAAAATCAACACTTTTCTCACCGAAATTACTTTGAACCCAAGATTTAGGTACTTTCAAGTATCCATAATCATCTGATCCAACCCATTGTGTATCTTTAGTTGGAACGGTTGTTGTAGCTTCTGCTGTTTCCTGACTAGTAGTTTCCTGAACAATTGTGGTAGTTTCAGCTGTTACATCATTTTTACCAGTATTTGTATTACAAGCAGCAAGAGTGATACCACAAAGCAAAAGTGAAGATAAAGTTATCAATTTTTTCATGATAATTCTCCTTTCACTACTATTCTAAAGTAAGCAGAACAAAGTGTCAAATATATACTGTAAACTGGCAGTATTATCGAAAATACAATAAATCTACTACTATATTTACAAAAACTCATTCTTTTAATTTTCATTGCAAAAAGTTCTAATCAGGAAATCTATTTGAAGTCCTAAATAAAACTGGATAAAATAAAAAAGCAGGAAAAATCCTGCCTTTTAAACCTTTTTATTAGTCCAACTTTCTTCTATCAGCGGAAGCATATCTTTCAATACTTCACGTGTTCCTTCTAGAGAAACATATCTAAACTTACCATCATCTGATTTAAAGATATAAATAACTAGATATTTTCCGTTTTTAGCAATACAGTTTACAACATAGGCATCATAACCACCAATTTTTGACTTAGATCCCCATACTTTAGAGAAATCCTTGCTTTGTTTTTTGGTTTGATAGACACTAGTAGAAACTTGAACGGGATCAAGAGCAGCATATTCACTTTCACTAACACCTAAATGCTCTGGTTTAAAGGTATTTAAAGTTACAATATTGACATCTGTTCCATCACAGTACTGAATATCATCACCACCCTCAACTTCTGTAAAATGAATCCATGATTTTGGAACCTTTACGTAGCCATAAGCATCTGAACCAATTACCTGAGTATCTTTAATCGTTGATTCGGCTACAGTTGTTGTTTCTTGTGCTGAGGTAGTTTCCTGAACTGTTGTTGTATCTGAGGCTGCTTCTTTCTTAGTTTTTGAAGTATTACAAGCAGCAAGAGTTAAGCAACATACTAAAAGCGTAGATAAGCTGATGATTTTTTTCATAATCTTTCTCCTTTCATCCCTATTTTAATGTATGTAAATAAAAGTGTCAAAAGATAACTGTAATTCATTCTAAATAATAATAGAAATTAATTATTCTTCATCCATGCTTAAGACGCTAAGGAAGGCTTCTTGTGGGACTTCTACTGATCCGATAGCTTTCATGCGTTTCTTACCAGCTTTTTGTTTTTCAAGAAGTTTACGTTTACGCGAAACATCTCCTCCATAGCACTTAGCAAGTACGTTCTTACGAAGGGCTTTGATATCTGTACGAGCTACAATCTTGTGTCCAATTGCAGCTTGAATTGGAACTTCAAATTGTTGACGAGGAATGATTTTCTTAAGTTTATCTACGATAAGTTTCCCACGTTCATAAGCAAAGTCCTTGTGAACGATAAAGCTAAGAGCGTCCACCTTGTCTCCATTGAGAAGGATATCCATCTTAACCAACTTAGATGGTCTATACTCTGACAATTCATAATCAAAGCTAGCATAACCACGTGTCGAAGACTTGAGCTTATCAAAGAAGTCAAAGACAATCTCAGCAAGGGGAATTTGATAGATGACATTGACACGATTATCATCAATATAATCCATCGTCACAAAGTCACCACGTTTGCGCTGAGCTAGTTCCATTACTGCTCCAACGAATTCTTGTGGTACCATGATTTGTGCCTTTACATATGGTTCTTCAATGGTCGCAATCTTTGTAGGATCAGGAAACTCAGATGGGTTCGATACATCCATAGATTCACCATCAGTTTGATTGACCTTGTAGATAACGGATGGTGCAGTCATGATAAGATCGATGTTAAACTCACGTTCCAAACGTTCCTGAATAACATCCATATGAAGTAATCCAAGGAAACCACAACGGAAACCAAATCCAAGTGCTTGAGATGTTTCTGGTTCAAACTGCAAACTAGCATCATTGAGTTGCAATTTTTCAAGGGCTTCACGAAGATCGTTATATTTATTTGACTCAATTGGATAGAGACCTGCAAAGACCATGGGGTTCATTTGCTTGTAGCCGTCTAGTGGCTCTGAAGCAGGATACGACGCCAAGGTAACTGTATCACCGACACGAGTATCCTGAACAGTCTTGATAGACGCTGCAATATAACCAACATCACCTGTTGCTAGGAAATCACGTCCCACTGCTTTAGGTGTGAAGATTCCCACTTCGATAACATCAAAGGTTTTACCATTACTCATGAGCTGAATCTTATCACCAGGTTTAACGACTCCGTCCATAACACGGACTTGAAGAATAACACCACGATAGGCATCGTATACTGAGTCGAAAATCAAGGCTTTCAATGGTGCTGAAACATCACCGGTTGGAGCAGGAACTTTCTCTACGATTTGCTCGAGAATTTCTTCGATACCAATACCAGCTTTGGCTGATGCTAAAACTGCTTCACTAGCATCTAGACCAATAACATCTTCGATTTCCGTACGCACGCGCTCCGGATCTGCTGCAGGCAAATCAATCTTATTGATAACTGGAAGGATTTCTAAATCATTATCCAAAGCAAGATAGACGTTTGCCAGAGTTTGAGCCTCAATTCCTTGGGCGGCATCAACAACCAAAATTGCTCCCTCGCAGGCAGCTAGAGAACGTGATACCTCATAAGTAAAGTCCACGTGTCCTGGTGTATCAATCAAGTGGAAAATATAGGTCTCGCCATCTTTTGCAGCATAATTCAACTCAATGGCGTTGAGTTTAATGGTAATCCCACGTTCACGCTCAAGATCCATGCTATCCAGAAGTTGAGCTTGCATTTCACGGCTGGAAACTGTCTCTGTCTTCTCTAAAATACGGTCTGCTAACGTTGATTTCCCATGGTCAATATGGGCGATAATAGAGAAGTTACGAATCTTCTCCTGTCGTTTTTTTAATTCTTCTACGTTCATGATTCTCTTCCTTTCAGGGTATCTATTAATTATAAAATGTTTTTAATATTTTGACAAGACCATACCCTGCTAGGAGTACTAATCTTCAGCAATAAAGCCATCATTTTCGATGAAATAGCGGTCAGTCATACCTTGGTCAGTAAAGACAATACCGTGAAGGACACCGCCGTAAACAGCTCCTCCATCCATTCCAATCTTACCGTCTTCTGTAATCCAAAGTTCTGCTGTACCGCGTTCTTGATTCAGTAAACCATAGACTGGTGTATGTCCAAAGACAATCGTTTTACCAGTATGATTAGCTACTTCATGGAATGGTTTTCTGAGCCAAACTTTCTTGTAATCTGTAGTATCATGCCAGTCATCCAAAGTCAAATCAATACCAGCATGAACAAAGATATATTTATCCGTCTCAATCACAAAAGGCATCTGACGGATAAACTCCACTAAGTCTGCCGCTTCAGTTTCAACACGCTTAGCATCTGCTACACCATCTACTGGTGCATCCAATGGGCGACCTAGAATAGAATTAATAGTTGTATCCCCACCATTACGACGATAGTGGTCATAGCTTTCTTCAGGGTTATCCAACCAAGTTAAAAACATATACTCATGGTTTCCTGACAAACAAATAGCTCCCTGATTGTCGACCAAATCTTTAACCATTTCTAGAACTCGGCGACTATCTTCACCTCTATCAATCAAATCTCCAAGAAAGAGTAATTGAGTCTTACCATCCCATGTTTTTAGAAGATCCTCAAGCATCCCTGCTTTCCCATGAACATCTCCAATAACATAATAGTCTGTCATTTATTTCTCCTTACTTTGCAATAATTCTCGCGCTTGACTAAGTGCTGCTTCAGTTACATTTTCACCTGCCAACATCTTAGCAACTTCTTCTACTCTTTCCTCAACTGTCAACAAGCGAACGGTTGAAACGGTTGAATGCTCATTGCTAATCTTTTCAATGAAGAACTGATAATCAGCGATAGCGATGACTTGAGGAAGATGCGAAATAGCTAGAACTTGGCCATGCTGACCAATCTTATGAATTTTCTGTGCGATTGCTTGAGCTACACGACCTGAAACTCCTGTGTCTACCTCATCAAATACAATGCTCGTCTTACCTTCCTTACGAGAAAAGGCAGACTTAATAGCCAACATCAAACGAGATAACTCACCACCAGAAGCTACTTTTACTAATGGTTTAAAGTCTTCTCCAGGGTTGGTTGAAATATAAAATTCAACACTCTCATTCCCTTCACGACTGAATTTTCCTTTAGTAAACTGAACCTGAAATCGAGCCTTGTCCATATAAAGGTCTTTAAGCTCTTGTTGAATCTCAATTTCTAATTGTTGAGCTAAGTTATGGCGAGCAGATGCAAGTTTACTTGCTAAATCAACCAGACTTACTTCTAATTGCTTGAGTTCTGCTTCCATATCTTCTGAAGAAAGATTATTACCAGTAAGTAAATTGTATTCTTCAGTTATTTTTGCAAAGTATAACAAGACATCATCGACATTTCCACCATACTTACGTGTAATGGCATGTATGAGATCTAAACGACTCTCAATCTGCATCAAGCGATTGCCGTCAAAATCTAAATCTTCGATAATATCCTCTAAACGTTTGGTGACATCTTCTAATGCATAATAAGATTCTGATAAAGAAGTTGATATTTCACGGTACTCAGCATCATACTCTTCTAAACTTTCCATGTCATTCATAGCAGAACGCACGTTAGCCAGACTTGAAAATTCTTCATTATCTAGCATGGTATAAGCATTAGTTAGCGTATCAGCAATATTTTTATGATTCAGAAGTTTATCGCGTTCTTGATTGAGTTTGAGGTCTTCACCTGGCTGTAATGCTGCAGATTCAATCTCTGCCATTTGAAATTCCAACATCTCAATACGAGCCTTGTGTTCCTCTTGATTTTTCTTAATCTCAAGAAGTTGCTTACGCATTTGACGGTAGGCTTCAAAGTTGGTCTGATAAGATTGTTTCAGTTCAAGAAAATCTGTATCACCAAACTCATCCAGCATCTGAATATGTAATTGTGGACGCATTAACTCTTCTTGATCATGCTGACCATGAATATCGACTAGATGTTGTCCTATTGCGCGTAGAACAGAAAGATTGACCATCTGTCCATTAACTCGACTAACACTGCGCCCGTTTTGTAAAATTTCACGACGGATGATGATTTCATCGCCTAACTCCAGACCTTGCTCATCAAAAATCTCTTGTAAAGCTTGACTATTTTCGATTGAGAAAAGACCTTCGATTTCTGCTTTAGGTGCACCATGACGAATGACATCTGTTGTTGCTCTGGCTCCCAGCATCATGTTCATAGCATCGATGATGATAGACTTCCCAGCACCAGTTTCCCCAGTAAGAACTGTCATTCCTTTCTCAAAATTAAGTGAAATAGCCTCAATGATGGCAAAGTTTTTAATTGAAATTTCAAGTAACATAAGGTCCTACCACTTTTTAACTTGCTCTACAATTTCTACAGCTGCTTCTTCAGTTCGCGCTATAATTAAAATTGAATTATCATCTGCTAAACAGCTAAAAATCTTATCTGAAAATGTTTGGGTTAATTGGCTTTTAACAAAAATTGTATTTCCAGGAATAACATCTAAATTGATGAGATTTCCCATTCTCTCAAAACTTTCAATATTGTTCTCAGCCAACTGTAAACTTTTGACTACTGACTTTGGCAATTCATAGACATAAGTATTGTCTTTCAATGGAATTTTTACAATCCCTAGTTCTTTGATATCTCGTGAAACAGTTGCTTGAGTAGCAGTGATTCCTGCTTCTTTTAAATGTTCAACGATTTCTTCCTGAGTACCGATTTGATAATCAGTCACAAATCTTCTAATCTTCTCAAGTCTCTCTTTTTTATTCATCTTTAAACTCTCTATGTGCTTTTTCTACTAGTGGTTCTATTTCAGAAACCACCTGATTGCTTGCGTGTTCTTCCTTACGTAAATAAGCAAGAAATTCAATATTACCGTGGCCGCCTTGTATAGGTGAAAAATCCAATCCTAAAACGGAAAATCCTTCTTTGACCGCCATTTCTGTTACCGTTTCTAAAACATTTTTGTGAACCTTAGCATCTCTAATAATCCCATTTTTCCCAATTTGTTCTCGACCGGCTTCGAACTGTGGTTTTATGAGGGCAACAACTTGTCCTTGATCAGCTAAGACTCTATGTAGAACTGGAAGGATGAGACTCAATGATATAAAACTCACGTCAATACTTGCAAAACTAGGTTCTTGTTCAAAATCAGTCTTTTCAGCATAACGAAAATTAAACTGCTCCATACTAACAACACGTGAGTCTTGGCGCAATTTCCAAGCCAGCTGATTGGTCCCGACATCAACTGCATAAACTAATTTTGCTCCATTTTGAAGCATGACATCCGTAAAGCCTCCTGTTGAAGCGCCGATATCAATGGTCGTTTTGCCTTCAACTGATATGTCAAATTTTTCTAAGGCTTTCTCAAGTTTCAAGCCGCCTCGACTAACATACTTGAGTTTCTCACCCTTGAGTTTTAATTCAGTATCATCAGGAATTTTTTCTCCTGGTTTATCAAAACGCTCACCATTAAGGACCGCAATTACTAATCCAGCCATTACGCCACGCTTAGCTTGTTCTCTCGTCTCAAATAAACCTTGTTTGTAGGCAAGTACATCTACTCTTTCCTTAGCCATTGATTCTCAAACTTTCTACTATTTTTACAATTGGTTCCTTAGCAAAGGTGACTAACTGACTAATCTCTTCCAGCTTTGCATTTGCCTGATCCAAAGTTTGGTTACAAAAAACTTTTGCTTCATCTAATCCTAATAAGGCAGGATAGGTCGATTTCTCAGCTTGTAAATCTTTCTGGGGTGTTTTACCAATTTCTTCAAAGCTAGCTGTAACATCAAGAATATCATCTCTCACTTGAAAGGCAAGACCAATCAACTCTCCAACAGTTTTAAGAGCTATTTGAATAGTTGTATCCAATCCAGCGATGATTCCAGCTGCATGAAAAGGAAAGGCTAATAGTTTACCAGTCTTATTAGCATGGATAGTCCGAAGTTCCTCTAAATTCAAGTATTTTCCTTCTCCTTCCATATCTAAAACTTGTCCAGCTACCATCCCCATACTTCCAGAAGCAAGTGATAGATTTGCTATTAAGTCTACCTTGATTTCGTTTGGCAATCCTGCCCGCGCTATTATGGCATAGGGATCCAGGAAAAGCGCATCGCCTGCCAAGATTGCTAAATTCTCTCCATAGACTTTATGATTGGTCAAACGTCCTCGGCGATAATCATCATTATCCATAGCAGGTAAATCATCATGAATCAAACTACCTGTGTGAATCATCTCAAGCGCTGCTGCAACCTGAGCATGAGCTGGTGTGATTGGCACCTGCAAAGAGTCCAAAACTTCTAAGAGAAGATAAGGACGAATCCGCTTGCCACCAGCATGAATGGAATAGAGAACGGCTTCTCTAAGATTTGAAGCTATTTGCTGTTCACCATAAAACTCCTCAAGCGCTGACTCAACCAAGTCTAGTTTTTCTTGCTTGTTCATACGAGTTCGCTCTCTGTTCCATCTTCTTGCATGACTTTAACTAAGGTCTTTTCAGCTTTATCAAGTGTTGCCTGCAATTCCTTTGATAAGATCATCCCTTTTTGAAAAGCTGCAATGGCATCTTCTAAAGCAATTTCTCCATTTTCTAAGCTCTGAACAATAGTCTCAAGTTCTGCTAAATTTTCCTCAAATTTCTTCTGTTTTGACATCTTTAACCTCTAATTCTACCTGACCATCTCGCATCAATAACGTTACTTGATCAGTTTTTTTCAAATCTTTTGCTGACGATACTACGGCATCCTCTTTTTTCACAATGGCATAACCTCTGGCTACGATACGACTAGTATCTAACATGAGTAGCGCTTCTGACAAACGTTTAACTTCGGCCACCTTGGCATCATAAACTACTGCCATCTGACTACGAAGTAACTTTTCAAATTGGAGTAGACGGTCCTGATAACGATGAACCTTATTGATTGGTGATAACTGCTCTAATCGATGAACTAGTTCTAATACTCTTTGCTCCTGTCTAACAAGTTCAGAATTTACACTTTGTTTGAGACGAAGCTGTAACTGATCCAATCGTTGTAAATAACCATCATATAAGCGTTCAGGTTGCCTGAAAATAACGGATTGACTTAGTACTTTTAATGCTTTTTCTTTCTTAGATAAAGTATTTTGTACAGCTGTAGCCATACGTCTCTCTTGATTCTTCAGATAAGTCAAAAGATCTAACTTAGTAACAGGAGTCGCTAGTTCTGCTGCAGCAGTCGGAGTTGCTGCTCTCTTATCTGCTACAAAGTCTGATAAGGTTACATCTGTTTCATGCCCTACACTTGAAATAACAGGTAGGCGTGATTCAAAAATAGCGCGGACAACAATTTCTTCGTTAAAGGCCCAAAGATCCTCAATCGATCCACCTCCACGCCCAATAATCAGAACATCTAAGTCGTCACGTTCATTAGCCCTCGCAATATTCCGAGCAATCTCCTCTGCAGCACCTTCGCCTTGAACCTTGGTTGGATATAAAATAATTTCTACACCTGGAAAACGTCTAGTAACTGTTGTAATGATATCCTGGATAACGGCTCCACTACGACTAGTCACAACTCCAATTTTTTTTGCAAATTGTGGTATTGCCTGTTTAAAACGATCCTGAAACAGACCTTCTTCTGAAAGTTTCTTTTTTAATTGTTCAAACTGAAGGGCAAGTGCGCCGACACCATCAGGCTCTGCCTTTTCAATAATAATTGAATAACTTCCACTTGGTTCATAGACTTGAACTCGGCCGACTACATTAATCTTCATGCCTTCTTCCAAGTCGAACCCAAGTTTCTGATAGATACCAGACCATATGGTTGCTTGGATAACAGCTCGATCATCTTTTAGAGAAAAATATTGATGAGTTGGACGCTTCCGGAAGTTAGAAACCTGACCAGTTAAATAGACCCTCTCTAAGTATGGGTCTTTATCGAATTTCATTTTCAGATACTTAGTCAAAGTTGTTACCGATAAATACTTTTCCATCTCAACCTCCTTCTTTCTCTAGTTTTTCCTGGGTATTATTATACCAAAAAAACGTTTAAAAATCTCTTTTTTCACCTCTAGAATACGAAAACAAGACTGGATTTCTTTGAC
Organism: Streptococcus sp. V728; assembly: GCF_052077995.1. Classification (NCBI taxonomy): domain Bacteria; kingdom Bacillati; phylum Bacillota; class Bacilli; order Lactobacillales; family Streptococcaceae; genus Streptococcus; species Streptococcus sp. V728. The sequence continues at coordinate 168,398 of NZ_JBQJJH010000002.1, read as the reverse complement.
CTTGTCTTATAAGATACAAAAGCCCTTGGAAAACTCCAAGGGCTTTTATTAGTTCACTGAACTATTTTATTTTTTAAGGTTGTAGAATGATTTCAATCCACGGTATTCAGCTACTTCACCAAGTTGATCTTCGATACGAAGCAATTGGTTGTATTTAGCGATACGGTCTGTACGTGAAAGTGAACCAGTCTTGATTTGTCCTGCGTTTGTTGCAACTGCGATGTCAGCGATTGTTGAATCTTCAGTTTCACCTGAACGGTGTGATACAACAGCAGTGTAACCAGCTTCTTTCGCCATTTCGATAGCGTCGAATGTTTCAGTAAGAGTACCGATTTGGTTAACTTTGATAAGGATTGAGTTAGCAGCACCTTCTGCGATACCTTTTTCAAGGTAAGAAGTGTTTGTTACGAAGAAGTCGTCACCAACCAATTGAACTTTACCACCAAGACGTTCAGTAAGAGCTTTCCAACCGTCCCAGTCATTTTCGTCCATACCATCTTCGATAGTGATGATTGGGTATTTATTTACCAATTCTTCAAGGTAGTCGATTTGTTCTGCAGCAGTACGGACAGCAGCTCCTTCACCTTCGAATTTAGTGTAGTCGTATACTTGACGTTCTTTATCGTAGAATTCTGATGAAGCACAGTCAAATCCGATAAATACGTCTTTACCTGGAACATAACCAGCAGCTTCGATAGCAGCAAGGATAGTTTCAACACCATCTTCAGTTCCTTCGAAACGAGGAGCGAATCCACCTTCGTCACCTACGGCTGTTTCAAGACCACGAGATTTAAGGATTTTCTTAAGAGCGTGGAAGATTTCAGCACCCCAACGAAGAGCTTCTTTGAATGTAGGTGCACCGGCAGGTACGATCATGAATTCTTGGAAAGCGATTGGAGCATCTGAGTGAGAACCACCGTTGATGATGTTCATCATTGGAGTTGGAAGAACTTTAGTGTTAAATCCACCAAGGTAGCTGTAAAGTGGGATTTCAAGGTAGTCAGCAGCAGCGCGAGCTACAGCGATAGACACACCAAGGATTGCGTTAGCACCCAATTTACCTTTGTTAGGAGTACCGTCAAGAGCGATCATAGCACGGTCGATAGCTTGTTGGTCACGTACATCGTAGCCGATAATAGCTTCAGCAATGATGTTATTTACGTTGTCAACAGCTTTTTGTGTACCAAGACCACCGTAACGAGATTTGTCACCATCACGAAGTTCAACTGCTTCGTGTTCACCAGTAGAAGCTCCTGATGGAACCATACCACGTCCGAAAGCACCTGATTCAGTGTAAACTTCTACTTCAAGTGTTGGGTTACCGCGTGAGTCTAGGACTTCGCGAGCGTAAACATCAGTAATAATTGACATTTTTTACTCTCCTTATGAGTTAAATTTTTTACACCTCTATGATACCTTAAAAAGAGACCTTTTTCAAGAAAAAACGTTATCTTTGTGCAAATTTTCCTTAAGTTGATCAAGTAATCGCTTTCTTTTTCCTTTTATCTTGAGTCTTTTGTGATATACTATATTTATGACTGATGTATCTAAACAAATCCTAGAAAAGGCCAATGGTGGTCTTAAATTAAATCCTGATGAACAAAGACGTTTTCTTGGTACCTTTGAAGAACGTGTCCTTGGCTATGCAGACCTTAAAACAGCTGATGATGATAATTTTCAAAAAGGATTTTTAACAATTTTAGAAACCTTTAAAAAAGAGTCTGAACCTCTATTTGTCAAAATTTCTCCTAAGGTTGAATTTGACAAACAAGTCTTTTATCTAAAACAAGCCAAAGAAGCTGAATGTCAAGCAACCATCGTTTCCGAAGACCACAACTCTTCTCCTTTTGGTCTCATTATCCATAGCGATGCTCCAGTTCAAACAAGTGAAAAAGACCTCAGAAAGGCCTTCTCAGACTTGTGGCAGGAAAAAGTGATGAAAAAAACTACGACTTCTCTCTGGAAAAAATGGTTTGGTTAACTCTGTTTCAATGATAAGATTTGACCGATATTTGCTGCAGTATTTTCTAAATAAGTTGCTGCATTTTTTAAACTATCTTCTAATGGTTCACTTTTTTCTAGAATAGAAAATGCAGCGACGATATTCTCAAATGGTAGGGGAGGTAAATCTTCTGCCAAACTACCACAAATTGCAATGACCGGAACACCCTTGGGTGTTCTTTTTGCTACACCGATTGGCGCCTTACCTGCCAAACTTTGAGTATCCAACCTACCTTCACCAACGATAACGAGATCCACATCTACAACCTGTTCATCAAATTTTACTAAATCTAAACAAGTTTGGATACCAGATACAATCCCTGCTCCAGCAAAGGCACACAAACCAGCTGCAATCCCACCACCAGCTCCAGCACCCTCTAATTTTAATATTTCAGGTGCGACTTTACCATAAAAGTTTTTAATTAAAGTATCAACTTCTTGGAATTTAGCAGGGGTTAATCCTTTTTGTTTTCCGAATGTATAGGTGGCGCCATGAGGTCCACATAGGGGATTGGTTACATCCGCTAAAATTTTGATATGAATATCATCAGGAATGAGACTAACACGACTATCCAAAATCTCATTGATTTCAAACAAGGATTGGCCACGAGCTTTAAACTCAATTCCGTGTTCATCATAAAACTGATATCCAAGACCTAAAGCAATACCAATACCCCCATCGTTACTAGCTGTTCCACCGACACCGATGTAGATATCTTTTATACCTTGCTCTATTAAACGTAGAATCAGCTGTCCAATTCCCTTTGTTTGAATCTCTAGTGGATTTCGTTTTTCATAAGGTATCTTAGCAAGACCTACCAAATCAGCAACTTCAAATAGAGCTAGTTGACCTTTTTGAAAATAGGGCATTTGAACCTCATCACCAAAAGGTCCTGTTACCTGACTTGTATGTTCTTCAAGACCTAAAGAATTTTTTATAGCAGCAACGGTTCCTTCTCCTCCATCGCCTACAGGCAAAAGTACACATTCTGAATCAGGCAGAGCTTTTTTAAAGCCCCGTTTTATAGCTTCAGCCACTTGGTTAGCAGGGAGACTCTCCTTAAAAGAGTCAGGTGCAATAATAATTTTCATCTTGATTTCTCTTTCTACCTAAAGGTATCCTATCTTATCTAACACCTTCATCATATCTCTATCATCTACCTGAAGATTTATTTCTTTTTTCACAATATCCTTAGCACAAAAAGCTATTCCAATCCCAGCTCTTTTAAGCATTATTAGGTCATTAGCCCCATCCCCAATAGCAATTGTTTTCTCGATTGGCACCTCTAATTGATCTGCCCATCTTACTAGAGTTTCTTCTTTGACTTCTCTAGTGATCACTGGCCCAAAAAGATTTCCAGTTAAGTTCCCAACTTTGATTTCTAGTTGATTAGCAGCAAATAATGAAAGTCCTAAATCCTTTGCTAATCTTTCAACAATTGTAGTAAATCCACCTGAAACCAAACCAACTTCAATCTGACTTTCTTTGAGAGTTTTAATAAACTGCACAGCATTTTTACTAAGGTGAAGTTCATGATAAATCTTATCAAAGGCATCTATAGAAAGTCCTTTTAAGAGGGAGACACGTTTTTTCAGACTCGATTCAAAGTCTAATTCCCCTCTCATCGCTTGAGCAGTTATCAGAGCTACTTCCTTATCACAATCTGCCTCTTTCCCCAATAAATCAATTACCTCTTCTTCTATCAAGGTCCCATCAACATCTAGTATACAAAGTCCTCTAGCTTTATTCATCTATCTTCCTTACTCTCATCATCTCAAAAAATCGTATGAAAACTTCATACGATTTTAACTATTTAGTTTGCTAAACTGTGATACAAATCAAGGTAAGACTGACAAGCTGTATCCCAAGAGAAGTCACATTCCATAGCTTGAACTTGAAGATTTTTCCAAACATCTGGATGATTATAGTAAACATCCAAGGCAGTTTGTAGAGCCCAGTTAAGCCAATATGGAGTCAAGTTATCAAAACTAAATCCTGTACCTGTTCCTTCAATTGGGTTGAACGGTTGAACAGTATCTCTCAAGCCGCCTACCTCATGAACAAGTGGTAATGTTCCATAACGCATAGCCATCATTTGAGAAAGTCCACATGGTTCAAAGCGACTTGGCATAAGGAAAATATCACTTGCTGCATAAATCTCTTGAGCCAGTTTCACATCAAAAGTAATATTAGCGGATAATTTGTCTGGGAATACTTGACCAAACCATGAGAAGGCTTCTTCGAAACCAGGGTCACCTGTACCCAATAGAACGATTTGAACATCTTCTTGAAGCATGCGATGCAGACCTTCAACAACGACATCAAAACCTTTCTGTCTTGTCAAACGTGACACTATACCAATCATTGGAACATCAGGTCTTACCGGAAGACCAAGCTTCTCTTGCAATTTAGCTTTGTTCTGAGCTTTTCCTGACAGATCAGATTTGTTAAAATGGTAATCCAATAAAGGATCCGTCTCTGGATTGTAAAGATCAGTATCTATCCCGTTTACGATACCAGAAAGCTTACCAGATTCCATACGGAGTATCTGATCCAAACCACAACCGAATTCAGTAGTCATAATCTCATGAGCATAGCTTGGTGATACAGTTGAAACACGATCGGCATAAAGAATACCAGCCTTCATCCAGTTAAGGCAATCATTCCAACGAACAGTACCATCCGCATAGCGCTCAAAACCAACTCTAAATAAGTCCCAAAGCATACCCTCAGAGAACTGACCTTGGAATTCCAAGTTATGGATGGTTAAGATGGTTTTAATATTCTGGTAAGCTTGAATCCATCTGTATTTTTCCTTCAACAAGAAAGGAATCATTGCTGTATGGTAATCATGGGCATGGAGAACGTCAGGGATGAATCCAATACGCTCCATAGCTTCTAGGGCTGCAAGTTGGAAGAAGGCAAAGCGCTCACCATCATCGAAATCACCGTAAACGTGACCACGGAAGAAATAATATTGATTGTCAATAAAGTAGAAAGTAACACCGTTTAAAACTGTTTTCTTAATTCCACAAAATTGTCTGCGCCAACCAACATACACTTCAAATTGAAGAACATCTTCAATTTGGTCACCAAACTTAGCTTCTACCATGTCATAGTAGGGTAAGATAACAGCAACTTCTTGTCCTGCTTTTACTAATGATTTTGGAAGAGCGCCGATAACGTCTCCCAAGCCACCTGTTTTTGAAAAGGGCGCACCTTCGGCTGCTACAAATAAAATTTTCATGAAAGGATATCCTCTGTTACTTTTTCGCCTTTTTTGATGACAACAGGATTTTCTGCTGTACCTCGAATGACAACTCCCTCAGCTATTTCAGCACCCTTATCTACGATTGCATACTCGACTTGCGCACCTTCACCAATGAGAACAAGAGGGAAAATAATAGATTCTTTAACTAAGCTATTTTTACGGATCTGAACATTACGCGAAATAACAGATTTAATCACTTCGCCTTCAACGATACTACCAGATGCAAATTGTGATGTGTTTACTTTTGAACCTGGTGCATAGTAAGTAGGTTCTTCGTTTTTAACTTTAGTGTGAATCTTTTGATTTGGCGAGAACAAAGAGTAGAATTTATGCTGATCAAGCATATCTAAATTAGCTTGGTAGTATGTTTCTACTGAATGAATATTGGCTAAGTATCCTGTGTATTCATATGCAAAAGCACCTTCTTTTGCTGCCAAATCACGAAGAACATAACGTAATTTTTCTGGATATTCTTTTTGAGCTTCTTCTTCCAAACGTTTAATCAACCATTGAGTGTCTACAACAAAGATATCTGTTGACATGTTGTAAAAATCTTGATTTGATTTTTTATCAAAGAGTTTGTGAGAAACCACATGGTCAGTTTCGTCGATATCAAGGATTGCATTTACTTCTGAAATGTCCTTCTTAGGCAATTTCTTATAAACAACTGTAATTGGTGATTTTGTTGTATTATGCAAATGGAAAACTTGATTGAGATCGATATTCACTAAAACATCACAGTTCAAGGAAACTGTTTGGTCTGAACCTGAACGTTTTAAGTAAGTCAAAAGTTGTTGATAGTATTCTTTACCAACAGTGCTACTTTCTACACGAGTATTATAGATTCCAAGATAGTAGTGGCTAAGTAGTGTATTCAAGCCCCATTCACGTCCTGAACGAATATGGTCAAATACCGAGCTGATATTATCTTGTTGGAAGATTCCAAAGACACTACGAACACCAGCATTAGCCAAACTTGAGAGTGGGAAGTCAATCAGACGATACTTTCCTCCAAATGGCAAACTTGCCACTGGACGGTTACTTGTCAAGGTTGACATATCATGGAAACCAACGGTGTTTCCTAAAATCGCTGAATATTTATCAATCTTCATCTGTTGCTACCCCCACTACTTCATTATATCCGACTACTTGTACTTCTTCTGTACCATCAATTTCTACACCATCGGCAATGACTGCACCTTCACCGATGATTGCACGTGTAATTTTAGCACCTCTACCGATAACTGCTCCACTCATGATGACAGAATCAACGACTTCTGCTCCCTTACGAACTTGAGCAGCTGTAGAAAGGATAGAGTGTTTCACAGTACCATTTACGTAACAGCCGTCCACAACAAGAGAATCTTCTACATGAGCATGTTCTCCAATAAAGTTCGGTGGAGCGATAAGGTTACGAGAATAAATTTTCCATTGACGGTTACGGCTATCTAGAGCATTCTCTGGAGAGATGTATTCCATATTTGCTTCCCAGAGTGATTCGATAGTACCAACGTCCTTCCAGTATCCATTGAACTCATAAGCATAGACACTTTCACCTGTTTCAAGATAATTTGGAATAACATTTTTACCGAAGTCGGACATATCTAGATTAGCTTTTTCAGCTGCAACTAGCATATTGCGAAGTCGTTTCCAGTCAAAGATATAAATCCCCATTGATGCCTTAGTTGATTTTGGTTCAGCTGGTTTTTCTTCAAACTCAACAATACGATTATTAGCATCTGTATTCATGATACCAAAACGGCTAGCTTCTTTTAATGGTACATCCAAAACAGCTACAGTCAAGCTGGCATTGTTATCCTTATGCGATTGGAGCATATCATCATAGTCCATCTTGTAGATATGGTCACCTGAAAGAATCAAAACATACTCAGGATTGATGCTGTCGATATAGTCGATATTTTGGTAAATGGCATGACTTGTACCTTCAAACCAACGGTTTCCTTCACTTGCAGAGTATGGTTGAAGGATAGAAACACCTGTGTCAATACCGTCTAGACCCCAACTAGATCCATTACCAATGTGGCTGTTGAGAGCTAGTGGTTGATACTGCGTAATAACCCCAACATTATGGATACCAGAGTTGGCACAATTTGAAAGAGCAAAGTCAATGATACGGTAGCGCCCACCAAATTGCACGGCAGGTTTGGCAATACTTTGAGTGAGTTTACCGAGACGAGTTCCTTGCCCACCAGCAAGGATTAAAGCTAGCATTTCATTCTTCATTTTCTACTCCTTTTTGAGTTTTATTAGCGACTTTTTTAGCAGGTTTTATGCGACGTTTGATTTTCCAAATACTTGCACCCATAGCTGGCAAAGTAAAGGTCAATGTCTGCTCATAATCCTTCCATAACCCTTTTTGAGTTTGAACAGTTTGGTTGTGTTCTTTCCAAACTCCACCCCATTGTTCCAACTCTGTATTCCAAATTTCTTCGTAAATACCTGCAACTGGTAATCCAATTGTAAAATCAGGACGTTCAACCGGTGCCATGTTAAAGACACAGACTAGCATCTCACCTTTTTTACCTTTACGAATAAAGGATAGAACACTCTGATCTCTATTATCAGCATCGATGATTTCAATTCCATCATAACTTGTATCAATTTCCCAAAGACAACGGTGATCTTTATAAAGCTGATTCAACTGAGATGTGAAGTATTTCATCTTGGCATTCATTGGATCTTCGAGATTTGACCATTCTAATTGCTCTTCTGATTTCCACTCTAAGAATTGACCAAATTCACTACCCATAAATAGTAATTTCTTCCCAGGGTGACAGATTTGATAAGTGTAGAGATTTCTCAGGCCAGCAAATTGATTGTAACGGTCTCCCCACATCTTATGCATCATACTCTTCTTACCATGGACAACTTCATCGTGTGAGAATGGCAAGAGGTAATTTTCATTAAAGATGTACATAAAGCTGAAGGTAACAAGGTTAAAGTCATACTTGCGGTAAATTGGATCTTCCTCGTAGAAACGTAAGATATCATTCATCCACCCCATGTTCCACTTGTAGTCAAAACCAAGACCGCCCATCTCCTTCATCCCAGTAATCTTAGTACCAGAAGAAGATTCTTCAGCAATCATCATGACATCGGGGTGAGCTAGCTTGATAACAGTATTCAAACGTTGTAGGAAATAATAACCTTCATAGTTGAGATTGCCCCCGTCTTTATTTGGAGTCCAAGGCGCATTATCATAATCAAGATAAAGGATATTACTTACAGCATCAACACGGATACCATCCAAATGATAGAAATCAATCCAGAACTTAATACTTGAAATCAAGAAAGACTGAACTTCATTTTTACCTAAATCAAAGTTTAGTGCTCCCCAACCATAGTTATGAGCTTTGTTATGGTCTTGATATTCAAAAGTTGGTGTTCCGTCATAATAAGCTAGGGCATCATCATTGATAGTGAAATGACCTGGCACCCAGTCTACAATAACACCGATATTATTTAAATGACACTCCTCGACAAAGTCCTGAAACTCCTCTGGACTACCATAAGAATGCTCTAAAGCAAAGTAACCCATGAGTTGATAACCCCAACTCAAACCAAGCGGATGAGCCATCAAAGGCATAAACTCGATGTGCGTGTAATTCATCTCAACTAGGTAAGGGGTTAACTCTTCTTTTAATTGAGCAAAGCTATATGGAGTTCCATCTGGATTTCTCTTCCATGAACCTGCATGAGCCTCGTAAATATTAACTGGTCTTTCAAAGAATCCCAAACGTTTTCTACGAGCTAACCAAAGCCCATCTTTCCATTTTTTCTCAGGAATTTCTGTTAGAACAGCGCCTGTCCCAGGGCGAGCCTCATAACGTACAGCTAAAGGATCAATCTTCATAAGCTGATGACCGTTAGCCCGTGTGATATGATATTTATAAATCTGACCCTCTTGGGCTAAAGTTGTAAAAACTTCCCAAACTCCAGATTCATTTCGAACCATAGGGATTTGATTTTCAACCCAATTAGTGAAATCACCAACTAGATGAACAGCTTGCGCATTTGGAGCCCAAACACGGAATGTGTAACCCCATTCCCCGTCTTTCTCCTCACGATGTGCGCCCAAATAGTGCTGAAGATGGAAATTTTCGCCTGTTGTAAAAGTTCTTAAAGCTTCTAATGTATCCATAAATCCCCCTTTATATTGTAAGCGTTTTCTATATTTGTATTATACTATCTTTTTAGAAAAGTTTCAACCAATTTCCGAATTATCATAAATATTTTTTTGAAAATCTTCAAATTATTATCTTGACATTTCTAAAAGTTTCAGTATTGTCGATATTTTTACATGATTTAAGCTTCCATACATCAAATCACTTACAATATTTTCACCAATCTTTATTTTATAAAATAGACGCTTTAAAAACCTAACATTATTTTCAAATAATTTTCATTTTGTTCGGATAAAGTATCTTGAGTACAATTTTATCAAATTTTCTGAAATTTTCAACTATTTATTGTATTTTTCCATATTTTTTATTATTAGGATAAATTATAGATAACCACAACAAAAAAAACTCAAGATAAAATCTTGAGTTTCATTAAAGATTTATGATAAAACATTCATAACAGCCACACTCACGTTGTCAAGGGTATTTTCTTGATTTGAACAACTGTTCGTAATCAACATTTCGAGATTACCAGCATTTTCATAATAGTGAGATTCACCCTTAGCATTAAAGACAACTAGGTAATGCTCATCATCTCCTTGAATCTCATAAACAATCCACCCACTATTTTCAATGGCTGTATGGACAAAGACATGACGATAAACTTCCTCATATGTAGGGTATGAAAAGGCACTACTCTTTGTTTTAAGACCTATTATCTGACGAATAAATTCAATGCTATCCTGACGTTCATGAATCAAGTCCCAGTTTACCTGGTTAACTGAGTCTGGAGCATTGTAACTGTTCATAGCGCGTTCACGGTCGGCATGGGTCAATTCCCCATTTTCACCTGTAGGAACTAGCTTGGTACGCCCAAACTCTTGACCGAGTTCCATAAAGGAAATACCTTGCATAAGCAGATTCATAGCAGTTGCTGTTTCTACTTTTTTCATGATGCTAGCTTGATTTTCTGTTGGATGGAGTGTCGCTAACAAATCATGCAAATTATAATTATCATGGGCTTCTACATAGTTGACAACCTGGTTAGGGCTTAGATAAGAGCCCAGTTCACGACTACCAAGAATAGCTTTGGCAACAATTGGTTCAGTGGCAGCACCACTTACGAAGCCTGATTTGATATCACCATAAACTTCAGCACCCTTAACCGCATTACGTTGATCATCATTGAAAAATCCAATATTTGGCAACTGATAAGCATTGTCTTTCTTAGCCTTATCGTAAGGTGCTAGACCAGTACCCATATCCCAACCTTCTCCATAAAGGATGATTTTAGGATCGACTTCATCCATTGCCCAACGGATCATCTGCATGGTTTTAATGTCATGGATTCCCATCAAGTCAAAGCGGAAACCATCAATATTAAACTCATTCACCCAATAAAGAAGTGAATCAATCATGTACTTACGGAACATTTCATGTTCACTAGCAGTCTCGTTTCCTACACCAGTACCATTTTGATAACTTCCATCGCGGTTCATTCGGTAATAATAGTCTGGAACCGTTGTTTGGAAAGGGGCATCAACAGTTGAAAACGTATGGTTGTATACCACATCCATAATGACGCCAATTCCAGCATCATGATAAGCTTGAATCATCGTCTTCAAATCGCGGATGACTTGACCTGGATCATTTAGATTCGTAGACATGCTGGTTTCTGGTGCATTGTAGTTTTGTGGATCGTAACCCCAGTTGTAGGTCACATTTCCATCTGCATCATACTCTTTGTGACGATCAGCAATTGGTTGCAGTTGAACATAGTTCACACCAAGCTCTTTGATGTAATCAAATGCAGTAGACTGACCGAAGTGATTAACTGTTCCAGTTTGGGCAGCACCCAAGAAAGTACCTCTTAATTCTGGAGCAACACCAGAAGTTTCAGACTTGGTCAAGTCACGAATATGCATTTCGTAAATAACCGCTTGACAAGGATTTTCTAATCGCCAAGTTGCTTCCGTTCCATTCTTAACTTCAAAACCTTCAACTTGACGTTCTTTTTCTGAAAGAATCGCTGAACGTTTGCCATCTGGACTTGTCGCAATGGTATACGGATCACGTGTCAATGATTGATGATGTGGAAAATCAATCTGATATTGATAGGCACGACCTGCAAGACTTTCAGGAACTGTCAAATTCCAAACGCCAATTGTATTATCCTTGTGACTATAGGAATAACTATTTCCACGTTTCATCTCATACTTTTTTAGGATAGGAGCGTCATTGCTTGCTGATTCATAAACTACAACTTGTACAGTTGTTGCTGTTGGCGACCAAAGTTTAAAGCTTGTTTCTTCTTCAGAAACATGACATCCCAACTCTCCTTGGTAACCCCAGTGGTGATCAAAACTAGCACTGTTTATCGCTTTGTCAAAAGCAAATGGATTTTGATCTTTATAGTGTGGACTTGCAATGGCTGGATTTTCTGAATAATAAACAGTGTCATCTCCATCTAAAATCCAAACTTCCGTTAGAAGTGGATAATAATTAAATCGGATAGGGTATTCTTTTATCTCCCCATCTTTTTCTACTCTAAAAATAAATTGTTCAAGAGGTGTTTCACTTGCTTGAGTCAATGAAAATGTAGTTCCAAAATATTCTTCTTCTCGGATAAGTTCTTCGGAATCTTCTGGAATTTTACTAAAGTTACATACCTCGTATGCTTCATCCTTGCGATGATAATGAATAAGTACAGGATAATTGTACATGAATCTCCCTAATTTCTAATTATTAAATGTAAATCATATAATTTCTTGTAAAAGTTTTCGAGTTGAACCAAGAAATCATAGATGAATATTTCCAAGTGTGTATTGGTTATAAACTCTCCAACCAAGCTTCGTCACGTATGTCAATTCCTAGTTCTTGAGCTTTTTGGAGTTTGCTACCTGCATCTTCTCCTGCTACTACGAAATCTGTCTTCTTCGATACACTTCCAGTAACCTTAGCTCCAAGATTTTCTAGTTTACTTTTTGCTTCAGAACGAGTAAGACGTTCAAGTTTTCCTGTTAATACAACAGTTAGTCCTGACAAGGCCGCATCTGCTGCAACTATCTGTCCTTTATAATCTAGATTAACACCTAATTCTTTTAATTCGCTTAAAAGTATTTTAGAACCCTCAGTTGCAAAGTAAGTCTGCAAACTTTGAGCAATCACAGAACCCAAACTCTCGATAGTTGCAATTTCTTCTGGATTTGCCTGAGCCAAAGCTTCAACAGAATGAAAGTTTTGAAGTAACAACTGACTTGCCTTGCTTCCTACATGACGAATTCCCAAACCAAACAAGAGTTTCTCAGCAGAGTTTTCCTTAGATGCTTGAATAGCTTGATAGAGTTTTTGGGCAGATTTTTCCTTAATGCCTTCTAGCAAGAGGAAATCTTCCACAGTCAAACGATAAATATCTGCTACATCCTTGACCAATTGTGCATCAAAAAGTTTTTCGACGACAGATGGCCCAAGGCCAGAAATATTCATGGCATCACGCGATGCGAAGTGCGTCAAGCCTTCCTTGATTTGAGCAGGGCATCGCGGATTGATACATCGAAGGGCAACCTCATCTTCAAAATGCAAAAGCTTACTATCACAACTTGGACAGTTTGTTGGAATATCGAGTTTTTCTTCAGACACACGCTTAGATTCAACGACACGTAAAACAGCTGGAATGATATCCCCTGCCTTATAGACAATGACTGTGTCATTCTTACGGATATCCTTTTCAGCAATATAGTCAACATTATGAAGAGTTGCACGACTCACAGTAGTACCTGCCAGTTGCACTGGGCTAAGATTAGCAGTCGGAGTTACGACTCCTGTTCGTCCAACTGTCCAGTCAACAGAAAGAAGCTTTGCTTCTTTTTCTTCTGCCGGAAACTTATAAGCCACTGCCCACTTGGGTGCTTTGACTGTAAAACCTAGTTGCTCCTGACCGGCTAAGTCATTAACCTTAATCACAACTCCATCGATATCATAAGGTAACTGGTCTCTTTCTTGACCTACTTCCTGGATAAAATCCCATACTTCATCCATACTGTGAGCCAATAAACGTCTCGGATTGACAACAAAGCCCAATTGTTCCAAATGTTCCAACACCTTCTCTTGACTATCTCGTGTTGAAGGACTTGCTTCTTGATAAAGGAAGGTTGCAAGATTACGTTTGGCTACTACTGCTGTATCTAATTGGCGAAGTGTTCCTGCAGCAGCATTTCGTGGATTGGCGAATTCAGGCTCGCCGTTTTCTTGACGCGATTGATTAACCTGATCAAATGATGCCCTGGGCATATAACATTCACCACGAACCGTAATATCTAATTTTTCCGGTAAAGTTAAAGGAATGTCTTTCACTCGTTTAAGATTTTCAGTGATATTTTCACCAATAGAGCCATCACCTCGAGTTGCTCCAGCAACAAAAAGTCCTTGCTCATAAGTCAAGGAAATCGATAGTCCATCAATCTTCAACTCACAAATATAAGTGACATCCTCCAATTCTTTACGAACACGCGCATCAAAGGCATCTAATTCTTCACGTGAAAAAGCATCCTGCAAACTATAGAGAGGATACTGATGACTGTATTTTTCAAATCCATCAAGAATCTTTCCACCTACACGATGTGTCGGACTTTCTGGCAAGACTTGATCCGGATGAGCTTTTTCTAACTCTACCAATTCATGATAAAGACGGTCATACTCACTATCAGATACAGATGGATTATCACTTGTATAATACTCTGTCGCATAGCGATTGAGCAACTCAACGAGCTCTTTCATTCTTTCATTCATAAAACCATTTTACCATAAAAAGGGCCATAGAAACAATACTCAAACTCTAAAAAAGAAAATGAGAAGGGCTTTTCTATCCCTTCTCACTAATTTTTATTTTTTACGGTTCAAAATAGCGTTCAAGATAATAGCTACTGTACTTGCAATAACGATACCATTTGAGAAGAACATTTGTAATTCAGTTGGTAAAGTATTGAAGAGGTTGCTTCCGTTTAATCCCACCCCTGCAGAGATAGAAACCGCTGCAATGAGGAAGTTGTGTTCATTGTGCTCAAAGTCTACACGAGCCAAGATTTGCATCCCTTGGAGCGAAACAAAACCAAACATGACGAGCATAGCTCCACCAAGTACAGGGCTTGGAATAATCTGTGCTAAGGCACCAAACTTAGGCAAGAGACCAAGTAAGATAAGGAATCCTGCTGCGTAGTAGATTGGTAAACGTGTACGAATACCTGAAAGTTTCACCAAACCTACGTTTTGTGAAAATCCTGTATAAGGGAAGGTATTGAAAAGTCCACCAAGTAAGACAGCGAGACCTTCAGCACGATAACCATTACGAAGACGAGTGCTATCAATTGGATCTTTAGTAATATCAGAGAGAGCAAGATATACACCTGTTGATTCTACCATTGATACAGTTGCGATGATACACATCATGACAATAGATGAAATCTCAAATTGTGGAGCACCGAAGTAGAATGGAGTTGGGATATGAACAAGTGGAGCTTCTGCTACTGGAGAAAAATCAACCAAACCCATAGTCGCTGCAATAATCGTACCGGCAATCAAACCAATCAAAATCGAAATAGATTTGATAAATCCTTTTGTAAAAATATTAACCAAAAGAATAATGAGAACTGTAATCATTGCCAAAGCTAAACTTTGACCAGTTGGTTTTTCTACGTTATTTCCCATATTTCCAATAGCAACTGGAATCAAGGTCAATCCGATAGTTGTGATAACAGAACCAGTTACGATAGCAGGGAACAGATTGGCAACCTTAGAAAAGATACCTGAAATCAGGATGACATAAATCCCTGAAGCAATCAAGGCTCCAAACATAGCACCACTACCATGACTCTGACCAATCATGATAAGAGGAGCAACAGACTGGAAGGCTACACCAAGAACAATTGGCAATCCAACACCGAAGTGTTTATTGAGTTGCAATTGTAAGAGGGTTGCAACCCCACACATAAAGATATCTGTTGAGATAAGGTAGGTCAACTGTTGAGCTGAATACCCCAAAGCACTTGCAATCATGATTGGAACCAGGATTGAACCTGAATACATGGCTAACAAGTGTTGCAAACCAAGAACGGCTGCCTGTGAGTGTTTTTCTTGTTGTTTCATTAGATGTCTGCCTCCTTGAAGATAACTTTTCCATTTTCAAAACGCTCTAAACGCGCTAGTGATACTACTTGATGACCTGATTTTTCTAACAGCTCACGACCATCTTGGAAGGATTTTTCAATCACAATTCCGACGGCCTCAACTGTAGCACCAGCTTGCTCGATAATCTGAATCAAACCTTTAGCTGCTTGGCCATTTGCCAAGAAATCATCGATAATCAATACTTTATCTTGAGGAGATAAGAACTTCCCTGCAATGGATACGGTACTAGTTACTTGTTTCGTGAAAGAATAGACTTCAGCAGTCAAAATTCCTTCATTCATGGTAATGTTTTTTGCCTTTTTAGCAAAAATCATGGGTACATCTAACTGTTCTGCCACATATAAGGCTGGTGCAATCCCAGATGCTTCAATGGTCACTACTTTTGTAATGCCTGCATTTTTAAAATGCTCTGCAAAGGTACGACCAATCTCACGCATCAAGGAATAATCAACTTGGTGAGTCAAGAAGGAATCCACCTTAAGAATATTCTCACCTAGAATATTCCCATCTTTTAAAATACGTTCCTCTAGTAATTTCACATTAACCTCCGAAATAAAAAGGGACTTACAACGTAAGTCCCTTGGAAATAACGAAACAGATAGCCCTGCTTCTTTTTATCTCTCTTCGACTTACTCATTGTTAGGTATTTACGGTACCTTGTAGAAACGCCACGCCAATTCGTGGCATAAATAAGTAATGATAATTTTTAGTGAGCATCTCCATTCCAGATAGAGTTCTTCACGATCACATAATCTACATGTCTAAGATCAGCTACTTTACGACCTCCAGCATAAGAAATCGAACTTTGCAAATCTTGTTCCATCTCTGTTAAGGTATCTTGTAAATGTCCTTTGGCAGGAAGAAGAATTTTCTTTCCTTCAACATTCTTATAAGCACCTTTTTGGTATTCTGAAGCCGAACCATAGTATTCTTTAAATTGTTTACCATCAACTTCAACTGTTTTACCAGGACTTTCGATATGACCTGCAAATAAAGAACCAATCATAACCATACTTGCACCAAAGCGGATTGACTTGGCAATATCTCCGTGTGTACGGATACCACCATCGGCAATAATCGGTTTACGCGCAGCTTTAGCACACCAACGAAGAGCCGCAAGCTGCCAACCACCTGTACCAAAACCAGTTTTAACCTTAGTGATACATACTTTACCTGGACCGATACCAACCTTAGTAGCATCTGCTCCCGCATTTTCTAATTCACGTACTGCTTCTGGAGTTCCTACATTTCCTGCAATGACAAAAGTATTAGGTAATTCTTTCTTGATATGCTGAATCATTGAAATCACACTGTCGGCATGTCCATGAGCGATATCAATCGTGATGTACTCTGGAGCATCATCTTTTAATTGACTAACAAAGTCATACTCATAATCCTTAACACCAACTGAGATTGAAGCAATTAGACCTTGGGCATGCATGCGTTTCACAAAAGGGATGCGTCCAGCTTCATCGAATCGATGCATGATATAGAAATAACCACCTTTTGCAAGTTGTTCAGCAACATCTTCATCTAGGATTGTTTGCATATTTGAAGGAACAACTGGTAATTTAAAGGTGTGCTTCCCAAGTGTCACTTGTGTATCGGCTTCAGCTCGGCTTTTAAGGACACACTTGTTAGGAATTAGCTGAATATCTTCATAGTCAAAGATCGGAAATTCGTTTAACATATTTCTCTCATTTCTAGTTTTGGATCCCCTATTGTTAGGAATATCCTTGTCTTTTCCAGACAATCACTCTGAATAGTTTACAATATATTCATATTTTTGTCAATAATTATGTATTTTAATAGATAATATTCGGTTTTAGTTGGTTGATATCTGCTTTTTTACTATTTGAAAAGGAAATACATCAGCAATACTGTTGCTGCCATCCCCAAAATCCATACCGTATTAAAATACCATTTTCGAGTTTTATGATGGAAAATGAGTCCTCCAAACCAGGCTCCAAAGCCACCAAATATAAAAGCTCCTAAAAGTAAATACTTCTCTGGAATCCTCCAATGGCCGCGTTTGGACTTATATTTATCAATTCCATATAGAATAAAGATAAAAAAATTCCATAGCAAGAGTAGAATGCTAGCAACTTGTTTTAAATCAATCATCTACGTATAAGTCTCCTTGTCAGTTGTTTTATCCTATTTCTTTTTTCTGGTCAAGTCCCAACTTCTCTCAAATAGTTCAAGAACCTGTTCATCCGATAAAGTATCATCAAGTGGCAGACTTATCCAATAGCGTTTATTCATATGAAAAGCTGAGTAAATGCCTTTTTCTACTAATAAATCAGCTACTTGATCATGCTTAAGATTAACGACTTCTACTTGTCCTTCCCGTGACTTATCTAGTTTTTCCCAGGAAATCTTCATTAATACAGCGTACCACTTCTGATTGTCATCATGACGTAAAACTGCCGTATCAGGCGATTTCTCCCATAAGTATTCTAATTGATCCTCATAATTTTCGTGAACATGAGTCATAATTCTTTTTGTCTGCGGACATAGAAATTCCTGCACCTCAAAACAGGACTTTCGGATATCATAAAGAACTTCTAAACAAGCTTCACGAACACTTCCGACAAAAGTACCTCTCATACTTTCCATATGAACTTGAGGATAGAGGTCACCAGTTTCTTGGTCATAAACTTGAAAAGATAAGTCTCCGTCCACAACTATAACTCTCACAAGAAAGTCACCCTGTAAAACATTCGAGCTAAAGGTCCATACACCTTGATTTTCTACAAATCCATACTCTTTGGCCTTTTTACTATTAAACTGATAGGCTTTAAAAATTTCAAACATAAGCGAAAACTGCTACCATAAGCTAGCAGTTCCTTTCTATTTTTTAAAAGACAACCTTGGTTCCATGTAATTGTGTCACACCTAGTTGATCGATAAAGGTTTGACGGTTGTCCATGTCAATCCCTCCACCTGGTAGGATTTCAATTTTACCTGCAGCGTGTTCTAGAATTCTACGATAGTGAGCAAATCGTTTCTCTAACGAATCTCCAGATACACCAGCGCGAGTCAGGATGCGTGTCACTCCAGCTTGACTAAGCCAATCAATGGCTTCCAACTGGTCCTCGTCACTTAATTCATCAAAAGCCATATGGAAAACAATTTCCATGCCTTTAGAAGCAGCAATCAATTTTTCAAGGTTGGACTTATCCAGTTTCTTATCTGCTGTCAATGCACCAAATACAACACCTTGGCTCCCTGCCTGAGCAGTCACACGAATGTCCTCAAGCATAATAGAAATCTCGAGGTCATTGTAAACAAAGTCACCACCACGTGGACGAATCATAGTCATGATAGTCGTATCGTAGTCAGATGCCAGTTCAACAGCTGCCTTAGTTACTCCATAACTTGGTGTCGTTCCACCAACAGCAAGATTATCACAGAGCTCAATACGGCGAGCGCCAGCCTGCATGGCCTTTTTAAGCAAGGTTACATTTTCAGCACAAAATTCGTAAATCATTTGATACTCCTTGACGATTTATTTGATATTATTATATCATATTGTTTTAAGTACCCCCTACTTTTTATCAAGGAAAAACGCTACTTATTAAAGCTATTCCTTATCTGGAATCACCTTAAAGAGATAATAGGTTATAAATATTGTTAAACATCCTAAAGCAATTTTTACGGGTAAAAGCGGAGCGAAATAAATGGAGATTCCCATCAAGATATAAATCGAAACAATGATTTTTTTCTTGCGTTCACGCGCAATAGACTTGGTTTCTCTAAAGTCAGCAACATATGTTTGATAAAGTTTGGTATGATAGAGCCAATCTTCAAAACGCTTAGAAGATTTAGAAAAACAGGCAATTGATAATAAGAGGAAGGGAGTTGTTGGTAATAGCGGTAAGACTACACCAACGATAGCCAAAGATAATGAAATAAAGCCAATACTGAGATAAATGATGCGCATTTCTACTCCTAGTTAAGAATAATCTTCTTCTAGTTTCGCATAAAAAGATGAAATCTGTCAAGTTTAAATTAGAAAAAGGGCTGAAGTAGGTACTTCAGCTCTCTCACTATTATTTAATCTTTTCTTCTTCGTAGTCACCATTGCTACATACAATTTGTTTGCCACCACCACGGATTTTCTTCTCCATGAGGAAGTGGCCACACTTAGGACAATCACGTCCAACCGGTTTATCCCAAGAAGTAAAGTCACATTCTGGATAACGATTGCATCCATAGAAAATGCGATTACGTTTAGTTTTACGTTCGATGATTTGCCCTTGATGACAAGTTGGACAGGTAACACCTACTTCTTTGACAATGGCCTGTGTATGTCGACAATCTGGGAAATTACTACATGCGTAAAACTTACCGAAGCGCCCAATCTTAATCACCATCGGACTACCACAGACTTCACAGTCAAATCCAGCTGGTTCATCCTTGATTTGAATTTTTTCCATCTCTTCTTCAGCTTTTGCAACCTCTTTAGAGAATGGTTTATAAAACTCATCGATGACTCTTTGCCATTGTTCTTTTCCGACTTCGACATCATCTAGCTTGCCTTCCATCTCAGCAGTAAATTTCACATTAACAATGTCAGGGAAGTATTCGACAATCAGCTTGTTCACGACTTGTCCCAAATCAGTCGGTTCAAAACGTTTAGATGCAAGTCTTACATAGTAACGTTTTTGAATGGTTTCAATGGTTGGAGCATAGGTAGATGGGCGACCAACTCCGTTTTCTTCCAAAGTTTTAATCAATGTTGCTTCTGAATATCGTGCAGGAGGTTGTGTGAAATGCTGTTCAGGTTTGCTATTGACCTGTTTGACTACATCTCCTACTTTCATATCGGGTAGCATCTTATTCTTATCAGAATCGTTGTAAATGGCCAAATAACCATCAAACTTAACTTGACTACCATTAGCAGCGAATTGAACCCCATTTTGCGAAAGCTTAACAGCCATGGTATCAAAGATAGCACCAGTCATCTGACTCGCCACAAAGCGGTTCCAGATGAGGGTATAAAGTTTAAGCTGGTCTTTATCCAAATACTTAGCAATTTTTTCAGGTGTATTGAAAACACTTGAAGGACGGATAGCTTCGTGGGCATCCTGAGCACCAGAAGCATTTTTTACCCGACTACCATGCTTAGAATAGTTACTACCAAAACGTTCATTGATGTAGCTTGCTGCTTCATTCTGGGCAACCGGACTGATACGAGTAGAATCCGTACGCATATAGGTAATCAAACCTTGAACACCTGTACCAATATTGATACCTTCATAGAGTTGTTGGGCGACCATCATGGTTTTGCGTGTACGGAAGTTGATCTTGTTAGCAGCATCCATCTGCATAGAAGACGTTGTATATGGAAGAGGAGCATTCCGCTTTCTCTCCTTTTTATCTACTTGATCAACTGTAAAATCCTTGCTTTTCAAATGAGATAAAACTTCTTTGACTTCATCATTAGTAGTCAATTTCATCTTCTTGCCATTCATTCCATAGAAAGAAGCTTGGAACTGCTTGGTTCCTTTTTTAAAGGTACCATCAATAGTCCAATATTCTTCAGGTTGGAAAGCATTGATTTCATTTTCACGATCAATGATTAGTTTAAGCGCAACAGATTGAACACGCCCAGCTGATAAACCTTTTTTGACCTTTTTCCATAAAATTGGAGAGATTGAATACCCCACCAAACGGTCCAAAACACGACGTGCTTGTTGGGCATCTACCAAATCCATATTAATTTTACGTGGTTCTTTAAAGGCATTTTTAACTGCATCCTTGGTAATCTCGTTGAAAACAACACGGTTGGTGTCATTCTCGTCAAGATTTAAAATATGAGCCAAATGCCAAGAAATAGCTTCTCCTTCACGGTCCGGGTCACTTGCAAGAAAGACTTTGTTGGCTTTCTTTGCTTCTTTTTTCAAATCATTGATAAGAGGACCTTTACCACGAATATTAATATATTGCGGCTCGTAATTATTTTCAACGTCAACTGACATACTTGACTTTTTCAAATCACGGATATGACCGACGCTAGCTAAAACCTTATAATTACGTCCTAGATATTTTTCAATCGTCTTCGCCTTAGCAGGTGACTCTACGATTACAAGATTTTTTTTACTTGTTGATTTTTTCTTTTTGGTTGCTGTTACCACAGTATCACACCTTCTCAAAGTAATTAAACTTTATAAAGTGTAAACCATTTTTAAAAACCTGTCAAGACATAACACCCATATAATAGAAGAAAAGTTAGCTAGAAGAAAAGTTAGCTAAATGAAATCATTTCCTTCATTAAAATTCAAATTCTGCTAGAATGTCTTGCCCACATCTTGCTAGTTTTGCTCCTTCTTGAATCAAATGATGACAGCCGTCCGAGCGTCCATCTAAAATGGATCCTGGAATCGCAAATACATCTCGACCTTCCTCCATAGCTCGCTCACAGGTAATTAAGCTACCAGACCTCATTTTAGCTTCTGCAACGATAACTCCTCGACACAATCCTGCAATAATGCGATTTCTTGCTGGAAAATGAAATTTCAAGGGTTCTTCTCCCGGACCGTACTCACTTAGTATTAAATGATTGTTTCCAATATATTCTTGAAGACGTTTATTTGAACGAGGATAATAGACATCCAATCCTGTCCCTATTACCGCAATTGTTCTGCCACCAGTTTGAAGAATTGACATATGGGCTGCTGTGTCGATTCCTCTAGCAAGACCGCTCACCACAACCAATTCATTTTCCAGTTCTTCGATGACTTTTCGAACCGACTTGGTTCCGGTTTGACTACAAGAGCGACTACCTACAACTGCTATCTTTGGTAATTTTAAGAGATTTAAGTCTCCTTTGTAGAAAAGTAAGACTGGTGCATCATAAATTTCACTGAGTGCAATTGGATAAACATCATCCAGAATCGAAAACGATGGGAACTTTGCAAAATCTTTTTGTAGACGTTCCAAACTTTCAAGGTTCAATTTATGATACCGTTCCATAAAGATTACTGGATTGCGACACTCTGAGGCTTCTGCTATAGTCTCTAAACTCAATTCCTGATCATAAATTTCTCCATATTGAAGAACTTTCAGAACCTGCTGATTACTTAATCCTGCTTGCTTTAACTTATAAATCTCGAAATTATCAATCTTAATTTTCATGATCGACTCCTTTTTCTCTCTCTATTTATCTATTCGTAGAAAAAGAAAAAAACTCCCAACAATTTTACTTGTTAGGAAGTTTCTATTTATCTTTGTTATGTTAGTAATCAGGGCGAAGGACTCCTGTAACAGTTGCCTTGGTAGCTTCATAGTCCCCATCAATAACTACCTTGATAATGCGTTTTGCATCCTCTTCAGGCGTAGGAACCAACGGCAATCGAGTCGGACCAACTTCAAATCCCATATAGTTGAGTACTGCCTTGACAGGCGCAGGACTTGGATAAGAGAAAAGAGCATTGACTTTAGGAATAAATTTACGTTGAATCGCTGCCGCCTTCTTCATATCACTCTCTTCAATCGCAGTGAACATTTCATGCATTTCATCACCATTCGTATGAGAAGCAACAGAAATAACCCCGTCAGCACCAAGATTCATAGCATGGAAAGCATCCCCATCTTCACCAGTGTATACCAAAAAGTCTTCAGGCTTATGCTCAATCAAGTAGGCCATATTGGCAAGACTAGTACATTCTTTGACACCGATAATATTTGGATGGTCAGCCAAACAAAGTAAAGTATCTGGAGTCATTTCGACAACTACACGACCTGGGATGTTATAGATAATAATTGGCAAATCTGATGCGTCTGCAATGGCTTTAAAGTGTTGGTACATACCTTCTTGAGATGGTTTATTGTAGTAAGGAACAATCGCTAGACCGGCTGCAAAACCACCAAACTCCGCTACTTCTTTAACGAACTCGATCGAGTCGCGAGTATCGTTAGTACCAACACCCGCAATTAAAGGAACACGGCCGTTAACAACCTTTTGTACAGCTGCGAACAACTGCAACTCCTCATCGTGGGTTAGGGTTGGACTCTCAGCAGTCGTACCTGCTAAGAGAATTCCATCTGTATGATGTGCCAATAAGTGTTCAATTAAATTTGGAATCGCATCGAAATTGATAGAGCCATCTTCATGAAAAGGAGTAATAAAAGCTGTAATAATTTTACAATCTTTTAAATCTTGATAAGACATACAATAATTCCTCTCTATTTTAAAGAAGGAGTTCAAATGAACTCCAACATGTTATTTCAATTCAAATTTTAATTCAGCTGTTGGGCGAACCAAACCACGTTCGTGAAGTGTTTCTGCGATTTGGACTGAGTTCCAAGCAGCTCCTTTAAGGAGGTTATCTGAAACAACCCACATGTGGATTCCTTTTTCAGAATCCAAGTCTTTACGAATCCGTCCAACGAAGGTATCACGTGAACCTACAGCATTGACTGCTTGAGGATAGATTTGGTGAGCGACATCGTCTTCAAGGACTGCACCTGGGAATTCTGCAATAGCAGCTTTCACTTCGTCAATTGGTGCCACTTCTTTTGTTTCAATGTAGACTGACTCTGAGTGAGCTGACAAGACTGGAATCCGCACACAAGTTGCTGAAACGGCAATGCTATCGTCTTCCATAATTTTCTTAGTCTCGTTTGTCATCTTCATTTCTTCGTATGTGTAGTCATTATCTGTGAAGACATCAATTTGTGGAAGAGCGTTGAAGGCGATTGGATAGTGTTTCTTATCTCCACCTGAAGGTAAGATTTCTGCTTTAACATCACGTGGATTAACTCCATCATTTAAGACTTCTTTCAACTCACGTTGGGTTTCAAGAATAGCTCCCATACCAGCACCTGAAACAGCTTGGTAAGTAGACACGATGATACGGTCCAAGCCCCATTTTTGACGGACTGGTTCAAGCGCTACCATCATTTGAATGGTCGAACAGTTTGGACAAGAGATGATTCCGTTATGAGCATCAAGCGCATGTGCATTGACTTCAGGAACAACCAATGGGACATCCGGATTTTGACGGAAATAAGAAGTGTTATCAACCACTACTGCACCTGCTTTTACCGCATAAGGTGCATATTTTGCAGAAGTTGAACCACCGGCTGAGAAGAGCGCAATATCAACGCCTTCAAAAGCGTCTTCTGTTGTTTCTTCAATGGTCACATCTTGACCTTTGAATTGCAAGACCTTTCCTGCAGAACGTGCAGACGCAAGGTAACGAATCTTATCGATAGGAAGAGTTGATTCTTCCAACATTTTGATCATTTGAGCACCAACGGCACCTGTAGCGCCGACAACAGCAACTGTGTATCCCATAACAAACCTCTTTTTGAATTTTCTAAAAATTTCTATAATAGAAACATTATACTACTTTTTAAAAAAATTGAAAAGTCTTTACCCTATCTATTTTCTGAAATTACAAGAAAAAGGCTCGCTATTGCTAGCGAACCTCTTCTACTATTCATAAAATTGTTTATATGGTTTATTAAAAGCATCTAAAATATTTGATGGAGTATCTGAATAAGATTTTGTCTCAATCCAATTTCCCTTAACAATAATTCTTTCAGCTGCATTAGCATCTTCACAGGTCACTAGGGTGATTTCATTAATCCCCTCACGATCCTCAATTAAATCTACTCGGTCAGGAGTAACAATTTTAACTTCATCTATCTCATACGTATAGACTTTTTCTTTATCTGTTAGATAAATTTTCATCCCTTTCTCAGCTCGAGCTAGAGGTGAAAATAACTTCTTGTCTGCATTATTACCAGTAAATATACGGTGACTAGCTAGAGAATAGTTTCCTTCTCCCATTACTTGATTAGCTTTCATTGTACCAGCACCATAAAAAAGGTTGACGTTATCGAGTCCCTTAAATATTGGTAGATTCATTTCAAGTTCTGGAATAGCAATTCCTCCAATAACCGGGAGTTGCTGAGAATTCCATTGAGCTGAAAGCACTGCCTCTGATGAAAGTGCTTTAACAGAGTTAAAGTCAAAATTTCCTTCTGTTTCTTGATTCTTCTCAATATTTTCCTTCGTTACTTGACTAACCTGATACTTATTAGTATTTAAAATCATAAAAATATCACGTATCTTCGAATTAAAAATCAAGGCTAGAGACAAAAGAATTAGAAAGCCAGCCAAAATATTAATCAGCAGATTCTTACGCTTATTCTTTTTACTTTTTCTTCTTTTTTGAGACATTATTCTTCACTTTCTGTTTCGTTTTTTGCCTCAACTTCTTCCTTCTCTGCTGCTGCAACTGTTGTAAAGGTTACAATCTTAGCATTTTCATCCAGACGCATTACTTTTACTCCCATAGTAGAGCGTCCAGTTTGTGAAATATTGGCAACATTTGTTCGAATCATCACACCGGTATCTGTAATGACCATCAAGTCTTCGTCACCTTTTACTGTGAGTAGGCCGGCAAGTCGGCCGTTTTTATCAGTAATATTAGCGGTTTTCATCCCTTTACCAGCACGGCCCTTTGTTGGATATTCAGTAGCAACTGTACGCTTACCGTATCCTTTTTCAGTAATGATAAGGACTTCATCTTGGTCAGTAATCACTCTCGCTCCAACCACAGCATCCCCTTCACGAAGGTTAACCCCTTTAACACCTGTGGCGCTACGGCTCATGCTACGAACCGAAGACTGATTGAAACGAACAGCATAACCTAATTTGGTTCCGATGATGATATCGGTATCTTTTTCAGTTAGTAAGACATTAATCAATTCGTCCTCATCTTTCAAATTCAAGGCTTTGAGACCATTTTGACGAATATTTGCGAATTCTTTTACACTCGTTCTCTTAACGATACCTGCACGTGTTGTAAAGAAGAGGTAAGCATCATCACTACGTTCTGATTCTACGTTGATGATGGTTTGGATACTTTCACCCTCATCTAGTTTCAAAAGGTTAACAACAGGTAAACCTTTGGCTGTACGTCCATACTCAGGAATTTCATATCCCTTAAGTCGATAGACACGTCCCTTATTTGTAAAGAAGAGTAAGTGATCATGAGTACTTGTGGAAACTAACTCACGAACAAAATCATCATCCTTAACACCAGTACCTTGAACACCTCGTCCACCACGTTTTTGAGCGGTGAACTCATCTTGGTCCAAACGTTTGATATAGCCTTTATTTGATAAAGTAATGAGGACATCAGACTCTTCAATCAAATCTTCATCTTCAAGTGTCAAAACTTCTCCGACCATTAACTCTGTACGACGTTTATCACCAAACTTACGTTTGACCTCATCCAATTCTTCTTTGATGATCTGAGCAACACGTTCTGGCTTAGCAAGAATATCTGCCAAATCAGCAATCAAGGCAATCAATTCGTCATACTCTGACTGAATCTTATCACGTTCTAAACCTGTCAGACGACGGAGACGCATATCAAGGATAGCTTGACTTTGACGCTCAGAAAGCTTGAACTTGCTCATCAATTCTGCTTGAGCTTCTTCATCGGTTTCACTAGCGCGGATGATACGAATGACTTCGTCAATATGATCTAGAGCAATCAGCAAACCTTCCAAGATATGTGCACGTGCTTCGGCTTTCTCTTTATCAAATTGAGTACGACGAGTCACCACTTCTTTTTGGTGCTCAATATAGGCATCTAAGATTTGACGAAGAGAGAGAATCTTTGGAACACCATTTTGGATAGCCAACATATTAAAACCAAAGCTAGTTTGCATCTGAGTCATCTTGAACAAGTTGTTCAAGATGACATTGGCTGACGCATCACGCTTCACTTCAATGATGAAACGTACACCTTCTCGGTTTGACTCATCACGTACAGCTGTAATTCCTTCAATACGTTTTTCTTGAACTAAACGTACAATGTGTTCATGCACTTTAGTCTTGTTAACCATATATGGAAATTCTGTAACAACGATCCGTTCGCGACCTGTTTTCGTTTCTTCGATTTCTGTACGAGAACGAAGAACAATAGAACCTTTCCCTGTTTCATATGCCTTATGAATACCTGATTTCCCCATAACAAGGGCACCAGTTGGGAAGTCTGGACCAGGAAGAACTTCCATCAATTCTTTGGTTGTGACTTCTGGATTATCCATCACCAACTTAACAGCATCGATGGTCTCACCCAAGTTATGTGGCGGAATATTGGTCGCCATACCAACGGCAATACCTGTGGCACCATTAACCAAAAGATTTGGAAAACGAGCTGGTAAAACAACAGGTTCTCGTTCATTGGCATCATAGTTATCAACAAAGTCAACGGTATTTTTATTGATATCGCGAAGCATTTCAAGAGCAATCTTACTCATACGTGCTTCAGTATAACGTTGCGCGGCAGCGCCATCACCGTCCATAGAACCAAAGTTACCGTGCCCATCTACAAGCATGTAGCGGTAGCTCCACCATTGAGCCATACGAACCATAGCTTCGTAGATAGATGAGTCTCCGTGTGGGTGGTATTTACCCATGACGTCCCCTGTAATACGGGCAGATTTCTTATGAGGTTTATCAGGCGTAACTCCTAATTCATTCATTCCGTACAAAATACGACGATGAACAGGTTTCAACCCATCACGAACATCAGGAAGAGCACGCGATACGATTACACTCATGGCGTAGTCGATAAAGCTAGTCTTCATCTCCTTTGTCAGATTGACATTCACTAGATTTTTATCTTGCATTAAAAAATGCCTCATTTCACTATTAGTAACTAGATATATTATACCATAGTTTGGACTATTTTACAGTCTAACAACACGTCTAAAACGTTTACATATTTATCCCGAAGGTATATCCGTGACAAAACTTAGTAAAAGTGATAGAATGAAATCAAACAGGGTATTACCCTTAAAAAAACAAAGGAGATGTTTAGACTAATGACAGCAACTAAACAACACAAAAAAGTTATCCTCGTTGGTGACGGTGCCGTAGGTTCATCTTACGCTTTCGCTCTTGTTAACCAAGGAATTGCCCAAGAACTTGGTATCATTGAAATTCCTCAATTGTTTGAAAAAGCAGTTGGTGATGCAGAAGACCTTAGCCACGCGCTTGCTTTTACTTCACCTAAGAAAATCTACGCAGCTAAGTATGAAGACTGTGCAGACGCTGACCTTGTAGTTATCACTGCTGGTGCTCCACAAAAACCAGGTGAAACTCGTCTTGACCTTGTTGGTAAAAACCTTGCTATCAACAAATCAATCGTTGAACAAGTTGTTGCATCTGGTTTCGACGGTATCTTCCTTGTCGCAGCTAACCCAGTTGACGTTTTGACTTACTCAACTTGGAAATTCTCAGGCTTCCCTAAAGAACGTGTTATTGGTTCAGGTACTTCACTTGACTCAGCTCGTTTCCGTCAAGCTCTTGCTGAAAAAATCGGTGTTGATGCACGTTCAGTTCACGCTTACATCATGGGTGAACACGGTGACTCTGAGTTTGCCGTTTGGTCACACGCTAACGTTGCCGGTGTAAAATTGGAACAATGGTTGCAAGCTAACCGTGACTTGGATGAAGCTGACCTTGTAGAACTCTTCATCTCAGTTCGTGATGCTGCTTACTCAATCATCAACAAAAAAGGTGCAACATACTACGGTA
Organism: Streptococcus sp. V728; assembly: GCF_052077995.1. Lineage (NCBI taxonomy): Bacteria > Bacillati > Bacillota > Bacilli > Lactobacillales > Streptococcaceae > Streptococcus > Streptococcus sp. V728. Next base: position 139,224 of record NZ_JBQJJH010000002.1, on the reverse strand, counting down.
TCGCGGTAGCTCTTGCTCGTATCACAAAAGCTATTCTGGATGATGAAAATTCTGTTCTTCCACTTTCAGTATTCCAAGAAGGTCAATACGGTGTTGAAAACGTCTTTATCGGTCAACCAGCTATCGTTGGTGCTCACGGTATCGTTCGTCCAGTTAATATCCCATTGAATGATGCTGAACTTCAAAAAATGCAAGCATCTGCTCGTGAATTACAAGAAATTATCGATGAAGCATGGAAAAATCCAGAATTCCAAGCTGCTTCTAAAAACTAATTATATTAAAGTTAAAAAAGAAATGTCTAGACAAAATTGTCTAGACATTTTTTATAACTCTAATTCATTTGAGCAAAAGCTGCTTCAGCATCTGCGTTACTAATTGCCCCTAATTGAATCTTAGCAATTTTACCCTGTGAATCAATTAAATACTCTGTAGGGATACTACGAATTTGATAGGCTTGAAAAACAGATCCTTTTGTATCATATAAAACGGGAATGTCTTTATAGCCTTGGTCCTCAAACCACTTTGGAAATTGATCTACAGTTTTTTCACCTTGAAGGCCTGGTGCAATAACAGATAATATTTCGAAATCACGATCTTCTTTTGCAGCAAGCTCCATCAATTCAGGCATACTCTTTTTACAAGGTCCGCACCAAGAAGCCCAAAATTTAAGATAAACTTTTTTACCTTTATAATCAGATAATTTGACTTCTTTTCCATCCATCGATTGGAGGGTAAAATCTGGTGCTTCGACTCCTACAGCAACTTGTTTTACAGTTGCTTGCTGCTGTGTTTGAGTCGTTTGAGTTTCTTGACTTGATTTTTTTTCTTCTTTGCCACAAGCAATCAAAAGAAAGATAGATAAGAAACTAAGTCCAAAATAGATAATTTTTTTCATAGATAACTCCTTTTATCCTAATATTCCAGATAAGATATTTAATTGTCCCAACATTAATAAAATTCCCATAAGGATAATCAGTAAACCACCAATTCTCTTCAATAAGAGGAGGTGAGATTTGATTTTACTAAAATAGGGCATAATAAGACCTGATGCTAAGGCCAATACTAAAAATGGAAGCGCCATTCCGAGAGTATAGATAAGGGTTAATAAGGCCCCCTGAAGAGCTCCATTTCCTCCCGAGGCAGCCAGTGCTAAAACAGAACTTAAAACTGGACCAATACATGGAGTCCAACCAAAGCTAAAGCTGATACCAAGTAAAAATGCCGACAGATATTTACTAGACTGTTTTTGATTAAATGTTACTGTTTTTTGGAACTCTAATTTACGTAGATGAAGGATTTCCATCTGATGCAACCCCAATATGATAATAATGACTCCCATGACATAACGGAACCAATCAGCATAGAGTAAGTTACCTAGAAATCCTGCTCCAAACCCTAGAATAAAGAAAATCAAAGAGATACCTGCAATAAAACAGAGTGTCCGAATTAATCCTGACCAGGCAACCTCTTTACCTAAAAAAAGAAATGTCTTTGACTCCTCTTGATCATCTAATAGAACACCTGCATATACTGGTAGCAGGGGAAAGATACAAGGAGAAAAGAATGATAAAACCCCAGCTAAAAATACAGAGATAAAAAATAAAATACTTTCCAATTAAGAACCTACTTTCATTTAGTTATATTTTATTTTACTATAAAAGAAAACGTTTGTAAGATATCTGCTACGTAAATTTATTTTCAACTTGAAAGAATCAAAAAAAGGAGCTCAGCTCCCTTTTTTGTTTAATAAGTTCCCTCTTCGCCTTGACTTGTCAAGATTACAGGTCCATCTTTAGTAATAACAAACTGATGCTCGTACTGACATGATAGTCCACCATCGATAGTTTTGTGAGCCCATCCTGTCTTCATATCTGTATCGATTTCCCAATCACCTGTATTAATCATTGGTTCGATTGTCAAAACCATACCTTCACGAAGACGGAGACCACGACCAGCTACACCATAATTAGGAACCATTGGTTCTTCATGCATGGTTGGGCCAACACCGTGTCCTACAAGATCACGTACAACACCATAACCACGACTTTCAGCATATTCCTGAATGGCAGCTCCAATATCACCAATACGGTTTCCTACAACAGCTTTTTCAATACCGATGTACATAGCTTCTTTGGTCACGTCCATTAAGTTTTTAACTTCTTCTGACGGTTTGCCAACAGCGTATGCCCAACAAGAATCAGCCAATCCACCTGTAAAGTTTTGAGTATATTTTTTCATCTGCTCAACGTTGTTAAAATTGAGTTTAGAAACATTGAGGTCAGACTTAGCAATTGGCCCACCAAGGACCATATCAACCTTCAGCAAATCACCTTCTTTTAAAATATAGTGGCGAGGAAAAGCATGAGCTACTTCGTCATTGAGTGAGCAGCATGTTGCATAAGGATAATCCATAATTGCTCCATCAACACCAATTTGTAAAGGAAGGAAATTTTCTTCTTTACAACGACGGCGCACATATTCTTCTACTTCCCACATATCTACACCTGGTTTGATGATATCGCGCAAGCCAATATGGATGCTTGCAAGAAAATCACCAGCCTTGTCCATAGCTTCAATCTCTCTAGCTGATTTTAATGTAATCATGTTCTCTCCTAGATTCTAATTAATTTTTACAGTAACATTTGCTTTTGATACAATTTGATGATTGAGATAAATGTCATAATCAATAATAGCCGATCGTCTCGTATGGTGAATAATTCTAGCTTGAATACGTAGAACATCATCAATCTGAACAGCCTGTAAGAAGTAAATCAACATCTGCTCAATGATCAGGTTACGCCCACTATTAACGACCAAATCCTGAGTCATATGGGTCAATATTTCTGCAAGAACTCCATTTGCAAGGACACCATTCTTTTCAAGCATAAAGGGTTCAACTGTAATGACAACTTCATCATGATGATAAGATAATTTCTGACCAATCTGTTCTGAAAATGTTGGTAGAGCCGATACCTGAGAGCGACTCATTTTTTCCATGACATCCCGTCTAGTAATGACACCTAGCAAAGTTTGATTGCTACGAACAACGGGTACCATTTCAAAGTCTTCAGCAATCATTCTCTGGCTAACGTTAGCGACATTCGTTGCTAAACCTGTCATGTAGACTGTTCTTGTCATGACCTTATCAATGGTCGTTCCAGGAGATTTATCTCCAGCATCACGCATGGTAACTACCCCAACGACAACCTGGTGTTGATTGATGACAGGGAAACGACTGGTCCTATTCTTTCGAACCAAATCTAGATAATCTTTGACAGTATCCGTTTCCTGTAGAAATCCATATTCATGACTAGTACGATAAATCTTTTCAACCGTTAAAATATCCGTCTTAATCTGAACATTTGAAAGAGCACGGTTAATCATCGTCGCAATTGTAAATGTATCATGCTTGCTTCGTAATACTGGGATATTCTTCTTATCAGCTGCGTTCAAAACATCTTTATGAACTTCAAATCCACCTGTGACCAAGACAGCATTTTCGTTTTCTAGTGCCAACAACTGGATGCGTGTTCGGTCACCGACAATGACTAGCCCACCATCATGAAGGTAAGAAAGGATATTCTTCTCAGTCATCGCTCCGATGGAAAATTTACTAAATTCTCTGTCCAAACCAGCTTGACCAGCTAAAACTTCTGAACCAGTGACTTCTGCAATTTCCGCGAAAGTGAGTTTCTCAATGGCAACTTTTTTTGATTTGACACGAACAGTCCCACTCCGAGGCCGTGTTTCTACTAAACCTCTATTTTCAGCCTCTTTGATAGCACGATAAGCCGTACCATCACTAACACCCAGGCGATTGGATATACTTCGAACACTGACCCGTTTTCCAACTGGTAATTCTTCCAAGTAGGCTAATATTTCTTGGTGTTTACTCATTTAGTTCCCCTTTTGTATAGCGAAATTCTAGATAATCTCGCATCTTACGAGTATAGCGATCGCTACCTTTGAAACGACGTGATAAAACAAAGCCTGATTTTTGTGCAACCTTTTGGCTGGCAGTATTTTCCAGATGCGTCACAATCAATAATTGCTTTATGTCGAATTCGGTCATGGATAAATCCCGCAATTTGCTAACAGCTTCAGTCATATATCCCTGAGACCAAAAATCTTTCCTCAAAAAATAGCCAATCTCTGCTTCTTTCCTAATTTCATCTAACTTTTCAAACTTGATTGCTCCAATCAATTTTTCTGTTTTTTTATCACAAATGGCCCAAATACCCAAAGGTGATTTCATAAAGTAGTTAGCAAGCGCATATTGACTTTCTTCAATACTAGCTTGCGTAGGAAAAATAAATTGAAGATTTTCAGGGTTTGATGCCAACTCATGAAAGCCATCAACATCTGTAAAAAAGAATGGACGGAAATACAAACGTTCCGTCTCATAAAAAGAAAACATTGCTAATTTTGTCCAGATATTCATTCTTATCCTCAAATTGCTAATCTTCAATCAGCTCAATATCTGCTCCAAGCTTACGTAATTTCTCAATGATATTTGAGTATCCTCGCAAAATAAACTCAACACTTGTAATCTCTGTTCTACCTTCAGCCATTAGACCAGCAATAACCAAAGCTGCACCTGCACGCAAGTCTGTAGCTCTTACGCTTGCACCATGTAAAGGATTCCCACCTTTATAGATAATGTGATCATTAGTAGTTGAAATATCAGCGTTCATTTTTGCTAATTCAAAGACATGGTTAACGCGTTTTTCATATATGGTATCAATCAGTGTCCCACGTCCTTCTGCTTTTAATAGCAAAGGTGTAATTGGCTGTTGGAGGTCCGTTGCAAATCCAGGATATGGAGCTGTCTTGATATTAACAGCCTTAAGATTTGTTTGCTCTTCGACGAAGATACTGTCTTCTGAAACAGTCATATGAACACCCATTTCTTCAAGTTTAGCAATAAAGGCTTCTAAATGCTCATAGAGTACATTATTGATGCGAATTCCTTGACCAACTGCAGCAGCCATTGAGATATAAGTACCAGCTTCAATACGGTCTGGAATAACTTGATGTCGTGTGCCGTGAAGGGATTCAACACCATCAATAATAATCATATCCGTACCAGCACCACGAATATGACCTCCCATATTATTTAACAAAGTAGCCACATCAATAATTTCAGGCTCCCTAGCAGCATTTTCAATGACTGTACGTCCTTTAGCTTTTACTGCTGCAAGCATCGTATTAATAGTTGCTCCGACACTGACAGTATCCATATAAATACTTGCACCTTGTAACTTTGAACCATTAGTTGAGAGATTCATATTATCTCCCTCGTATGTTGTCTTTGCTCCCATAGCTTCAAAGGCTTTTAAGTGCAAATCAATCGGACGAGGACCCAAGTCACATCCACCAGGTAAACCAACTGTTGCTTCACCGAAACGTCCAAGCAGACTACCGTAGAAATAATAGGATGCCCGAAGACTATTAATCTTACCATATGGCATTGGTTTATTTTGAACACCACGAGGATTAATTTCTAAAACGTCATCATAGCGCTTAACACTAGCTCCCATGATTTCCATAATTTCAATTAAACTGGCTACGTCTGAGATGTCTGGTACACAGTCCAAGATAACAACATCATCTGACAAAATAATAGCCGGAATCAGAGCTACCACACTATTTTTTGCTCCGCTAATGGTTATCTCACCCTTTAAAGGACGGCCACCGTTAATGACAATTTTTTTCATTAGTTACTATATACTCTTTCACTATTTATTAATAAGGTCTCACCTTATATTATACCATATTTCTTTCTTATTATCTATCAATATAAATGAAATATATTGCTAACCTCTCAAGTAATTTCTACTAGTTTTAGGTTAAATTTTATCAGTTCGTCTATCACTGCTTTTTATTTATAAAAAAAGCTTCCCGAATATCTCGGAAAGCCTTATTTAATGCTACTTTCAGCATCCTCGCCTTTTTATTTCAAGGCTCAGGATAAAAAGATTCACTGGACCTTTTTATTTTGCGATTGGGTAAACAGAAACTTGTTTTATAAATATAGGAAGAAAAAAATGTTAAATAGTATTAAAAGTTTGTTAAATAAAGAAAGTTTAGAGGTATTCAGATGCTAAAAAAATACATAAAAAATAATTCTGGGTACCAAAATGGGTACCAAAACAAAAAACCGCTAGCGATTGCCAGCGGTTAGTGTAATTAAATTTTTGAAATCCTTTCTATTTATATTTTAACCTGTCGTAATTAGCCCATCTGGCTCTACTTTGAATGCTGGTTCTGTGTGGAGTTCACCGTTAGCTTTCAAATAGTACCAGCCATCACCCGATTTAACGAATTGTTTAGATAACATATATCCATCTTTATCGTCAAGGTAGTACCATGTTTCACGATACTTAACCCATCCTTTAACCATGCCACCGTCATTATCGAAGTAATACCAGCGATGGTTGATGAATACCCAACCAGTTACGGTCGCACCACGCTTATCGAGGTAGAACCAGTATTTGCCATCGAAGAACCATTTATTAATTAGGCAATAACCCTTGTCGTCAAATCTGAACCACTCTCCGTTGATCTGTTTCCAATCGTTTGTTGGATAAGAGCCGTCTGACTCTTCCCACCACCATCCATAAGCATCTTGACGCCAACCAGCTTCAGTAGAAATACCACCTTCAATATCCTTCTTGAACTGTTCACGACTGATACCCCATTTGGCGAGGTAAGGGTATGGATCCACATGGTCAGAGTAGTTTCGAGGTTGATTGTATGTACAATATTGATGTGTCTTGATTCCTGCTAGACTATCAGAATCCAGCGTTTTAGGAATCCCTGCTTCATCTGCGAGGTCACGCAACAATTGGACGTAAAGCCTGTAATCACGCATGAACTCTTCTTTCGTTTCGTGGCTTTCAATCAACTCGACTTGGCCATATCCTTCAACATTCCAGCCACCTCCCACGTCATAGGCACCCATATCAGTGTACCAGGTCTGCATTACACGTCCGTTACCTACAACGTGCGAGAAGAAGCCTGAATCGACAGGACGGCGCATATGATAATCAGCCTCATTTTGTGCTGTTGAGTTTGGATTTCCTGTTGAGTGAGCATGTATCTGTCTGTAAGGTTGCTCTCCTACTTGCGGTAAGTCAGTTCTTAATCTGCTTGTATCAATATCCATTTTATTTTATCCTTTCATTTTATGGCAAAACGCCAGGCCAAGGCTCACTAGTCAAGTAAGAGATTGAACTTACACGAATATCTCCGATATCACGGTCAGTTGGTACTGGGTCTGTAAATTGAAAACGCAACATGTTGCTGTCTCCGTAACCTCCTAAGTACCATGTCCCGTAAGGCGTGCCCTTGTCATTGTAAATGCTGCCAATCAAACTAGCCTCAGACCTGAAACCTTGAGGGACTCCACTCAATCCTAAAATATAGCAATTTCGTTCTTTGTCACTACCTTGTGCCTCGTATCCTACGCCACCTCTGCGAACAACACCGAACCAACCCCACGAAAGACCGCCAAATTGGTAAGTAACTAAATCATTTTTTCGTCTAACTTTCAAGAATGAGTTTCCGAGTTTAGATTTAATATTTAAAGTCCGCCAGCCTGTGTCTCCAGTTAACACCTCCCAGCCCTGATTGCCAGCGCCTGATCGCTTAATCCATTTCAAAGCACCATTTGTAACCGCCGTATCAACATAGGTAGTACCTACGGGGGCGCTGACCTTTCCATTAGGCATACCTGTACCGTGGATCTCGTACTCATTTACTTGTCCAGCATTGCTACTTGTTGAAGTTGGTAAGTTAACACTACCGCCCCCGTCTGAAAGAATGAGCGTGTTACCTGTTAGTGTCAACTTTTGTGGCGTTTTCGGTATTGAAGCTAGTTCTTGTTTTGTTGCGTAGCTTTCCCCTTTTTGCTCGACAACTGAAAGTCTTTGCTTGACCTCAGTATCATTATAAGGTTGTGGAATTTCTGATTTTTTAGCATAACCCTCTAGACTTTGATGTTCAGTAAGATAACCCTTGCTATTTAATACCTCGTTTGTTACAAAGTTACTTGTATCAACGCTAGGTTTATTCTCTAAACGTTCAACACGTTTCTTTAATTCTAAATCATCATAAGGTGTTGGAATTTCAGATTTTAAAGCGTAGTCACTTAAAGATTGATGTGATGTAAGATAGTTCTTATCTCTTAATTCTTGCTTAGTTACTAGATCGCTTAATTCATCTTTGGTTGCTAAACGTGAAATATCTTGATGTTGAGTGAGATAGCCTTTATTTTCAAGTTCTTGTCTTGTTACTAGATTGCTAGTGTCTTTTTCCGGTTTGTTTTCTAAAGCCAATACACGCTGTTTTAAGGCGCTATCATCATAGATTGTGTTATTGTCCGCCTTTGTCTTCAACGCTTCAATATCGGCTGAAATATGGCTTATTTCACTACGAATATTGCTGTCATCATAAGTTCCGCCTTGCTCTTTGATTTTGGCAAAGAGTTCGTCCAATTCTTGCTTGGTTACTACATCCTTAACATTGACAATGCGCCCTGACTCACGTTCAATGAGTGGTGTTTTAACTGCCTTATCAATCTCGCTTACATGAACGCTGAATAAGAAGTTATACACATCTGCTGACTGCTCTACCTTCTCAAAGTAGATATAACCAATAACGGTCTCATCTGTTGTAATTAGTGATGTATCAAATTGAACCGTAAATGAATTCTCTTCAATAGCTGCATCTACTTCCTGGTACCGCTTAGTTCCCTTGAAATAGAATAAGCAGATAACCTTAGTAGCAGTCAAATTATCAAGCGTGAATTTGAATTCAGAAATGCTTTTATCTTTGCTATAAAATTCTTGATAAAGCCTGTCTACATCTCGATTGTTAGCTGAAATGGTTAATTTTTTCTCAATAACCTTCTTCAATTGCTACCTCCTTTCTTCAAAAAGAAAGAGAACCCCAAAAGGGCTCTCTGATTTATTTTTCAGACCAAGCATCATTCATCTGTTTGACCGCTGACTCAACGAATGTATCGAGATCACTGTCGGTCATGTGGATATTGTATTTGTTAAGCTCAGCACGAATTTTAATACGAGCTTGCTCTAGTTTCTCTTCGCCTTTATAACCAGTTTCAGCGGATACCTGCTCAACTGCATTTACAGCATTTTTAGCCAAGATTTCAACAATCTTGATTGTTTTCTCTCCGCCTTTTTGGATTAGGTATTCTTTGACAGCCTTAACTGCGATACCTACCAAGATAACTAGAATACTAATAGCTCCATTAAGTAAAATTTCATTGATTTGTTGCATCGTCTTTCTCCTTTATTTCAACTTCTACTTTGTCTTTTTGGTCAATATTGACCAATAACTGCCCGATTTTACGAGCGTTATCTTTCTTGATTTGATTGATATACGGTTTTAGGAATTCTGGAAATGCAAGGCCAATCATTTCCCAATTTTCAATCACCGAGAATAAGTAATTGAATGAGAAAAACATAGTCCAAGCAATCCCGAAGCTACGAAAACCAAGAGAACGGGCATACATAGCTACAAGCAGAATTACAAGAAAGACAATGAAATGACGAATCAATCCCATTGTCCCAATCTTGCTATCAAAACGCTTGGTCTTGAATGCTTTGATATATCCTGTCACGATATCTAAAATCATCAACCAAAAAAAGAAATGAATATACGGGCTATATGAAAGATTTTTGAGGTGTTCTAATAATTCATGAAATGCTAAATCTTGCATAAGCTACCTCTTACTGAATAGGTTGAGTGTTTAGCTCACTAGATGGTTCTTCTTTCTTCGGTTCTGTCCATTTCCAGATGCCTAATTTTCCGTTTTGATCAAGGCTTGCAAGTTCTTCAAGCGTTTGACCTTGATAAGTGAATGCTTCATTTACTTGAACCATGACACGTTGGCCTTCCTGGAACTTCTCAATATGCCCAGGGTCCACAAGCGTGAAGATTTCTTGTGGTTTATAAGTTTTACCGACCTGACCAAGGTCAACCAATTCAAGACCACGTTTAAAGACTGTTGGATCAAGTGGATTATCTGTATCTGTTACACGAGCCAACACTGCCCAGTCAGCGACGGCTTTGACTTCTGCAATTTTAGCATCTTTCTCAGCTAACTTAGTTTCATATTCTTGAGCCTGTGTTTGTAAATCTTCCTGAAGTTTCTTCACACCTTCAGCTGGGTTCAGTTCAGTAGCTACCTGACCAAGAACCGCTTTAATCAATTCCTCATCTGAGTCATTCACACGGTTGCCAATTAACACACGGTCAAATGCCGTGTAAGGTGCATCTTGGCGAATTGCTACGAATGTGCGGTTGTTTTCTTGTAAGTATTTATTAATTACTTTAAATGTCATATATTATCCTTCTTCCTTTGATTTATCTAATTCTTCTGCTACTTTGTCAAATAGAGCCTTTAACTCTTCATTTGACTGTAAAATTTTGTTGATTTTTTCAAGTTGGCTATTAACTTCTTGAAGTTGTGCTTGAGCTTCATCACGTTCAGCATTGCTGAACGCTTCTGTAATCGTCTTGTTTGCAAGTTGAATGCCTAAGTTATTAATAACTTTATCGTGTGTGTTCATGTTTACCTTTCTATTTAAGAGGCCCGATTGTCGTCCATCTGTAATTTTCACTAGTTGCTTTTACTTTGTGTAATTGCTCAATATTTCTATAAATATCATTAAATAACAATAATAAATTGTAATTTGGTCCTCCTGGAGAAAATTGAAGCCACGTCCCATGTCCATATCTAACTAAAAATGGTGTGTAATAATTTTTTGAATTCCCAGTGTCTGAGTGACCTACCACTACGCTAAACGCATGGTCTCCACGCATATAGATACCAACACCACCACCAGAGCTGCCACCCATTGCACCCCAAACGTCATTCCCTGGACCTCTGAACGCTATCCCATTAGGGTCCCATGTTGTCTTCCAACTTGTTGGGCTACTCTGCATTCGAATTTGTCCGTTATTCAAGTCAAAGGTTGCGTTCCCGTTCAAGCCTGATAACACCCCACCCTTAATGTGGTTAGCTGTGAAATCAACCGACTGGATTTTAGTAATTGTCGCTTGTTTTGCAAAAAGCTCATCAACAAATGCTTGTTGTGATACTAACCTCTGAATGAACGCTGTATCAAACTTAACCTTCTCAGCGGTTACTGCTTCAGCTCCTAAAATGTTGGTAGTCACTGAACCAGCTTCAAAGTTAGCGGTCTTGAGTTTGTCAATCATTGCCGACTTGATGACTGCATTATCGATCAGCGTGTCTCCAGTAATGTGGGTAGCCTTCCCAATAATACGGTTATTACCATTTGCTCCAAGGTTGATACCATTAATGATGTCGCCTGCGCTGTTCAAATTTTGGATAGCGTATGAACCAGCAAGCTGTGTGACTTGTGTCCGTGTTGCTTCTAAGCCTTGAGCAATCTGTATCGCCCTTGTCTGTGCATCCGTAGCAAGTCCTTTAGCTTCGTCTGTCGTTTTATAAGCATCATCAAACTGGCTTGGCTTATATGGACCAGTTCTACTACCTCGAACCAAAATAGGTTCTTTAAACTCAATCCATCCATTTTTTGCGAGGTAAATATAAAATGGATAACTTCTTTCCTCACCAAAAGCAAAATCTTCTGTGACTGTGAAAGTCTTCTGAAATTCTTGCCACTCATCAGAAGCCTGACTAGTAGGTTCCCCGATATCAGCATTTAGCAAAATTTTATTTAATCCATGGTTCTTGATGTTAAATGCGAATACACTATCAAGTTTTGAAAGTATCCGATATTTAAAACCTAGTGTGTATGTTTCACCCTGATAGATTTTTTTAACGTAAATTGGCAACGTGAACCCGCTAAAATTATAGCTTGTTAGCCCTTGCGCCTTGATTGTGAAAACACCATCGCTTACGGATACATTCACACCGTCTCTAGTAGCATTTGCAAGTGTATTGGTTCCCATCGTTAATGAATTAACAATCAAATTGTTATCATCTGTTACATATTTCCCAACCTCAGTCTGGAATACTTGGCTAGTCAAAACCATTCGTGAAACGTTGTTAGATACGTCATTTTCAGCGCCACCCAAAATGCGCTCATAGAGTTGACTAGTTTCTTTAACACGTTGGAAGTCTACTTCATTGACTTTGCCAGCCATTTGACTTGCAATATTAGCAAACCTTCCTTCTGTGTCTTGCTTGTATTCTACGAAACGTACAACGTTATCTGTTGCTATCTCTCTAACAGCGTTTAGTTCATTAATGCTGTTGTTTGCTATGAGTTTAGCTTCTTTCGCTAAATCTTCGCTTGTGTCAGCTTTTTTCAAAGCTTCTTCTGCTTTGGCTTTGGCTTCTTCAAATCCTTCTGGACTGAAATCATGAAACTTTCTGTTGATTTCATCAGACAAAGCACGCTTGTTTTCTTCGGATTTGGCTTTGATTAACTCAATACCGTCTTCAACTTCTTTCTTTAGTTGATTTGATTGATGTTCAAAAGCTAAATCAGCATTTCTAGCAGCTCTTTCAATTGCAATTTCTTGAGCTGAATAAGTTGCCCCAAGGATCGTGCTTGCTACGTTTGAAAGTCCGTTAGAAACTCCTGAACCTCCAAAACTAGGCTTGTCGTCAAACTCTAAAGAAAGGTATTCTTCTTTTAGTCCATCATACTCGTAAGCAATAGCCTTTTTGAAAATATCGACATTATGTTTTAAGCTCTTGAGATTGACTGTGTCGCCTAAATGGACGACTTGCCCATCTAGTTCATAAGCTTCAAGTTTGATAGAGTCAGAGACCTTGTCAATGCCTTCATTCGTGAATTTAGCCTGTGCCCACTTCTTCAAGTCCTCGACTGATTTTAGATTGTTGTTTTCATACTCTTTCTCATTGATGTACGGATAAGAATTGATAAGTGGACTGTCTACTGTCACCTTTATTGTTGTTTCATTTTCAGAACCTTCAGGTTTGAATGTAGACCGAGCATGTATTCTAGTGATGACATTTTGTGAGTTTTTAGAACGTTGATAAGATTTTAGATTCTTATGTGTAGTAATTACAACACCACGATTCTCACCACGATTTTTTTTAACCGTTAGTGAAAAGTTATCGCGTACTAGCTCACCTTCCCAGGTTCCAACGATGCTATGCTTACCATCTAACAGTACAGAATAGATGTTCTCTGTTTCAGACATGTTGAAGGTTCTATGATCTTGGATGTCACTTGTAAATGAGAAATCTCCTAAATCTGTTTTAGCATTTTGAACCATCTGAGAAAGTGCAATTGAACAAGTTTGGTTTGCAACCCGGACAGGCTTCACAGAACGCTGCATGATGTCATCTGTGATATGATATGCTGTAATTTCAAGATAGTCATTTTCCTCAACAGGTTTCTTTATACGAAACAGCTGAGGCCCCAGGACTGGTGTGGGACATTTTATCAGCATATCCTCTTTGATTTGTTTGTAAATCCCTGTGTCAGAAATTGGATATTTTACAGTAAGAATGAAATCATTATTCATGGTCTCTTTAACAATCGCTGAAGTCGCTTCATGAAGTGGCTCTCCGTTCCAGCGCACGGTTCTTACATCTTTGTCAAGTAAATAAAGCAATTATGCCCACCCCCAAACCGTCTCGATTTCAAGCGATTGAATACCAGTACCTAGAACGACACCGACATTTTTCAGTTTTGATGGATCAATAGTAATAAAATCACCTGACCATTTAACTGTTTTTCCTGTTGTGGTCTTAAAACTTGGATTATCTGGATTGTTGACCATTACAAGCGGTTCTGTGAGGTTTTCAAGTCTGATAACTTGTCCGCCGATAGTAAATGAAGTTTCAGTAGCACTCTGTCCGACAATTGTGATTTTAGGAAAGGCAAGGGCAGAGCCTTGAGTAGTTAAAACACCATTTCCAGTCAATCTTTGTGTGTCAATTGTTTTGAGATATTTTGTAGGGTGGCAAGTGAATGTTACTTTTGTCATATATAAACCAGGTTGTGTTTCTTCAAGATCACTAGCATTTGCCTTGTAACACCAGAGACGAGTTGTTTTAACTCGCTCACTTTCTAACCAAAATTTCTCACGGATAAATAGACTCATGAATTGATTCATTTGTTCTTCAGTAGGTTTGACTAGATAAATCGTATAAGGTTTCTGAACTAGTTTACGATGTTTATTTGTCTGAACTATCGCTCCACTGATACCACCATGCTCCAAGAGTTCTGTCTTACTTTCTCCCAAAGCAATTGAGGGAGAATCGTGGACAATGACCTTAAAAGGAAAAGACGATGTTCTTACACCGTCAATCACAAGTTCGTTATGTTTTATCATGCCATACCTCCTCTCAATTGTGTCTTACGTTGCAGTTCATCAGCAATTCGCTGTGCTACTTGGTCAGCAATTCTGCTGATATCTGCTTCTTCTCTTACGATGTTTCCAGTAATTGTAATGTTGATGCTTGTTGGATTGTCTCCCATAGTCTGAGCAATACCACGACCAATCGCTCCAAGTGTTCTTTCATTAAGTGGCAATACAGCTTCATTTCCAGCTTCGCCACCAACCATCATATTATTTCCATTCATACCAAATAAGGTCGGTTTCGTCATGATACCGCCTTTAGCATACCACTCGATACCAATTCTAGGTATTTGACCTTTTAGCCAATCGAGCGGATTTGCTGAACCACTTACTGAGAAGTGAGGTAGTGGAATATGTGGCCAACTAATGCTGAAATTAAATAGCCCTTTGATAGCATCGATTGCAGAACTTACAAGGTCTTTTGCACCATTGATGGCGCTCCCGATTGCATTCTTGATACCATCCCATGTGTTTGTTACATTGTTGTAAATGCTAGTTAGTACAAATTCTACGGTTGCTTTAATCCCATTCCAAATACTTGAAACTGCTCCTGAAATAGCGTTAAGGGTATTTGAAATATATGATTGAAGTGCACCCATGACTGTTTGAGAAATGCTTTGGATAGCATCCCATACAGTTGAGAACACTCCCTTGATTGTTTCCCATGCTCCTGACCAGTCACCTGTGATGATCTGCATGACTGCCTTGATGATGCCTAAAACAACATTGATTGCAGTTTCGACTACTGTCTTGATGACTTCCCAAGCGGTCGTGATGACCAGTTGGATATTCGCCCATGCACCCTCGATTAATGGACCCAAGAAAGTCATGACCGCATCAATTACGGTTTGGATAGCATTCCAGACAGTTTCTGCACTCGCACGAATGAGTTCTTGGTTTTCTGTCCACCAACTGACAACCACTCCAAACATACTCATGATGAAGTTAGAAACTTCACTAACAACCCTGTTGATGACTTCCATGATGGCATTCCAGACGGTCATTACCGCCTCTCTGAACCCTTCGTTCGTGTCCCAAAGGTACTTGATACCAATTACGATCGCTGCAATAGCGGCAACAATTAAAGCAGCGATACCAATAATGGGTGCGGCTGCTGCAATCATCGCTCCAATGGATGTTCCAAGTGCGACTGCTGCTGCTTGTAAGGTTAAGAATATCGGGACTAGAATACCAGCAACTGTGACTACCCCTCCTAAAATCACGATAAATTCTTTAACAGGTCCAGGCAAACCACTGAACCACTCTGCTATATCTTTGACCATGTTTCCAAGCGCTTCAAAGACAGGTGCTAGAGTTTCAGCGATTGCTGCGCCCAGTTCTGACATAGCTAGCGTAACTGAGTTTTGTGCTGTTTTAAATTTATCAATAGGGTCCAGAGTTGCTTCAAAGGTTTTAGAAACTGAACCTACTGAATTTTCAGCTGCTTCGGAGAATGTTTGAAAATCAAATGCTCCACGCTTGATTGCATCGATCATTTGAGGAGCTTTCTTAGCACCAAAAATTTCCATGGCGAGCCCCATTGCTTCAGTTTCACTAGTTGTATTCTTTATCTTATCGATGGTTTCGACAAGTCCCTCTTTCAGAGTCTTGCCCTTCTTAGCGTAGGAGCCTGCCGCTTTCGTTAATCCTGACAAAGCACTTGAAGCATCCACACCGCTTGTTTCAAATTGTCCGAGCAATGCAACGCCTTCCTCAAATGAGAGGCCTAGCATTTTAATCTGTGGTGCTCCTTCGATAGCTTTCTTCATCAAGTCATCGACTGACACACCTGTTGATTGAGCTGTGTAGGTTGTAGAGTCTAGGACTTTCTCTAAATCGCTAGTTGATAACTCGTAAGCTTCCAAGGCTTTACTTGCTGAAATGGTTGAATTGGTAATGTCTGTACCGTTAATTTCAGCAAACTTAATCATTTCGATGGATGCATCTTTGAGAGCATCTCCTGTTAGTCCGAATTGTGTGTTAACCTCTCCGACTGCTTCACCAGCCTTGCT
This sequence comes from Streptococcus sp. V728, assembly GCF_052077995.1. Lineage (NCBI taxonomy): Bacteria > Bacillati > Bacillota > Bacilli > Lactobacillales > Streptococcaceae > Streptococcus > Streptococcus sp. V728. Next base: position 122,851 of record NZ_JBQJJH010000002.1, on the reverse strand, counting down.
GAAATCGGTTGGGATAGTTGTTGCGATGCTTGAAGCGATATCTTGCATCTCTTTCAAGCTGTCGCCAGTTGCACCAGTTTTGGTCACGATAGTGTCCATGCCTTCATCGACTTGTCTGAAGGCTTCTAATGCACTTTTCCCAAAATCCACAAACTTCTGACTAATGTCAGCCAGTTTTTCTGAAAATTGGTTTAATAGTTCGGCTTTTAGGAGGTTATTCGTTTCAGCCAGGTTTCCAGCTGCTTGTTTGCCAGCACTACCCAAATTCTTCATTTCTTGAGAAAGATTTGAATACGATGCTTTAGCTTGGTTCAGTTGTGCTTCCATTTTGTTAGCTTCAACTGAATTCTCTCCATACTCTTGCTTAGTTAACTCTAACTGCTTTTCAAGATTTTCAATCTGTTTAGCAACGATAGAGGATTGTGCACCGACCTTTTCCTGTGCCAGAGCTAGTTTTTTAGATTCGCTAGCGTTAGCACCTAACTGGCTTTCTTGTAGTTTGAATGAACTTACAACTTTTTCAGACTCACTAGCAAGGCGATTTTGCTCTTTCTGTAAATTTTGGAGCTGACTCTTATTGCTTTGAGTGGCATTACCATTTTCTGCTAGTGCTTGGTTGACATTAGCAAGTTTTCCTTCGTAACCTTTAAGGACATTCTTGGTGGTTTCAACTTCACGCTGAAATGCTCGATACTGATCAGCACCAATGTTCCCACTCTTGAATTGTTGCTCGACCTGAGATTGTGCTTGTCTTAGGGTCTCTAGTTTCTCTTTGGTTGTAGAAACTTGTTTTTGTAAAAGCTCTTGCTTTTGAGTCAATAGAGTGACATTCCCTGTATCGAATTTTAAGGCTTTGTCAATCTGTCTTAATTCTTGTGTTGCATCTGTTGCAGCCTTATTGACATTCTTGAGTGCCTTTTGTAAGGGTTGCGTGTCTCCATCAATTTCAATCTTGATGCCTTTAATATTCCCTGCCATGTTTCCTCCTTTCTCTAAAAAATAAAAAGCGCTGAGAGAACTTCTATGACTGATAAATGCAGTCAGGTCAAGGAACTTGACCTCAGAATCGCTCTCTCAGCACTCCTTTTATTTTAAAAATTGTCAAAATCAGCTTGGTTGGCTTTTCGCTCACCTTTTTTACTTTCGCTTCGTAAATTCACATAATCTGTTTGATAATCTAAAGCCATTCCGATTGAAATATTCTTCAAATCATCAATAGACAACCCTGTTTCTTTGCAACAGGACAGATAAGATTCTACTGTGAAGATTTCTTCGCTAGCTGTTTCTGACTGGTCTGGGACTTTTTTGTTGACATACTTGCATTTAGCATTTCCATCAACTCAGGTCCGACTTCCTGGATCGGGAAACTTTCCATTTCCATGAAGAATTGTTCGTAAGGTTTGATGTGAGGATTTGCAGTTTTAGCAAAGGTCCAAAACAGACGGTTAAAGAATGTCATGTCAAAGTCTGACAAGATTGAAATGTCAACTTCATTAGATTCTTTTTCGCCAGAATTAAGTCTGTTTAATTCAGACATAAGGGATTGATTTTGCAACATTGAGAATAAATCTTGAAAATAATCCTTGCCGAATTGTTGTTTATAAGCGATTGGAGTATAAGCACTTGTTCCTAACTCATACTCTTGCTCGCCAACCATAATGATTTTGCGCATTTATTTCTCCTTAACCTACGGAATTAGGTTCATAAACTTTTTCGAACCATTTGTTATAGACTTCGTTGTTATCAGCTGAAGTGATTGAACGCTTGATAACTGAGTCAAGTGGGCGAGGACTAGCTTTAAAAGATAGCTCACGTTCATTTACGTTTGTACCGTTTTTAGTTGATGATCCGTTTGATGGGCGACTTGCTGAGCAGTAGTAAAGAACGTGACGAGTCTTATTCTTATCACCAGAGAATTCAAACATAATAGCGAATGCTGTTGGTTCTGCATCTCCTTTTTCAGTCATGACACCAGTTTGAGAGTCTTTGATTTCTCCCAAAATCTTAGTCGCAAATGCTTCGATAATATGAGGTACTTTGAGTTTTCCGTCATATCCTTCATTTGAATTGATGAAATGATAGTCGATATCATCTGCTTTAACTGCTCCAGAATCACCTTTTGGATCCAGAGTCAAGTCCATTGCTCCAGGGAAACGGAATACTTCATCGTAAGTAATCACTCCATCTGCACCAATAGTTTTTACGGGTGCAATGTGAACATTTTTTAAACCAAACGTTACTTTGTTTTCGGGCATGTCATTCCTCCTTAATATAGATAGACTGTGTAAGGCTTGACATATAACCTTTCAGTCTCGATAAATGTTTCTTCTTGAGCTTCAAAAAAGAGCTCGTGGGATTTCCACAGCTCTTCTAGTTGCTCTTCCAAATCTTCATCCTTGCGCTCAAATGCAAGCTCGACTGTCACGCTCTTAATCTCATGATTAATTGTGTTGTCGGCTGCATTGATTGCTGGACTAGATTCGTAGTAAATCAGATAAGGCATATCAGGGACATTCCCCTCTTGATATACTCGGTAAGTTACAGGTAAGGCTGATTTCTCTAAAATATCAGCAAACTCTGAAAGTTTCATTGACCAATCTCCTTGATTCTTTTTTCAAAATTCTCGATAACTTTTTCTTCAACTGGTTTAATGTGGACTATACCAGATACACGACCACCACCTCGTAAGATGTGTCCGTTCTCGAGTAGGTGGGTAAGACTAGCGACAGAATTAAAGACAACGTAAGAACCATTTGCTAGCTTCTTCTTTTTCCAGCCTTTGCGATATTTCCCGTATCGTTTCGGACTCGTTTGTCTTAACTCTTGTACTGCTTCCTCTGCTACCTCTTCAGCAATCTTTTCTACTCCTTCAGAAAACTCGGTCGAATATGAAGCTAGCTCTTTTGCTATGAAATCAGCGAGGTCAATGCTCATTCTAATTTCTCCGATAAAGTCAATTCCAAAATTTCAGAATCGATTGGATAGGTTTTTAAGACACGATATTTCTTGCCTTCAAAAACGGCATTTTCTTGGTTATCGTATTCAAAATTGTGAACTTCGACAACCAAGCTCGGTCTTAATCCTGCTTGATTGGCTTGATAAAATTCAGAGCGAGTAACTTTCTTTTTGCGACACAAAATTGTCACTTCAACATCTCCATAGATTGGTTGTTTGAGCTTGTCCTTACCTTTGATTTTCCTAGAGGTCAGTGTGATTTCATTGTTCCACATTCTTAACCTCTTTCTTTGACGCTAATTGCAAATTGTGTAATCGCCATTGAAGGTGTCGTGGCATGTCCACTCCACCCTCGTAGCGATATGCAGCGTAGTCAACGATAAACATTTCATGATCAGCACGGTCACCGACAAGCTCAACACCGAGATTGTCGGTCAATTCAGTGATGACACTTGAAATGATTTTTTCTAGCGGCTTGTCTCTCAGTTTGGTTGAAATACCTAACTTGAGTTTCAGCAACTCTAAAAGCTGAAATTCATTCATGTTTATTCCTCTTCTTCTGCAACGGGCTCTTCTACAACTTGTTTAGGTTTTGTTTTTTTAGATTTTTCGTCTGGCACTTCCTCGATGAAGATTGAGCCAGCACTATTCAACCCATTCAAAAGACCGTTGATGAATGTTTCAGTCGGTTTATGCCCTTCACGGGGAAAGGTATCACCAACTGAGTAGTCATGTTGTTCAGGATCGTTCAAGTCCTTAAATGGACGGATTACTGTATAGCTCAATGGCCACCTCCTTACCCGACTGCGTCAGTATAAGTACCAAAGAATCCAGCAGCTTCATCCACTTTCTTAACATCCAAGCGAATGAAAAGTCCAAGCAATTGTCCATAGATGTCGTTGTTCACCCATTTAACAGATACTTGAGAACGGTCAAATAATCCAACGAATTCAGCGATGTCACCGATAAAGAATTTCATATCACGCTCGCTACCAAATACTGTATCGTCTACTGTGTAGATAGTCTTGCCACCGAATGAGTAACCAGTAGGTGATGTGACATCTGGTTGGAGCATATAGTTTCCATTTTTGTCTTTGACTTTATCAAGAGCTGCAAACATTGATTGAGTTACTACGATACTTGCTTTATAAATTGGTTTAAGTTTTTTGTTGTAGATGTCTTTGATACCATCAAATCCAGTAGCATCGGCTGGAGTAGCTGTTTTTAGAACTTCTGCAACCAATGAAAGTTCAGTGTTTTCCCCTTGGTTAAACACTTCTTCTTCGACGATTTCCATGATGTCGTAATCTGCATCATCAATCATTTCTTGTGATACTGGGATATAGCCACGATATGTTTTGATTGAGTAAGTAACATCAGTGATGTTTGGTTTTGCAAGCTCTGGATTAGCCTTCAATTCATCTGTTGATGACATTTTAGCATCACTTTTCTTGATAACTGGATATTTACCACCACCGCTGTTAACTTTTACACGCTTCACAAGGTCCAAAAGTGGATTGCGTGTTTTGTCTACAAAGTGTGGTTTTAATACTTCAGTAGGGATTAGAGCTGCACTTCCTGAATCAGTAGTTTTCAATCCTACGATGTCACGAGTTTGACCAGAGCGAATGTATTTTGCGATTGCATCACGTTGTTCCAATTTTTGTCCTCCACGTTGTTCTTCTTTTTTTGGATAAGTTGGTGCTTTACGGTTTTGTTCTTCGATTTGATTTTTCAAATCTTCGATTTCTGCTTCAAGTTTTTCTTTTTCTGCTTCCTTTTCATCCAATTCTTTTTGGAGTTCTTCAAGGTTCTTTTCAACTGCTGAAACTTCTTCATCATTTCTAGCTTGTTCCAATTTAGCAGCTTCAAGTTCAGAGCGTTTGTTCAATTCCTCGATTAATTGTTCAATCTCTACTACCTTATCTGCTTTGTTGCGCATGCGAGCGCCTAAAATCAATGATTTGTGCATAGATTAAATTTCTCCTTAATTTCTTTCTTGCGCTTGTCTAGCGCTTCACGATTGGCACGCTGTTGACTTTCAAAGTCTTTTTGTCGTGCAGCAATTTCCGTTTGTGGATATGCTGGGAAAGTACATGGGCTCACTTCAAAGATTTCTAATTCTAAGATAGTGTCCAGGTACGAACCATCAGCACGTTCTTCTGTGTCGATTTTAATTGGGATAAAGCCAAAGCTACATCCGACTACATCTCCACGTTGAACACGAGCATAGGCTCCGATAGCTTGCGGGTCTTCTTTATTGATGATGATATCTCCGAAAAGTCCGATTTCATCAACTCTCAAAATGACCGTTCCATTTCCAGTACGACCAAGCACTAAACTATCATCATGGTTAAACAATGCCCTGATGTCAGCGTTTTGGATTGCTTTTTCAACACCTTCACGCTTAATCACTTCAAAGTAACCTGGCCATAATTCAGTAACTTCATCGAACTTGATAAAGTACCCACTCAAAATCAAATCACCAGTTTCGGTTTCTTCTCGTGTTTTGAATTGAGCGGTGCGATAACTATTGCGTTTATTCATCTTCTTCCTCACCTCCTTTCAACTTTTTCTGGTCCCCAAGTTTATCTTGTGGGATATAGTTTTCAAGAGCAAGGAGCTCATCCATATCAGGATCAGGTGGCATTCCTAACCAGTCTCTCCACTCGTTTCTACGCATTGCCATGCTATTAGTCATCTGTTGTGCTACTGATGATAATTCTGTAATGTCGTAAGAATACAGCGAGCGAGCGTTAAGTTTGAAATACCGATTGTTTGAAACTAGTAAATCTCTAGTTAAGGTCTGAGTGATTGTAGTGGCAATACTCATTACCGTTGTATTGACAAAGTTGTTATATTCCTCTTTGTTAAAGTTCCCGACTCCCAAAATAAAAGCTGGAACACCCAAAAGTCCAGCAACTGTTTTCTTGTCAATTTCAACAGATTCATTAATAGCGATGTCTTTCAAACTTAGCGGTTTAACCTGTTCAACGCTCATAAGAGCATCAGGGATAATCCACGGTTCACCAGACTGGCTAGTGCTGAGATATTTCTTAGCGACCAGGTCACGACCTTCTTGAGTTCCTAAGTCTCCATTAGAAGAATCGACTTTCACAATCAAGCTTGGAACATTCTTCCCGCTCATAAATCCTTTTTTGATTTGAGTAGCAAGGTTTAGATTCCTAATAATATCTTTCAGAGCAAGTCTATATCCAGTACCGACAAAAGGATTGTCTGGGTCTGGATTGATTGCAAAGTGTACGATTTCGCTTGGGTTGTAATCAGTGCCACGATAACTCACGACATAACTGACATCATCACTTTTGAAAGAAATTTCACTCATTGCGAATGGTCTCAAGTTCAAAATGTAATCATTCACAGGATCATACTCAACATGAAGAACCGAATTCCCGTCACCAAACAACAATAGGTCACGCACAATCTTGAAAATCCAAGTCTTACGAGTCATATTGTCGCATGGATTGATATCAATTTTTCTAGCTAGTCCGTCTTTAATTCGGATGTCACCTTTGTCGGTATTTTCCATCAAGTGAATGGTCATGTTAGATACCATGTCAGCAACCTTGTTGACTGCTGCAATCACATCAGGATTGCGAGCCAAAGGAACGTAGCCGTCACCGTCCAGAAATAAACCAAAGTCTGAATGAGTGATAACATTTGTGCCACTTTTAGTTTTACCTCGTTTCAAAATCCTATCTAAAAGCCCCATTTTCTCACCTCCTTTCCCTCTACTTGAAGAAGCTCATAACATCCTGGTTCTTACCAAGGTTAGCAAGAGCTTGAATGCAAGCAAAAACGCTGGCATCGAACAAGTCAATTCTTGCAGTACCACCGTCACCGTCTAATTTTTCATATTGCACAGCATCGTCCACCTTTTCAATTGCTCTAACATTGCTCACACAATATTCGTAAGCATCAGAATGAAGATAATAAAATTCTTTATTTTTTACCTTAAACTCAATCCGTCTGAATCCCTCTGATTTCAGCCAAAAAAGTTGGGGTTGGTCAATCATCTTAAACCGAGCTTGTTTCATCTTGGTTAAGAATTCTCGACCAAATTTCCTATCCATTCCGACAGCAGCAATCTTGAACCCTTTTTCTCGCATCTTGATGAACCATTTAACGATATCATCATAGAGAACAGTCGGAGTGTTGCTCATCGTTAACCAACCATCAGACTGCCAACCAAAGAGTGGAATCCCGTCATCGTTGGCTTTTTTCTGAGCGTTAACACGAGGGAAGAAAGCGTGTGTGATACAAATATCAATGTCTTTCTCACCATCATGATAGACTCCATAGAGAGCAGCAGCGGTCAAGTCATGCATTCTTGATAAGTCAGCACCACCATACCACTGAATAGGTAAACGTGCTAACTCTTCCAATGTCCAATCGTATTGACTATCTGAAGCGATGAATTCATCAGGATTGAAATAAGCATTCATAGAATTTGTGAAGACATTCAAGGTCTTGTTGAAGAACTCATTCCTAGTCTGTGGATCATTCATAGCTTGTTCTGCTTCTTCTTTCAGAGCCTTGAGCGATACCGTCACACCCCATGAAGGATTGGCTTTTTTAAGAACGTTCTCGTCCAGGTAATCTCCTACATCGCCATCTATGTTTTGGTCAGCTTTGCAGATAAATATGAACAAGGAATCATCTTTGACCAATTGCTTGAGGACCTTTTGACAATATTTCAAACGATTGGCAAGGAAACCAGTAGGTATATCACCAGCCGTAGAGATAACAAAAAGCATACTATTTCGGTATGCTGACATTGTTTTCTTCATAAGTCCGTATTTCTTACTGTTTCTCATCGTGTGAGCTTCGTCCAAGATGATAACATTCCCATTCAAAGAGTCCAAACGGCTCTCATCGTTGGCTAGCGCCTGGATAAAGAAAGAACCTTCATCACCAAAGTTTGCGGTTATTGAGTGTTCCTGGTTGTTATCCTTGATACGAATATTCTTGTCATTCCATCGATCAACATTGAACTTCAAGAAACCAAAGGCTTCCATCGCTTGCTTGACCGAGTTGGCTACGATGTAGCATTTTGAACCGCTATCCGTGTCTAATATCTGATAAGCTAGAGCGATTGCAGCAGTAAACGATGTTTTTCCATTCTTACGAGCGAGCATGATAAGCGCTTCTTTGAACCTACGCTCATTAGTACCCTTGTAGTAGAATCCAAACAGATTGACTACTACAAAGTGTTGCCACGGTTGTAAGAGTAATGGTTTATTGCGGATAGACACCGCAAACATATCATCACCCTGTTGATGGACTATTGTGTTTTCGATGAAGTGGACAACGAAATCAATGATTTCCTCATCCATGTCAAATTCTGGATTATCAATATCACGAATGAATCTTTCAGCTGCAAGAATGTTCTCTTCACAATGTTCATCTTTGTGGGATATGACGTGCTGGGCATACTCTTTTGCTTTATCAAGATTACCCATTGCCAGTCACTCGCTTCTTCTTGATTTCATTCTTAAACTTCAAGACTTCAGATAGAACGGATTCTCCTTCAGGTTCCACTATCTCACCGAGCGACTTCGGATTCATCATCAACTGGTTAGAGTAGCTGAGAATGTCTTTCCTCAAAATTTCCATTGCTGTCAAGATTGGAACTTTGCGCTCATTTTCAGCACCAGCCTTATTGACGTAGGTATCTGTTACTGGATAACCCATGTCAGCATAATCTTGAGCAAGCTTTTGATACTGATATAGCATTCCTGCAAAGATGTCAATGATCATTTCAAACTCTTTACGATAAGTGCCCAAGTCTTTCATCTGCTTGACTACTTTTGACTTGATTGACTTAGCTGTAATAGGTTTAGCCAAAAACTACCTCCTTCTGCCAAAATTGCTTAGTTTTTATCCCCTTTTTGTTTGAAGGGTCCCGACTTGGAAAAAGCTCCCTTCACCGGTACCCAACAGCCAAAAAAATATTTTTTTTAGGTGGGGGGGTAAAAATAAAAAATCGAAAATTTTAAAAATTCGATTTTTACAAAATTTCATTTTTTTGATTTTTAAAAAAATCCTCAAAATCCTTTTTTCGTTTTTTCTGCCAATATAATCCCTGGTTAATTACTTTGTCATTAACTCTATCATGAAACGTGTTATGTTTTTTGTTTGTCAATGGCAAACAATTCCATTCAACGAATTCAAGTTCAGGATATTCTGACACAGGGAAAATATGATGGACCATTTCTGCTTGAGTAGAAATTCCATAGCGTAAACTTTCTTGACAAAGATAGTCATGTCTGCGCATTACTTTATCACGGAACTTCTCCCACTTCTTAGACTTCAAGGTTTGTCTGATAGGTTTGTTATACATATCAAACCTCCTTTCTCGATACTAAAAGGGACAGGCCAGCGACCTATCCCATCTCATACAAGAAATCCATGCTATCATAATAATTCTTTTTTTGTGAGAAAACAATAGCTTCTATTCTCATCTTTTTATTTTGCCTATTATTTTTCCTAGATAGAATCTAGTTGCTACAAATAAAAAGATAAAAGGCAAAGTGAGGAATATAACCCATGAGAATAATAAATCATCTACTTCACTTTCTGACCAATCAAAAACATGTAAAAGACAAATTATTATCGCATAGCATATGACTGGATATCCAACAATTAATCCTAATAGCTCCATTATTTTTTTCTCCTCGGACTATACCAATTTTACCCCTCACTTTCACATATCTTATATTTTGTTAAACTCACTATAAATCTTAAACCCTCACTACTCATAGGTTTTGAAGCGTTTCATTTTTTTAATTTATGCTTAACTCATTATGTGAAAGTAATAAATAAAAAATTAAATAACAAAGTTCCGTAGTGCATCATCAAGTTCTGCTTGTTCAATTCCTATGTATCTAAGCGTGATTGCTGGTGATGAGTGATTGAACATTTTCTGTAATGTTCCTACGTCCTTTGTTTTGTTGTAGTATTTATAACCAAAAGTCTTACGCATCGTGTGAGTCCCTACGTTATCAATACCAAGTTCTTCAGCTGCTTCATGAATGATTTGATAGGCTCGCTCACGAGTGATCGCTTTATTTTGTCCTTGTCTACTCTTGAATAAGAAGTGATGAAATGGTTTGCCTTCGACATATCTTCTCATTTCTTTTTTGAGTTCTTTGGTCATTCGTCTAGTTATCTGCTTACCAGTCTTACGTTCCCTTAGTTTAATGTGCCATCCTTGGACATCTTTCACTTTCAGGGTAAGTATATCTCCAACTCGCAATCCAGTATTCAGACCTGTGATAAAAAGCATGTAATACATCTCATTCCATTCTTTCAGATAATCTTTCATGGCCTGGATGTCGTCGCTATCTTTTATTGGTGATACATATTCCATGTTTTACCTCCTTTCTGTAAAGCAAAAAGCCAGCGTTTGCTGACTCTTGATGACACTTCTGTTTGACAACTTATTTGACTAGAATTAAGGATGTTTCCCAAAGTGTGATGTGTGTTTTTGTTTCAGAAGTTCATGCTATCATGATATTTCGTTTAAAGTGAGAATACAAGAGGTTTTATTCTCATTTTATGCAATCCCTTTGATTTTTGCATAGGTTTTTAAAATTGTTTTCCTTTTGCGATAAATGGTTGCGTCACTCACGAATAGTTTATCAGCAATTTCTTCCCATTCTAATTCTGATTGCCCCCATCTTAAATCAAAAATTTCTTTTTGTTCTGATGTAAGTTCCTTCAAAAACGTTTCAACGGTTTCTTTGAATAGCTCAAGATTCCTTAAAGGTACATCACTAGATAACTTTATGACAGTGTTTTCGGTCGGTCTACTAATTTTATTTCCTCGACTGCCAACGAGTTCTTCACCGTTTTTTGACATAACTTCAGCTGTTCTAACCCATATATCACGATCCACTTCTTTAAATTTTAAAAGTTCTCTATCTAGATAATATAGTTCACGACTATTCAGTGCTCTCAAGTGTTACCTCCTTGATGGATTATTTTTTCTAGTATTATAACTTTTCTACTTTTCTCCGATAAATACATTTATAGGTAAGTTGAAGTACGTTGCTACATCTTCCACTTGATACAAGTTAGGTCTTATCTTGCATGCTTCCCATTTATAAATATATGCTTGACTGTATCCTAAAATGTCACCTAGCGCTTCTTGTGATAACTTATTGTCTTTTCGCTTTTGCTTTAGCATGAATGCAAATCGTTTACGTTGATTATCATTTAATCTTTGCTCGTAGTTCATCAGGTAAGTCCTCCCATTTTACAAAACTACCATCAATCCAGCGACCATTACGGTCTTTAATTTCTTGGTAAGCTATTTCAAAACATTCATCGAAATCATATCCAAGGTTCTTCAGATATCCAATACAACGTACTAGATTATGTCTGCACATCTCTTTACTAGCAAATCCTTGTGACAGTTGAAACTCACTGATATTTGCATTGATTGAGATTAATGTTTCCGTGATTTCTTTTTTCCGTAAACCATCAGACTCTTCAAAAATCTGATTGACATCTTCCTCGATGAGCAAGGCAAGACCGACAATCACGACTGCACAATCTCCGATGCTGTCCTTGGTTACTTTCTCATTCTTCTTGAGATAACCAGCGCATAGCTCACCAAATTCTTCACTGAGCTTTAACGACTGCTTGTCTAATCGTCCACCATTCTCAAGGTCACGATCAATAAACCATTGCTTTACATTTTCTAGTGTGTTCATAATTCAATATCATCTCCCACTTCAATATTTTTATACTTTTCTTCACTAACCACAAACACATTCCCGTTTACCGTGATAGTGAACAAACTTCCGATTTTCTTCTTAGCTTCAACCTTGCCAGTAATCTGATATTTACTATCAGCGTGATAGACTAGCAATGGTTTCTGTGCTTCACGCTGCATGAAAAGTAAGCAAGTAGCGACAAGCGACCAAGCTAAAAGGATGCGAATTAGTGTGTTTTTCATTACCTGGTTTCCCCCGTAATTTCATTTCGCTCCACTCGGAACTTAAAAGTTGTGCCATCGCTCATATGAGCTATTGTGATTTCTTCACCCCACTGTCTTCTTGTGTAAGGGTATCTGTTTGGTCTTTTCATCACTACAAAACACCTCCATGCAATTTATTCCATTCTTCTTTAGTGAATCCTTGAGTAATAGTTATTTCAAAGTTTTTAAAATCAACTTCATCAGATTGTAATTTACTTGCTTTAATGTTTCCAGATTTTACAACACTAAAATCTGGGATAAAAGTTTCAACAATACTCCCCAAAGCTGAGAAAGTATTTCCTCCATCTGTGCTTAATTTAAAACCTATCGGATAACTGTTATAAATTCTACGAAACTTCATAATCAATCGTTTTCGTGTTTTATTTAGAGACATCACTCCACCTCCTCAATCTTTATTATTTTTATTATTTTTAAAGAACTTATAAAAAATTACTGACCAATATGAAGTCCACATAAGGTAGGATAACGATTGAAGGAATTGTTCTACTGTCATTCCGTTACCTCCTCGAGTTCAATTCCTGGGCAATCGAGCACCCAAGCAAAATCGGAATATTCTAGTTCCTTTCGTGTAAATGTTTTATTTTTTTTACTATTGTTAAAAAAATGAAATCCAACTTCTGTTTCATTTAGATAATCATCTGTATTTTTTACCTTAACTTTGTATTTTGGTTCTTTCTCAGCATCGTAGTCAGTCAACCAAGCTTTGGCAAAAAGTTCTTGATTTTTTCTGTCATTAAGCCATTTCTTCACTACTTCACTATTCTTAGCATAGAGATGAATAGTGGTACTATCAAGTGCAGAACGCAAACTAAAATCATTTAAAAGTTGACATTTAAAAATCCAGTCATCTATAAAACTAGGTAGAAGCACTTTATTTAATTTTTGTCGAATCTTATCAGCATCTTTTAATTGATTTCCAACCAACGCTCCCTCAAATTTACCTTGCTCGTAACCACTGCGATATTTCATCAAACCATAGTCGCCATCTAATTCTTTTAGAATTGCATTAAGCCATATAGTTTGTGTCGTTGGGTCAAACCCTCTAATTCGACCAACAACATCTTTTAACTTGAACGGCAACGGTTCTGGTTCGTCCAAAGACCGTAAGTCTTTCAAAACCAAATCAACAGAGGTCAGTCTTTTCTTGTTAGCTTTCATTTTTTCGTACTTATTGATTAATTTTTCATTATTCATTCTTTACACCTCCTCAACTTCAAACAGTGGACTGTCAAACACTTCGGTGAGACTTAACTTTTTGAGGTCAGATTTTCTAAAATTACTTCTAAAACTTGGACTGATATGAAGGCCGATGTCATCGTCATCGCAAAGGTATTGATTAGTAGCTTTAAATTTAACCGTATACTTAGGTTCCTCCTCGACCTCGTAACCGTCCAGCCACGCTCGAGCGAAGAGTTCTATGTTGTCGTCTTCCTCAAACCATTCGTTAATTTCTTTATTTTTATGACTTCTGATTTCAATCATCGCACCAAGCAAATGATAATCATCATATTTCTTTTGTTCGATGTATTCATCAATGATCTGCGGGATTTTGACTTTTTCGGGTTCGTCTAGTTCAGAAATAAGTTTTACTGCCATATCTATTTTGATATATTCATTTTTATTCCCGAAAATATTTTTTAAACTTTCTATCCGTTCAATCAATTCTTGTTTATTCATCTTCTTGTTCCTCGCTATATTTTTCTACCAATTTATTCAACCACGACCAAACATTTGTTTCTTCCGTGATTGGTTCAACTTCTCTTTCTTGCAACCAAGCAGAGAAGTTAACCACGTTATCAATATAGATTGTGTCATAATATCCCCAATCCCAAACAGTCAATCCAATTTCAGTTTCATTCCCATTTTCGTCCTCAACTGTGATAGAACCTTCTTCAACAAAGTCTGTTCCGTAACATAAATCACAAGTACCCGTTTGTACTACTTGCGTATCTGAATTGTATTCTGTTACTTTATACTTCATTTTCTAACTCCTCCATTTCTACTCCTAATTCAACAAGTTCTTGTTTTAGCATTTCGATTCGATTCTGGACGGTTTCTGTGATTAGACCAGACAATATCTCATCTGCTTTGATTTCTTTTGAAAGAAATCCATAAGCCGTACGAAGAATATAATTAGTCTCTAGCCTTGTAATTTTAAGTTCACCCCAGCACTTGCGTTTAACGTCTAAGAAATATTCGTACTCTTTAATCAAGCAAGCGATATCTCTAGCTTTGTTTAAATTTTTCAGCTTCATCTTCCAACTCCTTCAACTTCTTCTTATACACTTTTATCCTTTTTCTCCAGAAATCTCTTTCAGCAGCTCTCTTGTGCACCGCTGATTTCTGACTGGGTTTCTTCAATTCTTCAATCTTGTCTTCTGCGGCTTTGATTGAACGTTTTAAACTCTTGATGATATCTTGGTTAATTGTGTTCATCCGAATACCTCCTAGAACGGCATGTCATCATCTGAAATATCCAAAGGATTGGTAGCTCCAAAACTTGCTGGCATCTGCTCTTCAATATTTGATTGGTTTGCAGAATTATCACGTTTTTCTAGTAGCTGGAACGTGTCTGCTACTACTTCTGTCACATATACGCGTTGACCTTGCTGATTATCATAGCTACGAGTTTGGATGCGCCCTGTAATTCCTACGAGGTTTCCTTTTTTGCACCATTCAGCAAGTAACTCAGCTTGTTTTCTCCAAATCATGCAATTGATAAAGTCAGCTTCTCGCTCTCCGTTTGCTCCCTTGAAATTACGATTGACTGCCAGGTTAAAAGTTGTAATTGCAATATTTGATGGTGTGTATTTCAACTCTGGATCTCGTGTCAGTCTTCCTACAAGTGATACGTTATTAATCATTCTTACCTCCTATTTGATTGCTAGGTAGTAGCAATCTTTTGCGCCATAATCAAATCTGACGCTATCCTTTTTGATGTGTTTTGTGAAATGTGGTCTAGTTATCCCAGAGTATGCCCATTGATGGTCTTTCATGTCTTCAATAAGGTTATCAACATTGTTGTACTCTCCAATAAAAAGCCGACAATGTCCGTTATAGACAAAATAGAGTTTTAATAACAAGGTGTGCCACCTTTCTAAAAGTAATCTTTCCTTTTGTTTTTTAAGTCATTGAACACCATCAAATGCTCATTGTCTACACCCTTCATCAACCGACTCATAAATGGCCGACCATATCGCTTCTGGATTTCCTGTGCAGTCAGATTAGTCGTGATAATAGTATTTGCCCTTTTATTGAGGATGTTGTAAAGGATACTGAAGGACCATTCACTGTTCTTCTCCATTCCAAGATCATCTAGAACTAAGAATTTTGCGCTAGCAATTTTATTTACTAGAAACTCTTCCTGGCTAAAATCCGTCTTGATTTTCATCAGCAAGTCAGTAACATTGATGAAGATAGCAATTTCTTTTGTGATTTCTGATAGTTTCTTCATAATCGCAAATGCAAGATGGCTCTTACCTGTACCAGCTTCACCTTGAAAAACAACATTGTTTCTGGCACCCTCAGACCACTCTTTACATATTTTTTTGGCAAATTCTAACTTTTCAGCTTCTTTTTCAGTGGGTGTGTCAAAATTCTCAAGAGTAGCATTCTTCAGAACATCATCATATAACGAGAATTTTTCGAGATAAAACTTACGTTCTCTCTCGTATTCTGCATCAGCAAGCTCGTTGACTCTTAATTGATTTTCGGCATGAATACGTTCCGATTCACACAATCGACAAAGGACATCATTTGTACGAAGAATTTTAATCAGTGGAATTTTGTGTTTATCGCAAATTTCGTCCTGCTCTTCTGTATTCCTTTGATAAGAGAGAGCCGTTTCTTCTAAAGCATTAGTTACCATGTTAGCTTACCTCCACAAGCTTTCCAGCTTGCCATGTCTGACAAGCAAGCTATCACGGTCTCTTTTGATTGTTTTTTCAAAAGAGATTTTTTCTGATCACTGATTGGATAGAAGTTTTCTTCAAATTGTTGAATTAATTCTAGAATCCCCATTCTTTATCCACCTCCTGTTCATCTTTCTTCTCTTTACGCTGCTTCTCAGAATGTCGAACTTGTTCAACTGTTGTCACTTGGTTCTGTTGCCAATTTCTCAGAATACCACCTATATATTTGATATTTGGTTTTCCTAAATTTACAGCAGTCCTCAATGCTTCTCTGACTAGTTCAGAGTCATTTTCGTTTAACAGATGATTGATTTCTTCGATTTCAAATCCTGATAGCAGTCTACGAAATTCAGATTGAAATAGTTCTAAGATATTTTCACTATTACTAGTAGTAGTTATATTCTTATCTTTATCTAATCTATTCTTATTCTTATCTTCTTCTAGTGCGTTACCTTGCGTTACTGTAACGTTACATGTAACGTTACCACCGAGAGCGAGATTCTTTTGCTTCTCACGATGTCTTGCAACACGATTGCGTGTTTGCTCTTTGATTTTTTCCATACCATCAATATTTTGATGTTTTTCCCAATTTGGCAGCGTGATAACACCATCAATAATTTCAACCATTCCGAATTGCTCAAAAATACCAAGAGCCATTCTTACAGTGTTTAATGGTCTTCTGAAAATGGTAGCAAGCATTTCATCGGTATAATGAACCTTATCTGACATCATAAGTAGTCCATTTCGATTGTGCTTACCAGCAAGAGCTAGAATTTTAAACCAGATAACCAAAATGGCATCATGATCAGGAAGTGCATCGATAAGACAGATTTTTTCATCATCGAAAATATCTGTCGTAATCTTAATCCATTTGATTTCAGACATAGCTACCCTCCTTCTTTGCTTTTAAAGCTAATTGTCATGCTCGTGCTCTCCACTTCCTTTGATTTTTGCGAAAATCCATTGTCATTTCTTTGTAGAGTAAGCGTCCATTTTCTTCTAAAAGACTAGTGTTTTGTCTTTTTAAAGTGTCATTGTTGCGAGTTTCTTCCTGGTAGTCATTTGCTAATCTGTCATAATCTTCAACACACATCTTCAAGTCTGATGGTAGGTCTTCAATTGTTGATGGTAACCCAATAGGTGGCTCACAGTCATAAGTGAATTTCTTGTCACTTTTTTTCAAATTTTGTCGAGCAGTTGAAAGAAAATCATCTGCTTCTTCAATGATGATTATTTGTTTTTCTTCTTGTTTTTCTTCATATCGACAAGTGAAAAGCATGATTGCAAAGATGCCGATGAATGTTAGTGATACTCCAAATAATTGGCTTAAGATGTTTGGTTCGTTCATTTTTTTACTTTCTAATCCTAAATTACAAGATTTGCTTGAATAAACTCATCGAGTTCATTCTTGTCAATTCGTTTTGTTCCGTCAATTTTATATAGGTTTAAACCCATTTTTAACCATTTTCTAATGGTATTTGTGCTACAATCTGAATAGTTAGCAGCACTTTCGATTGAGAGCCATCGTTTCTCAATTGTTTCGTGCTCTAATAATTCTTTAAAACATTCTTTAAATTGATCCTTAACAATTAACTGGATTCCATTTTCAAAGTTTTCGCTGAGAATGTTCACAATGACCTCCTTATGTGATATAATCTAAGTAGTTATTTTAGTGAGCGCCTGACTTCTGTTAGGTGCTTTTTTATGCTCTGAATGCATTCAATTCCATGATTTTCATTTTTGTATTGGTGCTTGGTTCCCAAGTCATCCAGTAAGCAAGTGCTGCTTCTGCGAATTTTTTTGGCAATAGGTCATAGCGACTGATATTGAAATGATCCTTGAAATCAATCTCAGCTTGTCTGAAGACCGATTGAGCGAATGTCTTATCTTCATAAGCTGGACTGTCGATTCCACCAAGACAAGCAACTACTCGAGCCTTACGCTTCTTCAATAGCGATTGAGCATAACTTGGATGGATTGGTTGCTCATTCTTGAGATAGTCGATATCTTCTAACATTGTGACTTGTTGTTTCCGAAGTTCTTTTTGCCCAGTAAATAGAGCGATGAAGGCATCTTCGTCTAGATCATCACTAATGAAACCACCTTGTCTGCGAATTGCTGGCAAGACCTCTGATGTTACCCAGCGCTTGAATTCTTTTGCTTGTGGCAATTTGCTAGATAGGATAAGCGAATATAAACCTGACTCGTTGATGATCAACATATCTTGGATTCCACCACCAGTAAGGATGCCCTGTTTTAGGGCGTCCTCTTCATCAACATGAAGAGCGATTGCATTTCTTGCTTTGCTATATCCTAAGATATCTGCAACATCTTTTCCGACAAACCAAGGCTCGTCATTTATTGTCATAGTACGGACTTCCTGCCCGTGAAAATTAAAAATTTCGTTCATAAAATCACTCCATATTTTCTAAAATTTTATTTTCTCTACTTAATCGCTCATCGTATAAATTGAGAAAAAGTTTTTTAAACTCTTCATAAATCGCGAGAGAGTATTCAAATTCATCATCATCTAAATCTTTGATTATACTAGCGCCCATTACTGCCAAGCTTATGCGTCTGAGATTATCTAATATATCTTGGAGATAGATCTTATGGTGTGCATAGCCACTGCTATTTTCTTTTCCATATCTTTTCCTAGTGTAAATACCGTTAGGTTTTCCTCTTACAAATCTAAGCTCATCAATTGATGGTTCGTTAGTAATTTGAGAGGCGAACCTTCTGCTTAATCTTTCAGAAATTAGTGGATGTTTTAGATTTATTTTTTCAACTTCTTCATCAGTTAAATGAACATCTCTAAAATCTTTTTTTTGTCTCGGTAAACTATTTTTTGATATAGCTTCAGCAATCATCTTTTCAAGTTCAGCTTTGGAAATTGTAATAGTGTCGTTCATTTTATTACTCCTATCTACTCCTCGAATTTTTCCCAAGATTCTGATATTCCTAGTTTTTTTGAAATCTTTAGTTTCAAATCATCAGAACCTTTACCGATGTTAAATAATTCTGTGATAACGCTTGATGTACGCTTGAATCCAATTGCTTGTGCTAAATCAGCATTATTCCAATTGCGTTCAGCCATTTTTTGTTTTACCAGTTCGTTCCACTTTTGGTGTTGTGTGCTCATGTGTAGCTCCTTTCTTTTTTAGAGAAACACAAAGCGAAAACTTTTTTATAGAATTTCTTGACTTTTTCTAGACTAAAGTCTATAATCAAAGTATAAGAAAAACATAAACAAAGGACTTTCTAAACCAATCATAACGCTCGCCAAAGCTTTTATTTTTAGTTTGTCTTTTCTCTTTTGTTTTCGCTTTATATTTCGCTTTACAATATATATTCTATACTTTTTTATAGAGCTTGTCAACACTTTTCTATACTTTTTTCTAGAATATTTTTTGTTAAGCGTAGAAAGGTTGATTTAACAATGTTTTCAACGTTTGAAAAAATCAAAGAACTTGCTAAAAAGCGAGGAATTGCTTTGTCAAAACTAGAAGAAACTTTAGGTTATAGTACAAATTATTTTTATTCATTAAAAAAGAAGGCACCTAATTCTGAGCGACTTCAAGAAATTGCTGAATATTTTAATGTTTCGACTGATTATCTATTAGGTCGTACTGATAATCCTAATGTTGCAAGTGAGATTGTCACTACTGCTGATGGTCGTACCGTTGACTTGTCCAATCTTCGGGAACGTGTAGTTCTCTTCGATGGTAAACCATTGTCAGATGAAGACGTTGACAAGATCGCGCAAATTATTAAGCTTTCTTTGGGGGTGTCTGACATTGAAAGTGAGTGAGTTGCTGGATGAATACCAGGTCACACTCTATCTTTTTCCTGAAACCATGTGGGAACGTAGAGGTTTCTATTTCCCAGATGAACGAACTATCTATGTGAATGGTAATCTTAGTCAGGAAGAACGAGAAGAGGTCATCCTGCACGAATTAGGACACATAAACCATAACCCAGCGCATTACAAAAGACTACTTTATAAATATGAAAATGAAGCTGACCGCTTCATGGTTCGTCATCTCATATCTGAAGAATTATCTCAATGTGAGCCTTCAGAATTCAATTGGTTAAGATTTGCTGAAAGACATAAAATCGCCACCACTTGGGGCGAACAGATGATTCAGGAAGAATTTTATAGATTGACAGGTAGTTAAAAGGAGAAGAAATATGAATAAATTTAACAATTCTAAACCAGTTTATAAAAGAGTATGGTTTTGGGTGCTGATTGCTATCGTGTCTATTGGTGTTGTGAATGGTATTTTAAACACTCCATCTAAAAATACTGCTGCTAAAACTGAAAAAACAACATCGACAACGGTTGAACAAAAATTCAAAATGACTAAAGAATTAGGTGAGGAATTCGCTTTATACTTTAAAGAGAATGCTGAGGTTCTTGATAAAGGTGAAAAGGTTGATTTTGTTCCTGGAGGGGATGATAAAAACCTTTCTGTACGAATCGGAGAGAGTTGGAAGAATGAAAGCACTAGTCGCAAGATCTATATTTCAAATGAATTTTTGAAAGCTAAGAATACCATTTTTGAAAAGTGGGCTCAAGAAAAAGGCTACAATGTTGATTTAGAAAAAGATACACCTCAACTACTGGTTTATACCTCTGATTCTGCTAAAACTCAAATTTCTCAAGAGTATAAAGGAGAAATGAAAATACTGAAATAAATAAAAAATCCCCACACCAGCCTGCAAGCAAAGATGTGAGGATGTACTGTATAGAAAAGAATGGCATTAAAAAGCCCTCTTTACTATACCCATTTTACCAAGAAATGAGGGAAAAAGCAATGATTGGCAAGTACGAAAAAGGTGGTTCTACTGCTTATTATTTTAAAGCATATCATGGAATGGATCCACTTACGAATAAAAAGATAATTACGAAAAGACGAGGATTTAAAACAGAGCGAGAAGCAAGGCTTGCAGAAGCTAAATGCTTGACCGAATACGAGAAGAAAAGTTTTAGGTCTAAGAATACTACTACTACTTTTCAGCAAGTTTATGAAATCTGGAAAGAGCATTATAAACATACTGTGAAAGAGTCAACCTATGTTAGTCAAGTGAATATTGCTGATAAGTGGATTATTCCTAATTTTGGAGATAAGCCAATCAATAAAATTAGTCTATCTATGTGTCAGGCTCAAGTTAATAAGTGGGCGGATGAGTATAAAAGATTTTTTGGAATCATCAGCATAGCAAATCAAATCTTTGATTATGCCATTTCAGTGGAACTCATCGAAAATAATCCAATGAGAAAGACTTTGAAACCGAAAAGACAAAAAAATAATACGGATGAGCTTGAAAAATTCTACAATAAAGAAGAACTGCAAGAATTCTTTGAGATTGTTAAAGGCTTTGATGATGTAGAAATGCTGACATATTTTCGGTTGCTTGCTTTTACGGGCATGAGAAAAAATGAAATCAGTGCTTTGAGATGGTCTGATGTTGATTTGAAGAATGGCCAGATTACTGTCAAGCAAACTTTGGCTAAAGGTGAGGATAATAAACTAATTTTCCAAACACCAAAAACCAAAAAGAGCGCTCGGACAATTACTCTGGATCCAAAGACCATCGAAGTCTTAAAAGAATGGCACAAATTTAGTACCAAAGGACTCCTTTTTAAAAATGAAGATGGAGGTCCTAGGAGTGTTGTTCATGTCAACAATATGCTGAATAGGATTTGGAGGAAGTACCCAGAATTTAAGCGAATCACACCTCATGGGTTTAGGCACACACATTGTTCTTTACTCTTTGAAGCTGGAGCAACTATCAAGGAAGTTCAGGAGCGACTTGGTCACGAGAATATCCAAACAACAATGGATATATACGCTCATGTCACCCAAAAAGCAAAAAATGAAGTAGCCAATAAATTCGCTACTTATATCGGATTTTAAATATGGGTACCAAACTGGGTACCAAAATAAAAAATAGGCTTTCCAAAAATCTTGGAAAGCCTTATTTAATGCTGATTAGAGCTATTATTTTGCGATTGGGTAAACAGAAACTTGTTTTTTATCGCGACCTTTACGTTCAAAGCGTACTACGCCTTCAACTTTAGCGAACAAAGTATCGTCTCCACCACGACCAACGTTAACACCTGGATAGATGTGTGTACCACGTTGACGGTAAAGGATTGATCCACCAGTTACAGTTTGTCCGTCAGCTGCTTTAGCTCCAAGACGTTTAGCTTGTGAATCGCGTCCGTTTGATGTAGAACCTCCACCTTTTTTGTGGGCGAAAAGTTGCAAGTTGCTAAGAGTCATTTTTAACATAATGTTTTCCTCCGTGTTAGTTTTCTGTGATAACTCTGGTTTGGACGAACTCAGAAGAGTTCTCCGATAAGTTTGCCATACCTAAGAAAAATGATTCGAAGAATAACTGCGTCATTTCTCTCTGGTGTGAAGGAAGATCAGTTGGAATTTCAACCATCAGATAACCACCTTCATCTTCGTTTAATTCTAAGATTGGTTCGTAGCCTGCAAATTTCTCAATGGAATTGATAAAGTTTATGGCAAGCGTAGAAACCGATGCACACACGACATCTAGGCCGTATTCGCCACTCTCGGCGTGTCCAGTAATCTCCGCACTCCTCAGCTCGCCATCTTCGGCTCTCTCAAAGACTGCTTGTATCATGTGTTCTCCTTAAAATTAAGCGTTGATTGCGTTGATGACAACTTTTGTATATGGTTGACGGTGACCTTGTTTACGATGGCTACCTTTTTTAGGTTTGTACTTGTAAGTAACAACTTTCTTTTGTTTTCCTTGTTTTTCAACAGTTCCAACAACAGTAGCTCCAGAAACAAGTGGAGTTCCAACAACAGTGTTTTCACCACCAACAAGAACAACTTCGTTAAAAGTAACTTCTTGACCAGCTTCAACGTTCAATTTTTCAACGTAGATAGCTTGACCAACTTCAACTTTAACTTGTTTTCCGCCAGTTTTGATAATTGCGTATGTGCTCATCATGCACCTCCTATGATTTTTTTGGGTTTCCCCGTATTTTTGTGAAGACTCGCCTAGCATCGTGGGACGAACCACTTATACTTGAATATCAAGCGACGATGTTCGTGCGGTTGCACAGGAATGTGCATAGTCAACTCTAAAAGTATAACATGTTTCTAACTTTTTGACAAGTATTTTCAATCAAAATAATGTGCTTTCTGGTACTTTTTTTGCAGAGAAGATAAAAGCATACTTAGATAAAAAATGCTCATCATGATTGGAATGCCTAAAATCGTTTTCTCAGTGAAAAAAATTGTCAAGTAAGCTGAAAAAACTACCCCAAAGACAAAACTACTAAGCAGACTCACAAAGATCAGCCCCTCAAATAAAAACGGAGTATGTTTGGTCCGCACGTATTCCCCGAAAGCCAACATAGTGCGTTTGATATTTCCTGTCATAAACGCATTGTTATAGGCAATGCCAGAAACCTGACCAAAGGCTGTTGTCACTAGTCCCATACAAAAAGCAAGGGGAGGAACAATGTAGATATTGTCAACCGTTAAGGGAACAAAGCCTATAATCAAGGACAAAATAGCAAGCGGGAACAGCGATAAGATTGGTTTTTTTACCACACGTAATTTTTCCTTATAGACTGTCAGCAGAAAGACACCCATCATGAAAGAAAGCAAGGTCATGACTTTTGTACTTGCATCTGATACATTATCTTGAATGAGTCCAACGGAAAGAAATACAACATTTCCCGTTTGTCCAGCAACCAAGGTATTCCCCCTTACAATAAACGTATAGGCATCCACATAACCTGCGCAGAAAGTCAAAAAAAGCGCCAATCTTTTTGAATGACGAGAAATTTTTCTCATAGGTAATAATCTCATACTAAACTCCTAGTTTTACTATCACTATTATACCATTTTTCCATGAAAATTCGAAGCTTCAAAACAAAAGAATTACCTCTCTTAAGCTAGTTGACTCTTTCTATGATATAATGAAATCAATTATTACTGACAGAAAAAGGAGTTTCCATGCTAAAACTAGGTATAATCGGAACTGGCGCAATCAGCCATCATTTTATCGATGCAGCCCATACTAGTGGAGAATACCAACTAGTTGCAGTCTATTCAAGAAAAATTGAAACTGCAGAAAAGTTTGCTTCTCACTATCAAGATGTAACATTATTTGACCAGTTAGAAGATTTTTTCAAACACCCTTTTGATGTCGTCTATATTGCTAGTCCAAATTCCCTACACTTTAGTCAGGCTAAAATTGCCTTAGTTGCTGGAAAACATGTCATCCTTGAAAAACCAGCTGTGACTCAGCCAAAGGAATGGAAAGATTTATTGCAAACAGCTCAGAAAAATCAACGGTTCATCTTTGAAGCGGCACGAAACTACCACGAAGAGGCTTTCGCTACAATTAAAGACTTTCTTGCAGACAAACATGTTTTAGGAGCAGACTTTAACTACGCTAAATATTCATCTAAGATGCCTGAACTCCTTGCTGGCAATACTCCTAACGTTTTCTCAAACCGTTTTGCTGGCGGAGCTCTCATGGATTTAGGAATTTACCCACTCTATGCTGCTATTCGCTTATTTGGAAATCCAACTCGTGCAACCTATCAAGCTCAGCAACTATACAACAGTATTGATCTAAACGGAGACGGTATCCTCTCCTATCCTGACTATCAAGTTCATATCAAAGCAGGAAAGAATATCACTTCTAATCTTCCTTGCGAGATTTATACGACTGACGGCACCTTGACTCTCAATACAATCGAGCATATCCAATCAGCTATTTTTACAGAACATCAAGGAAAGGAACTTCATCTTCCTATCCAGCAGGCACCTCACACTATGACAGAGGAAACTGTTGCTTTTGCACATATGATTAACCAACCAGACCAGACTCTTTACCAGCAATGGCTTACCGATGCAACAGATGTTCATCAAGTGCTTTATACCATGCGACAAGATACTGGCATTAGATTTGAGGCAGAAAAATGAAAACGAAACTACCAAACGAATGGCAAAAATTGATTGACCAACTAGGTTTCCAAGAATTCACTCCCATTCAAGAACAACTGTTTAATCCTATTTTAGAAGGAGAATCACTCCTTGGAGTCAGTCCAACCGGAACGGGAAAAACCTTAGCTTACCTACTCCCGAGTCTTTTAAAACTCCAAAAGAAAAAAGCGCAGCAACTATTGATTTTAGCTCCTAACACTGAACTGGCTGGCCAAATTTTTGATGTCACCAAAACTTGGGGCGAAGCTATCGGCTTGACTGCTCAGCTATTCCTTTCAGGTTCAAGCCAGAAACGTCAGATTGAACGTCTGAAAAAGGGACCAGAAATCTTGATTGGAACTCCTGGTCGAATCTTTGAACTCATTAAATTGAAAAAAATCAAGATGATGAATGTAGAGACTATTATTCTTGATGAATTTGACCAGTTGCTAGACGATTCTCAGATCCATTTTGTCGAAAAGATTACCCACTATGCTCCTCGTGACCACCAACTCATCTATATGAGTGCGACTACAAAGTTTGACCAAGATAAGATTGCAGCTAACACGAGCACCATTGACCTCTCTGATCAAAAGTTGGACAATATCCAACACTTTTACATGCAAGTAGACCAACGACACAGAGTAGATATGCTTCGGAAACTAGCACATGTCGATGACTTCCGTGGATTGGTCTTCTTTAATAGCTTGTCAGACCTTGGAAGCGCGGAGGAAAAATTACAATATCGCGATGTTTTAGCTGTTTCTCTTGCGAGCGATGTCAACGTTAAATTTAGAAAAGTCATTTTAGAAAAATTCAAAGATAATCAACTGACGCTACTTCTTGCGACAGACCTTCTGGCTCGTGGTATCGACATTGATAGCTTGGAATGTGTTGTCAACTTCGACGTCCCAAGAGATATGGAAACTTACACTCACCGCGCTGGACGTACTGGACGTATGGGTAAAGAGGGTTATGTCATCACACTTGTCACCCATCCAGAAGAACTTAAAAAACTGAAGAAATTTGCAAGTGTACGGGAGATCGTCTTAAAAAATCAAGAACTCTATATCAAATAAGGTTGGCAATTGCCAACCTTTTTCTTATCCCCAAGTAATTTCTAAACGGTAGTCCGCAAATGGAACTCCTTCTTTGTTTTGCAATTTATAGGCTAGTTCAATCTTCTCTTCACCAACTTCATAGTGGCTGGTTTGAATGATAAACTCCTGCATACCCATAGGTGTTGGAATATAGGCTAAACTATCGGAATCCTTCAGAAAACGCATGATAGTCTTGGGATTCGAGAAGCGCGTCATGACGAGCTCTTCCTCCTGAAACTTAATCACAACCTTTTCTTGCTCTTCATTGTAGAAAAGGAGATAAGAAAAATCTCCCTTTTCACGTAGTTCTACATCATAAAGTTGGTCGATTACTTCCAATTGTTCATCGAACTGGATAGTATTTCTCATTCTAATCTTCACAAGTGTTCCTCTTTCTTCTCACTTATCCCTACTATTTTACCAAAAAGCCAAGGAATTTGCTATAATGGTCTTATGAATGAAAAAGTATTTCGTGACCCTGTTCACAACTATATCCACGTCAACAATCAAGTCATTTACGACTTGATCAATACCAAAGAATTTCAACGACTTCGTCGTATCAAACAGTTAGGGACATCTAGCTATACCTTCCATGGGGGAGAGCATAGTCGTTTTTCTCACTGTTTGGGTGTCTATGAAATTGCCCGTCAAATCACTGAAATTTTCGAAGAAAAATACCCGGAAGAATGGGATTCCAATGAATCTCTCTTGACCATGACTGCAGCACTTCTCCACGACCTTGGACATGGTGCCTACTCTCATACTTTCGAAAATCTCTTTGATACTGACCATGAGGCAATTACTCAGGAAATAATCCAAAGCCCTGAGACAGAGATTCACCAGGTTCTTTTGCAGGTTGCTCCTGACTTTCCTAAAAAGGTTGCTAGCGTTATCGACCACACTTATCCAAACAAACAGGTTGTTCAACTGATTTCAAGTCAGATCGATGCGGACCGCATGGACTATCTTCTTCGTGACTCCTACTTCACCGGTGCATTTTATGGTCAGTTTGATTTGACACGGATCCTTCGTGTCATTCGTCCTGTTGAAAATGGTATCGCCTTTCAACGTAATGGAATGCACGCTATCGAGGATTATGTCCTCAGCCGTTACCAGATGTATATGCAGGTATATTTCCACCCAGCCACACGAGCTATGGAGGTTCTTCTGCAAAATCTTTTGAAACGTGCCAAAGAACTCTATCCAGAAAATAAAGAATTCTTCGCTCTTACTTCGCCTCATCTCCTTCCATTTTTTGAGAAGAATGTAAGCTTAGCTGACTATCTTGCCCTAGATGATGGTGTGATGAATACTTACTTCCAACTCTGGATGACAAGTACAGACAAGATATTGGCTGACCTTTCCCAACGTTTCATCAATCGGAAGGTCTTTAAATCTATTACTTTTTCTCAGGAAGACCAGAATCAACTTGAAATCATGCGAGGTTTAGTAGAAGAAATTGGTTTTGACCCCAACTACTACACTGCTATTCATAAGAATTTCGACCTTCCTTACGATATATATCGACCAGAATCTGAAAATCCTAGAACGCAAATTGAGATTGTTCAGAAAAATGGTCAGTTAGCTGAACTTTCTAGTCTTTCACCTATCGTCCAATCTCTTGCAGGAAGTCGTCATGGTGACAACCGTTTCTACTTCCCTAAAGAAATGCTCAATCCAAACAATATTTTTGCTTCTACCATTCAACAATTTTCACATTTGATTGAAAATGATCATTTCGATCCAGACAAGAAATAACAGAGGAAATTTATGAGTATTAAACTAATCGCTGTCGATATCGATGGTACCCTAGTCAATAGCAAGAAAGAAATTACCCCAGAAGTCTTTGCAGCTATCCAAGATGCCAAGCACGCTGGTGTTAGGGTTGTGATTGCAACAGGTCGTCCTATTGCTGGTGTTGCTAAACTCCTTGACGACTTACAGTTGAGAGATGAAGGCGACTATGTTGTAACCTTCAACGGTGCTCTTGTTCAGGAAACTGCTACAGGACATGAGATTATCAGTGAATCCTTGTCCTACGAAGACTATCTAGATATGGAATTTCTCAGTCGTAAACTAGGAGTCCATATGCATGCCATTACCAAGGACGGGATTTACACTGCCAATCGCAATATTGGTAAATATACCGTACATGAATCTACCCTTATCAGCATGCCAATCTTCTACCGTACACCTGAAGAAATGGCTGATAAGGAAATCGTCAAGTGTATGTTTATCGATGAACCAGAAATTCTAGATGCCGCGATTGAAAAGATTCCCGCAGAATTTTATGAACGCTACTCTATTAATAAATCAGCTCCATTCTACCTCGAACTTCTCAAAAAAGAAGTAGATAAAGGCTCAGCTATTATTCATCTGGCTGAAAAACTCGGATTAACAAATGATGAGACTATGGCTATCGGAGATGAAGAAAATGACCGTGCCATGCTCGAAGTCGTTGGAAATCCAGTTGTTATGGAAAATGGAAATCCAGAACTCAAAAAAATCGCCAAATACATCACTAAAACAAATGATGAATCAGGCGTTGCCCATGCGATTCGTACTTGGGTCTTGTAAATTTATTAGAATATAAAAAAGCACCTCAGAAGTTAGAGATACAACTCTAACTCCTGGGGTGTTTTAAATTACGGATTACTCTTCCTCATCAAACATAAGTGCGTCTAATTCTTCTCTTTCAGTCGCAATCTCTTCATAGGTGGTAATAATATTATTTAATATTTTTAAGGTGATAACACCAGTCGAATCTTTCATAGTAATCATGGTTCCAATGCCACTCAAGTCATGAATAAGGACTCTTAATTTTTTTAATTCGTCCAAATCTAGAATATCCACTTCCATAACTGCATCATGATTTTTTATTCTTGATTGAATTAAGGAAAGAGGCAAGGATGAAAAGTTTCTTAACAACTTATAGGTCGCTGACTTATCCCCTATAGAATCAATATAAATGCCTAACATAGTCCATACTCCTTTACTCACTCTGTATGTTCTACCTTCAATCTCATATCATTGCTATAAGATTTTATAGTCAGCACTAAAATAGTAACTCCTACTGTAAATCTTTGATAAATGCCACAACTTGATGATTCTCAATCTTCACATAATAGCCACCGCTATTATTGACAAGTTTATCCCATTCATATTTATCAATCTTTACAGCATAAAGGCCGTTTGGTAAGGGTTGATTGTTAAAGAATTCTTTTATTTGCGATTCAAGGTCTTCAAGATAGGCATTATATAACTGATCTTTCTTGTCTTCTGGAGTGTAGTATCGAAATTGAAATTCTGGTATAAAAATATTTTTTTGGAAAAGATATTGAGCATCCATGGGATACATCCCTTGTAATGCTTGTCCATTTTTTTTATTTTCCTCTAAGATTTCATCATAAAGGTGGATATTACCAGATTTACTATTAAATTGAAAATCAATCCCTTCGTACTTCAAAGCAGTCATTTTAGGATCTGTTATTGAAGTATCCAATTTTTTTAAAAATTCGCTGGTGCCTGGACTAATCTCAATCCCTAAATAAGCTAATTCTGGAAAAGCATAATAAATTTTTTTGTTTTGTTTATAATCTACTTCCACGTCAGTCTTTCTATATGTTTCTTTTTCAGAAGGACGAGTATAGTATTCAAAACGAGTCATAGCCTGATAGGTTTTACCATCTATATTTTCAGTGTATGTTCCATGAATAACAAATCCACCAACGCTTGTATAATTTTTTTCATATTTTTCTAACTCAAACTGACCTGTAAGACCATAGTTCTCATAAGAGCGATGCACTGCTTGCTCAAGTTCATTCCGACTTGCATGCGCAAATAGCCCCCACATATCCATCATAGCAATAATAGGACTCAGTACTATGAACATTGCAAATAGTATAACTATGGATAAGCAGCCAATTAATAAGCCTTTTTTCATCTCTTTCTCCTAAACATGTTATGTCTATTATAACATAAAAAAGAGAGCGATTTCGCTCTCTTTATCAATCCGGCAATTCTACTTTCAAACTCATATCCGCCGGTTGTAACACTTTCTGAACCGCTGCGAGGAAAGCTAGACCGTTGTCTGATGGAGAATACTGGAATGTGATATGGATGACTTTTTTATCAAACTTATCACCATATCGCTCCACATACTGCTTGCTTTCGAGGAAGTAGATATAGTTATTGAGTTTTTCTTGCAAAATTTCCAAATGAAGCGCTTCTATCTCTTCCTCCCAACCAATTGGATCCACAAGAAGAAGCTCTAAATGATTATCAACTATACCAATAGCGTCAAGTTCGCTAGGTTCCAGTTCTGAAACAATGGCTTTGGTGACAATTTGTCCAAATTCCTCTGCTGTGAAAAGACTACGACTATTTTCAGGATTTTTCAAAATAAAGGAAGGATGATCTTCGATGAAGAGCTTATCGGATTCATCTTGTGTATACTGTTTTTTTGATTTCCAAAAACCATATTGCGCATAAGTCATTAATTCTTTGCCAGTATGCTCTCCCGACATGTAACTATCTGCAGCTTCTTTGGGAATTTCTCTAACCACTTCTGGGCAGGTAATATTAAAAGTTGGATAACGCAAGAAATACTTATCACCATCTTGACAAATTTCCAACATATCTTTTTGACTTACATAAATTGATTCCATTCTTATCTCCTTTGTCTTTTACCAAACATCTACTAATGTTACCTTATCTTTATAATCTTTTTTTAGTATCATGAACCTTTTTTTGAATTTCCCCTACAGACTTCTTGGCCGTGCGAAGACGTTCCAACTGCGCATCTATAGTCGTAATCCATGATTGCGCAGATGAGATGCTGGACTAGTGTTGATTCACTTGTCTTTGAAGAGAATTCTATTTAAAGCAAGAGTTTACCAACAAAACATTAGTAAACTCTTGTTTCATTCATTCTGTCATAAAATGGGGAGTTATTCTGTTTATTGCCCAATAATAAGAACTATTTTGATTGTTTATATAAGTGTTCCAGTAATTGCCGACATTTTTCGTCAATCAATTCTCTATTAGCCAGCTGTGGAATCCATTTTTCTGGGATGCCTTCCAGTTGATAGTGGGCACCAGCTAAAGTACCTGTAATTGCACCGATGGTATCGGTATCCCCTCCAAGATTAACAGCTTTTAGAACAGCATCTTCAAAACTCTCTGTTGTACCCAAACACCAGAGACAAGCCTTCAAGGTATCAACAACATAGCCTGTAGAAGCAATATCTTCCCTAGATTTTTGATAAAATTCTCTATCAAATATTTCACTAAAATGTTCTTGATACTCTTCCCAGTATTCTGGCTTTTTCTTGAAGTAATCTTCAAAATAAGGTTTTGATTGACAAAGTAATTTTTCTAAACGAATGTTAAGAAGAAAACCGATTAAAAGCTGGACATAAAGAATAGATGCCACGATAGACCTTGGATGAGCATGGGTCAGCTTAGTATATTGCTCAATTACCTTTGATCGATAAATGAAATCAAAATTTTCATATAAGAGTAAAGCTAAGGGAGATATCCTCATCAGGGCTCCATTGCCATTATCTCTCTCACTAGTCCCTCCACATTTCTCTGGAGAGACTCCTGCCAAATACCGTTCAATCGCCTGATTAGTCGCAACACCAATATCAAAGCAATATCCAAAAGGTGTGAGGTAGCCCTGACGATAAGCTATAAATTTATCCATTAATCCATTCAAATCAGAATCCTCACACAGGTGTTCAATAAGTGCTAAGGATAAAGAAGTATCATCTGACCAGGTGCCAGCTGGTTGATTATAGGTTCCATAACCCACCATATCTGAAATATGATAGGTATCTCTATCTCTGAACTCTACAGGGACTCCCAGTGCATCACCTATAGCTAGACCAAAGATAACCGAATTTATCTTTTGTTTAAGATTATATCTTCTATACTGATTTGAATCATCTTCCCATTTATCTCTTAATCTCATAGCCTTCTCCTACTCCATTGTTTGCTCAGCCATCATGTAATCCACTTCCTCGACAAGTTTATCTATCTCATTCTGTGTGATACGAAAGAAAATAAATGTTTAGAAGGACGAAAACCATTTTTTCTTATTATTAATTCCTTATAATCTTCAGGTAGTAGAACTTTCCACGCAACTTCTCTTTCCTGTAATAGCGCGTCAGTTGGCAAAGGGATAGATAGATGACTGATTGATCTTGTTGGGGCATATCTTTTTCTCCTACAGTTGCTTGCCTTTTACTTCCTCAAACCATTTTTCAAACTCTAGTCGTGGAAGCAATTCCTCATCCTTATCATAACGCCCTTCATAGCTATAGCGACTATCAAGACTGTTTTTCTGTGCATCATAAATCAACCACATTTCAGTTGGGTGTTCACGATTGTACTCTTGGCACACATCAATCATTTTCTGTATATCTTCAAGACCAAACCGTTGTACTGCTACCATCATATTTTTTGAAGTATCTACTTTTTTATTTAAAATTTCATTCACCGCATACATTTTTGTCACAGTTCCATTAATTTTATAAAAAACATCAAAAGAAAGTAATGCTTCTTCAGAGATGCAATAAATGTATACTTTTTCTGCTTGATTTTGGACATATTCCATTGCTAATGAAATCATACTAGCCTGAACTTCCATAAATTTATTTTCAAATTGTGTCATTTGTAACTCCTACAGTTGCTTGTCTTTTACTTCTTCAAACCATTTCTCAAACTCTAAACGTGGAAGCAATTCCTCATCCTTGTCGTAACGCCCTTCATAGCTATAGCGACTATCAAGGCTGTTTTTCTTGACATCATAAATCAACCACATCTCAGTTGGGTGTTCGCGATTGTATTCTTGGCACAGCTTAACCATTCTTTCTATATCTTGTGCCCCAATCCTTAATAGACTAAACTGAATTTCATCTGAACTATCTATTTCATTAGTCAGGTAACTCGCAATCTCATCTCTATCCAGATAATGATTATTAGTTTTAAAAAATACATCAAATCTATAAAAACCATCCGCAACGCAATAAATAAAAATTTTATCTACTTGATTTTGGACATATTCCATTGCTAGCGAAATCATATCAATCTGGATTTCCATAAATTTATCTTCAAATTGGGGCATGTTATTCTCCTACCGTTGCTTGCTTTTTACTTCCTCAAACCATTTTTCAAACTCTAGGCGTGGAAGCAATTCTTCATCCTTGTCATAACGCCCTTCATAACTATAGCGACTATCAAGACTGTTTTTCTTGGCATCATAAATCAACCACATCTCAGTTGGATGTTCGCGATTGTATTCTTGGCAAATATCAATCATTGATTTTACATCCTTGACACCCTCTTTCAACAATAGAGATTGTAAACGAGTATCAACATGAGAGTCTTTAGGTAAATAATCATTTACTAAGTGTTTGTGTACAATATTTCCTTTAATCTTATAAAATAGATTAAAACTATACAAACTGTCCGCTATCGCATAGATATATACTTTTTCTGCTTGATTTTGGACATATTCCAGCGCTAACGAAATCATGCTAACCTGAACTTCCATAAATTTATCTTCAAATTTTATCATGTTACTCTCCTACTCTAACTCAGATAAATTCGATCTGTATTGTTTGCTCAGACATCATGGAATCCACTTCCTCGACAAGTTCATCTATCTCGTTCTGTGTGATACGAATGTGGTTGTATGGTGGCTCCCAATTCTGTATACTTGACCTATATACAGTAAAACTTCCATCGGTCAACAATTCTCCCTTTGCTTTTAAAACATAACCATTTTCATAGTCAAATGTGATGATAGACCTTGTACCAGAAATTTTCATTTTTCTTCCTTTTCTTATATCCCTTTTAGACTAAACTTGTAGAGCATCCATAGTATTTTTAATTTGGTATTTTAGCATGATTGAACTACCTTAAAAATCAATGTTAGCGTTTTCCATTATTATACCATACAAGCGCTTGATATGAGTGGTTTGCTAGCGAAAACTAACAAAAAAACACTGAATTTCAGTGTTCCTTTTGTTTCTTTATGTTTCTTTACGCTTCTTTAACGCCCCCTGCAGGAATCGAACCTGCAACTACTCCTTAGGAGGGAGTTGTTATATCCATTGAACTAAGGGAGCTAGAGAAAAACCCTGCCGTATGAGCAGAGTTTTTGTTCATCGAATTAACGACGGATTTCTTTGATACGAGCTGCTTTACCTTGAAGAGCACGCAAGTAGTACAATTTCGCACGACGTACTTTACCGTAACGAACAACTTCGATCTTTTCAACACGTGGAGTGTGGATTGGGAAGATACGTTCAACACCTACACCGTTAGAGATTTTACGAACTGTGTAGTTTTCTGAGATGCCAGCACCTTTACGTGCAATAACAACACCTTCAAAAATCTGGATACGTTCACGGTTTCCTTCGACAACTTTCGCGTGTACACGAACAGTGTCACCAGGACGGAATGAAGGGATATCTGTACGAAGTTGACCTTCAGTCAAGCTTTGGATTAATGGATTCATTTTATTCTCCTATCTTTGTCAATCTTGAGGAAACTTCCTCAGCGGATAAACTGTATTTTTGTGCGTCCATTACACACAAGATACAGTTTACCAAATTTCCTAGAAAATGTAAAGAAATTTAAAGCAAAATTCCCAAAAAAATCGCCAAAAAACCAAGCAAGTAGGTTAATAATAAATAGCTATAAAATGCCTTCTTGTCACTAAGTAGTCTTTGGAGTTCATCATTCAAGGTTGAAAACGTGGTCAAACCGCCACAAAAACCTGTAGCAAGGATAAGATAGACTTCTTTTGATTCCACATGATTGTAGAATAAACCAATCAGAAAACAGCCCAAAATATTGGCTATGAGAGTTCCTAGAGGCAGTACTGAACCTTGACTATAACGTGAAAAGAAATAACGCATAAGAGCACCTAGTCCACAAGCAAGTGCTAGATAAAATACTACCATTTCTTCCTCCCTAGACAATAAGCAAATAGAAGTCCTCCACCGATACTCAAAAGTAAATAGATGACTAAGCTAAGATATCGCCCTGTGTCCAGCAATTTCACTGCATCTAATAGGAGACTAGAAAATGTCGTTAAGCCACCACAAAATCCCGTACCAAGTGCTAGAATGACTCCTTTACTAGTTCCTTTAGAAACCAGATATCCTTTCACAAGATAGACTAGGCAGAAAATCCCTAGATAATTGACAATCAATGTCCCCCACGGGAAGTCTGGACTCGCTGGTAAGTATTTTGTAATCTGAAAACGAACTAGTCCTCCTAGCATACCAGCAAGAAAGATTCCTAATGGATAGAATTGTTCTTTTTTCATTTGATTGTTTTATCCTGATAATCACGCGAACGTTTGAGAATATCTGAAAAAGTCTCAACAATTGTTTCTTCGTATTTTTTATTGCTGACGCGATTTCTGACTTTTTCAAAGATAGCTTCTTCTCTTTTGGTATCCAAGATTGGTTTTCCTGTAGACTTTTTATAAGTAACTACACCCTCAACTAGATGCATTCTTTCTTCTAAAAGTTGAACGATTTGGTCATCAATTTGGTCAATTTCTTGTCTTATAATATCTAAATCCATTGAGTCTCCTTCTTTATTAGAATCATTGTGTACAAAGCTACTAAATAGGCAAGTTATTCTCAGGCATATCTAACAAAAAACTGCACTGACATCTATCATCAGTGCAACTTCATACTTATCCCACTTTGGCAGCCAATTCTTCTGCAAATTGCTCCAAGCGTTCGATATCTTCATCTTCTGCTGAAAGGTCTACTTTAACACACTCTGAACCTTTTTCAG
This sequence comes from Streptococcus sp. V728, assembly GCF_052077995.1. Lineage (NCBI taxonomy): Bacteria > Bacillati > Bacillota > Bacilli > Lactobacillales > Streptococcaceae > Streptococcus > Streptococcus sp. V728. The sequence continues at coordinate 87,045 of NZ_JBQJJH010000002.1, read as the reverse complement.
CTCCTGTTGCTACAAATACACGATCAAAGTCGTCAACAGCCTTACAGAATTCGTCATAGAAAGTATCGCCTGAACCAACTACACCATAGATTTTACCACTTAAGTTAAGATCTGCTAGGTCTTCGTAGAAGTCCATCATTTCGTCTGGTAATTCTCCATCACCATAAGTATAGGTTGCCACAATGGCGATGTCTGCTTCTAAAAAGTCAGAAGCATCAACTGTTGTACACTCATCAACATCGACATCTAAACCACATTCTCTTAATTTATCTGCTACAATATCTGCGATTTCTTCAGTATTACCGGTCATACTGGCAAATACAATTTTTGCTAATGCCATAAGGTCCTCCTCAATTAATCTTTCTCCATTATATCACAGATTTTTCATTTTAAAAATAAAAACTCTTGTGCTACAATGATATGAGAAAGAATTGAGGTTATTTATGGAAATTTACCATCAAATTTTAGAACAAATTAAAAAATACGATACAATTATTATTCACCGTCACATGAGAGCAGATCCCGATGCCTTGGGAAGTCAAGTTGGTCTTAAAGAACTGCTCCAGTATAATTTTCCTGATAAAAAGATTAAAGTTGTTGGCTATGATTTGCCTACCCTAACATGGTTAGCCAAAATGGATGAGGTAGAGGATCAAGAATTTGAAGGAGCACTTGCTATTATTTGTGATACAGCCAATACTGCTCGAATCGATGATAAACGTTATCTTAATGCTGAGACAATTATCAAGATTGACCACCATCCAAACGATGAAGAATATGGAGATCTGGTTTGGGTAGATACGACTTCTAGTAGTGCCAGTGAGATGGTAGCTATCTTTGCAGAGGAAACCAACCTTAAATTCTCTGACAAGGCCGCTTACCTCTTGTCTGCTGGAATCATTGGTGATACTGGTCGCTTCCTCTATCCTTCAACTTCTGCTCGTACGCTTCGTATAGCGAGTCAACTGAGGGAGTATGATTTTGATTATGCTAAACTTACACGTCATATGGATACAATCAGCTATAAAATCGCCAGACTTCAAGGTTATATCTATGATCACTTAGAGGTTGATGAAAATGGAGCTGCTCGTGTCATTCTTACTCAAGAAATCTTGAAGAAATACGACGTTACTGATGCTGAAACAGCTGCTATCGTTGGGGCTCCAGGTCGTATCGATACTGTTAGCCTTTGGGGAATCTTTGTGGAACAAGCAGACGGTCACTATCGTGTACGTCTACGTAGTAAATTTGTCCCTATCAATGGTGTCGCAAAAGAACATGATGGCGGTGGGCACCCTCTTGCTAGCGGAGCAAATTCTTATAGTTTAGAAGAGAATGAGCTCATCTACCAAAAATTGAAAAACTTACTGAAAAATAGATAAAAAGTCTTGCCAAACTTCTGATAATCTGATAGACTAGTATGGTAACAATCTATGGCTCGCAAAGAGACCATGGCAGAAAGGAAATATTGCAAAATGAAAAAAGATATCCATCCAGAATATCGCCCAGTTGTCTTCATGGACACAACTACTGGTTACAAATTCCTTAGCGGTTCAACAAAACGCTCTAGCGAAACAGTTGAGTTCGAAGGCGAAACTTACCCATTGATCCGTGTGGAAATTTCATCAGACTCACACCCATTCTACACTGGACGTCAAAAGTTCACTCAAGCAGATGGACGCGTGGATCGTTTCAACAAAAAATACGGTCTCAAATAATCAACCGCATCACTTGCATAAGGTTGAACAAAAACAACTTCAAATCGAAGTTGTTTTTTTTATTGCTTTCATGAGTGTCATCGATGATGATTTCAAATGTAGTTCGACTAGAAATACTAGTTTATCTTCTCCTGCTACTTTCATGCCCCCTATACACAAAAAAGCCTATCATACAAGCTCAAATGCTTGATATGACAGGCTTTTTATAGAATCATTATTTAACTGCTTCTTTAAGAGCTTTACCAGCTTTGAATGCTGGAACTTTAGAAGCTTTGATTTTGATTTCTTTACCAGTTTGTGGGTTGCGACCTTTACGAGCTGCACGTTTACGAACTTCAAAGTTACCAAAACCGATCAATTGAACTTTTTCACCAGCTGAAAGGAATTCAGTTACTGCTGCGAAAACAGCGTCAACTGCTGCTGCTGAATCTTTCTTAGTCAATTCTGTAGCTTCTGCTACTTTAGCGATCAAATCTTGTTTGTTTGCCATGTTAATGAATCCTCCAAAATTATTTCTAATTAACACTTATAATCATAACCTAAAATTCCTTTTAGGTCAAGTCAAAAACACCTTTTCTTTAATTTTTCTCAATTTTTTTAGGAATTATAATGAATTAAGATAGCCCAGGCGTTTTCTCCGGTATGAGTTTGGATAATAGAACCAGTTTCTAGGACTGAAATTGGCTTTTCAACGTATGGTTGAAGCACCGCTTTCATCTCATTTGCCCATTCGTTAGTACCAGCATATGAAATGCCAATCTCGGCAACTGAACGATGTGACAAAGTCTCTACTAGTTCATCCAACCATTTTTTAAAAGTTTTTGCACCACGTCCCTTCACAATAGGTTGAAGTTCGTTATTTTTCATTTGCATCACTACACGAATATTAAGTAGTGAGCTCAACAAACCTGTTACACGACCAATACGTCCACCTTTAACAAGGTTTTCTAAAGTAGAAACGCCGATATAAAGTTCTGTGTGATTTTTAACGTCTTCTACATGTGCTAAGATAGTTTCTAGGTCTTTACCTTCTTTAGCTAATCTAGCAGCTTCTACAACTTGAAACTTCAATGCTTGGTCTGTATAAGAGCTATCTAAAACAGTGACATCAGCCGATGAAAGGCTTGCTCCTTGGCGAGCTGCTTCTACCGTACCTGATAGAGCATGAGACATGTGAATAGCTAAGACCTGACTACCATCTTTGCCTAAGTCATCAAAAATTTCTGCAAAGAGCCCCACAGGTGGTTGGCTAGTCTTAGGAAGATTTTTACTTGCTTGCATCAAACGAAGGAATTCACCTTCTTCAAGATCTGCATCTGAATAGAGGACACTATCAATCATTACAGATAAAGGAACAATCGTAATATCTAATTCTTTGACCACTTCTGGTTCAATGGTAACAGAAGAATCCGTTACAATTTTTACTTTTGTCATAATTCAAATCTTTCTATTTTCAAATTTTGTGATTATTCAATTTAACTATAACAATTATATCAAAAAAAAACTAAAAATTCATACTGTATCTATCTATTTTAGTGCGATTCTTGATTTATTTTTTTATGTGTATATAAAAAATAACTGCCTCCACAAAGGCAATTATTTTAATTATCTTAGATGAGGTGATTATACAATTCCTGCATCTGAATATCATCTGGAACTAGGTCAAGATAAGCCTGAATGTAATCTGTTGCTTCTTCTAACTTCCCTAGTTGTCTTAATAAATAAATGTATTGTTCCAAGAACTCCGGATTATCCTTCAATTCTGTAGCGAGTTCTTTATAAAGCTCGTAAGCTGGATCCAATTCCTCAATCTCTTGGTAGCTACGGGCAATCATCCATTTCGTTAAGAGGTTTTCAGGTTCATACGCTTCTAAGGCTAAAATATCTTCATATCTCTCTTGCTCTTGGTAGATGGTAGCTAAGCGCAATAAAATTTCTTCCTGGTCATCAGCATTCTCTTGTGCTTTCAAAAGATAAGCTTCGGCTTGTTCTAGTTGATGCAATTCATAAGATAACTGTGATGCAAGGAGCAACAAACGTGTTTCAAAAGGATTTTTTGCCAACCCCTGTTGAGCAATCCTAAGAGCTTCTTCTGTTTGATGTTCCTTATGGAGTGCCTGGCTATAGCCATACTCATATCCTTCGAAATCTGGAGAAATCGTATCTAACTGCTTAAAGTATAAGGCTGCTTTTTGATAATCTTCTTGGTCAAAATAGAGACTTGCCAGTTCATAGGCCGTTTGCTCGTCATATTCTAGTTCCAAGGCTTTTTCAAGAAATTCAATAGCAGATTCGAATTTTCCAAGTCGTGCATATGCAAGGCCTATTCTCTGATAGGTTGAAATTCCAGTTTGATCATAGATAATGCGGTTATCTAGTTTGGCATAGCCCTGAATAGCTTCTAAATCGTTTCCTAGCTCACTATCTAGCTCTGCTAGTCCAAATATCAAGAGAGGATCATCAGAGTAGTTACGAGCTTCTAAAAGCTTCTCACGCGCAACATCTGTCAATCCTTCCATCTGATATAAATCAGCCTTTAAGGCTAGAGCTGATACATACCATTCGCTTTCTGGACCAATGTTCTCTAAATAATCAAAAGCTTCCTCAATCAGTCCATCCTCACCAGCTATTGCAGCTAGATTGATGTAGACTTCTGGAAATTTCGGTGCTAGTTTCTCATAGATTTGTGCTGCCTGTGGATAGAAACCAATCCCTTCGAGATATGTAGCAAGTTCAAGAAGCACTTCATCTGAGTCTTCTTCTAAAGCTTTTTGAAAGAAAGAATCTGCGCTTGTTAAATCCTGTTGTTCTAGGGCTTCAAGCATTTGTTGACTATTGTTCACGATCTGTCTCCTCTACCGGTTCATAAAGTCCACTAACTTCTTTGTACCAATCAAAAATCTCTGAGATGACTACTTTAGCTGAAGCATAAATTGGAATTCCTAGCAATACTCCCCAGATACCAAACATAGAACCCGAAGTCAAAAGGACAAAAAGAATGGTAATTGGGTGAATATTTAATTGGCTTCCTAAAATCAGTGGTGAAACGAAACGACCTTCAATGGTTTGCTCTACAATAAAGACAATAATAACTTTTAAGAGCATGACTGGACCTGCAATGAGCCCCAATACAAGGGCTGGGAGCATTGCAAGGAAGCTTCCAAGATAGGGCACAAGGTTCAATACACCTGCAGTAACACCTAGCGCTACTGCATAACGAAGGCCAATAATCTTGAAGAAGATAATAAACATGATAGCTACGATTACAGCGACCGTAATTTGTCCTCTAACGTAGTTAGCAAGTTGTTGGTTCACATCTGATAGAACCTTACCTACTGGTTCTCTTAATTTATTTGGTAAAAATTGAGTGATATAATCTCTCAACCCTTTTCCATCTCTAAGAAGATAGAAAAGCATAAATGGCATAATAATCAAAGCGACGATTACTTGGGAAGTTCCACTAATAATAGCACTCACCCAGTTAACAGCTTTGGAAGAGATATTACTTGCCCATGCAGTTGCCTGAGTTGAAAATTGCGCTAAAACCTGTTCCAGTTGAGGTCTAAAGTCATCTGGCAAACGCTTGGTTACAAGATCATCAATCACTCTGTCAGCATCTTCTATATAACTTGGTACATTTTGTGCAAAAATAATCACCTGACGTTGAAGGTTTGGGATCGCAACCGCTAAACCGATAATTAAAAGAAAAGCGATTATCACAAAGATAATACTAATGGCTAAGACACGGTTTATCTTGTACTTCTCCATCAAATCTACCAGTGGATTCAATAGATAAAATAGTAGCCCTGATAAGATAACAGGCAACATAACTACAGATAAAAAGTCAATGACTGGTATAAATAAAAAGCTGATTTTACTAAGAATAAAAATATTCAGACCTAACAGTAAAGTCACCAAAAAGACCGTTACGGCCTTATTATCTAAAAACCATTTAAAAAACCAAGATAAGGTAAAGTGTTTCTCTTTTTGTTCCATGATATCTTCCTTTCCTATGTCCTAACATTATACCATTTTTTTAGGAAAAATAAGGTGTTTTTATGGTGTTTTCATCAAAGAGATATTTGTGATTTCCACTACCAGTAAAGTCGCCATTTCTACCTTAGAATTTTCATCTAGTGCCCCTTTTTATGTTATAATGGAAGTATATTTTTTTAGAGGTATGAATATGAAAGAAACAGTATATTTTGGAACTTATACTCGCCGTGTATCCCAAGGGATTTACAAAGCGGAATTCGATACCGAGACAGGTCAGCTAGCAAATTTAGAACTCTTTGCAGCAGAACCAAATCCAACTTATTTAGCATTTGATCAATACCAACATTTATACACTGTTGGAAGTCATGACGGCAAAGGTGGAGTTGCAGCATACAAAATTGATGGTAGCCTCCTTAATCATGTCGTTGAAGAAGGTGCTCCTCACTGCTATGTGGCTGTTGACGAGAAACGTGGCTTAGTATATGGTGCTAACTATCACAAGGGACAAGTTTTGGTCTATAAACGTAAAGAAGATGGTAGTCTAGAATTGGCTGATACAGTTCAACATAGCGGTCATGGTCCTCATGAAAATCAAGCTTCTCCACATGTACACTTTACAGATTTAACACCAGATCAGTATTTAGTCACTTGCGACCTAGGTACTGATGAAGTAACTACCTATGATGTCAATTCAGAAGGAAAGATAAGTCCATTAGCTACCTACAACTGTACTCCTGGTGCGGGTGCGCGTCACCTGGTTTTCCACCACCACTACAAGATTGCTTATCTTATCTGCGAACTGAACAGTACAATTGAAGTATTGATTTACGATGGAGTCGGAGCATTTGAAAAAATGCAGGTCATTTCAACCTTACCAGATGACTATAAAGGGTTTAACGGCACTGCTGCTATTCGTCTCTCTAAAGATGGCAAATACCTCTATGCTTCGAACCGCGGACATGATTCTATCGCAGTATATAGTATTTTAGCGGATGGAAGTTTAGAGTTATTAGAGATTGTTCCAACTCATGGACATAACCCACGTGATTTTGATTTATCACCTGACCAGGAGTTCCTCATCGCTGTTCACCAGGATTCAGATAATGCTACAGTCTTTAAACGCAATCCTGAAACTGGTAGACTGGCTGAACTTTCTAATGAATTCCAGGTACCTGAAGCAGTCTGCATAAGTTTCACCAAATAAGAAATAAGAAAAAATGAACTTGATTTAACAAGTTCATTTTTATTTTATAATTTATTTCCGACATTAATACGGTTAATAGCACGTTGCAATGCAATTTTAGCACGGCGCTCTTGGTCGATTAAGTGTTTGTCTTGTGCTTCTTCGATTTCACGTTCTGCACGAAGTTTAGCACGTTCTGCACGACTAACATCAATATCGCGCGCACGTTCAGCTGAGTCAGCAATAATGGTAATGACATTATTAGCAATCTCAATAATTCCTCCGTTTACTGCAATCCAGTTCACATGAGTATCATCATCGATGCGTTTAACCTTTACTTCATCAACTGCTAGAACCGCAATCATATTTTCATGTCGTGGCAAGATCCCCATCTCACCATCCAGAGTTCGTACCGATACAAAGCTGGCATGGTGATCATAGACGAGGCCATCTGGTGTCACGATCTGGACAGTTAAATGTGCCATAGATCACCTCTTAAAATCCCATTTTTTCAGCCTTAGCAATAACATCTTCGATTGAACCTACTCCACGGAAGGCATCTTCTGGAAGGTGATCGTGTTTACCGTCAAGAATTTCCTTGAAGCCACGAACTGTTTCAGCTACTGGAACATAAGATCCTGGTTGACCAGTAAATTGTTCCGCAACGTTGAAGTTTTGTGACAAGAAGAACTGAATACGGCGTGCACGAGCAACCAAAGTCTTTTCTTCATCAGAAAGTTCATCCATACCAAGAATGGCGATGATATCTTGCAACTCATGGTAACGTTGAAGCACACGTTTCACTTCAGCAGCAACTGCATAGTGCTCTTCTCCAACAATTTCAGGTGCCAAGGCACGTGAACTTGAAGCAAGTGGGTCAACGGCTGGGTAAATCCCCAATTGTACCAATTTACGTTCCAAGTTTGTTGTTGAGTCCAAGTGAGCAAAAGCTGTTGCTGGCGCTGGGTCAGTATAGTCATCCGCAGGCACGTAGATGGCCTGGATAGAGGTTACAGAACCCTTCTTAGTTGACGTGATACGTTCTTGCAATTGACCCATTTCTGTTGCGAGTGTTGGTTGGTAACCAACGGCTGATGGCATACGACCCAAAAGGGCAGATACTTCTGAACCAGCTTGTGTGAAACGGAAGATATTGTCAATGAAGAGAAGAACGTCTTGGCCTTCAACATCACGGAAGTATTCAGCGATTGTCAAACCAGTAAGAGCAACACGCATACGTGCTCCTGGTGGCTCATTCATCTGACCAAATACCATGGCTGTTTTTTCGATAACGCCTGATTCTTTCATTTCCCAGTAGAGGTCGTTCCCTTCACGAGTACGTTCCCCAACACCAGTAAATACTGAGATACCACCGTGTTCCTGGGCAATGTTATGAATCAATTCTTGGATCAAGACAGTCTTACCAACTCCGGCCCCACCGAAGAGTCCGACTTTACCACCTTTAAGATAAGGGGCAAGAAGGTCGATAACCTTAATCCCTGTTTCGAGGATTTCTGAAGAGGTAGACAACTCATCAAAAGTAGGTGCTTTTTTATGAATTGGCTGACGTTCTGCGTCTTCTCCAAAAGGAGCTTCCAAGTCAATGGTATCTCCCAAAACATTGAAGACACGTCCCAAGGTTTCTTTACCTACTGGTACAGAGATTGGACGACCAGTGTCCAATACTTCCATTCCACGAGTTAAACCATCTGTTGATTCCATAGCGATGGTACGAATCATACCATCTCCCAACTCTAAGGCTACTTCAAGGACGATTTTTGTTTTCTTTTCGTCATTTTTGTAGACGACAAGTGCATTGTTAATCTCAGGAAGTTTTTCCCCTGCTGCAAACAAAACGTCTACAACGGGTCCGATAACCTGAGCAATTTTACCTGAACTCATCTCCTTCTCCTATTCTATATAAGATACTGTCGGTTCCTAGTATTGCTAGGTCCTAAGTTCATTCATTTGAGCAGGATGGCTTTATTCTAAAGCGCTAGCTCCTGCCACGATTTCTGTGATTTCTTGTGTAATCGCCGCCTGTCTGGCACGGTTATACTGAATGGTCAAATCATTAATCACTTTTTTAGCATTATCAGTCGCTGTTTGCATGGCTGTCATCCCTGCAGCATTTTCAGCTGTCTTGGCATCAATAATAGCACCATAAATCATACTTTCAGCAAATTGTGGTAGTAATTGATCCAAGATTTCTTCACGACTTGTTTCAAGGTCAAAGGTCAAGCTATAGTTCTCATCCGCTTCATTTGGATCCAAGTCCACAATTGGAAGCATCTGTTCTACACGCATTTGACTTGTCAGTGTATTAACGTGGTGGTTGTAACAAACATAGAGCTCATCAAAAAGTTCGTTTTGATACATTTCAATCGTTTTTGTAATAATCTTACGAACTTCATCAAAGCTTGGTTGGCTTGCAAGTCCACGCAATTCATAGATTGGTTGAATACCGCGTGATTTGAAGAAATCGGCTCCCATACCACCAATACAGATAACCTCAAAGTCATCACCTGAAGGATGGTATTCTTGCTGAAGTTTCATGACTGCTTTTAAGATTGAAGAATTATATCCTCCAACAAGACCACGGTCAGATGTAATGACGATATAGCCTGTTTTTTTGACAGGACGACTGATCAACATAGGGTTAGTTGATCCGCCTGCACCATCTCCGTGGAGGATATCTGTAACTAGTTTACGCACTTTTTGTGCATACACTTGGAAGTTACGAGATGCTTCTTCAGAACGACCTAACTTAGCTGCAGAAACCATCTGCATAGCGTTAGTAATTTGACTAGTATTTTTCGTTGAGGCGATTTTTGTTTTAATATCATTTAGAGATACTGCCATCTGACACCTCTATTCTTATTGGAAGCTTGATTGATTGAGAAACTCAGTAATCGCAGCATCCAAGACTGCTTCATCTGGCAAGTCTTTTGTTTCACGAATGGTTTCCAAAATCTCAGGATGTTGAGCATCAAAGAACATATGGAACTCTTCTTCGAAACGAACGATATCGTCTACAGGAATTGTATCCAAGAAACCATGGGTCAAAGCATAGAGAATAGTAACTTGTTTCTCAACAGGTAATGGTTTGTGAACGGGCTGTTTCAATACTTCTACAGTACGACGACCACGGTTCAATTTAGCCTGAGTAGCTGCATCCAAGTCCGAACCAAATTTAGTGAAAGCTTCTAACTCACGGTATGAAGCAAGGTCGATACGAAGAGTACCAGCAACTTTCTTCATGGCCTTAATCTGTGCAGAACCACCAACACGAGATACGGAAGAACCCGCATCAATAGCTGGACGGATACCTGCATTAAAGAGACTATCACTTAGGAAGATTTGTCCATCCGTAATAGAGATTACGTTTGTAGCGATATAGGCTGAGATATCTCCGGCTTGTGTCTCGATAAATGGAAGAGCTGTGATAGATCCTCCACCCAATTCATCCGAAACTTTAGCTGAACGTTCAAGTAGACGGCTATGAAGGTAGAAGACATCCCCTGGGAAGGCTTCACGACCTGGTGGACGACGGAGCAAGAGAGAAAGTTCACGATAAGCTACCGCTTGTTTAGATAAGTCATCATAAACAATCAATACGTGCTTACCTTGGTACATAAATTCTTCGGCCATAGCAACCCCTGCATAAGGTGCGAGGAAAAGCAATGGTGACGGTTGTGAAGCTGATGCTGTCACGACAATTGTATAATCCAAGGCTCCGTACTGACGAAGTGTTTCTACTTGCGTACGAACTGTTGATTCTTTTTGACCAATCGCTACATAGATACAGATCATATCTTGACCTTTTTGGTTCAAGATTGCATCGATAGCGATGGTTGTTTTCCCTGTTTGACGGTCACCGATAATCAACTCACGTTGACCACGACCAATTGGAACAAGGGCATCAATAGCTTTCAAACCAGTTTGCAATGGTTGTGATACTGATTTACGTTGCATAACCCCAGGAGCTGGTGCTTCAACTGGACGAGTTTTGTTTGTGTTGATTGGACCAAGTCCATCTACTGGACGACCAAGTGGATCTACGACACGTCCAATCAAGCTATCACCAACTGGAACTTCCATGATTTTTCCTGTACGACGAATAGTGTCGCCTTCGCGAATATCTGTAAAGTCTCCAAGGATGATAATACCAACATCTGTTGATTCTAAGTTTTGCGCCATACCATAAGAGCCATTTTCAAAAATCAACAGCTCACCACTCATGGCATTTTCAAGTCCATGAGCACGCGCAATCCCGTCACCAATATAGGTGACAACACCTGTTTCAGTCACATCAAAATTGGGTTTGAAATTTTCAATTTGTTGCTTAATTAAAGCGCTGATTTCTTGTGCGTTAATTGCCAAAAGAACACCACTTTCTATTTCAAATTTTCCTTAACAACTTTAAGTTGTTGTTTAATACTCACATCAATTGTCTTGTAATTGGCAAAAATAACAAAACCACCGATTAAACTATCGTCAATTTTTTCCTTAATGCTACGAACTTTTAGAGACATCTTTTTCTCGATTAGAGGAATTAGTCGTTCTTTCTGTTCACCAGTCAAAGGATGTGCAGACAAAATAGTCACTTCAAAACGATTGGTTTCTTTTTCAAGACGATTCAAGCAATCTACAATCACATCATAAAACAGGTTTGATCTGTGATTGTAAAGTAGAACCTCGATAAAGTTTTGCACTAAAGGTGACACAGAGTCCTGGAAAAAACGAACCGTTTTTTCTTTATCCGACTCATCTACTGCCACCTGAGCTAAAAAAGAAGGTAAGCCTGTTTCTTCAGCTACTTGCTTGATTTGAGACAAGTCTGAAAAAATAGAGTCTTCTTCTCCTCTTTCAATCACCAATTGGACAAAAGGCATGCTGTATTTTTCAATTACCTTTAGAGTCTTTTTGTCCATTAAGCTTCTCCTAGCTGATCGATATACTGATCAATGAGTTCTTTATGGGCCTGACCGTCAAGGTTTTGAGAGATAATTTTTCCAGCTAGACTGATTGTCAAGTCTGCCACATCTCCCTTAACACTTTGTAAAGCTTCAGCTTTATTTTGAGCAATTTCTTGGTTGGCTTTTTCTTTTAAGCGCCCTGCTTCAAGTTTAGCTTCGGCCAAAATATCAGCTTTACTTTTCTCAGCTGTTTCCTTTGCATTCTCGATAATCGTTTTAGCTTCGGTACGGCTACCTGATAACTCAGCTTCGCGTTTGCTAGCAAGCTCCTCTGCCTTTTTACGGGCTTCTTCGGCACCATCAATATCTGAAGAAATCTTTTCAGCACGTTCATTTAAGATGCTGGAAATATTTCCCCAAGCATATTTCTTCACTAAAAAGATCAATAAAAGGAAGGAACCAGCGATAAGAATAAAGTCACCGATAATGGTACTAATAGTTAAATCCATCTTCTAATCCTCCTCTACTTACTCTTCCCCTTCATTTATTTTTTTACCAATGTACATTGATGACAACATGGTAAATACATAAGCCTGAATACATGAAATGAAAATTGAAAAAGCTGTCCATAACATGTTTGCGATAAAGGCAAAAGGATACCAATACAAAGCATTTTGTGACAAGGTCAATAGCAATCCAGCTAAGACCTCACCGGCAAAAATATTTCCGTAGATCCGAATCGCCAAGGAAGCAAAATTGGTGAACTCTTCTAAAATGTTCATCGGAGTCATAAAGCCAGGTGTAACAAATGCTCTCAAATATTCTTTAACGCCTCTACGACGAACTCCTTCTACATGGGCGATCAAAGTGATCAATAATGAGAGGGATAAATCGTATCCAAGGTTAGCTGTTGGGGAAGTCCACAAGTTATAACCGTTTGTTGTTTGTACTTTTGCCATTAAGCCAATATTATTGGCAACCAAGATAAACAGAAATAGAGAAAACAGAAACAAGGAATAATCCTTAATGTATGATTCTCCAATGTTTGGTTTGGTAAAACCAATCACAAAGTCATAAATCATCTCAAGAGCATTTTGTTTGCCCTTTGGACGGATGGTCATTTCACGACTTGCCCAGTAGACAAAGGCAAAAACCATCAAAACAGTTACAAGAGACATGGCAAGCAGGGTCAAATCAAAGGATATTGGTCCAATATTAACGGTTGGATTCAAACTTTCTTCCATGGTTTGACACCTCCATTTCTAAATAGAGTTGTCTATTTAATGACAAATGACATCGCCAAGGTTACAAAGAATGTTCCTTCGATAAAGGCAATCCCCATGATCATCAAACTACGCAATTGTGGGATGATATCTGGTTGGCGTGCTGCAGATTTGAACAAACCGTTCATCAAAAATCCTTCTGCAAGAGATACACCCATACAGGCAAGACAAAGTCCGAAAAATGTTAAATTCATGACGAATTCTCCTTTTTTAAATTAAATTTACCTCCCTAGTTTAGTCCTAAAATTTGCTTTTGTCAACTTTTTACTAGGAATGGAAGCGTTTTGAATCATTTATTTCCATTTTTACGATTTTCAAGACAATCATATAGAAATTTTTAATGTCATTTCATATATTTTTCCTTATCTTTCCTATTTTTCTGAAAAGAAAAAATCCAAGTTTCAAAACCTGGATTTACCTTTTCTTATTTGAAATAAAATGAATGATGACTCTGGCAAGCTGGATTAAATGCAGCTTTACAGTATGGACAAGTGCCCGTCTCTGTATAATCCTCATACGTTAGTGTTTTCCCACAGGATCCACATAAGATAGGTCTATCTTCTTTCAGATTTAAAGGATAGGGAGAAAATATGTGCGACTCCAGTTCATTATGACACTGATAACAGGCATAGTATTTCTGACACTCATAGCACTGTAAGGCTACGATGTCTTTATCAGTATGGTAATGAACACATCTGCTTTCAGCATCTACCAGCAATCCCTGAGCTTGAACCATGATTTTTCCTTATCTAGGCACGAACAGTAACGCTTGTTCCATCTTCTTTATAAAGGTTAATCAGACCTTCTTTCAAAGCACGGACCATATCACCGGCTTGTACTGGTTGAGGAACCTTGATGGTCAAGAGTTCCATTGGGTTTGGTGCACGGTCGATTTTATTTCCTTTAGCATCGTGAAGGTCTTCAATATATGTCTCAAAATGACGGAAACCTGGACCGTAAAATTCGACTTGGTCACCTTCATTGATAACATTACGTTGACGAATAGTTGCTGTTTGAGTCGCATCATCATAAGCTACTACTTCAGCAACAAACTTGTATTCTGGAATCTTGCGACGAGCACCGAAAAGCTGTTCATTTTCAGATGGTGTTCCGTAGTAGAAACCTGTAGCCAATTCACGTTGGGCAACCTTCCACATTTCATCAATCAAGTCTTGCTTGATTGCTTCAAACTTTTCAGGGCTCTCAAGGTAGGCATCGACTGCAGCCTTGTAGCAGTTTGTTACTGTTGAAACGTAATGAATAGACTTCATACGACCTTCAATCTTCAAACTGTCCACTCCGTTTTCAATCATATCTGGAATATGGTCAATCATAGACATATCAACCGCAGACATGGAGAATTCTTCAGGAATTTCTCCCTTGAGGCTCTTACGTTCTTTACCAAATGGCATATCATAAAGGTCATATTTCCAACGACAAGACTGTGAACATCCACCACGGTTGGCATCGCGCATACTCATATGGTTTGAAAGAGTACAACGACCAGAGTAAGAAATACACATCGCACCATGTACAAAGGCTTCGATTTCTACATCTGTACGTTTGCGGATTTCTGCCAATTCTTCCATAGAAACCTCACGCGCCAAAACAACACGCGTCAAGCCAAGTTCTTTCCAGAATTCTAGTGTTTCATAGTTGGTCGCACTAGCTTGTGTAGAAAGGTGAATTTCAAGACCTGGTGCTTCAGTTGCCGCAATCATAATCAAGGCTGGGTCAGATACGATGACCGCTGCAATTCCGATATCACGCAATTTACGGAACCATTCTCCAGCACCTTCTTCATTTCCCTCGTGCATAACCATATTAGCCGCTACATAAACCTTAGCGCCATACTTAGCCGCAAACTGAACTCCTTCTTCCATTTGTTCGAAAGTAAAGTTACCAGCACGGCTACGTAGACCATAGGCCTGACCACCGATAAAGACAGCATCTGCACCGTATTGAACAGCTACTTTTAGTTTTTCTAGTGTTCCTGCAGGTGATAGAACCTCAGGACGTTTCAAAGTTTTTGTCATGTTTTCTCCTATTTGCAATATAAAAGTTTGACACTAATCTTTACCATTTTATAGCAAAAAGGTTCTAAAATCAAGTTTTGATTGATTGTTTAGACAATTTTAATGTTATTCTCGTTCATGAGTTCAGCGAACTGTTTCTATTCGCCAAGAACTCCAACCTTTGAAACGAATGGCACCCTTTTGGTCCGTTTTATAAATCGAATTCCCAAGTTCTTGGTTACTTTCCTCATTTTTTTCTTTGAATTTTTTCTTCTTGTCTACCGAAATGATAGTGGCTTTAGGTTGTAAGGTTTTGAGGATTTCTACATCTGTCTTTTTATTTGATGCTTGCTGATGAGTTATCACAATATCTGCTTGGAGTTTTGGATAAGACTTGGTTAAGAACTTATTCTCTATATCTCCAGTAACTAGAAAGGTTTGGTTTAGTAGCTTTCCATACAAGACCATTGAATCCTTTTTATCGCTACTTTGGCTAGTGATTACTTCCAAAACACTCCCAAAAATAAACAACTGCTGTCCTGTTTTGATAGCAGCTACCTTGACTTTGCTTTTCTTCAGCTTATCCATAAATTCTCTTTTAGATAAAGTTTCTTCACTTACTAGAATCTCTTCAAGCTCGAAGGATTTACTGATTTCTAACACATGATCTAACTGCTTAGTATCACTAGTCGTTAGCACAAGCTGATCAATCTTTGCAACTCCTCGACTTTTTAGATAAGGGATTAAACTCCGTTCGGCATTGCTAGAGGAAATCCTCTCCTGCCAGGCTTCTTTCTTGTCACGTTCAGATTTTTCTCCGACATCCAGTAGTATGGTCTTTCCTGTCATGTCTCTTAGGAAAATGCTCCGCCCCTGTTCCATATCTAGGACTGTGATTTCATTCTCCAGTGGATGTTTGGTTACTAAAAAGAGCGAGATAGCAACTATGACAAGCATAGATATTTTTTTCAAATTCTTTCGATAATCGTAGATGAGAGCTAAAATAATCAAAAGAAGGATTAAAATCCAAAGACTCGGCTGACCAAAAACAAGAGGCCTCGTAGATAGCTGAGAAATATAGCGAATGATGTTTTCAAGCCATTCAAAGAGAAAGTTGAACTGGGTGATGGGATATATAAATGACAGACAGAAGAGAATCGATAAGAGCGGTAACAGGACCATATCAAATAAGAATGAAAAGAAAAATGTCAAGAGAATGGACCACGGTTGAAATTCTGAAAAATAAAATGATAAAATTGGAAGAATTCCCAAGGAAATAATGCAACTCTCTCTAACCAGACCTTTTATCCCTGCTACTTCCTCACCAGTCATGGTCAGGATAAAGGCATAAGCACAGGAAAGAACTCCCCCAGCAGTTAAGAAAAAGTTCGGCATGATAAGAAATAGAATAAGAATCGTTAAAGCAAAATTATCCAGTGACTTAAAGCCATGCTGAGCCAATAGCTTTTGTAGAAGACTACGAATAACAGAGGCTGAAAATCCTGTCAAACCTGCATAGACTAAGGAAAAGGGATAGGCTAGCCATTTGAACTTCTCTTGCGTCAAACCCAAACGCAAAAGTAACTTCTTGAAAGCATCCATGAAAAATCCGACTTGCATTCCAGATAAAGCAAAAAGGTGAATAATCCCCAGACTCGAGTAGAGTTCATTCATTTCCTCAAAGTCCGTATCTAAATGCCCCAATAAAAGACCGGTCATATAGTTGCGCATGGGATCGGGAAAATTCCGTTTAATCCAGACAACTGCTTTTCTCCTCAAACTTGATAGATTTTCTTCAATATCCCAACTGGAAATTTGCTTTAATTCCACAATTTCGGATATAGTTAAGGTCTGATAGATTCCTTGCGTTTTGAGATAGTTTCGATAATCAAAACCAGCAAAATTGTTTGCCCCTTGAGGACTAGCTAACTTGCCTTTCACAGCCATTTCATGTAGTTCAGATAAGTCTTGAAATTTTTTCTTTTCGGCTTCTGACTGGAGCTTATAATAGACCTGAAAGATTCTACCATCAGCCTTGCCACGAAAAGACAAGCTATCACCATTAACCTTGATGGTATCAGGCAAGATTCGAACTGTATCAACCGTGTTGACTAGATGTTGACTCGCTTCTTCTTGCTGCCATTTTTGAAATACAAACCAACTCCCAAATAAGCTGCAAACCAATAGGACTTTGGTCACAGTCTTCCATGGAAATTGGAAAAAAAGGCAGGCTAGTAAAAAGACAAAGCCAAAAAGTGCTAAGAAATTTGCTGAAAAGATTGCATAGTAGAGCCATAGCAAAAGAAAACTAAGATAGATTTTTGGGATGGGAAAACGATTAATCCACTGTGACATACTCTTTTAACTTTTCTATCGTTTTTGCACCAATACCAGAAACCTTTTTGAGATCATCAACTGACTTGAACTTACCGTTGGACTCACGATGGTCAATAATATCTTGCGCACGTTTCGCACCTAAACCTTTGACTTGTTTAAGTTCCTCTACACTGGCTTTATTGAGATTGACTTTCTTATTTTCCTTGTTGTTAGAAGCACTTGATGGCATTCCTTGACTGGTAGCTTCTTCCTTAGTTGGAACATAGACAAGCGCTTCGTCACTAATTCTCTGGGCAAGATTTATAGACTTACTATCAGCATTATCTGTCAGTCCACCAGCTTTTTGAACAGCATCATTGATACGACTTCCAACTGGCAAATCGTAAATCCCCGGCGATTTAACAGCCCCTTTGACATCGACAGTAATTAGATCTTGCTCTACCACTTCTTCCTTCTGATTCCCATCCTCCTTTTCATCCGTCGAATCCTTCGAAACAGTTGTAAATTCTGTCTGCAAATTACTTTCTTTAGCAGGTGTTTGAGCGACTGGTTTTAAGAGGAAAAATCCACCCAGGATCAAACCCAAACTAACACAGATGACGATGATTTTATATTCTTTTATTTTCTCGATAAATACTTCCATATTTTCTCCTCTCTTAGCTTATTCGTAAGAAAAAGAAAAAACAGTCGAAAAATCTTTTCAATTGCTTACTTATTTGTAAAATAATCTTCCTTGGTTAAGACATAATGGACATCTGTTACGAATCTTCTAGATTCATTTTTATCCATTCTAGCATATGGTTCTTCGTGAGAGAAGCGCATTCCTGATTTCTCCATGACCTTTCCTGATGCAGGAATATCCTTATCATGAAAGGCATCTAACTTATTCATTCCAATCTTTTCAAAAGCTAGTTCAATCACGGCTCGATTGGCTTCAGTTGTCAAACCTTGATTCCAATATTTTTGATTGATAATGTAACCAATGGTTGCCTTCTTAAGAACAGTATCCATCTTGTGCAGGTCAATAGTTCCGATAAACTCTCCAGTACTTTTTAGTTCAATTCCCCATCGGCCCAATGGATTGGCTAGATAAAACTGGGCAATATTGTTCTTAGTTTCCTCTAGACTTTGATTGGTTGGAAAAGTATAGCGTGTATTTTCTTTATTTGAAGCATACTCAAACATAGCTTCTGCATCATCAAGTGTTACTGGTCTAAGTACTAAACATTCTGTTTCGATAATTGGATACCTCGCTAGTTTGATAAATAGTGATTCCATGATTGTACCTCCTAAAATAGGTTGGTAAAAGAATAACATAAAAGAAATAAGTTTACAAATTATTCTTGCAATTTAAAACGGTTTCATATACAATAAAATCATCACAAAAAAACAAAAAATGTGATATAAAACTGAAACTGTCTGATAGAAAGTGAGTTATCTTTATGTTAATTGGAATTCCAAAAGAAATTAAAAATAATGAAAATCGTGTTGCTTTGACACCTGCTGGTGTACAAAGTCTCGTGGGTCGTGGTCACCGTGTCCTCATTGAAACAAATGCTGGACTTGGATCTGGTTTTGCTGATGCTGACTATGAAAAGCAAGGAGCTGAGATTGTAGCTACAGCTGCTGAAGCCTGGGCTGCAGAGTTAGTTGTTAAAGTAAAAGAGCCACTTGCTAGTGAATATCAATTCTTGCGTGAAGACTTACTTCTCTTCACCTACTTGCACATGGCTGCCGCTCCTGAATTGGCAGATGCTATGTTAGCAGCGAAAACAACTGGTGTCGCTTATGAAACTGTTCGTGATACTGAAGGACAACTTCCTCTCCTCGTCCCAATGAGTGAGGTTGCAGGTCGTATGGCTGTACAAATCGGAGCTCACTTCTTGACGAAACAAGCTGGTGGTTCAGGGGTCTTACTCGGTGGTGTACCAGGTGTTCCAAAAGGGAAAGTAACCATCATTGGTGGTGGTGTGGTTGGTACACATGCAGCTCGTATCGCTCTTGGTTTGGGAGCGCAAGTAACTATTCTTGATATCAGCGCCAAACGCCTAGCAGTCCTAGAAGACGTCTTTGGTCACCAAATTCAAACTCTGATGTCTAACCCATTTAATATCGAAGCAAGTGTTCGTGAAGCAGATGTTGTGATCGGTGCTGTCTTGATTCCTGGTGCCAAAGCTCCGAAATTGGTAACAGATGACATGGTTCAACAAATGCGTCCTGGTTCTGTTATCGTTGACGTTGCTGTAGACCAAGGTGGTGTTATTGCAACAGCTGACCGTGTGACAACCCACGATGAGCCTGTCTATGAAAAACATGGGGTTCTTCACTATGCCGTTGCCAACATTCCTGGTGCAGTTGCCCGTACATCTACCATCGCCCTCACAAATGTGACACTTCCTTATATTGAAGCCTTGGCAGGAAAAGGCTTTAAGAAAGCGATTCTTGAAGATGATGGTTTACGTGAAGGTGTTACAACTTATCAAGGTCAATTGACTAGTCAACCAGTTGCGGAAGGCTTAGATCGTGACTACACTCCTATTGGTGAACTTGTTTAATATTAGTTTTTCTTAAAAACAAAAAAATTAAGAGCAGTTTTTAACTGCTCTTTTTCTTATTTAGTTTCTTCTTGGTTTTCTTCAGCCTTAACAGCTAGCGGTTCATAAGCTCTAATAATTTGAGCAACGACTGGATGTCGAACCACATCCTTGGCTGAAAAATGAACGAAATCAATCTGGTGAATGTTCTTAAGTTTTTCCTGGGCATCAATCAGACCTGATTTAACATTACGCGGCAGGTCAATCTGGCTAATATCACCATTGACAATCATTTTTGAATTAAATCCAAGACGAGTCAAAAACATCTTCATCTGCATGATGGTTGTATTTTGCGCTTCATCCAAAATGACAAAGGCATCATCCAGAGTACGTCCACGCATGTAGGCCAAAGGCGCAATCTCAATAATTTCTCGCTCCATGAGACGAGTTGTTTGGTCCTTCCCAAGAATTTGGTACAAGGCATCATAGACAGGTCGAAGATAAGGGTCTACTTTTTCCTTGAGATCCCCTGGAAGAAATCCTAGACTCTCGCCCGCTTCCACAGCTGGTCGAGTCAAGATAATACGCTTGACTTGACCACGTTTAAGAGCTGTAACAGCCAAGGTCACTGCTAGGAATGTTTTACCCGTACCAGCTGGCCCAATCCCAAAGGTTACATCATGGTGCTTCACACTATCGACATAGAGTTTTTGCCCCAAGGTCTTCACACGAATTGGTTTACCTGTATTATCCTTAATAATTTCTTCTTCGTAAAGGGCGACAAATTTATCAATTTCATGATTTCGAACCATATTGATAGCTGTCACCACGTCAGGAGTTCCGACAGTCATCCCACGATTGACCAAGACCATCAAGGCTTGAATAACCTGGCGGGCTTCCTCACACGCAGACTCCTCTCCCAAGACTTGGACAATCTCTGTGCGGGCATGGATGATGACATCTAACTCATCCTCCATCAATCGAAGATGACGTTCATTAGAACCAAAAAGGTGAAACAAGTCATCTGGATGACTCAGCTGAATATCTATTGAATGTTCCTTCAAATAAAGAACCTCTCTCATACTTTAATTTCTTTTTATTATAACAAAGGCTTTTAGAAATTGCTATCCCTAACATCCCTAGCTGGTTTAATGTTCTAAATATTCCTGCCAGATACGGTCAAAATCACCTAAGTTAAAGGAAAAACTAGCATGTTCCTCTAAAAAACGACTGACTTCATCAAAATCATCCGTATGTTTTGGGAAGGCTGACTCCTCAAAGGCAAGATCCGCTAAAATGGCTTTGGGACTATTACTTTTAGGATTTCGTTCTGTCATAAGCCAGGTATAAAATGATTTTCTCATAGGCCTCCCTAAATCAACTCTGTACCAAACTGGTCTTGTTTAATTTTGCCAGCTTTCATTAATCCGCCGAGAGCTTTTTTGAACTGACCTTTTGAAATACCAAAAGTAGCCTTGATATCGTCAGGTGATGACTTATCGTTGAGGGTCATGAAACCACCATTGCTTTCCAAGTAAGTCAAGATCATCTGGGCATCATTTTCTAACATCTCAAAAGATCGTGGTTTTAAAGAGAGATTAAGCGTTCGATCAACCTCACGGAAACCAATAACTCGCGCATCTAACACTTGTCCCAAACGTGGTTCTGCATAGCGCTCACTTGGATGGATAAATCCAAGCATGTTGTTCTCTGGTAGATAGACAAAAGTTCCTGATAGCTTAAGACGATAAACGATTGCGGGCCAGTTCTGATTTTGCATGTTGTTGTATGCTGGACGTGCCAAACGTTGGAAGTCTTCCTGATAAGCTAAGATTCCCCAGATACGGTCTTTCTTATCGACTTCTAAACGAATATAAAGTTTATCGCCCTTTTTAGGCCATAGCTCTTTCAGTTCAGGCAGGATATCAAGTGACACAACGATTTCCTTGTCAGGTAATCCTGTATCAACAAAAACACCCAAGTCCTTACGCACTTCTGTGACAGTTCCCCAACCAAATTGATCCTGAGTTGCAGTCACTTCTTGAGTTGTCAAGCGAAGTTTTTGCTTCATATCTGTGTAGGCAAAACCTTTAACAGTATCACCAACTGTATGCTGACCTTCTTCCTTAGCAAGAGCGTATGTTTGACCATCCTTTTGAACGAAGTAAAAACGGTCATTTTCATCGATGATAAGTCCAACGATAAAACTTGCAAGATTTGTATTCATGTTTCCTTCTTTCGAATAAAACTCAGCCAGCAATGCCAACTGAGTTTTTCTGTTTATTTCTTAGACTTCCAAGATTTCTTTTTCTTTATTGGCAGTCATGTCGTCGATGTGTTTAACAGCATCGTCTGTCGCTTTTTGAATATCTTTTTCAAGAGTCTTCAATTCATCTTCAGTTATTTCTTTAGCTTTTTCTTGTTTCTTAGCTTCATCCATAGCGTCACGACGGATATTACGGATAGCTACTTTAGCATTTTCACCAACTTTTTTCACTTCTTTAGCGAGGTCGCGACGAGTTTCTTCTGTAAGAGCTGGGATTACCAAACGAATAACAGATCCGTCGTTAGCTGGTGTAATACCAAGATCTGAAGCGTTCAAGGCACGTTCGATATCCTTCAATGATGATTTATCAAACGGTGTTACCAACAAAACACGCGCTTCAGGAATTGTAATTGAAGCGATTTGATTCAGAGGTGTTTCGACACCATAGTATTCAACAGTAATACGGTCCAGCAAGCTTGCATTTGCACGACCTGCGCGGATACCACCAAATTCACGAGCAAGAGAGTGGTGAGATTGAGTCATTCTCTCTTTAGCTTTTTCTACAATTGCGTTAGCCATAATTTTTCCTATTCCTTTTCTTCGATATTGTTTGAAACTGTTGTACCGATATTTTCACCAAATACAACACGTTTGATATTACCAGGTTGGTTCATATTAAAGACTACCAAGTCGATGTCATTATCCATTGACAGTGTTGAAGCCGTTGAGTCCATGATACGAAGACCTTTATTGATGACATCACGGTGAGTCAATTCTTCAAATTTAACAGCAGTCTTATCTTTCTTAGGATCAGCATTGTAGACACCGTCTACACCATTCTTAGCCATCAAAATAGCGTCTGCTTCAATTTCAGCTGCACGAAGAGCTGCTGTAGTATCTGTTGAGAAATATGGTGAACCGATTCCTGCACCAAAGATAACAATACGATCTTTTTCAAGGTGACGAAGGGCACGTCCACGAATATAAGGTTCTGCCACTTGTTGCATAGCAATAGCTGTTTGTACACGAGTATCAACCCCTACTTGTTGCAATGAATCTGCCATCACAAGAGCATTCATAACTGTCCCAAGCATTCCAGTGTAATCTGCCTGAACACGATCCATACCAGCTTCTGCTGCAGGTTCTCCACGCCAAAGGTTTCCACCACCGATAACCAAGGCAATTTCAATTCCTAGCTCGTGAACTTCCTTGATTTCTTGGGCCATACTTTGGACAGTTTTGATATCAATCCCGACACCACGTTCGCCAGCAAGGGCCTCACCAGATAGCTTGATTAAGATACGTTTATACTTAGGTTCCACCATTTTCTCTCTCCTTTTTTTATCCTACCTATTTTATCACAATTTCAAAGATTTTTATAGTATCACGAGCAATTCTTTCAAAAAAATTAGACAGATAAAAATTTCTCTAAATCAGACAAGGCACGTTCCGCAATTTTTTCATAACGAGTCTTTTTATCACGGATTCGTTCACCTTCTAATTCTTTGATAATGCCGAAGTTGACATTCATTGGTTGGAAGTGTTTGCTATCAGCATGGGTGATATAATGAGCTAAACTTCCGATTGCAGTTGTCTCTGGGAAAATAGCTTCGCTTTCTCCCTTAAAGAGACGAGCAGCGTTAATACCAGCTACTAGACCTGATGCTGCTGACTCAACGTAGCCCTCTACACCAGTCATCTGACCAGCAAAGAAAAGATTTGGCTGTTTCTTAGAACGATAAGTCTGCTCAAGAAGATTTGGAGAGTCCATGTAGGAATTACGGTGCATGACTCCATAGCGAACAAACTCAGCGTTTTCAAGACCTGGAATCATTTGGAAGACACGCTTCTGCTCTCCCCATTTGAGGTGAGTCTGGAAACCGACGATATTATAGAGACTTCCAGCCGCATTATCTTGACGAAGCTGAACGACTGCATAAGGAGTTTTAAAGTCTCCATCACGAAGCCCCTTGTAATCTTCTGGATATTCTAGTCCAACTGGTTTCATAGGACCATAGAGCATAGTTTTAATGCCACGTTTGGCCATGACTTCAATTGGCATACAGCCTTCAAAGTACTTTTCTTTTTCAAAAGAGTTAAGAGGTGCTTCTTCTGCATTGACCAAGGCTTCATGGAAATCCATAAATTCTTGTTTGGTCATCGGAGCATTGAGATAAGCTGCTTCTCCCTTATCATATCGAGATTTGAGATAAACCTTGTTCATATCGATTGTATTGACATCCACAATAGGCGCTGCAGCATCGTAGAAATAAAAACCATCTCCTCCATTAAGTGCATGAATTTTCTCAGCAAGAGCATCACTTGTCAAAGGACCAGTTGCTACAACTGTAATAGCATCTGTTGGCAATTCTGTGATTTCGTCACGAACGACCTCAATCAAAGGATGATTGGCAATCTTTTCAGTGACCATTTGAGAGAAACCATCACGGTCAACCGCGAGAGCACCACCAGCAGGAACACGCGTTGCTTCTGCTGATTCCAAGATAAGAGAACCTAAGCGACGCATTTCTTCCTTGAGGAGACCTACAGCATTTGTAAGAGCATCTCCACGCAAGGAGTTTGAGCAAACCAACTCAGCAAAATTGTCTGTTTTATGCTGAGGTGTTGATTTGATACCACGCATTTCATAAAGTTTAACAGGAATACCTCGTTCTGCGATTTGGTAGGCTGCTTCCGAACCTGCTAAACCCGCACCAATAACATTGATATAAGATTGAGACATGACACTAATACCTCTTTGGGTGCAAACTAAGTCCAAATCAAAACAAGCTACTAGATTGTTTGACACCCACAAATCTTTCTAAATTAATACTTGGTCCATTATACCAAAAAGCCTAGTAAAAAGACAAACAGGAGAATTCCTGAATGTCTTTCAAAAATTATTGTTTATAGAAACTGTAAGATTTATGAGCATACCGATTACTTTTGTCTTTGTAATCTATGCCAAAGCCTACTTCTGTATTCCTAGGTAGTTTTTCGATTTCAATTATTTGAGCAAGTAAATATTTAAAATCAGACCTTGTCCAATTGTCAATATCTTCATTAGTTACTTGGAGGTTCTGTTTTCGTACCTGATCTATACTAAATAGTATTGTAACACTAAAGGTCGAACGATTGTCAGCAACCCTTTTTAAGAGTAAATCTCGATTACGGACAAGTGTCTCTTCATCGAGATTGTTGACTCTACTTGGGTCTAAATCCTTGATTAAGGGAGTGAGTTCTTCTACATCCGTCTTCAAAATTGCTTCTCTTTTTTCTCTCAATTTAAGACGGATTTTAGGGTTGTCACTATATTCTTCTTTCGGTAACAAAGAATATTTGAACCAAAAGTCATAGTGACTCAATTCAACTGAATTTTTAATGTAAAGTTTCCTAATCGCATCCTCGCTTAAATATGTTGAAGTCAAGGTAGCTGTTGAAGCCAAGCTAGCACTTGGAAGTATCGTATTGTAAGCTTTTTTAAATCGGTCATAGTCGTCATCACCAGAATCATACTCCATTTCTAAACGATAGACTGTTTTCTTAGGAAAAACAAAGAAAATTTTCTTTTCAACTTCTTTAAGATCCGGATTGTATTTAAGGACTGGAGTTTTCTCAACATAGTCTTTTTCAAAATCCACATAGACATCAACTACTCGTCTACTAGTTCCTTCAACGTAAGCTGTCGAGTATTCTTCTGCTTCTAGTCCTGCAGCTTCTACTACGGAACGAATGTTTGAAATAGCTGTTTTAGCTAAATCACGATCGACTCTGTTGTTACATGCTGACAATACAAATAATGTGAGAATAGCCAACAGTAGGCCAATTACTTTCTTCAACACTTTGCTTTTCATTTCCCCTCCAAATAAGTATTCTTAGCAAAATACTTATGATTGTTAGATTCACTTCGGGAAGAAGGAAAACTTCCCTGTTTAGTTGTTAGCTTGTTTCTCTTCCCACTCATGGTAGGCAGCGTAGAGTTGGCTTTTGTTCCACTGATAAATTTTAGCGACTTCCTTAATGGCTTGATTTTTCTTGATTCCTTGTTGGATACGTTCTTGGATTTCTGAGAACAAGTCCTCTTCATCCTTATCTTCTACTTCTTGACTAGCTCCCTCTACAATGAGAAGGCACTCGCCCTTAAGCAGTGTTTGAGAAATACTTTCTAGTAAGTCTGTAATCTGACCTCTTTGGTATTCTTCATAAATCTTGGTCAACTCTCGAACCAAGACAACCGAGCGATTTCCGTATACTTCTAGCATATTCTCCAGCGTATCGGACACGCGATGTGGAGATTCATAGAAAATTTGAGTCTCTGGATAATCTTTTTTCGATTCAAAAAATTGCTTTTGTTGTCCCGATTTTCTTGGTAAGAAACCATAAAAAATATGAGGTTGTGGTGCCAGGCCACTGGCAATCAAGGCAGAAATTCCTGCGCTAGCACCTGGAACTGTAATAACCGCGATATCCTCTTCAATAGCGGCCTTAACTAAATCGTGACCTGGATCTGAAATACTAGGAAGTCCTGCATCGGAAACTTGAGCAATACTTTGACCGTCTTTTAAAATAAGAAGCAAATCAGGAATCTTTTCCTTGGCATTGTGCTCATGAAAACTGATTTGTTTGGTCGGAATATCAAAATGCTTGAGTAAAAGCCCAGTATTTCGAGTATCCTCGGCAGCAATCCAGTCCACTTCTTTCAAGGTCTGAATGGCACGAAAGGTCATATCCTCAAGATTTCCAATCGGCGTTGCGACAAGATATAGCTTACCATAAGGTGACTGACCT
Source organism: Streptococcus sp. V728 (assembly GCF_052077995.1). Lineage (NCBI taxonomy): Bacteria > Bacillati > Bacillota > Bacilli > Lactobacillales > Streptococcaceae > Streptococcus > Streptococcus sp. V728. Next base: position 60,006 of record NZ_JBQJJH010000002.1, on the reverse strand, counting down.
TTAAAACTTTTTTGAATTTGCATGCTTACTCCCTAAACAACAACTCATCACAGAACATACATTCCGCATCTTGTTCACGACGCTGTCCATAAAAATCGCGACACACATGAAAGCCATCTTCATAGATTCGACGAACATTTTCTCGAACATGCTTGGTCTTTGCAGGAGCAGAATCCTCTTCTTCTCCTAAGCGCTCTCTCAGTTTATCATTTTCCAAGCGAAGAGCTGTATTCTCTTCTACTACACTTTTGAGATTTTTTTTGATGGCTTCGACATCTGCCAAGGTTGCCAACAACTGTTGAGAAAAATCGTCTAAAGCATCAAATAATTCTTTCTTGTTCATAGACAGCCCTTTCTTTTTTCTGTTTTCATCTTCATATTATTGTAAAACTAGGTATTCCAAAGCATTTTGGAAGGAAACATTTGCCTTCCACATTCTTCTAGCTTCGACAAGATTTTGCAAGATTCTACGAGCTGAATTTTTTAGAATCTCTTGTCCAGCGATTACTTCTAGAATTCTAAATACCTGGTCTTGCTTTTCTTTGTCATCTGCTAAACTAGCTAATTTTGCCACCTGCAAATACGCTTCCTTTTTCCCAGTTTCTAACCATGCAAATAAACGCTCACTTTCTTCTACCAAAGTCCAAAAACTAGGTTGATTGATCAGTTTTTCGGCTTCTGCTTGTGATTGACTGAACTCAGCTAAGAGTCTTGCTTTATTTTTGACCAATCCTGCTTTCTCGAGTTCAACCATAAGATTTGCCACTTGTTTCTTAAATTGGAAAATCTGTGTCCGGCTTCGAATGGTTGGCAAAATTTGTTCTTGATCATTGGTTAAGAAGAAAATATAGATTTCACTTTGAGGTTCTTCGATAACCTTTAGAAGTGAATTAGCAGCATTAACATGCATTTTTTCAGCTTGTTCAATGATAAAAACCTGACGTTGATTTTCAATCCCTGATTGAGAAAACTGACTAACTAATTCTCTAATTCTCTCAGTTTTTATAATCTGATTAATCGGACGAATAACTGTGACATCGGGAAATTCTTCTTGATCAATCAACTTACAATTTCGACAAGACTCGCAGGGTAAGACATCCTGTTTTTCAGTACAAAACAAACTCTTAGACAGAAATAAAGCCATCTCCATACTTCCAAAAAAGCCTGAAAAGAGATAGGCATGATTGAGCTGTTTTTGTTCTAAGATATGAACAAAACGTTCAAATTGTTGTGGTTGACAAGCCTTTAATTGCTCTTGATTCATTCTTGCAGCCCCATTCTGTCAAATAAGACTTTCTTAGTATTCTCAACAACTTGATCTAGTGGTAAGCTGGCATCAATCTTAACAATGCGATCACCTTCTTTTTCAAGAAGGGAGAGATATCCCTGACGGACTTTGCGATGCAAGTCTAAACCTTCCAAGTCTAAACGATTCACTTCACGATTACTATTTGCTGCGATTCGTTCAAGACCTTTCTCAACATCAATATCAAAATAAAGTGTCAAATCAGGCTTTAACCCATCTGTAACATATTGGTTGAGCCATTCAATAGCATCAATGTCCAAACCACGACCAAAGCCTTGATAAGCAACCGAGCTATCAATAAAACGATCCATGATGACCAGTTTACCGGCTGCAAGGGCAGGTAAAACCTTTTCCACTAAATGTTGTCGACGACTAGCTATATAAAGTAAAAGCTCTGTCTTGGCATCCATTTGAGTATGACTTGGGTCTAGAATAACTTCACGAATCTTTTCACCAATCAATACGCCACCGGGTTCACGTGTCGTTAAGACCCCAAAATTTTTTTCTTCTAACACAGGAAGGATAGCTTCAAGTACACTTGTTTTACCAGCTCCCTCTGGCCCCTCAAGAGAGACTAAAAATCCTTTTGACATGACGAACTCATTTCTTTTTTTCTTCCTTCTATTTTATCAAAAAAAGAGGCATTTGTGAAAAGCTTTTTAGCCTAATAAAAATTTATTCTGAAAAACTAGGATATATATTCGTTAATAAAGTAGATAATTATTTAATTAAGTTTCTATATTCGTAATCAACTACCATACTGTCTTATTTTGTCTTTGTATAGCTAGAAAAAAAGAACCTTGCTTAGCAAGATTCTTTTAGTGTCTGACTTAAATAATTGTTCTTCTGGGAACTAAATCGAATTAAGCTTCGATTTCTGTAACCATACCTGAACCAACAGTACGTCCACCCTCACGGATAGAGAATGTAGTACCTTGTTCTACGGCGATTGGGTGGATCAACTCAACGTCGATTGTCACGTTATCACCTGGCATTACCATTTCAGTACCTGCTGGAAGTTCGATTGAACCTGTAACGTCAGTAGTACGGAAGTAGAATTGTGGGCGGTAGTTGTTGAAGAATGGAGTGTGACGTCCACCTTCTTCTTTAGTAAGGATGTAAACTTCACCTTTGAATTTAGTGTGTGGGTTGATTGAACCTGGTTTAGCGATAACTTGTCCACGTTCGATTTCATCACGTTGGATACCACGAAGAAGCACACCTACGTTGTCTCCTGCAAGACCTTCGTCAAGTTGTTTACGGAACATTTCAACACCAGTAACAACTGCTTTTTGGATTTCTTCTTTGATACCAACGATTTCGATTTCGTCGTTGACACGAACGACACCACGGTCGATACGTCCTGAAGCAACAGTACCACGTCCAGTGATTGAGAATACGTCTTCGACTGGAAGAAGCAATGGTTTGTCAGTGTCACGTTCTGGTTCTGGGATGTACTCATCAACTGTGTTCATCAATTCCATAACGATATCTTCGTATTTAGTGTCACCTTCAAGGGCTTTAAGAGCTGAACCTTGGATAACTGGAAGATCGTCACCTGGGAAATCGTATTCTGAAAGAAGGTCACGGATTTCCATTTCAACCAATTCAAGCAATTCTTCGTCGTCAACCAAGTCAACTTTGTTCATGAAGACGATAAGGTGTTTAACACCAACCTGACGTGAAAGAAGGATGTGCTCACGAGTTTGTGGCATTGGTCCGTCAGTTGAAGCTACTACAAGGATAGCTCCGTCCATTTGAGCGGCACCAGTGATCATGTTTTTAACGTAGTCCGCGTGTCCTGGAGCGTCGATGTGAGCGTAGTGACGTTTTTCAGTTTCGTACTCAACGTGCGCAGTGTTGATAGTGATACCGCGTTCGCGTTCTTCTGGAGCAGCATCGATAGACGCATAGTCTTTTGGTTGGTTAACTGATGAAGGCAAGCGACGTGCCAAAACAGTTGTGATAGCTGCAGTTAGGGTAGTTTTACCGTGGTCAACGTGTCCGATAGTACCAATGTTAACGTGTGGTTTACTACGATCGTATTTTTCTTTTGCCATTTGAGTAAAAGCCTCCAATAAAATATATTTTATAGATAGACAGTAGGCAATACAGTCTAACTTTCCTTACTATTTTATCAAATTTTAGCTAAATTGCAAGTGTTTTACAAAGATTTTGTGAATTATTCTTATTCTTCTTCTCAGTACTCGATTTATTGATAAAAAAAGAAACAGATGAATCTGTTTCTTTTTGAAAATCTTTATTTTTCTTGTACTTCTTTATGTTTTTCATAAAGTCGAACTAGGAATTTGGATATTTCTTTGAGAATCGAGTAGGTAGGAACGGCAACAATCATACCAACGACACCATAGATATTACTTGATAACAATAATAGGACGAGAATTGTAATCGGATGAACCTTCATAACACCACCCACAATTCGAGGGTAGAGGATATTCCCATCTACTTGTTGGATAATCAGCATATAGATAACTGCTATTATCATCTTTTGTGGATCCGTAAACAGATTTGAAATAATCATCGGTATTAGTCCAATACTCGGTCCAACATAAGGAATCAAATTGGCTAAACCAGAGAAAATAGCAAAAACCAATGCATACTTGAGTCCAATGACACTATATCCGATAAAGGCCAGACATCCGATTATGAATGCATCAATTGATACACCGCTAATGTAACGGGAAATAGTCGTATTCAAGTTTGTTAATAAACCAGAAATATTCAGTCTATCTCTTTTTAAAACAGTTCTTTCTAACATCGGTAAGAACTTATGCCCATCTAGTAGGAAGTATACCAAGAAAACCGGCGTCATAATGATAATTAAAACTGTACTTACTAATGCTGACAGAACACTACCGACACTGTTTGTTACGCTATTTAAGATATTTTGCAGAATATCAACATAAGAAAGATTTAATTGCTGGATTGTTTGTTGAATATCAAGCTCTTGGAAAGTAGGATATTTTGATAATTCTATTACTAAATCTTGGAGTCGACCATAGATTCCTTGACTAGATATAATCAAGCTACTCAACTGATTGATTAAAATCGGTAAGAGATAGACAAAACCAATGACAAGTGACCCAAAGAGAACAAATAGGGTCAACAAAATTCCGATGATGCGGTTAATCTTGCACTCTTTCTCTAAAAAGATAACAATTGGGTTGGTCAAATAGTATAAAAATCCTCCTAATAAAAAGGGAATCATGATGGTATTAACGACACTTACAAATGGTGTAATAATTGCCCCCATTTCCCTCCATAGGTAGAAAATTAAGGTTATTAATAAAATCTCAGTTGTCCAGAAGAATAATTTATTTCTTCGAAACATAGGCCACCTCCTCTTTTTCCTATTTTACCATAATTCGAAAAAGATTGATAACCTTCATCATAAAAATAAGAATATTTTTTGTCTTTATGATAGAATAAAGTTACTATGAAGAAATTATTTTTAACATTAATCACACTTATTTCATTTGGTTCTGCTACTACTGCTTTTGCTCAGGATTTTGATGTCGCCGCAAAACATGCCATCGCTGTTGAAGCGACTACTGGTAAGATTTTATATGAAAAAGATGCGACTCAACCTGTTGAAATTGCTTCTATTAGTAAGCTACTTACTGTTTACCTAGTCTATGAAGCACTGGAACAAGGAAAAATCACTCTTTCCACTCCGGTAGAAATTTCAGATTTCCCATATCAGCTCACAACCAACTCCGAAGCAAGTAACGTTCCTATGGAAGCTCGTAACTATACTGTTGAAGAGTTACTAGAAGCAACATTGGTATCTAGTGCCAATAGTGCAGCTATCGCTTTGTCCGAAAAGATTGCGGGATCTGAAAAAGACTTTGTAGATATGATGAAGGCCAAACTTCTTGAATGGGGAATCCAAGATGCTACCCTAGTCAATACAACCGGTCTCAACAATGAAACTCTTGGAAACAATATCTATCCAGGTTCTAAGAAAGACGATGAAAATAAATTGAGCGCCTATGATGTAGCTGTCGTCGCTCGTAATCTTATCCTCAAGTACCCTCAGGTCTTAGAAATTACCAAGAAACCTTCCTCTACTTTCAGAGGAATGACCATTACTTCTACTAACTATATGTTGGAAGGAATGCCTGCTTACCGCGGTGGTGTCGATGGTCTTAAAACTGGAACAACTGATAAAGCGGGTGCTTCTTTTGTCGGTACGACTGTAGAAAAAGGAATGCGTATCATCACAGTTGTCCTCAATGCTGATAACCAAGATACAAATCCTTATGCTCGTTTCACAGCAACTTCTGCACTTCTAGATTATATCTCATCAAACTTTGCTCTCCAAACAATTGTAAAACAAGGAGAAAGCTACCAAGATAGTAAATCTCCTGTCCTAGATGGAAAACAAGATACCGTTACAGCAGTTGCTAAAGAAGATATAAAAATTGTTCAACGCCTTGGAAGTCGAGCTCAGTCATCTGTCACCTACACGCCTGATACTACTGAACATACCGCTCCACTTGAAGCAGGTACTGTGGTTGGTCATCTAACCTATGAAGATAAAGACTTAGTTGGTCAAGGCTATATTACCTCTGACAAACCAAGCTTCGAAATGGTTTCTGATAAAAATGTCGAAAAGGCCTTCTTCTTAAAAGTATGGTGGAATCGCTTCGTTCGATTTGTAAATGAAAAATTATAAAAAAATCGCGAGTAATCGCGATTTTTTTATTTTCTTTTTGATAAAGTTGAGTGTTTATAGCCATAAGTAAAGTAAATAATAACTCCTATAATTAAGGCTAAACCAAATGCTATCCATGTTTCAATAGTATATTGTAGCATAAAGGATAGACAAATAAGAATCGATAAGATTGGTAGAAAGGGAACCAGGGGTGTTTTAAATTCTCCCTCTTTAGGCTCTCCCTTATCTTTTCTTAGCTTGATAATCCCATAGGCTAATAAAATAAGATAAGCCAAAGTACAGATATTAAGAAAGGCTGCAATACTAGATAGAGGAAAAATCCCTGCTGCAATCGCTGAAACGACTCCCGTTAAAATAGTAGCATTCTTAGGGACTCGACTTGTCTTAGTTACTTGTTTGAAACTTTGAGGCAAGAGTCCATCACGTGCCAAACTATAAATCATGCGAGATAAGGCATAAGTCATTGAAATACATACTGTAATCAAGGTAAAAATAGCAACAATAGAAACATAGTTTGCTGCCCATCCTATACCAATATTTCTAAGAGCAAAAGCAACCGCATCATCGACATTGAGCTTGCTATAGTGGACAACACCTGTTAAAACTAAGGTTACCAAGGCATAAAGTATGGTTACGATCATCAAGGATAAGACAATTCCACGAGGGATGTTCTTTTGCGGTCGTTGAATTTCATCAACTGCCATAGAAATGGACTCAAAACCTAAGAATCCAAAGAACATGAGGGAAGCTCCAGCCATAATCCCTGTGCTTCCACCATAAATCTGACCAAAACCAAATGGAGCAAAATTGGACCAGTTCTCAGGTTTAATATACCAAATTCCAACTAAGATAAATAAGGCAAGAGCAGAAAATTTTAAAACAACAAGAATCGAATTAAAACGAAGAGCAGTTTTCGAATTCAATAGAACAACACCTGTAACAAGGATAATCACTAAAATTGGTAAAAGATCAATATAAGTACCATTTTCTTGGTTAAATGTCCCGTTTAAGGTTTGTGGCAAGGAAATTCCATAATGACTAAGCAAACCTTTAAAATAGGCTGCCCATCCAGAAGCGACACCAGAGACTGCTGTCATAAATTCCATAATAGTTAACCAACCGGCAATCCAAGCAGGAAATTCTCCCAAAATTGCATATAGATAACTATAAGCGCCACCAGTTGCTGGAACACGAGAAGCAAATTCTGCAAAAAAGAGCGCCGATAAGGAAACACAGATAGCTGAGATAACGATAGAAACAACAAGGGCTGGACCTGCTAATGTAGCTGCAGCTGTTCCTGTAATGGTAAAGATACCTGTTCCCACCATGGCTCCAATTCCCAAGAGAATTAAATCCCATAATTTCAGATGACGATGCATCTCTGTTTTTCCTAGACTTACGTCTTTCGTTCTAAAAATATTCATAATTGATCTCCACTAACAATTATTGTTTTATTTTACCACAAATAATGGATTTTGTGAATATTTATAAAATTGTATATTAAAAAACTGAACAAATTAGTATTTGCTCAGTTTTTATTTCTAGTTAAAATTCGACAGTTATTAGACTTCGTAGTATGGGAACGGACGGTCACTATCTAAAGGACGATTTGGAATTTCTTGTTCCAAAATAGCGCGCCATCCAGATACTAATTCTTAAAAAGTTAATTTGGCTTCTGGAGAAGTTATTGTAATCTTCCGACCAAACCAAGCCATGGTTGCAGTTTCAAACTGAAGCATAGCGTACTGGATTACTGGTACATTTGCCTCTTCATAATTTTCATTTACCGCACGCGCCACTTCTGCTGCTTGTGGTAGAAGTTGATTGCTGATTTTATCGACAACACTTGCATCCATCTCTCTCCAAGAAAGTAATTGACCATCCACCTGATAAAAGAGCTCAAAGGTTTCTTGATTTTTCTTAAAATTGGTAAGAACAAAAGCACGTTCCACTGCCTCTGGACCACCAACATGACAGCGTTTATAAGGAGATTTTCTTCCATTTGTCTCCAATAATCATCAGCTTCTTCTACTAAATCAACTGTAAAAGGTGGAACAATTTCCTCGGCAGAAATTTCGCCTTTATTCGCTTTTTCGATATTACCAAATAACTTTTTTAAGAATCCCATTTGCTTCTCCTTTTGGGTTTTATCCGACAGATCCTTCCATTTCATAGCTAATCAAGCGGTTAAGCTCAACAGCATATTCCATTGGTAGTTCTTTAGTGAAGGGCTCTACAAATCCCATAACGATCATCTCAGTTGCCTCAGACTCTGACAAACCACGGCTCATGAGATAATAGAGTTGTTCTTCTGAAATCTTAGAAACCTTAGCTTCGTGCTCCAAAGCTACTTGTGAGTTGTGGATTTCATTGAACGGAATAGTATCTGATGCTGACAAGTCATCCATGATAATGGTATCACACTCGATGTGAGAAACAGATTTCTTAGAGTTCTTGTTAAAGGTTACTTGTCCACGATAGTCAACTTTCCCTCCGCCTTTGGCGATGGATTTAGATACGATTGATGAACTTGTATGTGGCGCGTTGTGAATCATCTTGGCACCAGTATCCTGGTGTTGACCAGCATTGGCAAAGGCAATTGAAAGCATGGTTCCACGCGCACCTTCTCCATCAAGGTAAACAGATGGGTATTTCATGGTTGTTTTGGCACCTAAGTTTCCATCGATCCACTCAACAGTCGCATCTTTCAAGGCTTTGGCACGTTTTGTTACCAAGTTATAGACGTTATCAGACCAGTTTTGGATGGTTGTATAACGCATGTAAGCTCCGTCCAAGGCAAAGATTTCTACAATGGCAGCATGCAAACTGTTACTTGAATAAGTTGGCGCTGTACATCCTTCTACATAGTGGACACTTGCTCCCTCATCAACGATGATTAAGGTACGTTCAAACTGACCAGTATTTTCGTTGTTGATACGGAAGTAAGTTTGAAGTGGAATATCCACTTTAACTCCTTTTGGTACATAGATAAAGGTTCCACCTGACCATACTGCTGAATTGAGGGCAGCTAACTTGTTATCTGTCGGCGGTACCAACTTAGCAAAGTATTGTTTAAACAAGTCTGGGTATTCCTTGAGGGCAGAATCTGTATCTGTAAAGATGATACCTAACTTCTCAAATTCTTCCTTCATGTTATGGTAAACCACTTCTGACTCATACTGGGCAGAAGCTCCAGCAAGATAAGCACGCTCAGCTTCAGGAATCCCAATACGTTCAAAGGTTTCTTTGATTTTTTCAGGAACTTCATCCCAAGAACGGGCTGGTTTATAAGATGGTTTTTGGTAGTAAATCAAGTCATCAAAATCAATCTCTGACAAGTCTGCTCCCCATGTTTGCATGGGCATTTTTTTGAAGGTTTCATAAGATTTCAAACGGAATTCTAACATCCACTCAGGCTCTCCCTTAGCAGCTGATAGTTCACGAATGACATCTTCATTCAATCCTTTTCCTGTCGATAGGACAGGCTCTACATCATCATGGAAACCAAATTTATATTCACCAAGATCGATTGGTTTTGGTTCTACTCTTTCTTCAGCCATAATATCCTTTCTTTCATTATGTGTTTTTATGTTTCTTATTTATCTTCTTGATTTTCAATTGTTCTTTTGAGAGCGTTCCAAGCTAAGGTTGCACACTTAATTCTTTGTGGGAATTTAGCTACACCAGATAAAAAAGCTGCATCTCCAAGACTGTCTTGTCTATCTTTTTTTTGACCTTGAACCATTTCTGAAAAAATAGTTGCTAATTCTAAAATCTCTTGCTTTGTCTTACCTAGAACTGCATCCGTCATCATACTGGCAGAGGCAGTTGAAATAGTACAACCTGAATTTAGAAAAGCGATATCTTCCAAGCGATCTTCAGCGTTAAACTTGACAGAGAGATTGATGACATCACCACAGGTTGGATTGTTAAGACTGATTTGTTCAGCATCTTCTAGCTTCCCTTGGTGATGGGGATTTTTCGAATGGTCTGCTACCACTGCCATATAAAGGCTATCTAGTTTAGAAAGTGCCATTGAAAAACTCCTTTGTCTTTTGTAAAGCATCGACTAACTTGTCGCAATCTGCCTTGGTATTGTAGATATAAAAACTTGCACGAGCTGTTGCTGGAACTTCTAAATACTGGAGCAAAGGTTGAGCACAATGGTGACCGGCACGAACCGCTACTCCTTCATAATCCAGAGCTGTCGCAAGGTCGTGTGGGTGAAGGTCTCCTAGGTTAAAGGCAATAACACCTGAACGTTGAGCCAAATCTTGCGAACCGTAAATGGTCAATCCTTCAATGGCCCGCAATTTTGGAAAGACATATGCGATCAATTCCTGTTCATGAGTTTCAATCGCATCCATCCCAAGATTTTCAAGATAATCTACTGCAGCTGCAAGTCCAATCGCACCTGCCATATTGGGAGTTCCAGCCTCAAATTTCCAAGGCAATTCTTTCCAACTAGCAGATTGCTCATATACGAAATCAATCATCTCGCCACCAAACTCCACCGGTGACATTTGTTCCAGATATTTTTCTTTACCGTAAAGAACACCAATACCAGTCGGACCAGCCATCTTGTGACCTGAGAAGGCAAAGAAGTCTACATCCAAGTCCTGAACATCAATCTTCATATGCGGCGTAGACTGAGCACCATCTACCACCATAATAGCTCCAACTTTATGAGCCATTTGCGTGATTTCTTTGATAGGATTGACCACTCCAAGAACATTGGAAGCATGAGCTAGCGAGACAAACTTAACTTTATCTGTTAATTTAGCTCGTAAATCATCCATATCAAGAGCTCCATCCTTGAGATAGACATAAACAAGCTCAGCCCCAGTCTTTCGGCAAGCTTCCTGCCAAGGAATGATGTTGGAATGGTGTTCCATGACTGAAATCAAGACCTGGTCTCCCTCGGTCAAGACCTCCTCAGCGAAGCGCGCTACCCAGTTGAGACCAGTTGTGGTACCTCTGGTAAAGAGAACTTCCTTTGTCGAACCTGCATTGATGAACTTACGAATAGTTTCACGAGCAGCTTCATAGGATGCTGTCGCTCGTTCTGCCAAAGTGTGAACTCCACGGTGAACATTGGCATTGTCCTGCTCATAGTAGTGATTAATGGCTTCCAGAACTGCTAATGGTTTTTGTGTCGTCGCAGCATTGTCCAGATAGACCAAAGGCTCGTCGTTGACAATCTGGTCTAAAATCGGAAAATCCTTGCGAATCACTTCTATATCTAACATAGGCTTCCCCTTAGCGTTTTGACAATTTTTCTTCGATCGTCGCAATCATTTCATCACGAACTTCCTTGACAGGAATCTCAACGATAACTGATCCAAGGAATCCACGTACAACCAAGCGTTCCGCAGTCGCTTTATCCAAACCACGACTCATGAGGTAGTACATGTCTTCAGGATCAACTTGACCAATAGAAGCCGCGTGTCCTGCAGTGACATCATTTTCATCAATCAAAAGAATTGGGTTAGCATCTGAACGAGCTTGGTCAGAAAGCATGAGAACACGGCTTTCTTGTTGAGCATCTGCTCCCTTAGCACCCTTGATGATGTGTCCGATACCGTTGAAGGTCAAAGTTGCTTTTTCAAGGATAACCCCATGTTGAAGGATATTACCGATAGAGTTGCAACCATAGTTAGTCACTCGAGTATCAATCCCTTGAACCTGACGGCCACTTGAAAGCGCTACAACCTTAAGGTCTGCATGGCTACCATTTCCAATCAAGTCACTATCAAAGTCAGCAACAACATTTCCTTCATTCATGACACCGATAGCCCAGTCAATACTTGCATCGTTGCCCAATTTACCACGGCGGCTAATGTAGGCTGTAACATTTTCGCCAAGACGGTCGATCGCTGCAAACTTCACTTGTGCGCCTGAACGTGCAATGACTTCTACTGTGATATTGGCAGTTGCCTTAGCACTACCTTCTCCACGTGACTCCAGACGCTCAAGGTAGCTAAACTTACTGTTCTTACCAGCGATAATGAGGATATGCTTGTTAAATGGCACATCGCTATCGCTGTCTTGGTAGAAAATACCTTCAATTGGTTCTGTGATTTCTACGTTATCTGGAATGTAGAGAACAGCACCACTGTTAAAGTATGCTGTATGGTAGGCTGCCAACTTATCATCATCGTATTTCACTGATGACATGAAAAATTCTTCTACGAGTTCTGGAATATCTTCTAAAGCTGAGTGGAAGTCTGTAAAGACCACTCCTTGTTCAGCCAACTCAACTGGAATTTGTTCAAAAACAGTCTGGGTTCCTACTTGCACCAACTTCAAGTGATTGTCTAGATCAGTGAAGTCAGGTACATTTGCTGACGGTTCACTTTCTGTAATAGTTCCATCACCCAGATTCCAACGGTGAAATTTAACACGCTCAATAACTGGTAATTCTAAACTCTCAATCTTATCAAAGGCTTTTTGACGGAGGTCAGCCAACCAGCTTGGTTCAGCATGCATTTCTGAAAAAAGTTTAATAGTTTCTTTAGTCATTTACTTCTCCTAAAAGATACGAGCGAATTACAATTCTTCCTTGTAGTCATAGCCAAGTTCTTCAGCTAATTTTGCGTATCCTTCACGTTCCAAACGTGCAGCCAATTCTGGACCACCAGAAAGAACAACACGACCTTCCATCATAACGTGTACTACATCTGGCGTAATATAGTTCAAGAGACGTTGATAGTGAGTAATGATCATTGCACCAAAGCCTTCGCCACGCATAGCATTAACACCTTTAGAGACAACTTTAAGAGCATCGATATCAAGACCTGAGTCAATCTCATCAAGAAGGGCAAAAGTTGGTTCCAACATCAAGAGTTGTAGAATTTCATTACGTTTTTTCTCACCACCAGAGAATCCTTCGTTAAGGTAACGCTCAGCCATTTCTTCTTTCATGTTGAGCAATTCCATTTTTTCATCCAATTTAGTGATGAACTCGCGAACTGAAATCTTTTCGTCATCTTCTTTACCAGCATTCATGGCTGCACGAAGAAATTCAGCATTTGTGATTCCAGGAATTTCTGATGGGTATTGCATAGCAAGGAAAAGTCCCATGCGCGCACGCTCGTCCACTTCCAATTCAAGGATATTTACACCGTCAAACAAGACTTCACCTTTAGTGACTTCATAGTTCGGGTTTCCCATAATTGCAGCTGAAAGAGTAGACTTACCGGTACCATTTGGTCCCATGATAGCTGCAATTTCCCCTGTTTTAAGAGTCAGGTTGACTCCTTTTAAAATTTCTTTTCCTTCAATTTCAACGTGAAGATCTTTGATCTCTAATACTGACATGATAGTTCCTTTCTTTTCAATCCTTTTTACAGTACCCACTAAAATTCAACTTTTTAAAGTCTTAGAAAATACGGTAAAATGTCAATAAATATACCTTTATAGTATAACAAAAAAAAGCCTAAAAGGCTTTGATTTTGTCTAGAAGCTAGGAGCTACTTCTTCCCTTGAAAATGATCATCTATAGCGCTCACAATTTTACCCATGATATAGCTCACGCGAAAATTTCTCAGGATCAAAATAGCCCAAAGCAAGGCCACGGTATACCGTTGCTCCATGATGGATTCATTAAAGAAATAAGTCTCAGCAGCAGTAAATAAGGCCATGATAATAAATTGTTGTCTGTTCATAGTCTTTTACCACAACTTCCTATTAGTCTTCTGCTATGGTCACTTTATCTGCTAAAAATTCAAAGCCTTGAGGAAGTATGGATTCTTCGGGTTCTTCCTTATTGACCTGTTCTTGAGAACCTTTAGCTCTGCTTGAAAATGCAGCTCGAACTTCCTTCCATTCATCCATAGAAATAGCAAGAATCTCTGGAGAAAATCCAGCAGCACGACTAAGAATATTGCCAAACATGGTATTGAGATTGTCTCGTTTCATGGTTTGACCAGCATTGAAATTCGATTCAAAAGCCAAAATCGCATGGTGTTCATTAGCAGCAACTGGTTGAGAACCAGCCAAGAGTGCCTTATCTGGTCCTGATAAGCTTTCGATGACTTCTCCCCAAGCATTCTGAAGACGGATTAAGTTTTGACGGGCTAAGTCTGGATTTTCTACTGCTTCTTGAAGAATAGACTGTACCTTATTTCGGTCTACACGATAGATGGACTTATTGTTCGTCGGACGACTCGGTGTCGAAACAGATTGTTTTGGGGTAGACCCTACATTAGCAAGAGCTTGTTTTAACCGTGCAACTTCTTCTCGTAGAGAAGATAGCTCTTCGGCCACCTCACCTGAAAGTTCTGGCTGTGAATCGATTTCTGCTAAACGAATAGTCATCATTTCAGCATAAATCTTAGGTTGTAAGCTAGCCTTAATATCAGCCAGACTTTTAGTAGCAAGACTAATCATCTCAAACAAGATATCCTGCGGAAGGTCTAAATTTCTCTCAAATACATCACTATGGTGAGTATTCTCTCCACCTGCTTGAACAATTAAGATATCACGTAAGTATTGTAGTAAATCCACTACAAACCGTGTCATGCTCTTTCCATTCTCAAAAATCAGATCAAGTTGTTCCAAAGCACCTGTTACATTCTTTTGTGCTAAAGAAGCAACATAATCGTCCAAAGCACTTAAACTAATGGTCCCAGTGATTTCCTCAGAAACTGCTGTAGTAAGAGTAGTTTCCTGTGTTAAGCTTAATGCCTGGTCTAAGATAGATAAGGCGTCCCGCATACCACCTTCAGCTCGTCGAGCAATAATTTCGACAGCTTCTGTCTCGTAATCAATTCCTTCTTTTTCCAAAATCTGGAAGATATGATCACGAATATCCTGAGTCTTAATAGACTTAAACTCAAATCGTTGAACACGAGATAAAATCGTTGCAGGAATTTTATGCAACTCTGTCGTTGCCAGAATAAAAACGACATTTGGAGTAGGTTCTTCCAGTGTTTTCAAAAGAGCATTAAAGGCACCTGTTGAAAGCATATGGACCTCGTCAATGATATAGACCTTATACTGAGCTATACTTGGAGCATAGGTTGATTTATCACGGATATCACGAATTTCATCAACCCCATTATTAGAAGCAGCATCCATTTCGATAACGTCTTCTAAACTTCCTTCCGTTACCGCTTGACAGATATAACAGTTATTACAAGGTTCTCCCCCTACTTGATTAGGGCAGTTCATAGCCTTGGCAAATATTTTGGCTACACTGGTTTTGCCAGTTCCACGAGGCCCTGAAAATAGGTAGGCGTGACTAATCTTATCCTGTTCCACAGCCTGTTTAAGTGTTCGAGCAATAACATCCTGGCCCACTAACTGTGAAAAATTTTGACTTCTATATTTTCGATAAAGCGCCTGATACATTATGCTTTCTCCTCAAACATTGAAAATATCCATTCTGTTTTTTCCAACAAGATGGTAACAAATTCTTCTAAATAGCGTTGATCAATTTCATCATAATCATCAACATGAGATGAATCTAAATCTAATACTCCAAGAAGCTGTCCATTTTTTACCATTGGAAGAACAATCTCACTACGAGCACTACTATCACAAGAAATATAGTTGGGATAGGTCTTCACATCACCAACGATAACCGTTTGACAACTAGCCGCAGACTCTCCACAAACGCCTTTCCCAAGTGAGATTCTAACACATGAAACTCCACCTTGAAAAGGCCCTAAAATAAGCTCATTTCCGTCATATAAATAGAAACCTGCAAAGACAGTACGAGGAAAGTTCATTTTTAAGAGAGCGCTGGCATTTGATAGATTAGCCAACACATTGGTCTCACCTTCTAAAAGTGCCGTGAGCTGAGCATTGACCATTTGATAAATTGATTCTTTTTCGGAATATAACATAAAACCATTATATCAAAAAATACTAGTTGAAAAAAGAAAAATCCCTTGTTTTAACAACAAAGGATTTGTAATTAAATCTGATTGATTAAAGTTCGATGTCTCCAAACAAGTCAGCCATTGAGAATCCAGTTTGAGTTTCTGGAAGTTCAAAGTCACGTTTTTCTTGACGTTTTGGACGACGTGGACGTGGAGCACGTTTTTCTTCGTTTTGTCCTTCTTCTTGAGCTGGACGTTCTTCAAGAGCCTTGATAGAAAGTGAAACGCGTTCTGCATCAGCGTTAACATCAAGAACTTTAACAGTAACTTCTTGACCAACTGTAAGAGCTTCTTTTGGATTTTCAATACGTTTGTGTGAAATTTGTGATACGTGAACAAGTCCATCAATACCTGGCAATACTTCAACAAATGCACCGAAGTCAGTCAAACGTTTAACTGTACCTTCTACAACGTCACCTTTAGCCAATTTTTGCTCAACGCCATCCCATGGTCCAGGTGTTGTTGCTTTAAGTGAAAGTGATACACGTCCTTCTTCTTCGTTAAGATCAAGGATTTTCACTTCAACTTCTTCACCAACAGTTACTACTGATTTAGGTGAAACGTTACGTTCGTGTGACAATTCAGTCAAGTGAACCAATCCATCAACACCACCAAGGTCGATGAAAGCACCGAAGCTTGTGATACGTGCAACTTTACCAGTTACAACATCACCAACAGCCAATTTACCGAATACTTCAGCACGAGCTGCAGCAGTAGCTGCTTCTACAACTTCACGACGTGAAAGGATGAAGCGGTTTTCTTTAGGGTCAACTTCTTTAATTTTAGCTTCAAATTCTTGACCTACAAAACGCTCAGTGTTACGTACGAAACGTGTATCCAACATTGAAGCTGGGATAAATCCACGCAAACCTTCAAATTCTACTGAAAGTCCACCTTTAACAGCGCGAGTTCCTTTAACTGTAACAACTTCTTCTTCACGTCCTACAAGTTTGTCCCATGCTTTGCGAGCTTCAAGGCGTTTTTTAGATACAAGGTATGTTACTGTATCAGTATCTTTACCAACTACTTGACGAAGTACAAGAACATCAAATACTTCACCTACTTTTACAAAGTCATTGATATCTGCATCGCGATCGTTTGTCAATTCGCGAAGAGTCAAGACACCTTCAACACCAGTTCCTGAGATTGCAACGTTAGCTTGATTAGCATCAACTGTCAATACTTCAGCACTAACAACATCACCAGGTTCAACTTGGCTAACGCTATTTAGCAAATCTTCAAATTCATTCATCTAAAAAATCCTCCAACAATCAAGTTTTTTAACTTGACATACTTATAATTTTTTTCCTAAGCACCCGCAACGACATGAACATCTCGAACGTCCTTCAATTATAAAAATAAAATACCCTAAGATATTTTTCTTTTCATCTTGAATTTATTACCTAAGAACTGGGGTAGCTGGATTCGAACCAACGCATGAGGGAGTCAAAGTCCCTTGCCTTACCGCTTGGCTATACCCCAAAAGTGAAATGGAGAGAGAGGGATTCGAACCCCCGAACCCGAAGGAGCGGATTTACAGTCCGCCGCGTTTAGCCTCTTCGCTATCTCTCCGATAATGAACAAAACCTATTATATCATGAAAAATTGCAAAAAACAAGCATTATTTTGCTAAATTATAGTTTTCAATCAATATTTCCACAGCTTTTTCAAGATTCTTGTAAAAACTATCGACATTTCCATTCTTTATGATTGCAAATTGGTTATCTAGTTCGGCAATTTCACCGATTAACTTTTTACCAATCATTAAGGTATAACCATCGTAGTTATCTTTTCCAACTGCTACTTTAGCATCTGACAACTGAATCTCAATTTTTTTATCTTTTTTACTCATACGATACCTCTTTTCACTTTCTCTATTTTACAAGAAATTCCCCGATCTCGCAAGAAAAAACTCTCTACCAAGCTAATCTTGGTAAAGAGTTCCTTGAATCGTCTAGAGAAATTTTTCCCTTGAATTTTAGTCAATTAATGGGTTGCTCCACCAACTATTTTCAAGTCCTTATCTTTGTAGTCTACGATAGCACCAATCGCAGCTTCGATACCTCGGACAATATCTCTTAAGCACATGGATGCAGTATTAGGCTTATTTACCACTTGTTCGGTCATATAGGGAATATGCATAAAGCCTGCTCTCATATTGGGAAATTTCTTATCCGCTAAATAGAGAGCCTGATACATCAAATGGTTGCAAACAAAGGTTCCAGCTGTATTGGATACTGTAGCTGGCAGCCCTACCTCGTTTATGGCTTGTACCATTGCTTTGATAGGGAGCGTGCTAAAATAGGCAGCTTCTCCATCTAGGCGAATAGGTGTGTCAATCGGTTGATTCCCTTGGTTATCTGGAATTCTTGCATCATCTTGATTGATGGCAACTCGTTCAGGAGTTAAACTAGCTCTACCTCCTGCTTGTCCGATGCAGAGTACCACATCTGGTTGATAACGGACAATTTCTGCTTCTAAAACCTCTGCTGATTGATAAAAGACTGTTGGAATCTCTACCCAGCGTATCTCCGCTCCATGAATTACAGACGGCAATGATTTAACTGCTTCCAGAGCTGGATTGACCTTTTCACCACCGAAAGGATCAAAACCTGTAACTAATATTTTCATTTTATTTCCTTTGCTAAAACGCCAAATAGTACATTAAAAATACATGTAGGATTATCATGATAACAGCCACTCCTACTTGCGCTTTGATAACGCCATTTGGATCTTTCATCTCCAAAAGTGCTGCCGGTAATGCATTAAAGTTAGCAGCCATTGGAGTCAGTAAGGTCCCACAGCAACCTGCTGTCATTGCAAGTGCAGCGGCTACGATTGGATCAGCTCCCAAGGCAAATACAAAGGGAACACCAATCCCAGCTGTAATGACTGTGAAAGCAGCAAATGCATTACCCATTATCATGGAAAATAGAACCATACCAAGGACATAAGCTACCACACCCATAAAACGACTACCCGAAGGCACTAGACCGCTTATCAAATGCGAAATCAAGTCTCCCACTCCTGCTACGGTAAAAATCGCACCCAAAGCTCCTAAAAGCTGAGGAACAATACCACTGGTTGAAACTTGTTGGACCATTCGATTGTTTTCTGCTAATAAGCTCTTAGGAGAACTCTTGGTAATGAAAAGAAGAGACAGGGTTGCAAAAAATGCTGCAAGGCTGATAGCTATCTTACTAAACTCAGGAATTACTTTTGCTAATACTAAAGCAATCAAAGCCATTAACATGACTGGGATAAAAATTTTATTCTTTAATCGTTTGGATTCAATATTTGCCTTGACTTCATCCAGAGTCGGTAAGGTTCCGATACGAACCTGTTTAAAAAGAGTCAGTAAAGCCAATAACACTACAATAGTACCAATCAAGATCGATGGTAAATAGGAACCACCAATAAAACTGATACCCAATAAAGCCCAAAACCCAGCTGTTCCAAAGCGAACTGGGTTTGTTTTATCTCTATAGCTACAATAAGCCGTATGAAGGAATTGACAACCAATCACAATATAGGTCAACTCTAATAACTGTCTTGCTAGATTGGTCATTCTTCTTTCCCTTTACTAAGCTTATTAGCTAGCAGTTTTTTATCAAACAAGTAATTGTAAATCCCTACTACAAGAAGGGCTACCCCAGCAACTATAAGAGAAGCTGAAGCAATTCCTGCATAATTGCTTTCGTAACCCAATTGGTCCAGAGTGCCCCCAACTAAGAGGACACCACCTGCACCAACGAAAGTATTCTGAGCAAAGAAATTTGCAAAATTGTCATTTGCTGCTGCACGCGCTTTTAGCGCTTCGCTTTCCTTCTCTGTTAATTTTCTACCTAATTGTAACTCTGCTGCTGCCTGTCCCATGGGTTGAACCAAGGGTCTTACAAACTGCGGATGTCCTCCGATACGAATAGCAAAGAAACCATCGAGTTCCCGAAAAAAGAAATACACTGTATAAAAACTTCCTACAGTCAGTCCTTTAATCTTTTGAATCAAGTCAATCGAACGTTGCTTGAGCCCAAAAGTTTCAGATAAACCTACCAGTGGCAAAGTCACTATAAAAATCGTCAGAACTCGTTGATTACTAAATTCTTTTCCCAAAATTTCCAAGAACTCAACAAGAGAAACTCCAGAAACTAGAGCTGTAACTAAACTAGCTAAGACTACTGTTGCAATGGTATCTAATTTATAGATAAAACCAACCACAATGATAAGTATCCCTATTAGTTTAATCCATTCCATATAGGCTCCTTTTCCAAAATACTAGTATGGTTTATTTGACATGACTTTCTAGTTCTTTTTGGTATTTATTGTTTGATTCCAATTTCTCTTTTTGCCATTTTTCAAGAGCTGCTTGATATTCTTTAGCTGTTACAATCTCTTTTTGCAATTTCATGCCCTTGAAGATATATGGATCACCCTTGATACCTACTTGTGAGTATGGTTTAGAGAATGGAACGACGTTGCTGACTACTGGTGAGCCTCCTGATGAAGCTGTCGGCATCAAGAGAGAACTATCAGTAAGCCATGCTTGAGCTTTGGCATATTTTTCATATCTCTTGTCCAAGTCATTTGTCTCAGAAACTGCATCATCCAAGAGTTTCTTATATTCATCCAAACCAAGTTGAGCTACTACTTCCTTGTCTTTACCTTTCGTAATACCAAGGTGTTTCATAGCAGAACCAGTTTTAGGATCCATGATATTTAGATAACTTGCTGGGTCTTGATAGCTTGGAGCCCAACCAGTGCTATTCAAGTCATAGTCTTTCTGAGCAGGAACACGTGCTTGAGATGTAATACTTTCCTTCTCGTTATCAGTCATCTGAAGAACATCGATCACGACATTTTCAGAACCAAGAGTTGACTCGATTGATTGTTTAAAGGAATTGCTTTGTTGAACGGCAATGGTATCTGTCTGTTCAACTGGAACATCCAAGTGAATTGGGAAGGTTACACCTTTTGCTTCCAATTCTTTCTTAGCTTTCTCAAATGAAGCTTTTGCTTTATCAGGGTTGTAGATGGTATCTTTTCCGTCTACAAGCTCAACGCCTTTCCATTGGTCGCCGTAGTTAACCAATTCTGCTTGAGCGATATCACCAAAGTTTTTGCCACCAGATTGTACAAAGTTATCCGGAACTAAGCTGTTACGAATAATCTTATCCGCACCATCTTCACCATTGAGCTGTGCAGCATAAGAATGACGGTTGAAGGCAAAGTTGATTGCTTGACGGAAGTCCTTGTTCAGCATTGCTTCTTTTGTAGAAGTTTTTTGTTCTTCACTTGTTTTTGCTGTCTTATTGTATGATTGACGGTTTACGTTAAAGGTAAAGTAATAACTAGTTGAATCCTGTGGACTGTAGGTGATTTTATCTCCGTATTGTTCTAAAGTAGAAGCAAAGTTTGAGCTACTTGGGAAGATACGAGCTGTTGTATAAACACCTGAAGAGAAACTACGGATTAATGATTCTTGGTCTGAACCATCATAGTAAGTCAATTTAACCTTCTCGATTTTAACCTTCTCTTTATCCCAATAATTTGGATTCTTTTCGTATTCGATTAAAGATTTTGAAGTCAAAGTCTTCAAGATATATGGACCGTTATAAAGGATACCTGATGGGCTGACAGCTCCGTAATTTTTACCTGAAGCTTTAAGGAATTCTTCATTTACAGGTAACATAGTTGCTGAAGTCACTTTTGAATTCCAGAAACTTTCAGGTGCATTAAGAGTGTACTGGACTGTGTAATCGTCCAACGCCTTAACACCAACTGTAGAGAAGTCATTAGTCTCACCAGTCATATATTCATTCAAGCCCTTGATGGAGTTTTGAATAAGAGTGACACCGTCTGATTTGCCATCTGCTACGTGTTTCAACCCAGTAACAAAGTCATGCGCAGTTACTTCAGCGTATTCTTCTCCTTCAGAAGTATACCATTTAACTCCTTTACGAAGTTTATAAGTATAAGTCAAACCGTCTTGTGAGACGCTCCAATCCTCAGCTAGAGATGGAACCAAATTTCCATATTCGTCATTTTCCAACAAACCATCAACAACGTTACCGATGATATCCGTTGTTGAAGTACGAGTTGCAATACTGTAGTCCAAAGATGATGGGTCTACTCCATAGACATAAGAGAAGGTAGTAGGTGCGTCTGCTTCCTTGTCAGCTTTACCACAAGCCACAAGAAGAACTGCTGTACTCAGGACAACTCCTGTTGTCAACATCCACTTTTTCGTTTTCATAAAGATCTCCTTTAATAATGTTTAATCTACTTTTACAATCCAGCCTTCTGGTGCTTCAATGTCACCAAATTGGATACCTGTCAATTCATCGTATAGTTTACGAGTCACTGGACCAACCTCTGTTTCACTGTAGAAAACATGGAAGTCATCACCGTGTTGGATTCCCCCAATAGGTGAAATTACGGCTGCAGTACCACAGGCACCTGCTTCTACAAATCGATCCAGACTATCAATTGGTACATCTCCCTCAACAGGCTTCAAGCCTAAACGATGCTCTGCCAAGTAAAGCAATGAATACTTGGTAATGGATGGCAAGATTGATGGACTCAGTGGCGTTACGAACTCGTTGTCAGCTGTAATCCCAAAGAAGTTTGCTGAGCCTACTTCTTCAATCTTAGTGTGGGTTGATGGGTCAAGATAAATAACGTCTGAGAAATGACGGGATTTAGCCATTTTTCCTGGCAAAAGACTAGCGGCATAGTTCCCACCGACCTTGGCAGCTCCTGTTCCATTAGGTGCAGCACGGTCATACTCATCTTGAATCAAGAAGTTTGTTGGAACCAAACCACCTTTAAAGTAATTTCCAACTGGCATGGCAAAGATGGTGAAAATATACTCCTCTGCTGGTTTTACACCAATGATATCTCCGACACCAATCAAGAGCGGACGGAGGTAGAGGGTTCCACCAGTTCCATAAGGGGGTACGTATTCTTCATTAGCACGAACAACTGCTTTACATGCTTCTACAAACATTTCTGTTGGAACTTGTGGCATCAAGAGACGATCACAGGTGCGTTGCAGACGTTTGGCATTTTCATCTGGACGAAAGAGTTGAATACTGCCATCTTTGGTACGATAGGCTTTTAATCCTTCAAATGCTTGTTGTCCATAGTGAAGACTTGGAGATGATTCTGAAATGTGAAGAGTTGAGTCCTCGGTTAATTCTCCTTGAGTCCATTGTCCATTTTTATAATAAGCGATATAACGATAAGGTAGTTTCATATAGGAAAAACCGAGATTTTCCCAATCGATTGTAACTGTCATCCATTTCTCCTTTATTCTAATCAAGCTTTGTGTTCTATTCTACACTATTCTCCTAAAAATTCAAGTATTATTTGTAATTTTCTGAAAATTTTGCTTATAAAAAATCAGTCACTAGGACTGATTTTTAATCTTCTTTTTCTTCTTTAAAGACTTCTTTGATGTATGCATCAAAAACTTCTTCATCAGAAATAGTATCTGAGATAAAGCTTCCGTTGCTAGTACGTTCTGATAGATTCAAATCTTGCAGGATTGACTCATAAATTGTTCCGTTATTTGATTGAACAACTAGAGTTTGTTCTCCATCCTCTACTTCTGTACTGAAGAGATCTCCGATAAATCCTTGTTCAGAAACCGCACCAGCCACAAATACGCGATGTGGTTTGCTCTTCAATTCTCTCAGAACCTGAAGGCCACGCTTAGCACGACTGGTTGCTGGAATTTCCTCTGTTGAAACACGTTTCAAGCTTCCACGTTGGGTTAACAGATAGAAGGATGAAGTACTGCAGATAAAGGCAGATTGAAGTTCATCATCTGCTTTCAGATTCATAGCTTTGACCCCTGCAGCCTTGGCTCCGACAACTGGAACCTCTTCGATATTAAAGCGAAGAGCGTAGCCATTCTTACTGATTAATAGGACGTCATCTAGCTTGATTGGTGCTACTGCTACAATCTGGTCACTATCGTCCTTCAACTTAGCATACTTGACAGACTTAGAACGATAAGTTCTCCATGGAGAGAATTCTTTGCGTTCTACTCGTTTGATTTGTCCAAGGCGAGTTGCTGCAAAGTAGGTCGTCGCATCGTCAAACTGATCCACCACTTCGACGTAAAGTACTTCTTCAGTGGTTTCAAAGTTTGTAATAGACTGGCTCAGATGCTCCCCGATATCCTTCCAACGAATGTCTGCTAATTCATGGACAGGGCGGTAAATGACATTCCCAAGCGTTGTAAAGATTAAGAGATGCTGAGTAGTTTTGACAGATTGAACGAATAGCAAGCGGTCGTCATCCCGTTTACCAATTTCTTCTAAGGTCGAAGCTGCGAAAGAACGAGGACTAGTGCGCTTAATGTAACCTGCCTTAGTCACACTGACGTAAGTATCTTCTTCAGCAATCAGACTAGCTGTATCAATCTCGATGACTTTTGCTGTATCTTCTAAAGTACTCAAACGTGGAGTCGCAAACTTCTTCTTGACCTCACGAAGTTCTTTCTTCATGAGATTGTACATGGTTCGTTCATCACCGATGATAGCCGCAAGCATAGCAATCTTCTCACGAAGTTCTGCTTCTTCTTCCTGCAAGACAACAACGTCAGTATTGGTCAAACGATACAGTTGCAAGGTAACGATAGCTTCTGCCTGTTCTTCCGTAAATTCATAGCTAACCTTGAGGTTTTCCTTAGCGTCAGCCTTGTTCTCAGAAGCACGGATAAGGGCAATAACTTCATCCAGGATGGAGATGACACGAATCAAACCTTCCACGATATGGAGACGTTTTTCAGCCTTTTCCTTGTCAAAGCGAGAACGTGCCAAGATTACCTCACGACGGTGGGCAATATAGCTAGATAAGATAGGCACAATCCCAACCTGACGAGGGGTGAAATTGTCAATCGCCACCATGTTGAAGTTGTAGTTGATTTGCAAGTCAGTATACTTGAAAAGGTAGTTGAGAACAAGTTCCGTGTTCGCATCTTTTTTGAGTTCTATAGCGATGCGAAGACCGTCACGGTCAGACTCATCACGAACCTCAGCGATACCTGCCACCTTGTTATTGACACGGACTTCATCGATTTTCTTGACCAAGTTAGCCTTATTGATTTCATAAGGAATCTCAGTGATAACGATTTGTTCCTTACCACCTTTTAGCTTCTCAATTTCAGTCTTGGAACGAACGACCACGCGCCCCTTACCAGTTTCATAGGCCTTCTTGATTTCGTCACGACCTTGGATGATAGCTCCTGTAGGAAAGTCTGGCCCAGGCAAGAATTCCATCAACTTATCAACCTTAGCAGTTGGGTGATCAATCATGTAGACTGTCGCATCAATAACTTCAGCCAAATTATGAGGTGGAATATCTGTGGCATAGCCAGCTGAAATACCTGTTGAACCATTGACTAAGAGGTTTGGAAAGGCTGCTGGTAAGACAGTTGGCTCTTTCTCGGTATCGTCAAAGTTCCAAGCAAAGGGAACTGTCTTTTTATCTATATCTTGAAGAAGGTAGCCTGCAATCTCAGATAAACGAGCTTCCGTATAACGCATAGCCGCAGGCGGATCTCCGTCCATAGAACCATTGTTACCGTGCATTTCAACTAGAATCTCACGGTTCTTCCAGTCCTGAGACATACGGACCATGGCATCATAGATAGAAGAATCCCCGTGTGGGTGAAAATTACCCATGATGTTCCCGACAGACTTGGCCGACTTACGGTAGCTCTTATCAAAAGTATTGCCATCCTTATTCATCGAATAAAGAATACGGCGTTGAACCGGCTTCAATCCATCACGAATGTCTGGCAAAGCCCGGTCTTGAATGATGTATTTGGAGTAGCGCCCAAAGCGCTCTCCCATGATGTCCTCTAAGGACATGTTTTGGATATTACTCATATAGGATACAAAGCCCGTAAAATGCAAAGTGAAATTAGGAAATTCTTGCAGTGATCGATGCTCACAAGAGAATTTATCTTTTTCACACAGTATTTAGGGCGTGTTCAACTCCTTTCAAAGAATGTAGAGTAGTTTTTTTATAGACAAAGGTGTTCAGTTACTATAAATAACCAAACTATCCTTGCTATAGTTTAAATTGATAAATAGAGTTCTTTATTTCTTAGTAATTAGGAAGTTTTGACTCAGCATACTGAATCATCTTCTCAGCTACTTCCCTATCGTATTCAAAGCCCATCTTTTGGGAAAGACTTTGAGCTTCTTGATGAAAAATTTGCATCGTAGCCAATAAAGACTGAATGATTTTGTCTAAACTCGAGAAATCAAGTAGATTTGAGAATTCCTTCTTCTTCTCAGCAGGCAAGTAATTAAAGAGGTACTTGTAGTTTTTACCGATATCGACCTTTCCCCTATCACTTGCCACCTGCCAGGCCAAGACTTTCAAGAGTTCCTGCTGACAAATACCGTAGAGATGGTCTGTCGCATAGATAACTTGATTACGACAAATTCCTTTGACCACGTAGGCTGACACCCACCAAAATTCATTACAAGATTTTTCAAAATCCGTCTCAGTAGCTGGGGTTATCCAGTAACGCTCTGGACTTGGAGAATAGGTCTCAAACAAGCCCTTAGTGTCCTCTAGCACCGTGAAATCCGCTTCGCTTTCTACCCACTCTTGAATGTGGTCTTCGGGGCAGAGGGTCAAATCAAGCCGATTGCCATCTTCGAAAAGCATGAGAAATAGACGGCGATGTCCAAGAGTCACCTCTTGCTCAATGATGCGTTCACCGAACTGGTCCAGCCAAGAAAAGTCACTCGACAGATAATCTAAGTCATCCACAATATAGACAACATCATAGTCTTGAAATTCATCTGTTTGAATCTTTTGGTTTGTTCGTGAACCAGATAGCGCCACAGCATCAACCTGTATCTTTTTAGCTATTTGTAAAATCAGGTCAAGCATTTCCTGGTCAGTTCTCATGTGGTTCATCCTCAGTTGCCTCTAAGTTCTGAATAACAGCATCTTCATTTCTTTGCTTAAGAAGCTTCTGAACTCTTTTTCTTTCAAGCTCTCCGACCAAGAATTGAATGATAAAACTAATACCAAAAATTGGTAATAGCAAAATAATTCCCATTTCTAGCGTCAGCATTATAAATAGTAGATTCATCCCTGATAAGATTGCCAAAAACCATGCATTTATCTTAAGAAGTTTTGAGTAACTACTAGGATAATACTTGTGATGTTTGGTACTTTTATAAATAGCTGTAAAACTGAATGCTAAGCTAGCTGATGTGAAAATATAAAAGTCAAAAACATAAAAGAGCAAACCTGCATAAGGATTGGATCTTAATGGATTATCAAATAAAAAGACACAGGTAGTTACTATGGTTAATAGTAAAAATTCAAGATAGCGGCTTTGCTCAGGTTTACCTTGTTTGGCAATTATATACATAACTGCAGCTAAAGCTAAGACTATGACAAGAAATGGACTATCAAACAATAAACTTATCATGATTTATACCTCTTTTAGAGAGCTAAGATTTTGAAGGACGAAGATTTACTTAAAATACTGTTGCTTCCTCCAGCGTAAACTTCACGTTATCCTCAATCCACTTTCGGCGTGGTTCGACCTTGTCCCCCATGAGGACATTGACGCGACGTTCTGCGCGTGCTAGGTCTTCGATTGTGACACGGATGAGGGTACGAGTTTCTGGATTCATAGTTGTTTCCCATAGTTGGTCCGCATTCATCTCACCAAGTCCCTTGTAGCGTTGGAGGGTAGCACCTTTACCAAACTGCTTACGTAGTTCTTCTAGTTCACCATCCGTCCAAGCGTAAGCCACTTCTTCTTTCTTGCCTTTCCCTTTTGACATCTTGTAAAGAGGAGGAAGGGCGATATAGACATGACCTGCCTCAACCAGCGGACGCATGTAACGGTAGAAAAATGTCAAGAGCAAAGTCTGGATATGGGCACCATCGGTGTCCGCATCGGTCATGATAATGATCTTATCATAGTTGGCATCTTCAAGAGAGAAGTCTGCCCCCACACCAGCACCGATGGTATAAATCATGGTATTGATTTCTTCATTTTTCAGGATATCTGCCATTTTAGCCTTGGCTGTATTGATAACCTTACCACGAAGAGGCAAGATAGCTTGGAACTTGCGGTCACGACCTTGCTTAGCAGAACCACCGGCAGAGTCACCCTCGACTAGGTAGAGTTCGTTCTTAGCTGGATTTTTAGACTGGGCTGGCGTTAATTTACCAGAAAGCAAGCCCTTATCTTTTTTGTTTTTCTTGCCATTTCGGCTCTCATCACGCGCCTTACGCGCTGCTTCACGAGCGTCACGAGCCTTGATAGCCTTGCGAATCAGGTTAGAAGCTAGTTCTCCATTTTCCATGAGGAAGAAGGTTAACTTATCAGCTACAATCCCATCCACAACTGGACGAGCAAGGGGACTACCTAGTTTATCCTTGGTCTGTCCTTCAAATTGCAAGTGTTCTTCAGGAACCAAGATAGAAAGAACAGCCGCTAATCCTTCGCGGTAATCGGACCCTTCAAGATTTTTATCTTTTTCTTTGAGAAGGCCAGTTTTTCGCGCATAGTCGTTCATGACTTTGGTAATAGCAGACTTAAGTCCCGTCTCATGCGTTCCACCGTCTTTGGTACGGACGTTATTAACAAAGGACAGGATGTTATCTGAAAATCCATCGTTATACTGGAGGGCTACTTCTACTTGGAAACCATTGTCTTCCCCTTCAAAGTAGAGAACTGGTGTCAAGGTTTCCTTGTCTTCGTTAAGGTAGGAAACAAAGTCCTGCACCCCATTCTCATAATGGAATTCAATTGCTTCGTCTGTTCGCTTGTCCGTTAATGACAAGGTTACATTTTTCAAGAGAAAGGCAGACTCATTAAGACGCTCTGAAATGGTATTGTACTTGAAATCAGTCGTAGAAAAGATACTAGCATCCGGCATGAAGGTCACTTTTGTACCTGTCTTAGACTTCGGTGCTGTGCCAATCTTTTCAAGAGTTGTTACTGGCTTCCCACCATTTTCAAAGCGTTGTTTATAAACAGCACCATCACGAGTAATTTCTACTTCAAGCCAACTAGAGAGGGCATTGACGACAGAAGAACCAACTCCGTGAAGACCACCAGAGGTCTTATAACCACCCTGACCGAATTTTCCTCCGGCATGAAGAATGGTAAAGATGACCTCAACGGTTGGGATCCCCATAGCGTGCATTCCAGTCGGCATCCCACGTCCGTGGTCTTGAACCGTTAAACTCCCGTCTTTATTAATCGTTACGTCAATACGATCACCAAATCCAGACAAGGCTTCGTCAACCGCATTATCCACGATTTCCCAGACTAGGTGATGGAGTCCAGCACCGTCTGTCGATCCGATATACATCCCTGGACGTTTACGGACCGCATCCAACCCTTCTAGCACCTGGATGGCGTCATCATTATAATTGTTAATATTGATTTCCTTTTTTGACACAAGGAACCTCCTATTTGTTCATCTTTTCTATTTTACAGGTTTTCTAGGGATTTTGCAAAGCTTTTCTAGTTAAAAAGCCTATTCCCAAGTCCTTTTTAGCAAAAAATAGTACATCTTCACCAAAAAAGAAACTAAGATATACATCCTAGTTTTCTTTTCCTTTAATTTGGGTTGTAGCCACATCTTCGCCAAACCATTTCTGGCTGATTTCTTGGAATTTCCCTTCTTGATAGAGTTCCTTAAAAGCTTTATTTAAATTGTCTAACAAGGTCTCATCAGCCGGTCTTACTCCAACTGCAAAGGATTCACTCTCAAAACCAGCTGGGAAAATCTCATACTGGTCTAAGATTCCTTCAGTTTTAAGATAATAGTTGGCATAAACACGGTCAATTAAAAGAGCATCTATCCGGTCATTTTGTAAGTCAATCAAGGCTTCATTAAAACTTTGATATTGGTTAGCCTTTTGATCTTTTACGATATTTTTCAAGAGTTCAGGCTGAGCTTCAAAATCTAGATAACCCGAAGAACCTGCCTGAGCACCTAAAACTTTACCTGCCATATCAGACACTGATTGGATATTTTGTGATTTCTTAGAGACAAGAACCTGCTGATTTTCCATGTAAGGGATGCTAAAAGCTACCTTCTCACGACGTTCATCTGTCGCAGAATAGCCGTTCCAAATAGCATCAATAGTTCCATTTTGAAGCTCTGTTTCCTTCATATCCCAATCAATGGGTTGAAACTGAACCTTGAACCCAAGTTTTTCAGAAACGGCTTGGGCTAAATCAATATCAAATCCAACATATTGTCCATTCTTTTCTTCAAATCCCATAGGAACAAAAGTATTGTCAAATCCGATAGTAATTGTTCCCTGTTGTTGGTATTTTTCCCAATTATCTACTTTAGGATTGCTAGCTTTTTGCGTGCATCCTACGAGGAAAAAAGCAAGAAAGAATACCAAAACAAGACTGATTTTCTTTCGATTCATAGACACCTCCTACTTAGGCTCTACTTTGAGAATTTGGTCAGCGATATTCTCTGCAAACTGGAGATCGTGGGTTACGACAATTTGAGTCATACCTAATTCTCGATTTTGTAAAATCAGTTTTTCAACTTCGAGACGCAACTCTGGATCAAGGGCTGAAGTCGGTTCATCATAACCAATCACTTCAGGATCTATCATCATAGCACGTGCTAAGGCAACACGTTGCTTTTGACCACCAGATAAGGAATAAGGATAGGCATCTGCATGAGCTTCGAGTCCCAGACGAGTGAGTAAGTCGATTGCCTTCTTCTTAGCATCTGCTTCAGACATCCCCATAGTCTTGATAGGTGACAAAATCAAATTTTCCATAACGGATAAATGAGGAAATAGCTGAAAATCTTGAAATACAAAACCTAACAAGTGACGCTTTTCAAGTTCATCCAATGGTAGAGATTCTCCATTATAAAAAATCTCTCCTGAATCAATGGTCTCAAGTCCAGCTAGCATTCGAAGCAAGGTTGTCTTTCCACCACCAGAAGGACCAACGATGGCCAAAATCTGCTTTTCAGGAATTGTTAAACTGAAATTGGATAAAATTTCTTTTTTTCCAAATTTTTTGCTGATATTTCTTAACTCTAACATGGATGACCTCCTATCTATAGTAGCTGAACTTCTTCTCAAGTTTTTTAGCTAGGATTGTAACGATACCAATCATTAGAAGATAGATAGCTCCCGCTAGAAACATCGGAATCAAGCTAGCATCTCGATTGGCCGCAGTTCGACTGGCTAGGATTAAATCTGAAATACCGAGTGCATAAACCAAAGAAGTATCCTTAACCAAACTCATAACCTCGTTAAATACACTTGGTAGGACAATCTTGGTCACCTGTGGCAAGATGATATAGCGAACGGTATCGATAGGATTGAATTTCAAAACTTTCGCTGCCTCATATTGACCCTGAGAAATGGTTGCAATCCCTCCACGGAATATTTCTGCAAAATAAGCTGCATAATTAAGCGTGAAGGCAATAATGGCTGCTGGTACTCGGTCGAGTCGAATTCCGATACTTGGCAGGACATAATAAATAAAAATCAACTGCAAAAGTAAGGGTGTTCCACGCATCACCCAGATATAAACATCAATCATGTAATGGAGGGGTTTCCAATGGACCTGTACGCAAAAGGCAACCAAAATGCCTAAAGGGATTGAAAAGAGTAAGACCAGTGCAAAAACTTGTAAAGTCATTGTCGCACCGCTCAATAAACTTGGCAATATCTCGAATAAGTAAGACATATTCCACCTCCTAAAAATAATTGTTCCCATTATAGCATAAATAAACATAAATATAAAGCATTTCTGAAACTTTCATGAATTTTTAAAACTTTTCCTTGGTTTTTGGATTAACCAAAGCGTTTATCTGAAAAATTTCTAGTTGCATAAAGTATCAGATGTCACAAACTGAGGAAAAATTTAGTTCGGATTCTCTCTCATTTCATGGTATAATAGAAACATGATGACAATAGTATTATTAATTTTAGCTTATTTATTGGGTTCAATCCCTTCAGGACTTTGGATTGGACAAGCCTTCTTTAATATCAATCTTAGAGAACATGGGTCCGGTAATACTGGAACGACCAATACCTTCCGAATCTTAGGAAAGAAAGCTGGTATGGTAACCTTTGCAATTGATTTCTTCAAAGGTACTTTGGCGACTCTACTTCCACTCATCTTTCATGTGCAGGGAGTTTCACCTATCGTCTTTGGACTCTTAGCAGTCATTGGGCATACCTTCCCTATCTTTGCCAAATTCAAGGGTGGCAAGGCTGTTGCAACCAGTGCTGGAGTTATTTTTGGATTTGCTCCTCTCTTTTGCCTTTACCTTGCAGTCATTTTCTTTGGAATCCTTTATCTGGGAAGTATGATTTCTCTCTCTAGTATTTCAGCTGCTATTGCTGCAATTATTGGCGTCCTTCTATTCCCTCTCTTTGGATTTATTTTAACTAGTTATGACCTACTCTTCACTTTAATTATTATTGGTCTTGCAAGTCTGGTAATTGTGCGACATAAGGACAACATCAAACGGATCCAAAATAAAACAGAAAATATCATTCCTTGGGGACTTAACTTAACACACCAAGAACCAAAAAAATAAAACGTCAGTTTCAACTGACGTTTTTTTATGTTATTTAGACTTGATATAGTTGATACCATCTGCCTTCGGTGCAACTGCTTTACCAAAGAAAGCTGCTAATACGACAATGGTCAAAAGATATGGCGCAATTTGCAAGTAAACGGCTGGAACTCCTTGCAAGAAAGGAAGTTGAGAACCGATAACTGCTAAACTTTGTGATAGTCCAAAGAAGAGACTTGAAAGCATAGCACCAACAGGATTCCATTTACCGAAGATCATAGCAGCAAGTGCGATAAATCCAGGTCCGACGATGGTTGTAACTGAGAAGTTAACGGAAATTGATTGAGCGTAAATAGCTCCACCGATTCCTCCAAGGAAGCCTGAAATCACAACTCCAAGATATCTCATCTTGTAGACATTGATACCTAAAGTATCTGCTGCTTGTGGGTGTTCACCAACTGAACGAAGGCGAAGTCCAAAGCGAGTCTTAAAGAGGACAAACCAAGCTAGGAATGAGAAAGCAATTGCTAGGTAACCTAGTAGACTAGTTGACTTGAAGAAGATATCTCCGATAACAGGGATATTAGCTAATACCGGGAAGTCAAAACGACCAAAAGTTTGCGTTAAGTTATCCGTTTGTCCCTTATTATAAAGCACCTTCACCAAGAAAACTGCCAAGGCTGGCGCCATCAAGTTAAGCACAGTACCACTGACGACATGGTCTGCACGGAAATGAATTGTAGCCACTGCGTGAATGAGCGAGAAGATAGCTCCGACTAATCCACCAACTAGAAGAGCTAACCAAGGAGTTAATGCTCCCAAATCTTGAGCAAATTCAAGGTTAAAAACAACTCCAGAAAAGGCACCCATGACCATGATTCCTTCAAGACCAACGTTAACAACTCCACCACGTTCTGAGAAAACTCCTCCGATACTTGTGAAAATAAGTGGTGCTGCATAAATCAACATCGAAGAAACCATAAGGGTTAACATTGTTGTAATCGACATCCTTATTTACCTCCTTTAAGTTGTTTTCTTGGTTTGACAAAGCGTTCGATGATGTAGTGAACGCTGACAAAGAAGATAATTGAGGCTGTAACGATACTTACAAGCTCAGATGGTACTTGTGCAGCATTCATACCAGGGGCTCCAACTTGAAGGACACTGAAAAGGAAGGCTGCAAATAGAATTCCAACTGGTGAGTTTGAAGCAAGTAGGCTTACTGCCATACCGTTAAATCCGATTGCCAATGATGAACCTTGAACATAAACGTTTTGGAAGGTACCAAGTCCTTCTACTGCGCCACCAAGTCCTGCAAGGGCACCAGAAATAATCATTGATAGAATAATGGTGCGTTTCGCTGAAATACCTGCGTATTCAGAAGCATTTGGATTGAGACCAACTGCACGGATTTCAAAACCAAGAGTTGTTTTCTTGAGCAAGAACCAGATAACTGCTACTGCTATGATAGCAAAGAAAATCCCAATGTTCATACGAGAGTTTCCAGTTAACTCAGCAAGCCATGGTGTTTGATAAGTTGCATTTGCACTTACTCGAATGGATGAGTCAGTACTTTGCATGATTTCTTTAGGGAAGTGATGAATAAAGGCATTGCCCACATAAAGAACAATGTAGTTCATCATAATGGTTACAATAACTTCAGATGTCCCAAGATAGGCTCTTAAGATACCAGGAATAGCACCAACGATCCCTCCTGCAACTAAGGCAATTACAATCGTCGCAAGAATCATCAATGGTCGTGGTAAATCTGGGAAAGAGAGAGCAAACCAGCCGCTCATAACCCAACCTGCGAGAGCTTGTCCTGGAAGACCAACGTTAAAGAAACCAGCACGACTTGCAACTGCAAATCCAAGGGCAATCAGAATTAAAGGTCCCATAGCACGGAAGATTTCACCGATTCCACGAACACTACCAAATGCTGTGTAGAACAGTTCTTCATAGCCCCAGATAGCATCGTAGCCGAAAATCCACATGACGATGGCTCCGAGTAGAATTCCTAAAATAACAGAAATCAAAGGAACCGAAATTTGTTGTAATTTTTTAGACATCACTCTTCTCCTTTTCCAATTCACCACCAGCCATCAAGACACCAAGCTCTTGCTTGTTGGTTGTTTCTGGCGTTACAATCCCTTGAATCTTACCATCATGGATAACGGCAATTCTATCAGAGACATTTAGAATCTCATCTAGTTCAAAGCTGACTACAAGGACAGCTTTCCCATTATCACGTTCTTGAATCAAGCGTTTGTGAATGTACTCAATAGCACCGACGTCCAAACCACGAGTAGGTTGACTGACGATTAGGAGATCAGGATTTCGATCGACTTCTCGAGCGATAATTGCTTTTTGTTGATTTCCTCCAGAAAGAGCTGATGCTGGAACAATCTCACTAGCAGCACGCACATCGAATTCTTGCATTAACTGTTTAGCGTACCCGATGATATTGGTGTAGTTTAAGATTCCCTTCTTGCTAAGAGGTTCCTTATAGTAGGTTTGAAGAGCGATATTTTCAGAAATCATCATTTCTAAAACTAAACCATCACGGTGGCGATCTTCTGGAACGTGGCCTACACTCATTTCTGTAATTTGACGAGGGTGTAAACCTACGATAGACTGGCCTTTCAACTCCACGCTACCAGACTCAATCTTACGAAGACCAGTGATAGCTTGGATTAATTCAGATTGACCATTTCCATCAATACCGGCAATTCCGACAATCTCACCAGCTCGAACATCGAGTGAGAGATTTTTAACAGCAGGAACACCACGGTTTTCGTTTACTACTAGGTCTTTAATAGACAGAATAACTTCTTTAGGTTGAGCTTCCTGTTTCTCAGTTTTAAAGGAAACAGAACGTCCTACCATCATCTCAGCTAAGTCAGCATTAGTCGCACCAGCAATCTCAACTGTTTCAATAGATTTACCACGACGGATAACTGTAACACGATCTGATACAGCACGAATCTCATCCAACTTATGGGTAATCAAGATAATTGATTTACCTTCTTTAACCAAGTTCTTCATGATAGCCATCAACTCATCAATTTCTGATGGCGTCAAAACAGCAGTAGGTTCGTCAAAGATAAGAATATCTGCTCCACGATAAAGTGTCTTCAAGATTTCAACACGTTGTTGAGCCCCAACAGAGATGTCTGCAACTTTGGCAGAAGGATCCACAGTAAGGCCATAACGTTCAGACAACTCATTGATTTCTCGAGTTGCGCGAGCAATATCTAGCACACCGTTTTTGGTCAATTCACTTCCCAAAATGATATTTTCAGCAACAGTGAAAGCTTCTACCAACATAAAGTGCTGGTGAACCATCCCAATCCCTAGGCTAGCTGCTTTTGATGGCGAGTCTAGTTTTACAACTTGACCGTTAACCACAATTTCACCACTAGTTGGTTCAAGTAGCCCCGCTAGCATATTCATAAGCGTAGACTTCCCAGCTCCATTTTCTCCTAAAAGTGCATGAATCTCACCTTTGCGAAGTTCTAGGTTGATCTTGTCGTTAGCGACAAACTCACCAAAGACCTTGGTAATCTCACGCATCTCAATGACATTTTCGTGTGCCATGTGCTCTTCCTTTCAGAGTTTTATTTTATTTCAATAAAACTTATTAAAATGAAATCTTAACAAGCTCTATTGAGACAAAATTAATTTGCCCCAATTCTTAAAGAAGCGGCCCAAGGCCGCTTCCTAAGAAATGACTTCCTTCAATTATTTTTCAGGAACTTTGATGCTACCATCAAGGATTTTAGCTTTTGCATCTTCAACAGCTTTTTTACCTTCTTCAGAAAGGTTAGTTACTGCCAAGTCAACACCTTTATCCTTCAATGAGTAAACGATAACTTGACCACCAGGGAATTCACCTTTTTCAGCCTTGTTTGAGATATCTTGAACTGTTGTTCCAACTTGTTTCAATGTAGAAGCAAGCACGAAGTTAGCTTCTTTACCGTCTTTAGAAGTATATTTACCTTCTTCAACTTGGTCACGGTCTACACCGATAACCCAAACTTTTTCGTCTTCATTTTTGCTTTCATTCAAAGATTTAGCTTCTGAGAAGACACCTGCTCCAGTACCACCAGCTGCTTGGTAGATAACGTCTGCACCTGCAGCGTATTGAGCAGCAGCGATTGTTTTACCTTTAGCGGCATCACCAAATGAACCAGCGTAGTCAACTTGTACTTTGATAGATGGGTCAACTGACTCAACACCAGCTTTGAAACCAGCTGCGAAACGAGAAATAACTTCAGATTCCATACCACCTACAAAACCAACTTGTTTAGTTTTTGTAGTTTTAGCAGCTGCTACACCAGCAAGGTAAGCTGCTTCGTTGTCAGCAAATGTTACGCTGGCAACGTTCTTTTGATCTTTAATCACATCGTCAATCAAAACATAGTTTTTATCTGCGTGTTCTTTTGCTGCTTCTTCAACAGCGTTGTGAAGGGCAAAACCAACACCAAAAATCAAGTTGTAGCTTCCAGCTGCTTGGTTCAAGTTGTTAGCGTAGTCAGCTTCACTTGTTGATTGGAAGTAAGTAAAGCCATTATCTTTTGAAAGATTGTGCTCTTTACCCCAAGCTTGAAGCCCTTCCCAAGCTGATTGGTTAAAGGATTTATCATCAACACCACCAGTATCTGTAACGATAGCTGCTTTAGTCTTCACATCAGAAGAAGATGAAGCTGCGTTACGAGAAGAGCGATTACCACATGCAGCAAGTCCAAATGCTGCTACTGCAACTAGACCAAGGCCTAGCCATTGTTTCTTGTTCATTACTGAACCTCCTAAATAAGATGCGCAACTAAGTTGCAAGTATGGATAGATTGGTCACTAGGACCTTGTCACAGAAAGAGTGACTCAGACTAATGTAAGTCTGTAAAAGAATATGGAAGTAATTCCCCGACCGTCATCTCGACCGTCGTTTTATCTTTGGCAACTAGAGTCACCTTTAGATCTTGTTCAAAAAATTCGACCATAACTTGGCGACAAGCTCCACATGGAGAAATAGGTTTCTCAGTTTGACCATAAACAATCAATTCTGAAAAGTCTCGTTGTCCTTCAGAGACAGCTTTAAAAATGGCTGTTCTCTCACCACAGTTGGTCAAGGGGTAGCTAGCATTTTCAATATTGCATCCTGTGTAAACACTGCCGTCCTTGGCAACCAGAACGGCACCGATTGGAAAGTGTGAATAGGGTACATAGGCGTTTTTACTAGTCTCAATCGCTAAGTCAATCAACTCAGTAGTCGCCATCTGCTAACTCTCCTTTTAAGATTGCTACACCAGAAGATGTTCCGATACGAGTAGCTCCAGCTTCAACAAAGGCAACAGCATCTGCATAAGAACGAGCTCCACCAGCAGCCTTAAC
The DNA here is from genome assembly GCF_052077995.1 of Streptococcus sp. V728. Classification (NCBI taxonomy): domain Bacteria; kingdom Bacillati; phylum Bacillota; class Bacilli; order Lactobacillales; family Streptococcaceae; genus Streptococcus; species Streptococcus sp. V728. Next base: position 22,143 of record NZ_JBQJJH010000002.1, on the reverse strand, counting down.
CCCCATATAAGGTCCAACTGTCTGGCGCATTAATTTAACATCCGGTAGGGTTGCACCACCTATTGAGAAACCAGTAGAAGTCTTGACAAAGTCTGCTCCTGCTTTCTGGGCTAGCTGACAAGCTAGAACTTTTTCTTCATCCGTTAACAAACAAGCTTCAATAATAACCTTAACCAGTTTGTCTCCACTTGCTTCAACAACTGCTCGAATATCTGACTCAACTAAATCAGCATTCCCAGACTTGAGTGCTCCAACATTGATGACCATATCAATCTCATCAGCACCATTTTGAATAGCTTCTTTAGTTTCGAAGGCTTTAACAGCAGATGTTGTGGCTCCAAGAGGAAAGCCTACAACTGTACAAACCTTGACATCAGTATTTTCTAGACCAGATTTGGCATGAGCAACCCAGCACGGATTAACACAAACACTGGCAAAATCATAGTCTTTGGCTTCAGATAACAAACGATCAATTTGTTCCACCGTTGCATCTTGCTTTAAAAGCGTATGATCAATGTATTTATTTAATTTCATTTTGGTTTTTCCTTAAATCAGGAGATAATTTCAATGATTTCACGCGTTTTTATCGCTTCATCACTTACCTTAATTTTAACATATTTTTGGAAATCTGTAACTAGTTCCGGAGAAATTTTGCCATTTGCATATACTTTTGCGACAATTTCACCTTTTTTGACCGAATCTCCAACTTTCTTCTCAAAAACAATCCCTGTCTCATAGTCAAGAGCATCGGTTTTGACTGCACGACCAGCACCTAATCTCATAGCGAAAAGACCGAACTCCATGGCTGGCAGCACCTCAATAACACCATCTTCCTGAGCTGGAATTTCTACCACATGATCAACTATTACAGGTCGATAAAGATCTTCTAAATCTCCAACTTGAGCGAGGACCATCTCTTCAAACTTCTTAAGTGCCTGACCATTTTCAAGATGTTGCCTTACTTCCTCGACTGTTTTTTCAACATTTGCCAAAGATAGCATAATCTGGGCTAACTCACAGATAAAGTTGCTGATATCCTCGCGTCCTTTACCTTGAAGAATTTCTAGTGCTTCTAGAATTTCCAAGCGGTTCCCAATGGCACGTCCCAAAGGTTGACTCATATCCGTAATGACTGCTACTGTCTTACGGCCAACAGCCTTACCAAGGTTTACCATGGTTTGAGCCAATTCACGCGCCTCATCAACTGTCTTCATAAAGGCACCTTCACCGACTGTTACATCCAGCAAAATAGCATCGGCTCCAGCTGCAATTTTTTTACTCATGACAGAACTAGCAATCAAGGGAATCGTATCAACTGTCGCAGTGACATCTCGTAGTGCATAGAGAAGTTTATCCGCTTTAACTAATTGATCAGACTGGCCAATAACTGAAACCCCAATATCCTGAACCTGTTTGATAAAGTCATCCTGACTGCGTTCAACTTGAAATCCTTTGATGGATTCTAATTTATCAATCGTACCACCAGTATGACCTAGACCTCTACCACTCATCTTGGCAACAGTCACACCAAAACTAGCGACTAAGGGAGCTAAAATCAAGGTAACCTTATCTCCTACTCCCCCGGTAGAGTGTTTATCAACTTTAATACCTTCAATAGCTGATAAATCAAATTCCTGACCTGTCTTGACCATATTCATCGTCAAGTCAGAAATTTCACGTGTAGTCATACCTTTAAAATAAACAGCCATAGCAAAGGCCGACATCTGGTAGTCAGGAACAGTCCCTGCAACATAACCTTCGATCAGCCATTGAATTTCACTTGAGCTGAGTTCTTGGCCATCTCTTTTTTTCTGGATTAGGTCTACTGCTCTCATTCTTTCACACTTCTAAGGATATAATATCCCTTATCTTTCTTTACAACTTCACAATTGCCAAAGACTTCTTCCATCTTGTTCTTGGCACTTGGAGCTCCTTGTTTTTTTTGAATAACGATGGTCAGATCACCACCATCTACGAGATAGTCAATACTCTTCTCGATAATTTTGTGGACTACTTGCTTACCAGCACGAATGGGTGGATTCGAAATGACATGGTCAAATTGTCCTTCTACTTGCTCATAAATATTGGACTGAAAAATAGTCGCTTGAACATTGTTCTTTACTGCATTTTGCTGGGCTAAATCCAGGGCACGATTATTGATATCCACCATAGTCGCTTGAACACCATATGCCTTGACTAAAGACAAGCCAATAGGACCATAGCCACAACCAACATCCAGAATTTTTTCACCTTTTTCAACATCGAGACATCTTAGCAATAACTGACTACCGAAATCAATCATTTTTTTACTGAAGACACCGGCATCCGTCAAAAAGGTCATCTTTTCCCCTAATAGTTCTATCTTTAGTTCGTGAACATCATGGGCTGCATCTGGATTTTCTGCATAATACATTTTACTCATAGGATTATTTTACCATAAAATTTAGATATTATAAATCGTTTACACGGTCTATACCAACTAAGGCCCTAAGAAGAGATAACCTAGGAACATACTAATAAAAAATGAAAATAGACAAGCTAGACCAATCAAAATCAGCCACCATTTCTTTAACAAAAAAGCTAAGAAAATATAGAGAATGCCTAAAGCTGGTAATAGCTTAAAAAATACAAAATAGAGCCAGTTGATATTAAATTTTCCAATAGAAATATCAAGGTTCCATAAAATCGCCGATATCCATAAAAGGATGACTAATAAAATAGAGCCAGCCAATTTTTTATCAGTTAAAAATTTTGCCATAACCCCACACTCCTTTATCGGTATTTCTTAGCTTTATTTTAACAAAGAAAGCGCTCTGATTCAAATCTTTTATTCCCCCTTTAAATTAGAAATATGTTATACTAGGGGGGTTAATGAGGAAAAATTATGACGAACGAATTTTTGCATTATGAAAAAATCAGCCGAAGAACATGGCAATCTTTACATCGTAAAACAACTCCACCTTTGACTGAAGACGAATTGGATTCAATCAAGAGTTTTAATGACCAAATTAGCTTAGATGATGTAACAGACATTTATTTACCACTTGCGAATCTGATTCAAATCTACAAGCGTTCAAAAGAAGACCTTGCATTCTCTAAAAGTATTTTCCTTCAAAGAGAAAGTAAAATCCAGCCCTTTATCATTGGTGTATCAGGGAGTGTGGCTGTTGGAAAATCTACTACAAGTCGTCTTTTACAAATATTGCTTTCACGTATTGTTCCTGGAGCTACAGTAGAGTTAGTTACAACTGATGGTTTCCTATTCCCTAATGATACCTTAATCGAACGAGGTATTTTGACTAGGAAAGGTTTCCCAGAAAGTTATGACATGGAAGCTCTCATCAATTTCCTTGATCAACTTAAGAATGGTCAAGATGTTGATATCCCAGTCTACTCTCATGAAATCTACGATATCGTCCCAGAGCAAAAGCAACGAGTAGAAGCCGCTGATTTTGTAATTGTTGAAGGAATTAATGTTTTCCAAAATCCTCAAAATGCTCGTCTCTATATAACTGATTTCTTTGATTTTTCAATTTATGTTGACGCATCTGTAGAGGATATCGAGAGTTGGTATTTAGATAGATTCCTAAAATTATTAAGTTTGGCTCAGGATGATCCTGATAGCTACTACTATAGCTACACTCAGCTACCTTTAGGTGAAGTAAAGGATTTAGCTCACCAAGTTTGGACAAGTATTAATCTGATTAACCTCCAAAACTATATAGAACCGACACGAAATCGGGCTGAAGTTATTCTTCATAAGTCTAAAAATCACGAAATTGATGAAATTTATTTAAAAAAATGATTTCCCCTTGTCAAAATAACAGTTTTCAGATATAATGGTATAGTTAGTAAATATGGAGGTAAGAACATTGGCAAACATTAAATCAGCTATCAAACGCGCTGAATTGAACGTTAAACAAAACGAAAAGAACTCAGCACAAAAATCAGCTATGCGTACTGCTATCAAAGCTTTTGAAGCAAACCCATCTGAAGAACTTTACCGTGCTGCAAGCTCAGCTATCGATAAAGCAGAAACTAAAGGTTTGATCCACAAAAACAAAGCTAGCCGTGATAAAGCACGTCTTGCTGCTAAACTTGGTTAATCAAGACTAAAAACAAAATGAGCTCTACGGAGCTTTTTTTGTACCAAATTTTAGAGGGAATAACATGAAAATTTCTATAATTGGATACTCTGGGTCAGGAAAATCAACTCTAGCAGATAAACTTGCCACTTACTACTCCATTCCTAAACTCCATATAGATACTCTCCAATTTCAACCAGGATGGCAAGAAAGTAATCGAGATTGGATGCTAAAAGAAATGCAGACTTTTTTAGCGAAAAACGAGAACTGGGTTATTGATGGCAACTATACTTGGTGTTGCTATGAAGAAAGGATGGAAGAGGCTGACCAAATTATCTTTCTTAATTTTTCGTCCTGGTCTTGTATTTTTAGAGCCTTTAGACGCTATCTCAAATATAGAGGCAAAGTTAGAGAAAGCATGGCAGTTGGCTGCCCTGAACAATTCAACTGGGAGTTTATCCGCTGGATTCTCTGGGATGGTCGTAGCTCTGTACACAAAAATCAGTACAAAAGAATTTGTCTCGATTATACTCGAAAAATTACGATTATTAACAATCAAAGAGAACTAGATCAATTCTTAAATCAAAAATGAGGACTCAAAAATTGAGCCCTCATTTTATATATATTTTTGTATATTTTATTGTCTCAATTTAGAAAAGATTTCTCCAATTTTTCCCTCAATTACTAAATCAGCTTTACTGTCTTGAGGAGTACTTGACTTGTTTATAACAACAAGTTTTGAACCTGAGAAGTAATTAATCAAACTAGCTGCAGGATAAACAACCAAAGAAGTCCCACCAATAATCAATAAATCAGCTTTCTGGATAACTTGAGCCGCTTGACTAAAAACATCCATATCAAGAGGCTCCTCATAAAGGGTCACATCGGGTTTAACAACCTGGCCACAATCTAGGCAGTATGGAACAGGACCTTCGAGAGCCAAAAAACTATCTAAATTATAAAATCGATGACAACCGAGACAGTAATTACGGTCCACAGAACCATGTAGTTTCAAAACCTTCTGCGAACCTGCCATCTCGTGAAGACTATCGATATTTTGAGTTACAACAGCCTTCAGCTTACCGGCCTTTTCTAATGAAGTCAGATAATAATGGGCTAAATTTGGCTTAGCTTCTGGATATACGAGATGTTTTTTGTAAAAATCGAAAAATTCCTCTGGATAACGTACAAACATAGTATGAGAAACTAATTGTTCCGCAGAAAAATGCCTACCTAACTTAAGACTATATAAGCCATCTGAACTACGAAAATCAGGGATATTAGATTCAGTAGAAACCCCAGCTCCACCGAAAAAAACAATGCTTTGACTTTGGTCTATCAGTTCCTGTAATTGTTCAATTTTATCCATCTTACTTCTCCTTCAGTCTTTAGTTCGAAAAAAGTTGAAAACCATTAGCTATTACCAACTGGGCTTTCAACTTTATTTGATGATTATTGGATATCAAGCTCACAGCCATTAAAAATCGCAAGCAAGAAGATTAGCTTCAAAGCCAAGAGTCTTATTCTGCAATCAAGGTCTCTAGACCAACCTTCATCATATCTGTGAAAGTATTTTGACGTTCTTCAGCCGTTGTATCTTCATCTGGATTGACCAAGCTATCAGAAATGGTCATAATGGCAAGGGCATCCACATGGTGTTGAGCAGCAAGGTAGTAGAGGGCTGCTGCTTCCATTTCTACAGCTTTCACACCCCATTTACCAAGCTCGATGTTCTTTTCAAAGTAGTTTGAATAGAAAACATCTGATGACAAGACATTCCCAACGTGGGTCGTCATGCCAAGGTCTTTGGCAATATGGTAGGCTTTATCTAGCAAATCAAAACTAGCGATTTGTGGGAAGTCGTATTGAGGCCAGTCGTTGCGGATGATGTTTGAGTTGGTTGCAGCAGCTTGCGCCAAGACCAATTCACGGACGTGAACATCCTCATTTAAAGAACCAGCAGTTCCGACACGAATCAATTTCTTCACGCCGTAGTCGACAATCAACTCACACGCATAGATAGAGATTGAGGGCATTCCCATCCCAGTTCCCATGACAGATACACGGTGACCTTTATAAGTACCTGTGTAACCAAACATGTTACGGACTTCATTGAAGCAAACAGCATCCTCAAGGAAGTTCTCAGCAATAAATTTCGCACGAAGAGGATCTCCAGGAAGAAGAATTTTATCAGCAATTTCACCTTGATTAGCAGCAATATGGATAGACATAATATAAGATACCAAACCCGTCAAAAAGCGAAGGGAAAATAGGAGTTGGGCGCAGTGAGCGATGCTCGCTAGACCAACTATCTTTTTTCCACTGCTTTTAGGGTGGGTTCAATTCCTTTCTTTCTTAATTTTTATGATTTAGAGAAGAGTAAACAGTATTCAGTTCAGCGAATACGGTAAACCCATCCTTTCTTTTTTTATTGAGTAATTAGGAGAGCTTTCCGCTCGTGTTCAAATTAGAACACATGCTCTACCTTTCTATAAGATTCCAAGCCCGTAAAAAGCACAGTGAAAATAGGGGATGGACGCAGCAAGTACTGGACTTGCAAGTCAATCAATCTTTTTCACACAGCTTTTAGGGCGGGTTCAATGTAATTTGGTTTTGAAAGTTGGGGCTACCCCGGGTTCAATTTCAAACCCGAACTCCCTTTCCTTTCTTTTTTATATTTATTTTGTTAATGAGTCCAAAAATGCATAGAGTTTAGCATTCATTTCTCGATAATCGTAATCACGAATGTCTTGAGGGTTTTGAACAAAGGTCAATTTTGAACTTTGTTCTTTTAAAACTTCTTCACCATCTGCAGCGATCAAGAGATCAACTGCTTCTGAATCAAATTCTAAGTGATTTTGGAAGGCATAGTGTTTAGGACTGAAGCGAATAATCTGACGTGGACACCCTTGACTGGTCGCAAGAACAACAATATCCTCTGTCAATCCCGGCATATCGCCATGCCAGTGTCCTGTATTTAGAGTCGGTCCAATAACTTTGACATGTTCATCTTTTAAAGCAGCTTCAGTAAGCGTTATTGGATAAACCCCAATCTCACGTTCTGGACTGTGCTCATACTTTGCACCATAGGCAACAGATAAGAGCTGGGCACCAAGACAGACCCCAACAATATAACGATCTGACTTGATGGCTTTTTGAATCAACTGGATCTCTGCCTGAGGATCGTAGTATGGAAAAGCTTCCCTATCTTCATCTGGTGATTGAGGTCCTCCCATGACTATCAAAAAGTCAATATCATCCACTGACTCAGGTAGGGTTTCATTCTCATAGACTTTTGTCGTGGTCACCTGATGGCCACGCTCCTGCGCCCATTTTAGATAAGCGCCCGGTACTTCAAATGTTTCATGCAGTACAAAATGTACCTTCATTGTTTCTCCTCCCATCTCTTTCGAATCACGTAAGACAGACTAGCTGCAAGTACAAGCGGGATAGTCAAATTCCAATTTTGGCCTGTAAATCCAAGGCTCAGGGTAATGGCTGTCAGAGGGGCTTTTAAGGTCGTCCCTAAAAAGACGGTCGCTCCTAGTAACATCCCTAGAGCAGGATCCAGATGAATCCCAACTACAGTCAAAAGCAAGGTCACTAGATAGCCAGATCCAATCCCTAAGGCAAATGATGGTGTCAAGGTTCCCCCATAAGCACCATTGCGCAAGAGGAGATAAACCAGAAGCCCCTTCACTACAAGAGTCAGTGGAAGATAAGGAATCGACTGGCTAGACAAGAGGGCTTGCGCTAGTACCTGGCTATTTCCCATAAAGATAGGGAAAAAGGCTACTAGGCTCCCCAGCACTAGAAAGGCTAGAGGAAGAGCCCAAAGAATCGTCCTATCCTTCCGCCGTTTGTGACTAGCCCGCTTTGCGAGGAAAGCAAAGACCAAAGCCAAGGGAGTGACCAAGAAAGCAATCACAATAGCCTGTAAGAAGCCGCTAGCCGACCATGAGACTGCGGACAGGTGATAAACAGCCTCCTGACCAACGATGGACTGAGCGACCCAGGTTGCCAGATAAGTACTGGTCAAAACCAGTAGAAAGTTCTGCCAACTGAAGGCGAGCCCTAAGGTCTCAAAGACGAACAAGCTACTGGCAAAGGGAACCTGATAGACGGCAGCCAAACCAGCTCCAGCACCACAGGCGATCAAGACTTTTCGCTCTTTGAGGGCTAGTGAGAATCCCTTCGCCAAGCGACCAGCTAGAAGAGCCCCGACCTCACGTGGGGCTCCTTCTTTTCCGACCGATGCGCCTGCTCCAACAATTGCCACCTGCATCCCTGAATGAAGGAGGTGTGCGAAGAGCGCTGGTTCCCTGTCTCCAGCTAAGTCAATTTGCTGGCGAATAGACAGGATCTGATAACGCTTTTGCAGGACATACCAGAAGCCAGCTGCCAAGCACCCAGTCACACATAAGATCAAAAATCTACGGATACCTCCAGCTTCTTGAAATTGCTGGAGCAAATCGGAACTAGCTTGGTCAAAAGCCAGCTCTTGCACCCCTTCTAGTAGATAATGACAGGCAATTCCGACCAGGCCCGTCCCAATCCCTAATGATAAGGTGGCTAGAAGCAACCTCAGTCCGTAGGGCAGATTTTGGAGTCGTACTTTCATTGGATTAGAGTTCAGCAAGAATCGCTTTTAGCAATCCTTTGAAGTCGCCTTTGACGCGCTCTGTCACTTCCACTACTTCTTCGTGGTTGAGCTCTTCTTGGAAACCAGCCGCAAAGTTGGTAATACATGAAATACCAAGAACCTTCAAGCCAGAATGCGCTGCAATGATGACTTCCGGAACAGTTGACATTCCGACAGCATCTGCACCAAGAGTCTTAAACGCACGGATTTCAGCTGGAGTTTCATAAGTAGGACCTGTCACACCGATATAAACCCCATCATCCAATTTGATACCCAATTTGTCTGCTACTTGATGAGCTGTCTCACGGTATTCAGGTGTGTAAGCTTTCGACATATCTGGGAAACGTGGACCAAAATCATCCAAGTTTTCACCGATCAATGGGTTTTGACCAGTCATGTTGATGTGGTCTGTGATAGCCATCAAAGTACCAGGACCAAAGCCGATACCACCGGCAGCGTTGGTAACAAGAACCCCTTCACAGCCCAAAACTTTCATGACACGAACTGGGAAAGTCACCACTTCTAGTGGGTTTCCTTCGTAGAAGTGGAAACGTCCTTGAAGGGCTAAAACCTTTCGTCCCGCAAGGTCACCGTAGACCAATTTACCAGCATGGCCGACAACCGTTGAACGACCCCAGTTTGGAATTTCAGAGTAGTCTACTACGACGGCATTTTCGATTTCTTCAGCCAGTTCTCCAAGACCTGATCCAAGGATCAAGCCAAACTCAGGTGCTTCCATTCCTTTACCTTTCAAAAAAGCAGCTGTTTCATTGATTTTTGCTAATAATGTCATTGCATATCTCCTTTATGTTTTCCTTAAAAATTGGCCAATTTTGTCAAAGGTATTCGCGTTACGAATAGTAATTTTGCGATAAAAAGGCAGCTTCAGCAGTTGCTTGTGATAGGCTGTTTTAGCGTAGGTTTCTTCTGACAATTTACCCCAGAAAACCGCTACTTTGCCAAAGTAAAGCACTTCATTTCTTAGCTTCAAAACACGCAACTTCTCTTCTACGGATTCCCTATCTAAGACCTCGGTATAAAAGAGAACATCCTTTCGAGCCATTTCTTGGAACCACCAAGCAGGGAGAGTTCTAAGCTCCTCTTCATAGTCTTCTTGAGATACCAAGGAAAAACTTTTGATAAATGGATAATGCACTTCAAAGAAGCCCTGCAGACTCTCAACTAAGAGAGTTCTAGCCTTACTGCTATCAAAGAAAATGTTGCCACTATTAATGTAAGTTTCAACATTTTCTAATCCCAACTCTGCCAATTCCTGACGTAGTTGAGCCATCACTACCTTATTCTTTCCACCAACATTGATTCCTCTTACGAGAAGAGCGTAGCGAGTCATCTTAAACTAATTGATCTAGGAAGCTCTTACCAATCATGGCAGTTTCAACGCCAAAGTTATCAGCAATAGTTGCTGAGATATCAGCGAAGTTTCCGACTGGAATTAGACCACTTCCTTTAAAGGATGGGCTGTATGCCAAGAGTGGGATATATTCACGAGTATGGTCAGTACCAGCATAGGTTGGATCGTTCCCATGGTCAGCAGTAATCAAAAGAAGATCATCTTCTCTCATGGCTGCCATAATTTCTGGTAAGCGCTTATCAAACTCATGCAAGCAATCACGGTAACCATGAGGATCGCGACGGTGACCATAAAGGGCATCGAAGTCTACCAAGTTTGTGAATGAGAAACCTTCTTTAAAGTCTTCAGATTTCATAGCTTTAATCAAATTATCAATACCATGGCTGTTAGATTTATTATGTCCCATGTCATTGTTGATACCAGCACCGTTAAAGATATCATTAATCTTACCAACCGCATAAGTATCAATACCGGCTTCATTCAATTTGTCCAAAACAGTTGGCGCAAATGGTGATACAGCCAAGTCACGACGATTGGCAGTACGTGTGAAGTTTCCTGGCTCCCCAACGTATGGGCGAGCAATGATACGACCAAGAAGAGCTGGACGCTCTAAAGTAATCGAACGAGCGTATTCGCAAATACGGTACAATTCATCCAAAGGAATGATGTCTTCGTGGGCTGCAATTTGAAGAACTGGGTCAGCTGAAGTATAGATAATCAACTCACCAGTTTCCATTTGGCGTGGTCCGAAATCATCAATAACAGCTGTACCAGAATAAGGCTTGTTAGCTTCACGAATAACCTTACGGCCTGAAAATTCTTCAATTTTTGTGATAATTTCTTCAGGGAATCCATTCCAGAAAGTATCAAATGGTTCAGTGATATTAAGCCCCATGATTTCCCAGTGACCAGTCATGGTATCTTTCCCGAGAGAAACTTCTTCTAACTTAGTCGCATAACCAGTAGGGTTGCTTTCAGCTGGAACAGTCTTCAATGGTGTTTCACGAGGGATGTTTCCAAGACCAAGTTTTGCCATGTTTGGTACATCCAAACCTACAGCTTTTGAAATGTGTCCAAGTGTGTCTGCAGCCCCGTCTGGCACTCCTGCATTGACAAAGTTATTAGCATCTGGCGCTGCACCAATCCCTACAGAATCCAATACTACCAAGTGAATACGATTAAATTTTGTCATAGTGTGTCTCCTTATTGTTTTAATTATTTTGCTTTTGTTGAAGTTAAAATCTGAACGCCATTTTGTCCAGCAACGATGACCTTATCCACCATTTGGTTAAACAAGCCGTGCTCAACGACACCAACGACGTGGTCTAACTCTTTCCCAAAAGCTGTTGGTTCTTCAATCACTTTCAAGTCTAAATCAATGATAAAGTTCTGCATATCTGTCACAAAACGTTGGCCGTCCTTTTCACGGAAGCTCGGTTTATAGCCAGCACGCTCAAATCGACGAAAGACTTGTTCGGCACCGTACTGAACAACCTCTACTGGCAATTTAAAAGCACCCAGTTTCTCGACCAGTTTGCTCTCATCAACGACCCAGATGTATTCTTTTGATGGAGTTGCGACAACCTTTTCCATGAAAAGGGCACCACCACCACCTTTGATGCCATTAAACTGACTATCTACTTCATCCGCACCATCCACGGTCAGATCTACAAAATCCACTTGGTCAATCGACTTAAGAGGAATCTGGAGGCCTTCTGCCTGTTTGCTGGTTACACTAGAAGTCGTTACAGCTGTAATCTGTAAACCTTCTTCTTTGATACGACGACCTATTTCTTCGACGAAATAGTAGGCAGTGGAGCCAGTCCCAAGTCCGACAACCATACCATTTTTGACGAACTCGGCAGCCTTAATCCCTGCCATTTTTTTCAGATTTTCCACTTATATACCTCCAAATAGAGCTACTTCTATTATATCATGAATACGCTTCAAATTCATCCAAATATCAGAAAAACCCGAACATTTTATTTCGGGTTTTTGATGCTTATTTAACCATATCAGGGTCGTAGTCATAAAATCCAGTATCAAGGAAACGATTTTTAGGATGTAGCTTACGAACTTCTTCATCTAGCAAAAAGGCTTGGTCATGTGTGAAGTTCCCTTCTTGAATCAAGTTGCGAGCTTGGACAAAGAGTTTGGCAATTTCTACAAAATTTTGGCCAGGTGTATAAAGGCCTTCAAGCTTCCAATGAGTGAAGCCATGTTCTACCAACTCAGTCAACTTGGTCATCAAATCAAGGTCATTATTCGCAAAGATATGAGTTCCATGATTGTCTTCAAAAATAGAATAATGGCTCTCTGGGTCACTTGGCTCAGCCAAGAACAAGTCACGTTGACGAGATTTTTCATCATCAATCTGTGTGAAATTGTAGTAGTTTTGCAAGAGCGGACGCTTCGAATGGTGGATAACACTAGCACCGTATACCAAGACTTCAGCAGGAATTTCTAAAATTTCAGGCATTTTGAAAAGTTCTGCAGATGGGATTTCACGCGCCAAAACTGCTTCTGACGCTCCTGCTTTTTGTCCCCAGAAATTAATCTGACGACTGCTAGTGACCATTGTTGACGCATCATAAATGGTTTTAAAAGAATAGCCATCACGGTTGACCACATAAAATACCCCTGCATCCCCAACAGTAATGTAGTCCGTCTTGATTTCCTCTAGAAAGTCCAAGAATGGCTTGATACGGTCCATCATATCTTGGTGCATGAGGGCATTGACCGCAACGATTAATTCCTTTCCTGCATCATGAACGATTTTTGCGATTTCACGCAATTCTTCATGACTAAATGTTGTCGGCAAACGAAGTCCAAAATCTTTTTCACCGACATAAATGCGATCGACACCAGCCTCGAGTAGCTGTTTTACTTGTTCAATACTTTCAGCAGTTGCTGTAATGATAATCTTTTCCATAGACAAAATTATACCACATTTCAAAAAAATCAGCTATATAGAAAAGTGAGTCTTATGATGCGAAATTTCAAAAAAGTGAACTGCATCAATGGCAGTTCACTTTTTCGTATTATACTTGTGTCTTTTCAACAAGTCGTCCATCATCCATAACATAAACACGGTCAACCTTATCCAGCAAGCGAGTATCATGCGTAATCATGACAACTCCCCTGCCTTGCTCATGGGCAATTGAAGCCAGCATATCTGTAACCTGGTAAGCACGCTGTGTATCTAGGCTAGCTGTTGGCTCATCTGCAAGTACAATACTCGGATTATTGTATAGAGCTCTAGCAATTGCAGCTCGTTGCCGTTCTCCACCTGAGAGAGCTTTGGGATAGTGGTTTTGAACCTTGTCCAAATCCAACAGACTGAACAACTCTTGTCGGTTACTTTTTATAGATTTCTTTTTATCCAAACGGTCAATTAAATCTAATTGCTCCTTGACTGTTAAAAAGGGAATCAGATTTGAAGCCTGGAGGATAAAGCCAAATTCACTAAAGCGCAAATCCGTTTTTTCTTTTTCGGTTAGGTTTCCAGTCTCTTTTCCCTTTACCAGAATCTTGCCAGTTGAAACTTCCTGTAGTTGGCCTAGAGTCGTTAAAAAGGTTGTTTTGCCCGACCCAGAAGGCCCCACAATCGCTACAAACTCACCAGCATTCAGCTGAAAATTGGTCTCATGAAGAGCTGTCACTTTCATATTGCCTTCGCCATAAGTTTTTGTCACTTGAATCATCTCAATTAATCTAGTCATGTCATTCTCCTTATCATTCTGCAATGGCCGTAATTGGATCTACTTTTAGCAGACGAGGAAGCGAAATGACGCCACCTAGAAGAGCCATTAAGCAGATGATCAGGCTTAACACAAAGTATGCTAACCAACTAGGATAGAAAAAGAAGGTTGCAGGTAAGACTAAAATGACAGCCCAAATGGCTAGTAAGGCCAATCCGATACCCAAAGCAGATAAAAGAAAAATCTGACAGAAAAGGGACCAAACGATGGATTTTATCTGAATTCCTTGTGCTCGCATAATACCATAGAGGCCTAATTTTTGAATGGTAATGATATAAATAAAAATCCCTACAATCAGACCCGTTATGACTATCATTGCTAGAATCATTCCTGAGAATACATTGACCTGAGGTGTATAACCAGGAATTTTTGAAATCATTTTTTGAATAGAAATCTGCTTCAAGCCATCACCAGTCACTTCTACATCATTTTGCAATACCAATGCAGAGATAGAGCGATTGGCTTTTGTTGTTCCTTGTAAATCCCAATACGTTGTTAAGCTCGTAAAGACAACAGGTTCTGTGAAAAATTTATTTTCTTTTGTCAAACCTACAATCTTAAAACTTGTCTCACTCCCGTTGAGTTGAATTGCGTCCCCAAGTTTGATGCCATAATTTTCAAAAGACTGATCCACTACAACTTCTTGGTCATTTTCTGGGTAATGCCCTTCAATCAAGGACGGAGAGATAAAACTGTCCCACTCTTGACCGAAAATAGAGACATTCAACTTGTCACTACTATCGACAAGGTTTGTCACCGCAAACATATAGCTTAGAGGAACAGCATCCTCAGACACTTTATCTTTGTAGTCTTTTTCAGGTATAAAGGATGCAGTCAAATTGTCATTTGCATAATCGGATAGAACAACTCCTGTTGCTTGCCAATTATCGATAGCAGCCCTATTATTTCGAACAAGCCCAAGAGCCAAGCTGGTCATAAAAAAGACCATAAAAGCAATGAGAAAAATGGTAGTTAGAATTAAACTGTATCTCAGTTTATTCTGTAAAATTTCTTTGATAGCAAGATACATGCCAATCTCCTTTAAGTATTCTGTTGTCGAGGGAACAAATCTCCTCTTCACCATAGCACTAAAGATAGAAAACTATCTCGTCATGAACAACTAGAATCAATTTAAAAGAATCCTGTCCTTACTTCAAAATTGAATTTATTTGCATCTGTGTATGATTTTTATTCGTTTCAACTATCAAATTTCCCCTCGTTGAAATAAGAGAAAAATAATAAAGTTTAAACGGTTTACTCATCCTATCATTTTCCCATCAGCATGTCAAGAAAACTGAAATTGCCCTTGATAACAGATTTTATGCAATTTGTAACAATCCTGTAATAATTCTCTCTTTAAAAAGTGATAAAATAGTAATGTATTGTTAAGGAGAGAAATATGCCCGCTAGAAAATTACACCCGTATGAGTTAGAACAAGAAAGTGTAAAAACCGCTCAATTCCAAGAATATGTTCCAGAAAGTGCTTCTGTCGCTAGCGTAAAGGAAGTCCTATTTTTTGTGAACATTGCTTGCTTCTGCGTCTTTTTAGCTATCTTTAGCTTTTTGTTCTTATCACTAAAAGTCAATACTGTTTTATCATTTGCTTTGGCTATCGGCCTTAGTCTTGTAGCATTGCAATTTCAGCGTACGTTTATCAAGAAAAAATTCAAATAAAAACCTTCGATAAATCGAAGGTTTTTTTATTTATTTTTACGTTTTGATGGAGTTGAGATAGCTATCTTGACTTCAAAGATGGTTCCATTTGGTTTGTTGTCCTTAACGTTGATAGTTCCCTTAAGGGCATCAACGATTTGCTTGGCTAATGACAAACCAAGACCAAAACCTCCCTTTTGACGTGTACGTGCCTTATCAACACGATAAAATCGGTCAAAGATTTTCTTTTTATCTGCTGCAGAAATCCCGATTCCATTATCTGCTACTGTTAAATATAGACTGCGTTCCGTCGTTGAAATCTCAAAATATATATCTCCTTCTTCTTCCGTATACTTGACAGCATTGTCAAACAGAATGGTCATCAACTGCTTGAGGAGAAGTTTATCTGTAATAATGGTTCGATGCACACGGTTTTCGAAACGAAAGACACGATCATTTTCAGATGCAATCATTTCATAGTTGGTAAAGATTGTATTAAAGAAGTCGGGCTCGACTTCTCCAAGCTCCGGCTTAATCCCGTCATCTCTACGCGCTAAATTGAGCAAATTCGTCGTTAGGAATCTCATGTTTCGAACTTCTTCCAAACTCGAAGCAATGCTCTCACTAGACTCCATAATAGTCGCTTCTGGTTTTCTAAAAAGTGTTTCCAGACGATTTTGAAGAACTGCTAGTGGAGTGCGTAATTCATGACTGGCATTTTCCACAAAGCTCTGCTGCTTTTGCATACTTTCGAGTAGGGGCTTAACACTGACACGAGCAAGATAGAGACTGGCTAAGATAGATAGAATCCAGAAGCTTGCCATGACCACCACAATTAACTGCTCGTGATTTTGACTAATCTGCTCTAGTTGGCTAGTGTTTACCAAGATTGCAGCATACTTGATATTAGTCGAAACCGAATCAATATTCATTTCCGTCAGGACAACACGGTAAACCTCATCCTGACCATAGCTATTGACAATATGAAGTTGGCGAATATGGTTTAAATCCTTTTTATTGAAGGTTATCCTATCTAATCCTAAAAAGCGATTTCCAGTCACTAATTGATTCAGATTTGAATCCAGCAAAATGACTTCCGTATTGGAGCTAATTGTGACTCTTTTATCCGGATTTGTGGTGACATTTCCACCGTTTATATCCTTTACATCTTCTGTTGCACGATTGACTGCCAATTGAATAATATCCTGAGGATTATTGCTAAGCGCTATAAGTTTCTCATCTACAGACGTGTAAAGACTGGAGTGCATAACCTGCAGGATAATCAAGGTCATTGCAGAGAAAATCAGTGTAAAAACTCCAAAATTACGGATAAAGTAGCTGAAATCCTCTGCGTACCAATTCTTTTTTAACTTATTAAACATGTTTTAAAATATACCCAACACTACGCAAGGTTTGGAGATTTTCAGCAAAGGCTGTCCCCTTTAATTTCTTACGAACTTTTGATACATAAACTTCTACTACTGAAATAGTCGTATCACTATCAAATCCCCATAGACGGTCAAAAATCTGTGTCTTAGGTAGGATAACATTTTGGTTTTGGAGGAAATAGACCAAGAGTTCAAATTCCTTACCGAGTAACTCAACAGAGCTATCATGAACCTTAACTTCATTTGTAGAGAGGTTGACTGTCAAGTCGCCATATGAAAGAGTATTTTCGTTAAATTTTCCAGAACGTTTGAGGAGGGCTTGGATACGCATCTTGAGTTCTTCTAAATAGAAAGGTTTTGTTAGATAATCGTCTGCCCCAAGTTCAAATCCATGTCCTTTGTCATCGATACTTTCCTTTGCTGTCATGATGAGAACAGGAGTCGAAATACCTTTTTCACGCAATTCTTTCAAGACTTGGAATCCATTTTTCTCAGGCAACATCAAGTCCAATAGAATCAAATCATACACGCCACTTTCAGCCTCATAAAGACCTTCTTCTCCATCAAAAACCTGCATGACATCAGCAAAATCATCCAAAAAATCAAAGACTGAATTTGACAGGCCTAGGTCATCTTCCACTAATAGAATTTTGATCATCAAAAATTCCTCCTTATTAAGCTTATTATAACAAAAATATCTTAAAAAAAACTCAACTTTCCTTGTTTTTCTAGGAAAAAGTTGAGTTTTTATCATCTATTTAGACTTGAATGTGTTAAGCCTTGCTATATTGTGCAACTGCTGCTTCAACGGCTGCTTTTTCACGCTTAATCAATTCAACGCGAGCTGCGATATCCTTGATACCCATGCGGATATTACGGCTAAGGGCTAGGTCAGATACTTGTGGCTCGAAGAAAGCTTTGTATTCTGCCAAGCGTTCTTCCGTCTTAAAGACGTTAGAAGGGTAGATGACAAATCGATCAAAGCTCATATCACCACCAAGAGCTCCCTTAACCCAATCCCAGTTTTCACGCGCCCATGTCCAAGCAGTTTCTTGAGTAGCCTTGTGTCCAAGGAAGTGGAGGTACCACAATGCCAGGTCTTGTGGTTTGACGATAAATTTATCCTTCCAAGTTGCAAGAAGCGTTTGGATATTTTCAGCGTCTGTGCTGTATGATAGGGCTGCAGCTAACTGACGTTTAAAGACTGCATCTGTAGCATGAGTATATAAGTCGAGGTAAAGAGCTACCAAGTCTTTAGTCTCATGTTGTTTCATTTCATTGATGAGAACTTGTGAACGAATAGCTGCTGGAAGACCTGCAAGATTGTCCTTGTGAGCTGCAAAGATTTGACTTGCGACTTGGCTCGCTTCCTCATCATTTGAGCGAATCATCATTGAGATTGTCAATTGACGAACCAATTCGTCCTCATCTGCTTCTCCATCTTTTGCTTCAAATCCAAGGCGATTATAGTTGTAACGAGCAAGTTTCGCAACAAGTGCTTTAAAGGCTTTCTCAGTCTCAGTTCCTTCATCGATAAAGCGTTCAAGAGCTGAAATAACTTGAGAAACTGCTGCAACAACTAGGTAAGATTCTTCTTGTGCCAATTGATCTACAACCGGAAGCAAGTCCGCAAATGAAATGTGACCAGCTTCAGCCAACAAACGACGTTCTTGGACGATTTGAAGTTTACTTGTATTATCAAGTTCTACTAATTCTGAAAGGATAGCATCCAGCAACTCACCTTGATAATCTGTAATGTAGTGGGCTGTATTTTCTGTGTTTAGTCGAAGGGCTGTTTTGTTCTCAGCAAGCAAAGCAGCATAGCCAGGAATCTCGATACTTTCAGTTTCAAGAGTATCTGGCAAACCTTTCCAGTTACTGTTAAGTGGTACTACCCATAGACGGTTCTTATCTTCGTGCTCACCGATGAAGAATTGTTTTTGTGAAATCTTCAAGACATCATTTTCAACCTTGACAGTCAATACTGGATAACCAGGTTGCTCCAACCAAGAATCCATAAAGGCTGCTACGTCGCGACCTGATGCTTGACCAAGAGCATTCCATAGGTCACGACCAATAGTATTTCCATATTGGTGTTTTTCAAAGTAGGCATGCAATCCTTTCGCAAAATCGGTATCTCCTAGCCAACGACGAAGCATATGCATGAGACGGCTACCCTTAGCATAAACGATTGCAGGGTCAAAGAGAGTATTGATTTCGTCTGGATGACTGACTTCTACGTGAACTGACTGAACACCGTCTGTCGCATCGCGTTTTAGAGCTGATGGGACACCACTTGTTTGGAAGTCCTCAAAGATATTCCAGCTTGGCTCGATGGCATCCACACAGACGTATTCCATCATGTTAGCGAAACTTTCATTGAGCCAAAGGTCATCCCACCACTTCATCGTTACAAGGTTACCGAACCATTGGTGAGCAAGTTCATGGGCAATGACAAGAGCTACTTGTTGACGGCTAGCAAAGGTAGAGTTTTCATCCACAACCAAGTAAACTTCACGGTAAGTGACAAGACCCCAGTTTTCCATAGCGCCTGCTGAGAAGTCAGGGAGAGCAATGTGGAGAGATTGAGGAATTGGATATTTGACTCCATAGTAGTCTTCGTAAAATTCGATCGAACGAACAGCGATGTCTAGTGAGAAGTCAAGGTTAGAGAGTGGGTGTGCTTTGGTTGAGTATACTCCTACAAGAGTACCGTTCTTAGTTGTAGCCGTAACTCCTTGCAAGTCTCCAGCCACAAAAGCGAGTAAGTATGAAGACATACGTGGAGTTGTCTCAAATTTCCAGATACCAGTTTCCTTGCGGTTTTCAACGTCAATCTCAGGCATGTTTGACAAGGCCAATTCGCCTTCTGCCTGGTCAAAACGAAGAGATAGGTCAAAAGTTGCTTTAGCTTCTGGCTCATCCACACATGGAAAGGCTTCGCGGGCAAAGTGGCTCTCAAACTGAGTTGACAAGACTTCCTTCTTAACCCCATCAACTGTGTAGTAAGATGGGTAGATTCCTGTCATGTTGTCTGTGATTTTACCTGAAAATGAAAGAACCAATTCAACTTGACCTGCCTGCGCAAGTTCGATATGAAGAGCTTCGTTTTCATTATCAACTGTAAATGGACGAGCCTGACCAGCTACTTTTACAGAAGCAATCTCCAAGTCTTTTTGGTGAAGGGAAATACGGTCGCTTTTAGCTTGACCAGTGATGGTTACTTTCCCTGAAAAAGTCTTGGTCTCGCGACTCAAGTCCAAAAATAAATCATAATGTTCAGGAACAAATTTTTCAATGTAATGTTCTACTGCTTGCATCATATTCTCCTATTCTAAATTTCTGAGCATGGGCTCTATTTCAAACATACCTATTTTATCATATTCTAAGTCAGAAAAAAGCTTTGAAAGTTCATTTATACAATTTTTGTCTTTATGAACTTAAATAATAAGAAAAAATTTTGTAAACGCCTAAATTTTCTATATTTCAAGCCTGTTTTGGTAGTTCATCAAAAAAAGCCAAAAAACACCAAAAATAATAGGAATTTTACATCTATTTCGTTGACTAATGAAGAGGTTAGTGCTAAAATTGGTTTGTTTGGTATATTAAATAATAAGGAGGACCAATGAAAAAATTATTTTTTGCTGTTTTTTCTGCGTTTGCGGCCCTTGCACTTCTAATTTCTATCGGTGCATATAGAACGCAAGCAAAAGAATTAACCAGCCAAGTGAAGATTTCTCAGCTTCAAGCTGAAGGGGATAAGATTTCTTATCACTGGGAAATTGATGGAGGTGTGGAAGTTGGAGATACATTCAAAATTTCCATGCCAGAAGATGTTAGTTTTGCGTCAAAAGTCTTTAGCTCAATGAAAAATGCTAGTGGCGAAGAGATTGCAACAGGACAAGTATCAGAAGATGGTAAGACTCTTACTATTACCTTCGTTAAAGGAGGAAATAAAGGAGCTTCAGGTAATGTATCTTTCTGGTATAAATGGGACAAAGAAAACACAACTGGTAAAGACCAGGACCGAACTCTTAAAGTTGGTTCAGAGTCTGTAATCGTAAAACGTTCTGGAACTGGACCAGTTCCAGTATTACTTCCAATCAAGAAGTACAACTCAGGTGGAATTGACCATACAACACTCCAGCATGCTCAAAAAATCTGGGGACCTCTGGGAATTCCAGACTGGAGAGACACTCTCACAGTAACAGATCCAGCTAAAGATGGTTTCTTATACTGGCATATCTCAGTCAATAGCGCAGTTGATAAAAAAGCACCAGCATCAGGAATCGTATTTACTGACCAAATGCCAAATCTACCAGCGCTTGACTTTAGCCGTCTAACATCAGCTAAAGGACAAGATGTTTCTCAATACTTCAAAGGTGGATACTACTTGCCTGCATCATTCGACTTAAAAGTTAACGGAAAAACTTTTGTAGTTGATGGAAAACCAATGGCAGGTCTTGGATTAGAACCATACATTGAGTGGACAGCCCGTGGATTTAAACTTGATTTGACTAAGATCAGCGACAAATTTAAAGTTGAATCTACTGACGAAATTACACTATCATACCAAACACTTCTACAACATGCTGATCGAATCAAGAGCGTAACAAACGTTGCTTCTCTAACAAGTGATCAACACAAAACTTCTGTTTCGAAAGAAAATAACTGGGTTAACAAAGCTGCTTCAGCAGATGCTCAAGTTTATAATAGTGACGAAACAACAGAAGCTCCTACTACGACTGTAGCTCCTACTACAACAGAAGCTCCTACTACAACAGAAGCTCCTACTACAACAGAAGCTCCTACTACGACTGTAGCTCCAACTACAACTGAAGCTCCTACTACAACTGAAGCTCCAACTACAACTGAAGCTCCTACTACAACTGAAGCTCCTACTACAACTGAAGCTCCAACTACAACTGAAGCTCCAACAACTACTGAAGCTCCAACAACTACTGAAGCTCCAACAACTACTGAGGCTCCAACAACTACTGAAGCTCCAACAACTACTGAAGCTCCAACAACTACTGAAGCTCCAACAACTACTGAAGCTCCAACAACTACTGAAGCTCCAACAACTACTGAAGCTCCAACAACTACTGAAGCTACAACAACTACTGAAGCTCCAACAACTACTGAAGCTCCAACAACTACTGAAGCTCCAACAACTACTGAAGCTCCAACAACTACTGAAGCTCCAACAACTACTGAAGCTCCAACAACTACTGAAGCTCC